>CANRWW010000028.1 GCA_947643665.1 uncultured Porphyromonadaceae bacterium | reverse complement strand
TTGCCGCATACTGTTTCTTCCCAAAGAAACCGTCGATTTCTTTGGCGTTCGTGGCGGACAATCAATTGACGTTGTTCTGATTACTTATATCGAACTCACGTTTATTATTATGAAACATCATTTATTTTTAATCTCCGTGGCAGCTATCGCCATGACCTCATGCTCTAGCGACGAGACTATTGACATCAACAATGGCCGTGCCATTGATTTCCGTACATCAATGGCATCAAGAGGTATAGAAACCACATCAGACAATCTGAGCAGCTTCTTTGTCACAGCTTTCAACGATAACAAAGTAGACGCTCCATACTTCAGCAAACTGGAGTTCAAAAAAGATCTTGAAACAGGCACCAACGGAATATTCACATCAGAGACCAAATATTACTATCCTGGTGACGGATCTGTTCTGTACTTCTATGCATATTCTCCATCCGCATAGTCTTTAGGCGGCACACTTACCATCACCAAAGACAAGCGACTCCTAGAAGGATTCTCCACAGCCGACAATATTACCGACCAGGTAGATTTCATCACCGCCAATGCTACCGGTACCGACATGGAATCTGAAAGTGGTGTGGCACTGCAATTCTCTCACCACCTCTCACAGATTGAGTTCAAAGCCAAAAGCGAAAGCGAGACCTATAAATTCCAAGTAAAAGGTGTGCGTATCGCAAAAATAGGTTCAACAGGCGACTTCGATTTTACAGACGGCATCGGCAGCTGGACTTTGGGAGATGAAAAAAAGACATATGATAAAATCTACACAGACGAAGAAGCTGTAATAGAACTTGGAGCCACAGCACAATCGCTCATGTACCAGGATTACGCCATGCTGATCCCCCAGGAACTGACTGCATGGAACGTAGAAGGCGATCAAACCAACAACGACGAGGGCGCATATCTCTCCGTATACATCAGGATCACCACTAAAGAGGGTGCATTGGTATATCCATTCGAGGATGATGACGAGGATTATGCATGGGCTGCAATACCTGTGCCTGCAGAAACAAAATGGGAGGCCGGCAAAAAATATGTCTACACCCTGAACTTCACCAACGGCGCCGGATATGTTGATCCATCAACCGGTGGAAACCACACTGGCAATCCTATTCTGGACGGTGACATCAGATTCACTGTTGAAGTAGAAGGATGGGAAGATGCTGAGAATAATCCTGCAACTGACACCGATGTGGATATGCCCGTAGGAGACGGTTCCAGTGTAGACGACAATGATGTTGAAGATCCAGGTTGGGACTAACAATACCATCTTCCACATATAAATAAAACTTGAATAAAGGCGCTGTGTCAAGAATGTTCGGACATAGCGCCTTTACTTTCAGCAGGTTTTCATGCCCTCTTTTTATACGTCAAGGCGGCAACAAGACATAAGAACAAAGCAAACCCCGACAAGGCTAGATATTGGGGCCATAAGTCGGATATTCCGGCTCCTTTGAGATAAACGGCACGCATTATTTCTATAAAAAAGCGTGGAGGCACGGCATAAGTCATGTATTGCGCCCAATGCGGCATTGACGGGATCGGGGTGAACAGACCACCCATAAGCTGAAATATCATGATGAAAGCAAACATCACGAATATGCTCTGCAATATGGTGGATGATTTATTGGCGATAGTCACACCCAAGCCAGACATTACAAGACTGAACAGAACCGCGGCAAGATAGATGCAACCGACGTTCCCCGCAGGAACGAGGCCATATACAAGCCATCCTATCAGCATGCCTAAGGTCACCACCAATATCCCGACCACCCAGTATGGTATGAGTTTTGACAATACAAATGTGAATTTCCCGACAGGCGTCACATTCATGGCTTCGATTGTACCGGTTTCCTTCTCACTGACAAGATTGAGCGTAGGTAAAAAACCGCATATTATTATGATAAGCACCACCATAAGCGCCGGTATCATGTAGTTACGGAAATCAAGCGTGGGATTATAATAGTTAAGAATATTGACATGCGGCACAGCCAACGGCAATCCCTGCTCCGACAGCCATCGCGAGACTGTCTGTGTCGCAGATATAGCCGCATATCGTGATCCCAGCATTCCTTTGATTGCGTCAACACCGTTAGCATCAAGGGACAACTGCGGATTCCTCCCCTTTAAAAGATCTGCGGAATAGCCTGGAGGTATGACCAGTATGGCATCAGATTCACCGTTTTCAACTGTCTGCAAAGCTTCATCATACGTGAATACACATTCTTTTACAGACAGGAATCCGGCTGCGTCCATATTGGCGGCAATCCGCCGTGACAGTTCCGTGCAGTCGTTGTCCACAACCGTTACCCCGACATTCCTGACATCAAAATTCGCCACAAGCGGTAATATGAGCATTGCCATGAACGGCAATGCCACAATCAGGCGCGGAATGAAAGGATTTCTCCTCATCAGACGTACCTCTTTGGCAAGCAACACTTTAAGAATCCTTAAATTCATAACGGGTTCACTGTATTATATTGAATTTTTTGACGGCAAGAAAGAGCACAGCCAAAGCCATGCCAGATAAAACAGAAACTTCGGTAACTACATACGAGACCGGAAGTTGCTGTATCATAAGCGTCCGCATTGCAGATATGTACCATCTGGCAGGTATGACGCAAGAAACGTACTGCAACAGCGAGGGCATATTTTCTATCGGGAAGATCATTCCTGACAGCATTATGACAGGAAGCATCAGAAGAACGCCGGAAACAAGCAATGCCGTGACCTGCGTTGACACAATTGTGGAGATGAACAACCCGAGCAGAAGTGCAAGTACTATATACAGCAATGATACCCAGACTACATTGACGATATTGGATGATAACGGAAGCCCCAGAACCGAATATGCGATTGCCAGCATGAGGGCCAATATAACACAAGACAGTATAAAATAAGGCACAATCTTACCTAATATGATAGTGCGCGGACGCACTGGAGATACCAGCAGAAGATTCATGGTGCCAGTCTCCTTTTCGCTTACGATAGAAACGGAAGTCATCATGGCACATATCAGTATGAATATCATGCCCATTATACCCGGCACAAAATTATAGGCACTTTTCAGCCGCGGATTGTAAAGTGTCCTTACCGATACGGGCGATACCATGCCGCCATTGATCACACTCTCCATATATCCTGTGGCGGTCTGCCCGATACTGGGATTGGAGGCATCAACGATTATCTGATAAGCCGTTGCGCCTTTATCGCAATCCAATATCACAGCAGCATCCACCTCACCTTTGCGCAGCATAGGCTCAACTTCACAAAATGGCACGATGCCTTTGAATGTGAAGTATGGATTTGCCCGTAACTTTTCAATAAGCTCGCGCGATGCATCGTCGTGCCGGTGCACGACAGCCACAACATTGACATTGTTTACCTCCGTAGATATGGCGAATCCGAACAGGAGCAAGAGCACCAGCGGCATAATCAGGACAACCGTCATGGTGCGGGAATCACGCATAAGATGAAGTGCTTCCTTCTTTATCATTGATATAAATACCGGCATCGCTCTAATCTCCTCTCTTTGCATCCTTGGCAACTATACGGAATACCTCGTCCATAGTTCCAGAAGCGTATTCCTTTTTAAGATTCTCGGGGCTGTCCAATGCTTTTATCCTGCCGTCTACCATTATTGATATGCGGTTGCAATATTCTGCTTCGTCCAGATAATGTGTGGTCACGAAAATGGTTATACCTTGTGAAGACGCCTGATATATAAGCTCCCAGAATTTGCGCCGCGTCACAGGGTCAACACCTCCGGTAGGTTCATCCAGGAAAACCACATCGGGTGCGTGCATGGTGGCGGCAGAGAACGCAAGTTTCTGTTTCCAACCGACAGGTATATCTTTTACAAGGCAATTTTTCATCTCCTCCATTTCCAACGTTTTGAAAATCATGTCAGACTTGAGCCTTATGTCTTTATCAGACATTCCATAGACAGTAGAAAACAGGGTGAGATTTTCCGACACGGTCAGATCCCCATACAGTGAAAATTTTTGGCTCATATAACCTATATGCCTTTTTATTTCCTCGGCTTGCCGCGCAATATCATATCCGGCAACAGTGCCTGAACCTGAAGTGGGGCAGCTGAGTCCGCACAACATGCGCATTGCAGTGGTCTTACCGGCTCCATTGGCACCGAGAAAACCGAAAATCTCTCCGCGCCTTACATCAAAACTGATGTTGTCAACGGCTGTAAAGCCGCCGAACCCCTTGACCAGGTTCCTTACTGAAATCGCGAAACCGTTATCCATTGCCAGCTAGTTTTATAAACAAATCCTCAATATCTCCTTTTGCCGGATATATCTCCACATCATCAAACCCCATGCGGTTTAATCTGACGGAAATTTCTTCCGGATTGAAATCCGCGCCGGCAACAACGTGCAAAGTTGCCCCAAATGTATAGCAGTCCTGAACTTCATGCATATCGCGCAATGCCAGCAACAGTGGATACATGTCCCTTGCCGAAGCGTTATACAGATTATCTCCCATACCGGCAACAAGTCTTTCAGGTGTATCCATATCAAGAATCCGGCCACCGTTGATCAGCGCTATCCTATCACAACGCTTTGCCTCATCCATATAGGAGGTGGAAACCAATATGGTCATGCCTTTATCTTTAAGAACCGCAAGCATATCCCAAAACTCACTTCTTGACACGGCATCCACACCAGTTGTCGGTTCGTCAAGCAGCAGTATCTTCGGCCGGTGGATAAGCGCACAGCCTAGTGCGAGTTTCTGTTTCATACCACCAGACAGCGCACCTGCCCTTCGGTTGGGAAATTTTACCAGTTGGTCGAAGAAAGGCGCTATGAGATCATAGTTATCCTTGACGCTTACCCCGAAAAGAGATGCGAAAAAATGCAGATTCTCATTTACGGTAAGATCCGGATATAATGAAAACCGATCTGGCATATAACCTATTTCCGCCCGTATTTTTCTATAGTCTTTTACTATGTCTAATCCTGCCACAGTGGCCCTGCCTCCATCCGGCGCTACAATGGTTGTTAGTATACGGTACAACGTTGATTTACCGGCTCCATCAGGTCCTATCAGCCCGAACATGGAGCCTTCAGCAACAGAAAATGACACATCCTCAAGCGCTTGGATTTTGCCATATTGTTTTGAGACGGACTGTACGTCAATGGCTTTTTCATAAATGTACCTCTCCATATTGCCCGAGTTTCAAACGTCCGTCGTTTTTCACGGCTATTTTTACCGCATAGACAAGATTCGCCCTTGAATCCTTTGTCTGGATAGATTTGGGTGTGAACTCACTTTCCTGTGAGATCCATATTATTTTACCGGGATATTCATACCGCTCATCGCCTCCAAAGTCTGCAATCACAGTAACTTCCCGTCCGATTTTGATGTCGGCAAGTTGGTTTGTTGTAAAATAACTCCATAAATATATGTCATCAAGATTTGCCACTTTGAACAATGGCCGTCCCACCGAGGCAAATTCCCCGGCTTCAGCATATTTTGAGAGTACAGTACCGGTTATAGGAGCCACAATATTGCTTTTGTTTATCTGTTCCTTGATCTGTTCTTTCTGATATTCCATGGCCACGGCATTGTCGGATATTGAAGTCCTGCTCTTGCCTAGCGTTGACAACAATCCCTCCAACTGTGCACGCATAGTGCCCAGGGAAGCATTCGCATCATCATACTGCTTCTGTGTGGCGGCGCCATCCGCCAACAACCGGGATATACGCTCACATTCGCTCTGCTGGTGGGAGATCTGTGATCTTAATGATGCCGCCTGGGCAGCGATATCGGGCAGCGAACTTTCCGCAGATAGCTGCAGGCTTTGAAGTTGTTTGTATTGAAGCACGAGCAATGTGGTATCTATCACACCGAGATATTCTCCACAAGTGACACTGTCGCCCTCTGTAATGTCAAGGGAAAGGATTTTACCGTTTGTTTCTGCTGATACGGTAACGGCAGTAGCTTCGAATATGCCTGTAGCGTCATATTCCGGCTTGTTTTGGCATGAAGCCAAAATCATTGCTGCGAGGCTGAATATAACTGTCTTTTTCATCGGTTAAGTATATATTTCAGGTGACAGATGCTTTGTATAAGTTGTATCTCGTGGTAACTTGAGGCCAAACGAGCCAGATTCTCATCGGTGATTTTGGCGAGCAGTGCAGTTGCATCTATTACGCCGTTTTCAAGTTGTGATTCGGCAGCACGCCTGACATTGGTACGTAAATCCACGATACGGGAATCTTCTTTCATGATATCTTCCAGTTCGCTTATATGTGCCATCTGGGATTGTATCTGAAGATGGGTGTTGAACATGAACACATCACGGTCTGTGGAAATTTCCTCATTTGCAAGTCGCACTTTTCGCTCGTCGTTCTTTTTTGTGTAGAAAGAACCAATGTTCCATGAAATTTTCACTCCGGCCAGTAAATTGACGGACAGATCACGGTTCATCATACTCTTGAAATAATCGAATCCGGGATAACCGTAGTACGCCTGTGCAAAAAATCCGATTTTAGGCATGACGGAAGATCTGATGTTGCCGAGCCGCGCTTCATTAGATCTCATACGGGCACTGAACAGGCTTAACTCCGGACGTCCGGAAGTAAGATCGCCAGGCATTGACGGCGACGGCTTCATCAGCTCTTCTCCCGTCATATCCATGCCGGTATATATGCCCAGCAGACGGCGGTAATTTTGCAACTGGCCATCAGCCTGTATGATCTTTTGGCCGACGGTCAGCAATTGAGCCTCCACCATGTCCACATCGCTCTGCATGGCTGTTCCGTTGGTTTTCATTGACCGCAACATTTCAAGGCTGTTGCTCAATAATGTCCGTGTCTGTTCAGTCTGCTTTATCTGGTGTTCTATCAAAATAATGCCGAAAAACAGGCTTTCCACCCGTTCACGTATTGCATAGAGCTGCACGTCAATAGCCGCCGTCTGTTCCATAAAGGCAGTTTCGGCCATCTCCCGGCATGCTTCCGACACACCTCCGTCCCAGATAGTCTGGCTTATGTCAAGCCCTGCTTTATATTGCAGTTTCCCAAGCCCAGACATATCTGTCCCCATGCCGGCAAGGACATTTGACAAGTCTTCAGGGAATGACGGAACTGCATTCTGTATTGTCCCCTGCCCATACACACCGATCTGCGGAAGCCAGCTTTTGTTTATGTCAGATAATTTTACCTGCCGGCTCTGGTGCAGAAGCCCATATTTCCGTATCAGCGGATAATTCTCCATGGCAAGTGAAACGCATTGTTCCACCGAGACTTGCGCGCAGGAATATATGGTGACGCACCCGATCAAGAAGGCGATTAACAAGATACGTTTTATCATGTCATTCGATGTTAAGTTTTTCCAGTATAGTTTTCACATTTTCCTTTTTGCGCATTTCAAGCAATGACCCGCTATTTCCATCAATAGAATCCAATAATACATTTACTATCGGTTGTGCGACGAACGGGAAAATATTCAACGAAATTATGTCAAGAAGCACCATTCGCGCATCTGCGTGCCGACACTTATTAATGCTGGCATCTTTATCAATGGCACTTTGGAGATTGTCAAGGAGGCTTGTGGCCATTGAAATCATATTGTTCTTAATACCGTCAAGCCTTTCCGGACGGTTATGCACCTCATTGAATATAAATCGCGGAAGCAACGGATTTGCCGCCACGAAATCAAAATGGCGTTCAACTCCTTGTACAATCCTTTCCTTAAGCGGCAGGTCGGAATTGCCGATAGCGCTGAACATCATCTCCATCAACTTGCCCAATTTGTCCGCTACGATTTTTTCAAACAATTTATCCTTGGTTCGGAAATAGTAATGGAACATGGCGTGTGTCACCCCTGCCGCCTCTGCAATGGTGGTAGTTTTTGCTCCGGAGTATCCCTTTTCAAGGAACTCTTTTTCAGCCGCTTGTAGAATCAAAGCCTCAGTATCACGTTGCGCGTTTTGTTGTTCTGTCATATAAACAGGCATATCTAACGGTTTTGATTAACATTGTTGTTAGCACAAAGATATAACCAATCTACGACATAACAAAACATTAATCCGGATTTACAACAGAAAACATTCCAGGCACACCGGTGGGCTTTACCACTGCCGGCTGCATCCGCACCCGTCATGTTTTTGCCAGGATGGCGAAGGTGCTGTCAGAATGGCTCCTACCCAAATGTGCCATTCTGACACACCCTACTTAATTACTTTTTTATTCTGAACACTTTTACATCTTTTGCAGCAACCTCAGTATCAAGCGCCCCATGCAAATTCATCACATCTCCAGACCATAGTTCAACGCTTTCATAGCCAAATCCCTCTGACAAGCCCAGCCGATGCATCGGCAGCAGTTTCCGTTCACAATGATCGGTGAAATTGAATACAGCCAGATAAATCACATCGCCTGCATCGTAATAGAACATGTCGGCAGCGCGATCCCCTCTGCCATGTTCAACCGGCCTGAATGATTTACATTTTCTAGCAATCTCATTGATAGCGGCATTCGTTGCCGTGCGTTTCACTTTGGCTTTGGCAGCAGGATCTCCTGTGTCGCTCAAGTCATCGCCAAGCAAAAACAGCCCTGTGATGGCAGAGGAGGTAAGACGTGCGCGATTCTCACCGTCAGTCACACCTTCCATAACTATATGGTCGGCATCATTGTAATGATACACACGGTCAAGCCACCAACCGTAAGTCAAGGCATTAAGGGAATATTCAGTGTTGTTTATATCCGCCCATGCATCGCAGCCTATCCGACGGCTATGCGCGTAATTGGCCGGAAAAAGCGGCGCTATTGACAGATTGATCCAAAGTTTGCCGCCAGCAACAGAATCAATAAACTCCATACCATGGTTATAAGCCTGCACACCTGTAGTCACGGAAGGATCATAATGCCTGTCACTTTCATAAGCGCCATGAGCCATAAAATCTATCTTCACAAAATCATAACCCCAGTCAATAAATTCCTTTATCTGCTTTTCAATGCGTGCTTTGGTTCCAGGATGGGTAGGGTCAAGAGCATAGGCTCCATCAAACTGCAACGGCTCGCCATTGTGGTACAGATAAAGCTCTTTCCACTGATACTGCGGAGCTTCACCAACCTGCGCTTCCGGATTTTTTCCCCAATCAGTAAACGGACAATAATATATACCTGCTTTCTGACCGTTGCGATGGCAATGTTCGGCAAATTCGCGACGCTGCTGCTCGTTCAGACCGAAATCCCAGAAGGAATCAAGCCCTACATAAACCGTACCATCCGCATTGACAAACGACTCCTGCTGCAATTCGTCGCTCAAGAAATCAGCTACCTGCGAAGCATTGTCAAAATTCACTTTAGTCTGCAATTTACCCCAGCTGTTCCATCCGAACGGGCGTGAGCCAAATGGCTCTATGCGTGGAGCCACCAGTGCACACAAGTCTGCATAGGTCTCCATACCAGTGCGCCAGTCATCGAAAAACCCGACCATGATCTTTGGCGATTTCACATCCTTACCTTTCACAGCTCCGTGAGGGCGCACATCGCGTGTCAGGTCAGACCACGCCCCACCGTATACCTTTATTGAATCAACAGCCGTTGTCCCGACAGCGGCAACCTTTATGCCGGTCTTCCACACATCGTGCTCTACAGAACCTGCAACAATCCCCTCCCTGGTATCAGAGTTCAGAATCGCAGTCACTTCATAGCTTTCAGAGGCACTTTCACCAAATGGGGTTAGTTTGTAGCGCACCCAAGCATCATTGTCATAAGGGACAAACAGTATGTTGTTGCCCGGACGTGTGAAAGCCTCATATGATGTAGCCGAAGAAACAGGTGCCATATAGTTCAACTCCACACCGCCGGGAGCACCGATCGTAAAATCTGTCAATACATAATCTTTGTCATGATAAAGATAGAACCGCTGCACAATCGTCTCACCACCGCCGGTACCGGTAAGCATTACAACAGTCCCATTTCCAAAAATATCATTGTTTGCAGTTGTTGACACTTTGATTTTACCGCAATCCGAAATATCCCTGCGGATACTGTCAATACCCCATTCCGCCCGGCTTCCGACAATAACATTACGGGCACCTTTGCCCAATGTGACAGTCCCGTCGGCTGTATTGACAGACAACCGCCAATCGCCGGCACGCACATTTTTTATTGACGCGCCTGCAATAATGCAGCTTCCAAAAACAAACGCAACCAAGCCCACACCCAACCTCAGTGCCAAATTTACTTTCATGATATCTTTTATGGATTTTTTTTGCAAAGTTATGATTTAGACTCCCTATTACAAAAATGCACCTGTCATATGTCGCATTTTACCACTTTTTTTTCGCCTATAAAATATCCTGATATACCGGCTTTGCTAGCTCCAAGATGCCAATGTCGCACAATCCCATATTGAATAAATAATAAAATTTTTATTTGGCCTGTCAGAGGATTTTGCTACTTTTGCGTCATATTGAAATATATTTGAATACTTACTTGATAATCCATTGCTGACACAAGTTCTCATAACCGCTGCCGGGCTGGGCCTTTCCTCACTGATAGGTTCAGCCATAGGTCTTGCAGTGAAACGGATACCGCACAAATGGAATGACATTTTCATGGGATTCTGTGCCGGGACTATGCTTGCCGCAGCAATCGTCGGTCTGCTTATACCCTCCGTAGCCGGACTATCAACTGCGCAATGGTGGCAACCTATGTTAGGAATGGTTGCCGGAGTGGCCCTTATCAGCACCCTTGACTATATAACTCCTCATCTTCACCGCCTTTCCGGTCTGGAAATGGAAAAACACCGGGCATCCGACAGCTCGGTAAACAGGATATTGATGTTTGTAATTGCCATAGCGATGCACAAACTGCCGGAAGGGATGGCTACAGGAATAGTGTTTGACGAAAATAATCTTTCCAACGCCTATGCCGTGGCAATTTCCATTGCCTTACAAAACGTGCCTGAGGGGTTGGTGATAGTGACTCCATTGCTTATGGTAGGCGTAAGCTCTATCCGCGCTACCTTAATAGCCCTTTTTGTAGCATTACTTGAGATGGGAGGAGTCGGATTGGGTTATATGCTCGGATCCATATCAGGTTTGTTACTTCCTGCACTACTCGCAATGGCAGGTGGAGCCATGCTTTATGTGATAAGCGATGAGATGATACCGGAAACACACGCCCATGGACACCAGAAACCAGCTACATATGCTCTTGTATCTGGTGTAATGATAACCTTACTTCTCACCAGCCTTGCAGGCGCCTGATCGCCAAAGGTGACTTCCCTCAACAATACCCCTTAAATCCTGATTATTTGACATGAACGGACACCATTGTATCATATCAAGCCTTATGTTTCTTCTTGCCGTTACAGCCACTTCGTTTACTGTTTACGCGCAGCAATGGGAAGAAATAGGGGAAGTTGTTTTCACAGACGGCTGGATTTCACCCATATATACCGGTAAAGCCGAGAAAATACAGGTGCCTGCACAAATAAGTGCAGACGGCTCGCTGGTACGGCTTATGGAACCATATTCCACTGCCTGCTTCTCCGACATAGCCGGAACACCTACGATATCATGGGGAGAAAGCCGCAATATTACTTTTGACATATCTGATCCTTTGTGGGTCAAAATCATACCCGCTGAAGCGATATGTCTGCCAGCCGGCACAGTAAATGCATCAGAACAACCGCTGTGGCCTACCTCACGTGGAGAATATATGCATGCCATGGGCTACAGCCGTGAGGCCATCACAAAAGCTGGACTCAATTCCGTTTTTGCCGACATGGTCATAACCATCCCGCAAGGAATGGTTGCTTTCGGTACGGAGCCAGGTGCCCTGACCCAATCTTTTTCAGATACCCCGCTTGACATAACCATTGACCTGCGAACCGCCTCACTGGACACACCAAACATATCACCGTGCGTCTCTTTCACCGGATCAGAATATTTCACCATGTCAGGCATTCCTGCCACACTTCCTCTGCACCCCGGCATATATATCAGGCGCACAGGCAACTCTATAGCTAAAATCGCCGTGCGCTGACCCATCTAAGTCCTGCACACGGCGACCGATCGGACATATTTCATGTCATGTGTGAGGCATACTTACCGAACTACAATTTTACTCACAGATCCTCTGTGGTGCACAATATAAAGTCCATGTGAAGGACAAGAAACAGGCATACCCTGGAGATTGTAATATTCCACCGCACCAGGCAAATCAACCCCAACCGGAACATTCAGCCCTCCCGTTTCCGGACTTTCGGCCTGCATCCATTTATAAAGCACATTATTGCCACATATATGCATCATGTTGTTGCCGTCAACCTCCTCTATGCCAGCATTAGGAAACCAGCGTGGTGAACCAGGTTCGAAGTCATCAAAAAGAACCTCTATAGAAGTGCCTTCGGCATCATACTCCAGAACTTTTACATTATCAATATAGGCGTCATCGCGCTGCTCATGCGTGGTATCAATACGAAAACCTACCAGACCGGGGCGCAAGTTTTCAGACCAATCCAAGTAAGTATCCACCAAAACCCCGTCTATATATGTGAGTATGTAGGCACCATCCACCTCAATCTTCACATGATGTGGATTGTTTAGGATTTCCTGTTTTGTAAATGCATGCACTATGGCATCATTCCACATAAGATTGCCATTATTGAAAACATGATGGCGTATGCGCGGTTCCGCACCGTCAAAGCAGTTTATCGCCCACATGTAATATGTATCAGGGTTCTGTTCAGCGAACACAAAAGCGATATCGTCTTTTACCAGAACCATATCTGCCTCAAGAGAAAAATGGACGCCATTTTCAGGAGCCGCCCATGCATAGCAATCCCATGTCATGCTACCTGAAACAAACAGCTGCCCATCTTGCACTGTCCCGGCGGTAAACATATTCCCATCCGAAAAATCCTCGCTCAGACGTATGCTCCCGTCTTCATGCGACACGACTCTCACATTGTCAAAATATGCGGCCTCTTCCATACCGGCAGTGTCGCTGTGTGTCTCACGAAATCCTATCAACCCATAAGGGAATTGCCCGTCACGTTCATCCACCAGCACCCCGTCAATATAGGTAGCGGCATGCATGTCATCGGTTATAACAATTCTCAAGTTGTGATAACATCCATCTGCGACATCCACTTTATCACCAAGCTCCACCTCCCCCAAAAGGGACACGCCACCGTCGAACCAGCGGTGCGGACGAAGCATCTGCCGTGTGGGATTCTCCACATTAATCTGCCACATATAATAGTTCCGGGAATCACGTCCCGCAAAGCATACACCTGCCGATACCTTGTCCACCTTAAAATCCATCTCTACAGTATATCCGGTATCTTGTACCGGCTCAGGTATATCCGCCAGGTCTATCATAGAATTGTCCACAAGGAACATTGACTGGCCTGGAGCCAGGGAGAGGTTAAATGATGTGCGTCCGTTGCCGGCATTAAGCACCGCACTCGTAATCTTACCTGATCGTGGATCCAAAAAAGTATATCCGTCCAACGTACCACGGACAGAGACCACACAGTCGGATGTGGAGTCGTCTATGTTTCCGAAATAATAGACATCCTTTCCGTCCACCACCTTATGTATATAGTTAAACGGATGCGTGCCAGCCATAAACCGCACGTCAAGATCCTCACCCTCAAGAGCTGCACCAAGAGTTTCTGCCGTTGGATTCTCCACGAACACCGCACGGCCACATCCCTCCTCACCGGCTAGCATACGGGACACTGCGATGGATACATCAGCGTCATTGCCATCCATATCGGCACATTTGTCAGGCAACTGAGTTGTGAATATCACAGTACATCCTGCTTCCCAAGCCTTTACGATCTTGTCCAAATTGCCCGATGTAAGCACTTTTGTTCCGGGAAGCACAATCACAGAGAATGATTCACGGTTCATAGCATTCTCCATTACCATCCTGTGCCCGGATATTTCACAACGATCATCCACAACTTCCGGATGCAGATATGTAAAATCCACCCCAAGTTCATCAGTCAATATTCTTGACACGACATTATAATCAGTACCAGGTACATCCACACCACCTTGCATATTACCTTTGGGGCCGTCCAGATAATGTCCTGCCTGTAAAGTATTGATCGGATAAAGTACAGCCACATCTGCCACATGGCGTCCGGGACGCGCAAGCATATAGTTCAAACGGCTAAGGAAACGGTTGAAATCGGGAAGTCCGTAATTGTAAAGCGGATTACGCCATGACAGTTCCGGAAGAAACGATACGTTTGCGGCATTGTACCATACGGCATGTGGTATCAATTGATTTATACCTTTAGTATATTGCTCAGTTGCAATATTATACATCCTCTCCATGGATATATTGCCCATATCACCGTAAGTCTCAGACATTACATAAGTCTTATCCCAGTTATTTGCCGACGATGACACCACTTTATAAAAATGTTCAGCGGGACGGTCACCTCCGATCTTGTCTATTCCCGGCATGCTCATATATTTTCCAACAAGCATGAGATCGCCCGACACACCGACCGGATTCACTATCTCCTCCTGATCCTGATGGCCTGTAGATAGGATCCCTTGAGCCTCAGCCCAATCTGCAATAGTTTTCATGAAACCTTCCGCATACAATTGCGTCCGTAAACCAAAAAGCATGTTGCGCGCAGCAGCGGTCTTCTCCCCTATTTCATACCATAATGCCGGATAAAGTGTTTCCGGGGAAAAACCGTATTTTTTCTCAAATCTGGCATTGTAATCCGGCGTCCACATACGTCCGTTTGCACGGTACATTGTAGGCTCGTCAAAAAAAGTTGATGTTATGGTTGTGCCGAAAGCATCTGCAAAACGGTCGTAATACGCCTGATGTGTGTCATTAACAAACAACTGCACGGCTTCCGCAGACAGATAGTCTACATTCGGATCACCGTCGGCCACACAAGTGAACAGCATGACAGTCCATTCACCATCTTCCGGAACCTCCCATTGCAATACGGCACCGTCAATCTTGTCACGCAATGATATGACATTCCTGGTAGAACTTTCCATAGCCACCACGGCCATTATGTTCTGAGATGTCATCCGTTTTGTGAATGTTTTCCCTGCAACCGTTTTAAACTCCTGCTTGTCAAGACGCTTGATAGTATGTTTGGGATGATTGTTTTTGAACGTAGGCACACCTGAACCATTTATAGCCCCCATGCTACCGCTGGGAAAACCATATTCATCGTAGACCGACATGGCGGCTCCATGCTTCTTTGCCACTTCTATCGCTTTTCCATAAAGCTCAAAATAATCCTCCGACAGATAACCAGGCTGGAAACCACCCCCAAAGGGCAATATGGCGCATCCGCCATAATTGTCTGTCTCAATCATCTGCTCCAACTGTTGCTCTATCTCCTGGGCATTAACAGCCGTATTGTTCCAAAACCATAAAGGGACAGGCCTCCATTGCATAGGAGGAATTGTGAAATCAGCAGCAGTGTATGAAAACGACTGCGCGAAAGCGGCCATTGCCAGCATAGCGCCGCCCATGACCGTAATAATCTTTTTAAGATTCATATTCGGGATTTATCGGTTAAATTTAAGGTCTGTTGCATGTAAGGTCAATTTACCAATATCTTACGTCCATTTGCCATATATACTCCCGGTTCTATTGGAGACAAAGTGGTCACTCCAGAGTGTACCATCCCGGAAAAAGCCTGGCAACCGGCTATGGTATGGATGGTAACGAGGCTGTCCCTACCGGCACGCACCGTTATCTGCCCTTTGCCTGGCACAATCTCCATATCCCCGTCGCATGGTGACGATTCAAGGGAAGATACCGGTTTATCGAAAAACATGCCGCAAATTGATGCATTGTCTCCACGGATATTATTTATTCGGAAACGCACAGGACGGCCTATGCGCAAAGTCACATAACGGCTAGAACCATATTCCCTCACAATTTGCACTGGTGCTATCATCTGGAGTGTCTCAAGATCGAATATCTCTATTGCACTCCGCCGTGTGCCTCTTTCCCAATCAATGAAATAAAACGAAAGGTCGTAAGGTGCGTCAGGCCGGTAATTGAGATCTATTGTCATGGTCTCCAGGCAATCGGCGGGATCCAGTGTAAAGAACACACCTACCTGGCGTTGCGTATCCCACTCGTCCGGCGACTGGAGCGCACGAGGATCATGTGCGGTATCGGGATAACGGTAATGCCCTCCAAGCCGTAGATTCACACTGCATCCGACCGGTAGATTCATACGGTGCGCATCATTGCCGTCATAGCTGAACAGGTAATAGCCATCTTTACCATATTTACCTCTCCAGTCACCTTTTGTAATTGTATCCTGAGATACCATAGGTTTCTCATATACATGATGGAGATTCTCTATCGGCTCCGGTGATTTGATCTCAGCCTTATAAGCAAACGTTACAGTATGCTCTCCGGCTCCCATAATGGGAAGATATGCGAAATCGTCATTTTCAGAAGCTATCGCCACCGGAGTACCGTCTACTCTCACATCATATATTACGGTACCCATCTTAGGAAGTGCCAATTTGGCCTCGCACCCTTCCGGAACCGTCAGCATAGAATTGCCCGCACGTGTGTCTATCGCGAAACATATCTGCCCCTTCGGAGTAGGCACTTTGCCGTCCACCCTGGTTATACCACAAGTAAGATGCGGCATGACGCTGAACTCTTCAAAACCCGGCTTTACCGGCTTTACACCTAATATCTCCTCAGACAGCCATTTTGCTACTCCGGCGCTCCAGGGATGCGTAAGGCTCGTAAAACCTACCTGGCAGTTGGGAACAGGGTCGTTTTCAGCCAAAGCGTAATCGTTCCATGACGGACGGTAAACTTCAAAAAATGTGGTACCGCCATAACGTATAATGCCTCCCCAGCAGTCATCAATTGTGTGCAACGCCTCCCCATGGCGATTCATGCTTGACAGAGCATTGAGCACAAAAAACTGGTTGAACGGAGAATATGACAACCTTTGAAAGCGGTCTGCAAACACCCTGTCCCATACACCCTGCATCTCCTCAGGAGCGATAGTACCGGCATTCACGGCATCGGATGCCGAAAACAATGCAAGCCGGCGCACCCATGAGCGGTCTTCTTCCAATGTGGGAAGTATCTTTTCCAGATACCCTTCCAGGCGCCCGGCAGTGCGTGTATCTCCTATCTGATACATTGCATTGATTGCCATGCGGAATGTCTGGACACACAGCATCTGATAGGCAAGTTGGTTCTCGCTGCAGTTACCGTTTTCAAAACCGGCTCCAAGGCGTTCATCCCATCCGTAATAATGCAGATTTGGAGACTTTCCCCAGCTGTCTTTTGCACGGGAAAGTTTGTTATGGATATTATTCCTGTATTTTTTTATTATCTCAGCATCACCGGTATAATTGAAATAATCTATCACGCTCTGCACCCAATACAGCTCATAACTCATTATGCCGTTGGACTGTGTGGATGTATTTGCAATGTTTTTTGCAATGAAATCGTAGTTGCCGAAAGCCACAAGCGTCGCACCCTGCGATATATAAGCATCCCCTGTCCAGGAAAAACGGTCACCACGTTCCATGAGTATGGCTCCAAAACAATCTGCAAGCAAGTTGGTGCGCACGGTATAGGCGGCTGTATACCATATGCGGTTTAGCATCTCGTTGTCACAGTCAAAAGATCCGATATAATTTACCGGCTTGGCCTGGCAAACAAGGCGTACATTGGAAATCTTCACTTCACCTGCGGTTGCCGGTACATGTACCCACCCATAACGCACCCCTTCATAAAGCGCATTGTTCAGTTCAAGACGATAACTGTCTCCATATTGCACCGGAGCTTTAGTCTTGTATTGAGACTGCGATGTCCCGTTCATGCGCGAAGGTTCATTATGCTCGCTTATACTGCATGTCACCCCCTCAGGCAATCCTCCAGCACAGTCTATCTCAAGCCATCCCGGACTTACGACGCCGAAATCAAAACGCACATTGCATCCTCCATGCACAGTAAATCCGTCTGCAGATGAACACACAAGTTTTTCCGGCTTATCGCAAACAATAGCTTTAGGTTTGAGTTCATATATCTGAAGAGGATCGCCGGCCTGCGGATCATCCCATACATATCCGGAGAGTGGATCTGGGGAATATGGCAATTCCTGGCCGTATGTGCATCCGTTCAAAGGGCTGTATGGTTCCGGAACTGAAGCCTGTGCTGCTTGCACAGCAAGCACCAATGCAATGACTGCTGCTGTAATGCGGATTTTGGATAGTCTCATAAAGTCACGGTTTAGATACCGCAAAGGTAATATGCAGCCTGGAAACGGAATATTAGATTTTGATATATCGGTTTAGAAAACTGCACACCTTATCACCTCCGGTGCGCGTCACGATATTCCTGAGGGGTCATGCCCATTACTTTATGGAAACAGTACGTAAAATAGGCCGGTTGGTCATATCCGAGAGAATATGCCACATTTTTCACAGGTTCTGAGGTAGACATCAGCATTTCGGCACCCTTGCGCATGCGCAGCCGCAAAAGATACTGGCTGGCGCTCATCTTCATGCTTTTGCGGAACAGTTTACGGAATAGAGGATAACTTAACCCGACTTTCGTAGCAATCTCTTCTATCTTGATTTCCTCATTCAATGAATTCTGCATGATCGCGCATGCTTCAGCTATTTTTCCGTCATTTACAGAATGGTTGTCTGTTGTCGTACATGCCAGATAAAAATCGAATACGGTATTTACAAGATAAATTATAAGACCACCGATAAGGTTTATGTTATAGTCGGAACCGGCTATCTCCACCGCTTTCCGGAATAATGCCAGGATCTCGGGATTGACACCTATCCGCAATAAAAGGTTCTTGGTATTATATGCCGACGCATGCAGCCAGTCATCCACAAATTCCCCTTTAAAACCTATCCAATATTGCTTCCATCCGGTTGCCTCATCAGGATAATAACTGTGCCATGTGCCTGGCGGAAGCATAAGCACACTTCCTGAAAATATCCTGAATGAACCATCCTGCAATCTGAGCGTCCCCTCCCCGTCCACAAAATATACTATCTGGTATTCACCGATCACACGTCCGACAGACGGATCGAAGTAATACCCTGCAGGATGCTTATGAGACGGATATTCTTCCCCTGGAGCAATCTCCTCATATCCCACGGTAGAAACATATATCTGTTTCTCCTTTTCGGTATGCTCTGGTTTGAAATATTTTATCATGAAGATGGACGGTTGCTTTATTCCGTGTTATGAATACTTCTCTTCATCACTTTCCACAGGCACAATGAATATGGAGAAGTTCACAGATCCATATGTGCGATGGTCATAGAAATGCGGAAGGGAGGAAAAATCATGTTTACGCGAGTGCTCAATGATGAAAACCGAACCGGGGTGAAGCAATCGCGAATCAAGTATCTTTTCAGGTACTTCGGCAAATCCAGGCATATCGTAAGGAGGATCGGCAAAAACTATGTCATATGAAGCCATAGTGCTGTCAATATAGCGTAGAACATCTCCCTTTACAAGCGTATGCTCGCCAGAGGCCCCCAATTCCGAAGCCACTTTCCGAATGAAATTTGCCTGCGTGGATGCTTTTTCCACAGAAGTCACATGTGAGCATCCGCGCGAAAGGAATTCAAAAGATATGGCGCCGGTGCCTGCAAAGAGATCCAATGCCGTAGGATTGTCCTCTTCAAAATCAACTATGTTCTCAAGCACGTTGAATATATTCTCACGCGCGAAATCGGTGGTAGGACGTGCGGTTATGTTTCCCGGAACGTCAAAACGTCTACGTCCGTATTTGCCTCTTATTATTCGCATGTTTCAGTCTTCTTTGTATGGTATTCGTCTATAGGCTTTGCCGGTGGCACAAGCGGCGACACAATCAGCTCAAATGGCGCGGAAAGAGATGCCTTGCCAGCCCGGAACATCGCAGAAGGAAATATTGCCGGCATGACATATCTAACATATCTCCGCAGTATGGGGGTGATGGCTGCACGTGTGGCACGGTCTCCCGCAATCATTATCTCGTCTGTTTCTGGAAGCCTCAGGCTCTCACGCGATGCAAGTATATAATATACGGCATCCATAGGCTCTTCCATACGGTATGAACCGACCGTAAGCGGTGCGCGGTCGCCAAGGGTAATAATATCAAGACGTTTGCCACGAAGGTTGACAAGTGTCTTGCCGCTGCGCCTGACAGGATGTTTGGCGCTGAAATAACGGCAAAGCGGCACAAGCGGATGCTCAATGTTCATGCACGGGAAAGTGCGCCGCAGGAAATTTTCCACATCACCCGGTATTTCCGAACAGATAGCCAGGTCCAACTCCGGGATATGGTTTACTACCACATTGCTCCCAGGACGTTCCTGTGACGGATATACACTCCTGAATATGCTGCATGCAAGGCTGTCGTCAGCCTCAGGAACAGGAAGCACACGCAATGTATCGTAAAGCAGTGTCACTTTGCTGAAGTCGGCAAGCAGCAGAGAATTGTTGTAAACAGTATTCTCAAGTCCACGCAATTCGCCATCTCCGCTTTTATAAGCCAACTCTTCGAAAATCATGGAATGATTTTCATATGGTGAAAAAGCTACCGCAGCAAGCCTGTCGGAGCTTGCTTCCATAAGCAATTGCCATATTTGCGGTTGCTGGATGAGATCTGCGGTCATTTTCACTTCGATGCTGTTCTTTTTTGCGGGGGAAGCAGGTAATACGTCAAGTATGCCGTATGATTGTCTTGTAGGTAACCTGTCAAAATTATTATCAATAATTTCTTGCATTCCTTACGCCTCCGCGGCCTCTGCCTGAACTGTTGTTCCTGCGGGTGGCGTTATTGTATTGCGATCCGTTGCCCCATGAACCCTGGTCATTGAAAGTATCATAGTCACTTTCATCGCCATACTCATCCTCCCCGTCATATTCCTGGCTTCCGGTATCGTCCCTGCCACGGTTCTTGGGTTTGTTTTTCTTGATCTCGTTAGGCTTCTGTAGATCCACAGGCGTTTCCGTAAGGCTCCATTCCTGATCTATATCCCAGTTTTTACGCAGGTTAATCTTTTTGGGATAGTAATATACATCTTCAGGCTGTATGGAATCCGCCATGTTGCCCGTATCCCAGATCCCATTATGATTCCTGTCTATAAAAGCACGGGCATAATAGGTATCAGGAGTTACAAAAGTGAATACGACTTCACCCGAAGCATCCACCGGTTTTGTCTGTATCGGCTGGTCATTCCTGTTCAGCAATTCCACCACCACATTTGCGGAATCCGGCAGCCCGAGAGCATCTATATCTGTTATACCGAATATGATATTGCCGTAATCTTCCGGCAATTTCACAGTGAACTCATGACGGAAATCCTTTATCCACTCGCCGTAAATGTTTCTTATGGCAAGCGAATCGGCCGTAAACCGATAACGGGCACCTGGCTCCCATTTCACATCAAGATTATAACGGCGCACCATCATGCTGTCCTGCATAAGCCTGGCACCTTTCACTGGTTCCCACAACGTATCCACAGCCATCTCCAGGCGCCATCCGGCGGAATCAATAAATTCCAAAGGTTCAGCGGCCTCAAAACTTGCAGGAAGGTTAAGATCCTGCTGACCGGGCGACAACGCTTTGAATTCAAGCAATTTCACAGGCGGAGGAAGAGTATCGGACTTTTCTTTCTTCTTTTCCTGATTCTTTTTCTTACGTCCGGCACCCTTTACAAAAAGTTTAAGCGTGTCCGTTTCCATAGACAACCGCTCAAGCGTGTCAGTACGCAGGTAACGTGCTTCCACCAGCAATGAGTCCTGGTTGACAAGCACGGTGTCACGCAGCCAATATACGATAGAATCCAGCCCTTCACGCGTTTCTATCACAGACAGATCTGCTAGTTTGCGCCCGGCTTTCGGTCCGTTTATAACAGTTATATCAGGTAGTGAATCTGATGTCGCACCGAATTTAAAAGTAGCTCTCCGATTGTCGGTACGCTCATAATCACGCAGATATTGCGGTTTGTAATTTTCGTTGAACCAGGTCAGGAGAAGATCGTCGGGAAGATAACGGTATGCCGTGCGAACAACGATTGAATCAGATCCGTCCGATGCCAGCAATGTGTCGGTCACCTCAGTCGGCTCCACAGAGGGGCTTACGGTGACGGAAGAAAACGCGATGTTTTCAGACCTGTCCCAATGCCAGTCACGGTTCCGGTCATCTATGGCGAAAAGGTGGTATTTGCCCGGCTTCAGATTGCGGATGGTGAATTGGCCATACTGGTTGGTTTTAGCCACACGCTCCAATGGAAGATGGGTAAGGGATGTATCACTGAGGTTGGAATACACACCTACAACCATTCCCTGGGCCGGTTCAAGATTACGGGCTTCAAACACCATACCCGAAATGCGCAGGGTATCTATTGTCGGGCCAGTGGAAAAATCAAGCGCGAATCCGTCCAGGATATTGCCTTCATTAAGATCCCGGATCGCATCAGAAAAGTCAAACGTATAAGTGGTGCTGTCTTGCAGCGAGTCACGAAGTTCCACAGATATACGCCGGCCGTTTGAACTTACCGCCGGGGTCTGTTTCTGTGCTGGTGAAATCACCAGTTTGTTTGCGATATCCTCCAGTTTTATATTCTCGTCAAACAGAATTTCAACTTTTGAACGATGCACGTTTACAGAACCAGGGGACGGATTTGAACGCACAAATTCCGGAGGGGTATGATCGCGTGGTCCACCTTCCGGACGGCCTATCGAAGCACATGCCGCCACTATCAGAGCCAAAGCCCCGATCAAAGTAATACGCATCCAGTCTGCCGCCTTCAATATCCAGTAATATTATACGTTATTTTAATGAAATTGCCGGTTACGGGAAAGTAAACGGCAATCTCCATAGAAACAAAAATTGAGTACCCCGGAGCAGAATCGAACTGCTATCAAAAGTTTAGGAAACTTCTATTCTATCCGTTGAACTACCGGGGCGTGACGTTTTTTCATCAAACCGTCAGCAAAGTTACACCAAAAAAACGGTTCTCGCAACACCCAGCCAATAGAATTGCAAATATGGAATTGGAACTTTTAAAAGGAATGTGGTATCTTTACGGTGCAAACACAAAGATAAAAAAACTAACAATCCATTTTAAATGCAGACTATGATATTAGGGTTGGTGCTGGGACTGGCCGCTGCCATGGTGCCATCGGGATTGCGCACGGAATTGATCGAAGATACCGAAACCGTATATTCATGCGGCGACCGCACTTCCGCATCCTTGAAGCAGGTAGCAGATGAATGGAAACGCGGGAACACCGGCATGTTCCAACCCGCATCAATTATGGCCAACCATCCTTCTTTCAGTTGGCGCCTGCCGTCAGAGGTAAAGGAACAAAACTCCTACCGGGTGCTTGTGGCGACTAAACCCGAACTTCTTCATGAAGGTATGGCAGACGTCTGGGACAGTGGAGAAGTAGCGTCTTCCGGCTGCAGCGGCATCGTATGCGGTGGCAAAGAATTAAGCCCCGGCACAGTATACTACTGGACAGTAAAAGTGGCGGCTGACAATAATGGTTTCACCGGCTATGCTTCCCCAAAATCTTTTATCACCGCCCTGAAACGGGATGACGAATTTTCGCGTTATCCATTACAGAAAACCGCTCAGAAACCGGTCTCTGTCAATACCAGCAAAGACCAGGATCTTTTCATGGCAGACTTTGGAAAGGCTGCTTTCGGACAGCTTTCGTTTACAGTAAGAAGCAATGGGAATGACACCCTGACAGTGCACCTTGGAGAAGATGCCGAACCAGACGGTAAAGTCAAACGCGACCCAGGAGCATCAATAAGGTATGCCGCATACCGCGTACCCGTCTCAAAAGGCATACATACATATCGCCTGGCGTTAAGACGCGATACGCGTAATTCGGCGATCAAGCCACATGGCACAGATGTGCGGCCGGTGCTGATGCCGGAATATATAGGTGAAGTCTTCCCGTTCCGTTACTGTGAAGTGGAAACAGGCAATTCGGAGCTTGTCGGCATGGAAAGAGCCATGGTGCACTATGCCTGGGATGAGAATGCCTCTTTTTTCCATTCTTCAGACAGCGTGCTCAATAAAATATGGGACTTGTGCAAATACAGTATCCTTGCCACCAGTTTTGCCGGGGTATATGTGGATGGCGACCGTGAACGCATACCCTACGAGGCCGATGCCCTCATAAACCAACTTAGCCACTATTGTGTGGATGACGAGTTTACCATAGCCCGCCACAGCGTAGACTATCTGTGCCGCAATGCCACATGGCCTACCGAATGGATCTTACAAGCACCCATTATGGCATGGAACGACTACCTGTACACCGGCGACGCATCATTGCTGCAGAAAAACTACGAAATATTGAAAGCCCGCACACTTACCGCACTGAAAGAAGAAAACGGATTGATCAGCACTGCCACCGGAAAACAGACAAAAGAACTGTTGCGCTCCTGCGGATACTATGGCGAAAGCATACGCGATATTGTAGACTGGCCTCAGAGCGGGGCGCTCGGCATAGGTAAGGAGAAACCTGGAGAAGCCGACGGCTATGAACTGCTTGAATACAATACCGTGGTGAACGCTTATCATTACCATGCCCTTGGCATCATGGCGAAAGTCGCCGGAATGCTCGGCCATGAAGATGACGCTAGATTTTACGCAAATGAAGCCATAAGGGTAAAGGAAGCTGTCAACAACCTGCTGCTTGACCGGAAACGCGGATATTACCGCGACGGTATAGGATCAGGGCATTTCTCACTTCATGCAAGCATGTTCCCGATGGCATTCGGGATGGTGCCGGACAAATACAAACCGGATGTGCTGGAACATCTCAGATCGCGTGGCATGGCATGCAGCGTTTACGGCTCACAATTCCTGCTTGACGCCTTATACGAGGGAGGAATGGATAATTACGCTTTGGAATTGCTCACATCAAAGGGAGAACGAAGCTGGTGGAACATGATCAAAGTAGGCTCAACCGTCACATTGGAAGGATGGGACAGGCAGTTCAAACCGAACCTTGACTGGAACCATGCATGGGGAGCGGCCCCCGCAAACATAATAGCAAGGAAACTGATGGGTATAGAACCTGTTGAACCGGGGTGGCGGCGGTTGAAAATACAGCCGCGTCCGGGAGTACTTGAACATGCTTCCATAAAAGTCCCGACGATTCTTGGTCCTGTGAAAAGTTCGTTCAGGCAGCTTGAAGGGATGTTTTCAATGGATATAGAGATCCCTTCCGGAGCAATAGCCCAAGTGACAGTCCCGTTCAAAGGGAAAAAATACAGACTGGAGATAGATGGTTCACAAGTGCGGGGAACACGCAAAAAGGATGGGATAGAAGTAGAACTGCATCCGGGACGGCATAGCCTTATTCTCAACCATATATGACCGAAGCCAATTCCGGCTTTATCATTTTTCGGAAATCCATACCCTAATTGTGGGTAAACGCTGTCATATGGTGATATTTGAATAACTTAGCGATATGGAACTTAAAAATATAATTCTTGACTCTATTGATGCATTCAATAAATTGCATGGCCTGCCCACATTTCACCCGCTTGTAAGCGTCTTTGACATGAAGGATGCAACACGCCAAGCGAACAACGTCCGTCTTCATTACGGTTTATACGCACTTTTCCTCAAAAACGGGATAAACTGCTCCATCCGCTATGGACGTAAGAATTACGACTACCAGGAAGGAACGGTGGTAAGTTTTTCTCCGGGACAGATCATTGACGTCATGAACGACAAACCTTCATCAGGCGGATCTGCCATAGGTCTGGTATTCCACCCTGATCTTATTTACGGCACCCCGCTGGCGGATAAAATTGCCTCGTTCGGATTTTTTGATTATTCACAGATGGAAGCCTTGCACCTGTCATCGGAGGAACGCGGCATATTCCTTGACTGCCTCGGCAAGATAGGACAGGAATCAAGGCATTCGGTAGACCACCATTCCGCAGCGCTTCTTTCTGCGAACATACAACTGTTGCTTGAATATCTCCACCGCTTTTATGACCGCCAGTTCATCACGCGGCATAAAGTAAATTCAGATATTGTAGCCCAGTTTGAGAAAGATCTTAAAGAAATATATTCACCAAAGAGCGCAAACGTTGTCATGCCCTCTGTCGCATACTTTGCCGACCGTGTGAACCTCTCCCCCGGATATTTCGGGGAACTGATAAAGAAGGAAACCGGACTCACGGCAAAAGAAATAATCACCAACCATGTGATAGCAGTGGCAAAACACCGCCTCACGGTAACGAACGATGATATCAGCGAGATTGCCTACGGCCTTGGGTTCGAATATCCCGCACATTTCACACGCCTTTTCAAACGTGTAACAGGCCAAAGCCCGACTCTTTACCGGCGCCTGATGGAGCAGAACTGAAATAAAACAGGTGGTGCGCCGAAAAATTCGGCGCACCACCTGTTTTATTTCCAGATTGGCTGATAAGCACTCTATATTCCCAAAATTGTCAGCGGCGAGGGCGGCGATCACGTTTGGTGCCTGTGCGCCCTGCAGATTTAGGCCCGTTTTTAGCTCCTTTAGACGCATTGGCTGTCTTGGCAGAAGCACGCCGCGAAGCCTTGGCCGCCGCTTTTGCTTTTTCGTGGCGCGACTGACGCCTGCCGCGTGACGACAAGGCTTCTGCAGCTGTGACAACCTCTCCCATATCATCTGCCATGTGGCGTCCCGCCCCATGCTCACCACCGTTTGCTGTCCTGGGGTCAACTACAATGAAATCAAGCTGTTTGCGTTCCAGATTGGCGTTAGCCACACGGATACGTATCTGATCCCCGAGCCGATAGACAGTGCCTTTACGGCGTCCGCGCAAGCAGTAGTTCTTTTCATCGAAATCATAATAGTCATCAGCGAGATCACGCATGGGCACAAGACCTTCGCATTTATTCTCGTCAAGTTCCACATACAGCCCCCATTCCGTCACTCCGGAAATCATGCCGTCGTATTCCTCTCCAAGATGATCACGCATATATTCCACCTGCTTATACTTTATGGATGAGCGTTCGGCATTGGTGGCAAGCTGCTCCATGGCAGAGGAATGCTTGCACTGATCCTCAAGTTTCTGTATGTTCACGCTGCGTCCGCCTGCGAGATAGCGCTCCAGCAGGCGGTGTACCATCATGTCAGGATAACGGCGTATAGGCGACGTGAAATGGGTGTAATATTCAAACCCGAGACCATAATGGCCTATATTCTCGGTTGTATATATAGCCTTGGCCATTGAGCGGATCGCAAGCACGGAAAGATAGTTTTCCTCCCCTTTGCCTTTCACCTCTGCCAGCATCTTGTTGATCGAACGGTTTATTTCCGTTGGATTGCCATGTATCTTTATCCTGTAACCGAAGGCACGGCATATGGTGGCAAGCTCTGACAATTTGGTAGCATCAGGCTGATCATGCACACGATATACAAATGCCTTGCCCTTGCGCCGTTTTTCAGGCTTCCCTATTGCAGCAGCCACCGTGCGGTTTGCAAGTAGCATGAATTCCTCAATCAGTTTGTTGGCATCCTTCGACACTTTGAAATATACACCGGTAGGATGTCCGGTCTCGTCAATATCGAAGCGCACTTCCTCACGGTCAAAATCAACAGAACCGTTTTCAAATCTACGGCCACGCAGGGTTTTGGCAAGACGGTCAAGAGTGAGTATCTCGTCGGAAAATTCCCCATCGCCATTCTCAATAATCTCCTGTGCCTCCTCGTAAGTGAACCGGCGGTCGCTCTCAATTACAGTACGCGCTATATGGCTGTTGACAACATGTGCGTTATCATCCATCTCAAAGATACATGAAAAAGCCAGTTTTTCCTCGTTGGGACGTAAGGAGCAGATACCGTTACAGAGGTGTTCAGGAAGCATCGGCACCACCCTATCCACAAGGTACACGGATGTGGCACGGCTCTGTGCCTCACGGTCAATTATGGAATTTGGAGTCACGTAATGTGTTACGTCAGCAATATGCACACCAACCCGCCAGTTACCGTTCGGCAACTTTGAAATGGAAAGGGCGTCGTCAAAGTCTTTGGCGTCTTTTGGATCAATTGTGAAAGTCGTTTCCCCGCGGAAATCCTCACGGCGTGCTATCTCTTCCGGCGTTATACCGGCGTCAATACTATCTGCAGCTTTCTCAACATTTGCGGGATAGCGGTACGGCAATCCATATTCAGCGAGTATGGCGTGTATTTCGGCATTGTTTTCACCGGTTTTGCCAAGTATGTCCACCACACTCCCGCGTGGGTTCTTTGCATCGTCTGGCCAGTCTGTGATGGTAACGATCGCTTTATCACCGGTCACACCTGATTTGAGTTTCCCTTTCGGGATGAATATGTCGCAAGCGAGAAATTTGGAATCAGTCTTCAGAAAGGCCATATTCTTGTCTACCTGAAGGGTACCTATGAATGTCTGCTCTTTCTTCTCTATGATCTCTATGACTTCTGCCTCCGGCTCAAGCCCTTTGCGGCGTGCAGCGATATTGATTTTTACACGATCGCCGTTGAGGGCATGCATTGAATTGCGTTCAGCCACAAAGATCACTTCATCGTCTTCGTCGGTTATTACGGAGTTTTTGCCATTGGAACGGCGCACGAAAGTGCCGGTTGCAAGGTTCGTACGCTGCGGCATTTTATATTTTCCAGGCTCGATCTCTATCAGATCGCCGTCAAATGCCTTTTCTGCGAGAATCAGTGCCACGGTTTTCTGGCCGGCACCGGCTGCGATGCCAATGCCATGGGATACCTGTTTATAGTTGAACGCATTGTTCTGCTGGCGTGAGATAAATTCATCCACGAGTACGCGGATCTCGCCGGCTGATTGTTTATTGTTTTTTTTCTGCATATGTTAAATGGAGTGTGAGAATTGCGGATGCCCGGTTCGGTGCATGCTGTTTTCTGCAGATATAACAAACATCCCTCAATTAATGTTAAACCTCCAGCTGATATCGGGTGCTTTCACACGATCTGTTAAAAAATTACGGGTGCCATGTCCGGAATGTGCCGGTACATGACACCCGTATATGGGGTTTTATCAAGCGTCAATATTAGCGTAATTGGCATTTGCCTCAATGAAGTCGCGACGTGGAGCCACATCTTCACCCATAAGCATTGAGAATATGCGGTCCGCTTCAGCGGCATCACTGATCTGTACCTGCTTTAACAAGCGCTTTTCGGGAGCCATTGTAGTATCACGAAGCTCTTTGTCGCTCATCTCACCAAGACCTTTGTAACGTTGTACCTTTACCTTTTCGCCATGTTGGGCGATAAAAGCCTGGAGCTGGGCGTCGTTCCAGCAATATTCCTCCACTTTACCCTTTGATGCTTTGTAAAGAGGCGGAGTTGCCAGATATAGATACCCCTGTTCAATAATAGGACGCATGCGACGGAAGAACAAGGTCATCAGAAGTGTGGCAATATGGGCGCCATCCACATCGGCATCGGTCATTATTATCACTTTGTGGTATGCCAGGCGGCTGAGATTAGCCTCCTTGGAATCGTTCTCCGTGCCTATTGTCACACGCAAGGCACGGAATATGTTGGTGATCTGTTCTGAGTCAAAAACCTTATGCTCCATGGCTTTCTCCACGTTTAGCACCTTACCTCTAAGAGGCAGAATGGCTTGTGTACGACGGTTGCGGCCACTTTTTGCCGTACCGCCTGCAGAGTCTCCCTCAACGAGGAATATCTCGCATTCGGCAGGATCCTTACTTGAGCAATCTGCAAGTTTGCCGGGAAGACCTCCTCCGGCAAGCGGTGATTTACGCTGCACTTTTGTACGCGCATCGTAAGCTGCCTTACGGGCTTGTGCAGCTAGCACTACTTTTTCAACAACTGTTTTTGCCTCTTTCGGATGTTCCTCCAGATAAGTTCGCAAAGCCTCGGATACAGCAGTCTGTACCGCTCCTATCACTTCGTTATTTCCGAGTTTGGTTTTGGTCTGCCCTTCAAACTGGGGCTCCATTACCTTGACGGAAATTACCGCTGTCAGGCCTTCACGGAAGTCGTCGCTTGATATGTCAACCTTGCATTTCTCAAGGAGTTTGTTGTCTTCCGCATATTTTTTAAGTGTGGAGGTCAGACCACGGCGGAAACCGGTGAGGTGTGTTCCGCCTTCAATAGTGTTGATGTTGTTTACGAAAGAGTATATGTTTTCGTTGAAAGTGTTGTTGTACGTGAGTGCCACCTCAACAGGTATACCCTGGCGCTCTGTATCAAGATGTATCACATCATTGATCAAGGACTCCTTGTTGGAGTCTATATACTGCACAAATTCGCTCAGGCCGTCTTTGGAATAGAATACTTCCCGACGCGGATTCCCTTCTTCGTCGGAAGTACGCATATCGGTGAGGGACAACGTTATACCGGCATTTAGGAAAGCAAGGTCACGTAAACGGTTGGCCAAAGTTTCATAGTCATATACAGTGACAGTGAAAATTGTGGGATCCGGAAGGAATGTGACTGCTGTTCCTGTCGTGTCGCTTTCTCCAACGACAGTAAGGTCGCAAGTCGGTTTTCCTTGGGAATATTCCTGCATGTAAACTTTCCCTTCACGCCGCACTTCAGCCCGCAAATAAGTGGAGAGCGCGTTTACACAGCTGACACCCACACCATGCAGGCCTCCGGAAACCTTATATGAACCTTTGTCGAATTTGCCTCCGGCATGCAGCACGGTAAGCACCACTTCAAGAGCACTTTTATGCTCTTTCTCATGCATGCCGACAGGAATACCTCGGCCATTGTCAACAACGGTTATGGAATTGTCTTTGTTTATGGTAACCTCTATGTGGGTGCAGAATCCGGCAAGGGCTTCATCTATGGAGTTGTCCACCACTTCATATACCAGATGATGAAGACCCTTCGCGCTGATGTCACCTATGTACATCGCGGGGCGTTTTCTTACAGCCTCAAGGCCTTCGAGCACCTGGATGCTGTCTGCACCATACTCGCGTCCTTTTTCAGTGGTTTCAGTCTCCTGGTTGGTTGAGTCTATTTCAAATAATCCTTCAGACATATTGCTTAATTCATTATCTATAAGCGGATAGCCATGCTTCGCCCACACGACGGCGCATGTATGCCGCAAGACCGGACTGCGGTTGTCAGACCTCTGTTGTTTCCGGCTCTTTTACGTTACAAAGGTAATGAAAAATATGCTGATATGCAAGAAAATCAAACGCAAAATGGGTTGATTCCGGATTGCCTGCCATAGCCGGATATGGTGGCATACCATAACCGTACACACAAACAATACAGGGGCATAAATGAACTCAGTCTTTCATCAAGAACGAGCGGGCTTTGTTCATTACATTAGCTGGCAGGAAAGAGTTGAAAAGATTGAAAATATCCACCCTTGACGTGCCTTCACGCACGGCGACGAAAACAGTGTCGGCACCGGGAATTGTGCCTAATATCAGGTCCGACTCCAATGTATCTATATCATAGGCTAGTCCTGAAGCATACCCGTTTCGCGTCTTGATCACTACCAGATTGCCGGTTATTCGAAGCGACAATACAGACGTGTGCCTAGAAGAGCCATAAGGAGTTTTCGTACGGGTATGCTCATGCATATAAAGTTCCGTTTCTCCAATGACATAACGGTATACCCCCTGCTCATCCGAGATTTTATTGGCTTTAAGGAGCTTTAGATCGCGCGACAAAGTGGCTTGCGTAATTATGTGTCCACGTATGGCAAGCTGTTTGGAAAGATCCTCCTGCGAGGATATGCTTTGATGGGTGAGGATATCAATTATTTCAGGTAACCTGAGTTTTCTACTGTTCAATGATTCGGTAAAAATTACCGAAGTAGTTGAAACTTAAGTTAATATGTCGAA
>CANRWW010000027.1 GCA_947643665.1 uncultured Porphyromonadaceae bacterium | reverse complement strand
CAAGGAGTTACCATTCTGAAAGACAAAATTTTAGAAGATAATACGGGTGTGGCTTCTCACCCCGACTTGCAGGCTACCTTTACTGATGTAAAGGGAGCCTGCTTTTTCTTCAATTAAGCACAAACCAGTTGGTTAAGGGAGGGCATAATTATTGGGGTGTTGCATAATGCTATTTGATACTATTTTCTCATATATCTGTTTTTTTGTACTTTTGCGATGTGAATATTTGTAGCCTGTAGTATTTTCAGGTACCCCCATATCCCGAATATATACCTTAAATATATGAACCGATTAAGCATCGCATTTTGCACACTAGCCCTGATTGGCGTATCTGCCGGGCTCACATCATGTAAAAAACATAATTCCCAGGCAAACAATCTGGAACAGACAGAAGTAAGCAATCCATTACCCTTGAAACTCGGCGATCCATTCCTGCTGCATGCCGCCGACGGACGCTACTATATGTATGGCACATCGCTTTCCGACGGTTTTGAAGCATTCGTATCGGACGACCTGGCATCATGGGAGAGCATCGGCCAGGTATATAAAGGCGGAACCCCGGAGCAATGGAACGTAGACTGTTTCTGGGCGCCGGAAGTCTACGAGCGCGACGGCAAATATTATATGTTCTACAGCGCCAACGACCGCAACAACCCCAATGCTGAAGAGGAGAACTTCAAAATCGGTGTCGCTGTTGCGGACAGCCCGTCGGGACCATTCACAGACCTGTATAACCGTCCTGTTTTCGAACCGGAATATCCTGTCATTGACGCCAATGTGCTTTTCGATGACGAAACCGGCAAAAACTATCTGTATTTCTCACGTTGCTGCTACAAACACCCAGTTGAAAGCGAAATCGCAGACAGTGTGCGCAAAGCCGGGCTTTACGACAAAGTGGAGGAAAGTTGGGTATATGGCGTGGAACTGAAACCGGACTTCTCCGGAATCATCGGCGAACCTGTGCGCCTTCTGGCTCCTCCCACTCTCCTTTCCGACCGGCAGGCGGAATGGGAAAGCCGCTCTGTGACATGTGGTGAAGCTCCCCGCAGATGGACAGAAGGATCGTATATCTTCCGCCACGACGGCAAATATTATATGATGTACAGTGCCAACGCATTCTTTGGAGGCAATTATGCCGTAGGTTACGCCACATCTGAATTACCGCTCGGCCCATTCGAAAAATCCACTTCAAACCCGGTGCTTAGCGAAAACGCCAGCCGTGGCGGAGAAGTTGTTGGAACAGGCCACAATATGGTACTGACACTCCCCTCGGGACAGATGTACACCGTATATCATGGGCGCATAGCTTCGTCTCCCGAAGACCGTGTGGTGTTCATTGACCCGATTGAGATTGACTCCACCGGCGTACTGACTGTTGACGGTCCCACCACCGGTCCACGCTCAATCAACCTATAACAACAAAAAATTGTCTTATAGCAATTATATCAGATATGAAAAACTTTTTAGCCCCCCTGATGATTATTGCCCTAGCCATCGCTCCACGGCTATGCGCGCAAACCATCATAAATCTTGATTTCAAACAGAACCCTCTTTTTGAGGTATCAACAAACAATGTGAATGCGGCACTTCCCGGCGACGGAACCACACTCACCCTTGGGGCAGACCTTACGGTGGCCGGAGGCAGTGGCACATACACCTATGAATGGACCGATTCGCAAGGCATGACACTCGGAAATGAACCTTCGGTGACAATCAGCGACCCTGGATACTATATACTGACAGTCAGCGACCAGTGCGATTGCTCCCAGGAGGTGCGCTTCAACGTGGAAGCAGCCGGCATAGACGCGACAACCATCCCCGGCGTAAGCATTGTCACAAACGGCAGCAATGTCATAATCGAAGGTACCGAATCCATCCAGGCATCATTATTCTCTCCAGCGGGAGTGATGACAGCGCTCCATACCCCAACCGCACCCACAACCACCTTTTCTTTCAGTGATGTGGCTCCAGGAGTATATCTGATACAGATCGTGACTGTGGACAACACGATCATCACACAAAAAATCAGACTTAACTGATCATTCAAACTGTTCAAACCTCCTTCGCAATGGAACGACTAAACATATACATGCTCGCGATAGCAATCTGCGCAGCATCCAACGCACCAGAGACATATGCCGAACGGCAGGTGTCATATGCACTGAAAAACCTCAATGTAACACTTGACCTCAACTGGGATGCCGACAATTACGGCACCGTACAATGGCAACAATCCACCGACAACGGCGTGACATGGACGGACATCCAATCCCAGACAGCACCATCATACACATTCCGCATCACAGCCCCCACTCTATGCCGCGCGGTGGTGAACGGAGACCCCTCCTGTCCCGAAGCGCAGATAGAAAGACAAATAAACACAGTAAATTTCAACGCTAAAATAGCCGAGGTCGGAGCTGACTACGCCAATATGGAGCTGACAGGCATTGATTTTGCCGACGCCGAAGTAGTGGAATACGGCTTTGCTGCAAACCTTACTGCCCTAGGGCGTCCGTCAACAAGGCTGAACCGCGTAAAAACAGGCGACAGACTCCCCGACTCCAACAACTTCACCATCTCATGCAAGGGCTTGCAGCCCAACAGCGAATACACCATGCGCCCATGGTTCCGCACATCAGACGGATCACTAATTATCGGTGCCGTATCAAGATTCACAACCCAAGAAGGCATAGCATGGAACACAGAAGACTGGATCATAGAAAAAGACCAGGTACGTCCGTCGGTAGTCTTCCATGGAGAAAACGCCCCTGACAACATAAAGATCCTTTTCGGCACCGACCGTGACAACCTCAGGGAAACGACCGCCAGACGGTTCAGCAATAATGTCTACACCGGAAGCACATTCACAGACCTTACTCCAGGCACGGAATATATGGTTGTAGCACGCGCCACCATAGACGACAAGAACCTGGAAATAGAAAAAAAAGTGCGCACCTGGTCTGACTACTCCACATTTGAAGTTGACAAGACTTCCACAGGGGTGCACCATAACATAAAGTGGGACACAAACAAGACACTCGTCACAATCAGCAGCAGCGACATTCCAAATGTAGAATATCCGCGTATGTGCAGAGTTGACGACGAGACTATATTGCTTTCCTACCATGGAGGCAACAAAGACCACTGGACAAACAGCTACCTGAGCAAAAGTTCCGACAACGGACGCACATGGAGCGAACCGTTCAAGATATACGATTGCGAAGGATCGGCATTCGGAAAGGATTACTGGCGCATATGCAATCCTGAGATGACACGTCTGGCAAATGGATGGATAATAATGACCGTAATAGCAAACGGCAAACCTGAAACCAACCATAACTGCAAGGTGCTGGCTGCTCTCTCCAAGGACAACGGAGAGACATGGAGCGACCCCATAATCGTGGGACGCGGACGCACATGGGAACCACAGGTAGTACAGCTCCCCAACGGCGAACTTGAACTGCTTGTCAGCAGCGAAGCCGCCTGGTGGGAACCACGCGCCGACAACGTATGCCAGGAAATAGTCAGTGCCCGCTCCACCGACAACGGCCAGACATGGACCACCTTCAAACGAGCATCCTACAAACCCGGAGCACGAGACGGCATGCCTGTCGCAGTAGTAATGCAGGGCAACCAAGGTGTACTTTTCATTGAAGAAAGCGTAAACGGAGGTGTCCCGCCGACTTTACAGTACCGGGCACTTGACCAGGAATGGGACACTGGAGATTGGGACGGCAAAAACGACGACCGTCGCTGGCGCACCTCACTCGCAAGCGGTGCCGGAGCACCATACTGCATACAGCTCCCCACAGGCGAATTTGTGATAACAGCCCACACCGACCAGACAGGATCCGTATGGCAAACTTGCCGCCCGCAGGTTATAATGGCCGACAACACAGGCCATACGTTCAAATATTCCGCCAAACCGCTTTCCGGAAGCAATCCGCTGCCTTCCGGCACCGGGGCATATTACAACTCCCTGTTCCTCAAAGACAATGATACCGTATGGTTGCTTATGACCCGTGCACGCTATGACGGAAGCTCCAGAAAAGAAAGCTCTATTATAATGCTGGAGGGGAAAGTTGTAGAAACCCGCTGACCTATATTTATGACAACTTTTATCCCCCGGCATCCTGGAGCAAAAAGGATGCCGGGGGATTTTCCAAACAATATACCATGAAAAGATTTCTTTACACAGCCATACTCTCGGCAATGCTTCTGCCGCTTGGCGCACAGGACAAACAACAGATACCGTCGTCCAAATTCTGGGGAAACCAGAACGCATACCTACAGCGTCAGGCTTCAGTAATGTTTGACCTCATAGATCAGACGCTGGACCGGAACCGGCCTGCAAAATGGGCACCTGAAGCCAGATTATTGGCTCTGTCAAATCTAGACTTGCTGCTACACGACACTATCAATGACAATGGCACGCCTCTGCTTGCTTTCATCAACAGCCGCATAGGAAAAGTGGCAGAAGACATGCAAACTCCGGTCAAATCCGGCTACAAACTTTACAAAATATATAACGACGGATTCGTGGCACGTACACCATCCGTATCAATCGCATTCGATTTTGTCAGAGGCATATGCAACGACAAACACCTGATCACCGACTCCCTGGCAGCAGCAGTGGCAGACAAATGCGATATTCTCCTTATCACCCACAACCATTCCGACCACGGCGATCCCTCAGTGGTGGAAATGTTCCTCAGTGCAGGAAAACCGGTAATCGCCATTCCGGAATTCATGCCGGAAGACAAACGCATACGGCACCTGCGTCCAGCAGACGGATCATCATACAACGGTACAGTGAGACTTCCGGGAGGTGAAACCTCGCTCAAGATATATCCCGGACACCAGGATCATCTTATGAACAACCTCTACATAATAACCACGCCTTAAGGACATACATTCGCACACATCGGAGACCAATACCAATCAAAATCCGAAGATATGGAATGGATTCCCTCAATAATGCCGGAACTGCCGCCGGTAGATGCGCTGATGTTCAACTGCTGGAACACGCACATACCCCAGATAATATCCACTTTCCGCCCTACTTTTGCCATACCCGGCCATGAAAACGAGATGGGACATACCATTGACCACAGGGAAGCCTTCTGGCTCACCTTCCGGAAAATGAAAACATCTCCAGCCGACTATGTAGTAATGGGATGGGGAGAGTGGCTCGAACAGCCTTGACACCAATGCCATTTATTACAATCCCATGTAATATACGCCTAATTATTTCCCAAGGCATTGATTACAGTAAAAAAAAATGTAACTTTGTAGAGAATACCGGAAATTCAAGCATGTAAGGCACAAAACACCTTACGGCATACTTATAAACTACATAACTTCATTATCACTATGAAATTAAGGCTCATACCGGCAGCCCTTTTCCTTGCAGCTACAGCAGTGGCTTCGGCCTGGACCCCTGCAGGCGACCGTATCCGCACGACATGGGCGGAAAGTGTAACTCCAGAAAACGTGTGGCAGGAATATCCCCGTCCCATAATGGAGCGCCAACAATGGAAAAACCTCAATGGCCTCTGGCAGTATGCCATCGTACCTGAAAAATCACTCACGCCCGGAGAATGGCAGGGAGACATACTCGTGCCTTTCGCAGTGGAATCTTCCCTCTCCGGAGTAGGCAAAACTGTAGGCCGCGACCAAGCCCTATGGTACAACCGCACTTTCACAGTACCGTCAGACTGGAAAGGACAAGACATAATGCTCAACTTCGGAGCAGTTGACTGGAAGTGCGACGTTTGGGTAAACGACATCAAAGTCGGCGGCCATATCGGAGGTTTCACACCTTTTAGCCTAAACATCACATCAGCTCTCAAAACAAAAGGAGAGAACACTGTGACAGTACGTGTATTTGACCCCTCTGACCGTGGCTACCAGCCCAGAGGCAAACAGGTGGAACGTCCAGACGGAATATGGTACACTCCCGTGACCGGAATATGGCAGACCGTATGGCTCGAACCTGTAGCAAAACGCCATATCGCGAACCTCCGCACCCTCCCCGATATTGACCGCGGCACAGTGACCGTAAACGTGGAGGCCACATCACCCGAAGGCACCGTAAATGAAGTAAAAGTGCTTGACGGCGGCAAAGTCGTGGCTACAGGCAAGAGCGTGGCAGGCGAACCTGTCCAGATCGTAATGCCTGAAGGATTCAAGCTCTGGAGCCCGGATGCACCCAATATCTACGATATGGAGGTCACACTCTATACCCCCGACGGCAAAGTGGCAGACAAAGTAAACAGCTACACCGCCATGCGTAAATTCTCATTCCGTCGCGACAAAAACGGTATCAACCGCATCCAGCTCAACAACGAGGATCTCTTCCAGTATGGTCCCCTTGACCAGGGATGGTGGCCCGACGGCCTTTACACCGCTCCTACCCCCGAAGCCATGGTATACGACGTAGAGAAGACAAAAGACTGGGGCTTCAACATGATCCGCAAACATGTGAAAGTAGAGCCGGCTACATGGTACACATATTGCGACCGCAACGGAATCATCGTATGGCAGGACATGCCTAACGGCGACAATGGTCCCGGTTGGAATAACCGCACTTACTATGACGGTCCCGAGGCACGTCGTTCTGCCGAAAGCGAGGCCAACTACCGCCGTGAATGGAAAGAAATAATTGACGCCCTCTATAACTATCCCTCAATCGCAGTGTGGGTGCCGTTCAACGAATCCTGGGGCCAGTTCAAGACCCCCGAAATCGTGGCATGGACAAAGGATTATGATCCTTCACGCCTCGTGAACCCGGCATCCGGCGGCAACTTCTATGCCTGCGGCGACATCCTTGACCTCCACAACTATCCCGGTCCCGACATGTATCTCTATGACGCACAGCGCGTGAACGCACTCGGCGAATTCGGCGGCATAGGCTATCCCGTGGAAGGACACCTCTGGCAGCCCGACCGCAACTGGGGCTATATACAGTTCAACAGCCCCAAAGCCGTCACAGACGAATATGTGAAGTATGCAAAGGAACTCCGCAAATTCGCAGACAAAGGCTTCTCCGCTGCAGTGTACACCCAGACCACCGACGTGGAAGGTGAGGTAAACGGCCTTATGACTTATGACCGCAAAGTCATCAAAATAGAGGAACCCCGCGTTCGTGAAGCCAACCGCGCTCTCACAACTTCACTTTCCAAAAAAGACTGATCAATATTATCTCCCGGCTATACAGTCCGGAAATATATAGCCTAAACAATAAAACGCTGTATGGCATAATGCCATACAGCGTTTTATTGTTTACCATACCGCTAGCAGGTACCGGTAAAATATAAAAAGCCGGCTTCCCATATTGGCCACATACATGCACAGGCAACATCCAAACGCCTGCATTCACAGCAAAATGTACAAAATTTCACACAAAACCAAGCAAAATGTTGCGCATACCACAAAAATTACATACTTTTGACTTCAGACACATGTTTCACTCCAATTTTATTCATTTAAGCATGAAAAAATCCAATCTTTGCACATTTGCAACAGCACTTTTACTAACATTGCCGTCATACTCATCGGCTGCATTGAACCTTCTTGAGAGCAAAAGCGGCAATACCCCCCTGAAAGTAAACGCCCGACATACCACTGGCGGAAAAAACGTGATAGACAACAGCCTGAAGAAATCGCCGAAAGGAACAGCCGACAACGACGATGACTTCGAAATTGTGACATTCCACCCTAAAGGCGAATATAAGTCGCTCGGCACAGGCACATATTGCGAGGGATTATTCTCGTTCTATGGCGCGCCGGAGCAGTTGAGATGGAATGTGGAGATTGAAGAAAGCGTGGAGGTACCGGGATGGTACCGATTGCAGCCGTATAAAGACAGCAACCCTATAACCGACCTCATCGGAAAGTGCGACGACACTTACATATATGTAAACGCCACCGACCCCGACTTCGTGTGGTGCGAGGATATGATCCTGTACGACGGCCAATATCTTTTCTCACAGCTCATCCCCGAAAACGAATGGATCGGCTACATGGAATATGGCCAGTTTGAAGATGGAGTGATCAATATGGAAGATGCCTGGTTCTGCGCCTATAATTATATAATGGAACGATGGGAACACTGCGAGGACGGCTTCTTCCGCATCGGCCTTCCCGGAGTGAAGATTCCCAACTACAATCTCAAAGCAGCCTCCGAGTTCCATGACAGCGACAACCTTCACACAGTGATCTTCGAAAAAGGGGAGGATGTGACAGATGTATATGTGGCCACATCGCGCGGCCTTATGGAAATAGACCGGGAGACAGCCGAATTCATCGTACAGGAGGGAGACCTCGTTCCTGCAGGCGTAAACTACATAGCGGTGACAGATATTGCCAAAAACGGACGCGGCCTCTATACCGTATGCCTTGTCGGGATGAACGAAAGCAAGGAGATTGTCGGCAGTGCCACCACAATGGTATTCGTGGAGCTTGACAATGAAGACGAATGGGAATACCTCGGCCGCGGATACTGGCAGGAGGGTCTAATATCGCCACACCTGCAAGGAGCCACACTGATCCAGCTCAACGTGGACATAGAGAAACACAAAACAATCAAGGACTACTACCGACTGGTGAATCCGCTTACGGAACATGAGTTCCTTAGCCCCTATCTGGTAGAGACAACCAACCACAACCATTACATCTACATAAATGCCACAGACAACGACGGTGTGTACCTCGAACCGAGCGAGATAGGACTGCATACTCCCAACGGCCAGAGTGCCGTATGGAGCTATGCCGGCATGAGGATTGACCAGGGATTCGATCTAGAAGTACTCAAGTCATACGGATACTGCGGAAAACTAGCCGACGGCGTGATCACCTTCCCCGACAACACACTGATGTATGCCGAGACAGGCTACTTCGAGGGTAATTTCGTTTCCTCCGGCGACCGCTTTAAAGTGGACCTCTACCACACTGTCGCATCGGCTATTGAAACCGATACCGACGCCACCGACACTCCGGTAGAATACTTCAACCTCCAGGGAATGCACGTAGACAGGCCGTCGCAAGGCATATTCCTGCGTCGTCAAGGCGACAAAGTCACCAAAGAGGTAATAAGATAAAACAGCCACACCGATGAATACACTCAAAAGCTACATATATGCATTTGCGCTCCTGTGCGGGACGCTCACTGCCACTGCCGGCACACCCACCGAATGGGTAGACCTCGGTGAAGGGAAAATGACCGACGACATAACCACCCTATATGAGAACTACGACGCTCCCACATACACGGTCATGATACAGAAAGATGCCGAAGGCAAAGGATACTACCGCATAGTGAATCCGTTCGGCAACAATCCGGAACGCGACGAATGGTCGGGCTGTGAACTCACCGACAGTGATTGCAGCATCATTATCAATGCCACAGACCCTGACAATGTGCACATACCGATGTGCGAACTCGGAGTAGAGGCATACGGCGACCAGTTGTCGCTTGTATCCATATCGCTGTATCCCGATCCCGATGACCTATACTACGACCAGGAGGAAGCCGCCGCCATGTCAGGCAAGCTGAAAGGAAACGTAATCACATTCGAATGCGAAGAAGCGCTTGTGCTAGTTTCGGAATTCGGAGCGGAATGCACCAATATCAGCGGAGCCTTCCGGGTGGAACTGCCCTCCGGAGGTGGTACACCTGATCCTGGCACCGGCCCAGATCCGGTCGTTCCCCCGTTCAGCGAAACATTCTCTGACAGCAATTTCACAGACTCCTTCACCATAATTGATGCCAATGGCGACGGTATTACATGGCAGCCTTATCTTGGATCGGTACAAGTATCATACAACTCCGCCCTCGCCATGAACGACTGGCTCATCACACCGCCTCTCGCTCTTGAGGAGGGCAAAAAATATGTGGTGTCTGTAGATGTGCTCACAGGTAGCGGCACCGACAAGGAGACTTTCGGGATAATGTTCGGCACACATCCAAATCCCGATGCCATGATCGGCACAATTATAGAGAGCACCGACATTGCCCACACAAGCTATGTGACATATACCGGAGTGCTCGCTCCCGATACCGACGGCACATATTATATCGGAGTGCACGGATGCAGCGCCGCCGACAAATATTCGATCTCGCTTAAGAATCTTTCCATAGCCGAGGGGGCTTCTCCTGTGACACCTTCCGCACCCACGGAGCTGACAGTAACCACACGCACCAATGGCGAGCTAAAGGCCGACATCACACTCAAGGCACCGGAAACCGATCTTGACGGCAAACCACTTGAGGGCATTGACTTGGTCACACTCATGCGCGAAGGTGAAATCATACACACCTTCGAATCTCCTGAACCGGGAAGCCAACTGGAATGGACAGACGAAGTAAACACTTGCTCCCGTTTCGCATACTCCGCCACGGCAACAGCCGGAGGAACAGAGGGCCCGGCAACCGAAACACGCGCGTTTGTAGGGGTACTTGAGCCTGCCACACCAGACGGAGTGGAAATATCCGACGGCGATGAAGCCGGCACAGTGACACTTACCTGGCAACCTTCGGCAACCGATATAAGAGGTAATGAGCTCAATCCGCAATATGTGACATACCGCATATATGAAGGTGGCGGCGCCACACCACTCATCTCCGACATAACCGGCACCACACACACCTTCAAGGCTGTGGACAATACCGGCACACAACAGTTCGTGCGCTATGAGGTGGTGGCCGAAACACTCGGCGGAATATCAGGCTTTGCATCATCCGCACACCATCCCCTGGGCGACGCATATGTTTTGCCATATGAAGAATCGTTCGCAGGCGGCACATCGGCCTACATCATGGCCAACAGCACATCCAACACATCCAACTGGGAAACATATACTGATGATCCGGAAATCACCGCGCAGGACGGCGACAACGGGTTCGCCGGCAGCAAGGCTTCCTATTTCGAGGATACTGCTACATGGCATACCGGAAAAATATCCCTAAACGGGATAGTAGAACCGGAACTGTCACTGCATGTATATGCACTGGTTGACGGTTTTAAGGGTGATACAAGCTGCTTAAAAGTTTCAATACTTTGTGACGGAAAAAAGAAAACGCTCAAGAACATTGTCATCAGCAAAATGGCCGACGAAGACTGCTGGCAAGAGATCGTATGCCTTATTACGGAATTCAAGGACAAGACAATACGCCTGGAATTTACCGCGACCCACGACACTATGCGATACATCTTCCTTGACAACATCAGCATCTACGATGCGCATTCACGCCTGAACGACGTCAAGGTTTCAAGTGAAGACAAACCTGTGGAATATTTCAATCTTCAGGGCATGAAAGTAGAAAATCCGTCAGATGGCATATATATACGCCGTCATGGAGAGAAAACCGATAAGTTACGGATAAAATAACTGGAAAAGCAATATGGCAATTATCCGTTCTCTTGAGCGGAAAACACATAATATAATCAATATTTGGGGCGGTGTGTCAAGATCCATGGATCTTGACACACCGCTTTTTACATCCTAAAGCCAATGCAAACGCAAGAAGAGCCGATGGCAAAATAATCACGACAAGCCTTATACCACAAACAAAATGCCACAAAACCCACACACCTTAAACCATATTGCCCGAAAACCAGCCAATACACTTGCATTTGCCAACCATTATGCATATCTTTGCTGCCAAAGGAATTCATCAATCATTCAAAAGAGCCTTCAACTTTACATCGTCGCATACAAATACTTATTTATCCATCAATATTGTTATTTCATGAAACATCAATTACTCACTTTAGGACTGGCGGCATCATTTGCCATAGCCCAATCTTCAGCTGTTGAAATATACGGTTACCAAACATGGGAACCAATGACCGAGACACCATTCCGCGGCCCGATACACTTTGATTCAGCCACACCGTCAGACGCCGTACACATCGCAGATTGTTCAGACATGGGTGTTGTCTACGGTGGATTTTACCATAACTACCATTGGTACGGACAAGCCATCGTAAAGGGCACATCCTCCTCTGTGGACGGCCTGTATGAAATAGACATGGACACAGGCGGACGCACACTCATTGCAAAGGGAGGAGCGAAAATGATTGACCTTACATACGATTATTCCTCAGGTAAGGTTTTCGGCATACGGTCCGGTAATTCATGGCTGGCGGAATTCAATCCGGCAACGGGAACCAGCGAGCTTATAGGCAGATTTACCGACTCAGGCACAGACATATATATGCTTGCGATCGCGGCATCACTTGACGGTACGCTTTATGGCGTTTCTTCTTCTGACAATTTATATAAAATCAATCCGGAAAGCGCAGCCCTCACACTTGTAGGTCCGTTGGGTGCAGATGCCGCATTCGACCAGACAATGGCTTTCGACTATTCCGACGGCACCCTCTACTGGGCAAACAACGGCGACTACATACTATATACCATCAATACCAATACAGGCCAAGCCACTGCCATAGCGCCCATTGGCAAAAACAAACTTTCAAGTATGGGATCTCTTTTCATCCCGTATATCAATGTTCCTGCCGGAGCTCCAGACCGTGTGACCGGAGTAAAAGGGTCTGCCGGCTTTACGTCAGCCTTAATTTCATGGGTATATCCTGCAATAACCGCCCAAAGGGAACAATTGAAAGACCTTGACGGTGTGATTATCCGGCGTGACGGAGAGCAAATAGCCGATATAAAAGCCTCAACAGAACTTATCGGCAAAGAAGCCGCATATGTTGACGAAAACCTTGCTCCCGACAAAGAATACAGCTATGAGATCATACCATACAACAATGCAGGCCTTGGCGGATGCGATTCACACAGACTTACCTTACGTGTCGGCCACGACCTGCCCGGAGTTGTAGAAAATTTCCAGGTGAATCAGGGTGACGGGAAGGCGCTCCTGTCATGGCACGCACCGACAACCGGGGCTACAGGGGGTATATTTGACCCGTCGGGTATTACCGAATACGAAATAAAACGCAATGACCAGGTAATAGCCAGCGTGGACGCCACACAGATATCATATGAGGACGCAGTTCCATTCGGGCGATACTCCTACACCGTCACAGCTGAATCCAACGCAGGCACAGGCACTCCGGCTACACGAAACGACATACTTGTAAAACCCGCTTCATGGGTGATAATGAACGACGGGGAAGCCATACTTGAACCGGGAATGGAATACAAATTCTATGACGAAGGAGGCCCCGACGCAAATTATTACAACTCACACAAATACACACTCGTTGTCGCACCGTCGGTTGAAAATGCGTTTGTCACCGTAAACTTCACAAAATTCAATGTAGAGACATACGGGGACTATCTGAGCATTTACGACGGACGTGGCACCGAGGGGCGACTGATAGGCAAATTCGCGGCGACTTCCCTTCCCGCCGGTCTTTCACACATTGAATCCTCTGCCGGCGACGGATGCCTCACCTTCATGTTCTACTCAGATCTCATTGAGAGCGCACCCGGCTGGGAAGCCGATATAAAAGCAATAAAACGGCTTGAAAACGACCTTGAAGTGACATCGTTCGATGCACCTGCCGTGGTCGTAGCGGGCACGCCGTGCCATTATGAAATTTCTGTAATGAACAAAGGGACGCGTGCTGCTGCCGGCTATTCAATTTCGCTCCTTGACAAAGGCAATAAACTTGCATCCATTGAAGGCACGGAAATATCACCGTCGGCCTCAGCAAGCCATATTATCAATTATACTCCGTCGGCCAACGGAAACCTTGAACTGTCAGCCAAAATAGAATACGCTGCCGATAACGACCAGGCAAACAACACCTCGCAAGTCCTGATACAAAAAGTCCTGCCCCACGGGTCAAAATTCATAGACCTCTTTGCCCCGGAAGAGCAAGCTACCGACCTATATGTGTTACCTGCATCTTTCTTTGGGTTTGAATCCATTTCACAAATTATCATTCCGTCAAGCGAGATAGAATCCGTCAATGGCATGCACCTTTCTGCGATTTCCTTCCCGCTGAACCAATGTACCAACAGTTATATGCAAGTCCCGTTCAGGGTATGGGTCGGCGAGACCGACCAAAACGACATGACCTCCGGTACAATCCCTGCATCACAACTCACAGAAGCCTTCAACGGATCCTGCAACATAATCTCCGGCAGCCGGAACCTTGATTTCACATTCCCCACCCCGTATACATACACAGGAGGCAATCTTGTCCTCATGGTCCACAAGCAGAAATCCACCACAAACAACAGCGGTATCACTTTCCGTGGCAACTATGGATATGACAACAGCCACAACGATTGCTCAATTTTCGACTCACATTCTTACGATGAAGATCCTGCGTTCGACCCGGATATGCCATTCGGCTACAGTTCCCAGGATATGCGCCCCGACATGCGTCTCATGTTCAGCAGCGACAAGACTGATATCAACGCTGTCATTACCGACGGCAATGATTTGGTAACAGTAGCGGGGAACCTGGTAAGCGCCATTGTGCCATGCCGCATTTACACCCCTTCCGGTATTCTTGTCACATCCTGTGCCAGCGGTGAGAGACGCACCCTTTCCCCCGGCATTTACATTGTAATGTCGGATGCCTACTCAACCAAAGTGGCCATAAGGTGAACCAACCTCCACATAACGCAAAACAAGGCGGCATGCCCCGATACGGCATATCGCCTTGTTTTGTATATCAACCGGCGGATGCTGTTGAAACAGACCAAACGTCAGCACCGACCTTCATTTTTACTAAAACGGAACAAATACCATGGAGTAAAAATGTCTTATTATCTGTAATATTGTCGCACAGCCATAATATTTAACAGGTTTTGATGATTTCTTCGGTTGCCATTACCCAAGTTTATCCGTATTTTTGTAGCCTGAATCACAGATGGTCCTTACAGAAAAAGGATCCGACCAATGCATTATCATAAAACACAAATTCTATATCATGAAGCATCTGCTACTACTGGGCCTTTTGACATGTGCGTCTGTCGCGGCACAGAACGTAACCCAATCAATCTACATTGATTTCGGCGATGTAAAAGCCGACCGTGGACGCCTTACAGAAGGCGCCGATAATAACGGCCATTATTGGAACAATGTTAAAAGTTCAGGAAACAATTATGTGTACCCCGGTCCTTCATCCACAGTAAAGCTAGTAAATTCCGAGAACAATTCTACTGGTTATTCTGTTGTGGTGAACCACCGTTTTATGACCAACGGCAAAAGTGCCGGAGGACTGATGACCCCATCGGCTGAACTTCTCGGCGACCTCGCGATCGAAACCGCTACAGAAGATTATCTTTTCATGGAGGACTTCCAGGATTACAACTCCTTTACATTCACCGGTCTTGACAGCAATAAGGCTTACCGCTTCAATGCATTCGGAAGCCGTTCAAACACCCAGACCCGCATCGGGAACTATTCGTTCAGAGGGTTGAACGAATGGAACACAAACCACCAGATGTCAGGTAGCGGATGCGGCGCAAACGGATATAACGGAAACAACAACAATATCGCAATAAGCGACCCTATCTTCCCTGATGAAAACGGATGCATCACATTCACCATCCGCCGTGTGCAGAACATGTGCCACATCAACACATTGAAAATTGAGGAGCTAAGCGGTGTAAAACGTCCCGAATCACCATATACCCTCACCCAGACAATGTATATTGACTTCGGTGAAAACATAGACAACTCCGCAAACCGCGGCCACGGGCATCTTACCGAAGGAGCAGACCAATTCGGTCATTACTGGAACAACATTTGCTCCACAACCGGCGACAAAATCCCTGCCAACTCCTCATATACGCTTATAAATTCAGCAAACCAGGCCACAAAAATTATCGCCACAGTGAATGCGGAAGTGGCGACAAACGGACTTGCTGTTGCCGGAGGGCTTGAAAACCCTTCCGAAGAAAACCTGCGTGACCTGGCAGTGCCAACAGCCACGGAAGACTACTTCTATGTGACACAAGGGAAAGAACTCAGCATCGTCTTTGCGGGCGTGGATCCTAATAAAGTTTATCGTGTACACTCTTTCGGCAGCCGTGCGACAAACGACGGCGACCAGCGCTGGGGATATGTACGGCTTGAAGGAAGCAATGACTGGAAAACACGTCAGGACTATTCCGGACGCACCATCGGAGGTCGTGATGCTTCAGGAAAAGACATACACGGCAATATCCGCAACATTGCCGTCAGCGACTATATCACCCCCACACCCGACGGGAAACTTACTTTCACAGTAGAACAAGTCAACGGCTTTTCACATCTTAACGCATTGAAACTGGAAGAGTTCTCTTCAAAAAGCACTCCTAAGCAGGTTTACAACATGGTTGAACTTGCAATCAGTGGCACCGCCATAGATGAAGAGGGAACAGATCCGGTGGAACTGCACCTCAAACTCTCCAAAAACGGCAACTCACGTGCACGTGAAATATATCTTGCCGATCCGACCATCTATGCCGAAAACGGCAAATTCTACATGGCAGGCACACGCAGCTACGGCCCACAGGGATTCACACTGCTCGAAAGTTCAGACCTTAAACATTGGGCATACGCGAAAAAGGACTCAATGATCCTTATCAAAGACCAGCAGACTTATGGTTCTACAGGATTCTGGGCACCACAGATATTCAAGGATGGAAACAAATACCTGTTTGCTTATACAGCCAACGAACAGACTGCCGTAGCCAAGGCCGATAACCTTACAGACCTCTATACCCAGGCGACAATCCAGCCGGTTGACGGATCTGCCAAGAACATCGACCCCTTCATCTTCCGCGACGACGACGGGAAGTACTATTTCTACCATGTGCGCTTCAACGGCGGCAACATCCTCCATGTGGCCGAGTTCGATCCCGAGACGTGCAAGTTCATAGGCAATGCCAAGGAGTGTTTCCGCAACACGGAAGCATGGGAAAATACCAATGCATATCCGAGTGCGCCGATCATGGAAGGCCCGACTGTAATGAAGATCGACGGGCTGTACTACATGTTCTATTCCGCCAACCATTACCTTAGCACCGACTATGCCGTAGGTTACGCCACAGCCACCTCCCCTATGGGACCATGGACGAAAAACCCCGCAAGCCCTATAATACATCGGAATATAGTAGGGGAAATGGGTTCGGGACATGGAGACATATTCTTCGACAATGATGGGAATATGCGTTACGTATATCATGTCCACCACGACGAGACAAAGGCCAATCCACGGCGCACACGCATAATCACACTGAACGTAGACAAATCAAAAGGACAACCATATACCATAACAGCAGACCCATCCTCCATCATTGTGCCTACCATGCACCCGATTGACGGAAAATTCTCCGGATATGTGCGTCTCAAACCCGGTACATACAGTTTTTCCGGTGTGACAGAAAAAGGGGAACCCGTATCATACGGTGAAACAAATGGGGCATTGGCCGTTGACGGCGCGCCATTTACAGAAAACGAGAACCGTCTGGTGCGCATTGAAGCGGACACACGTAAAGGAACGCTGGCACTCACGCCGGTCACATCCATGTCAGTAAAAGGCTCCATAGTTGACAAACCTACCGAGATAGAATATGCAGGCCGAGGCATATGGAGTTCAGAAGTAACAATTGACGGCAAGGTCGGAGGTGAATATATCAACCGCAATATATATTTCGCAGTAGACGGCAATGATGCGCTGGCACTCAAACGCATAGCCGGAACCAACAGGCTAGCATACCTCCCTGACGGTGTCAACGGTGAAAACATACGCCTGAACCAGGGCACTTACACAATGACAGTTGACATGAACAATCGGGTATTTGACATAAATGCCGATATTGACCAGAACCGCATAAGCGTGTTTGGCTCTTCAGTGGCCAATGGGCAAGGAGCTGAAAACTTCAAAGGATACGCTTACAAATATGGCGAACTACTTAAGAAACGTCACGAAAACGGCAGCAGCCCGAATCCGTTCTACACTTCCGGTGTTTCCATCGGCGGCAATACAACCACCGCCCTTATGAACCGTTATGACGACCTTACACGCGATTTCGGCAAATTTGTGATAATCGGCCTCTCACTCGGAAACGAAGGCATACATGGAGCCACCAATCCACGCGACATTATGACACAGTTCCGCCAAAACATGCAAAAACTGATTGCCCAGGCACGTGCCGACGGCAAAATACCTGTAGTGATGAACAACTACACCCGCGACGACTTCACCAAAACCGACTATGCCAACATCAAGCAGACCAACCTGTATATACATGAATGGGACGTGCCTTCATTCAACACACTTGGTGCCATTGATGACGGCACAGGACGATGGGCTGCCGGATATATGGCAGACGGAGCACACCCGAATACCAGCGGACATGCAGAGTTCATGTACTCAATGGTGCCATCGCTATTCGACGCATTGATAGAAGGCAAACCTCTTCCGGTGCGTGACATAACACACGAGCTTACACTTGAAGACAAAGCCACATTGGAATTCACTCCCGAAGAAACCACACATTCTTTCACCATCTCATTGCGTGTGAAAGGAGCTACTCCTGGCAAACTCCTGTCATTCGTAAACGGTATCCGCAAAAACACCACCGGATCTCTGGTGCTTAACGCAGACGGGACAATCACCTATGACTCTCCCCAAAGGACAGACTTCACAACCGAGACTGCCCCGATCACAGATGACGGATATCACTATGTGACACTCACCCACTACTACGCATGGGGGCGCACGATGCTTTATGTTGACAAGAAGCTATATGGCACCACTGAAGAATCGCTTGTGCCTGGCACATTCACCATCGGAGACTCACAGACAGACTGCACCCAGACACTGTCGGAGCTTTACTTCTGGCGAGCCGGCATGAATGATAAAGAAATAATCTCCCTCACAGCCGGCAAGATGCTCAAGTCAAGCCTTGAACTTTATACGCCAATGAATATTGAAGAGGCTACGGAAGAAGCAGGTGCCACGGAAGGAGAGGCACGCTCATTTACAATGCCAAACAATGCACAGAGCCTTAACACTGTCACATACCGGATTCCTGAGTCCGGCGGCATAAATGAGACCGATGCAAATGCCGTGAACGCCACTCCTGTTGCATATTATGCTCCGGACGGACGTGAAATCGCTCCCGCAGAAGCCACCGACGGCATATATATAGTGCGTTATTCGGACGGGTCTGTGAGAAAACTGAAACTTTAATCCTTATGTCCCTGATAAAAAAATGCCGGCAATGCCGGCATTTTTTTATCAGGGACATATCACAACATCAGCTGGCTGGAAGCGATGTTATCTCTGAAAGTATGGCTACAGCGGTCTCCACATTCGGAACATTTGACACTGCGAATGAGCGCCGGCCGTTCTTTTCGCGGATTTTCACACGTTGTGAATTTTGCTGCAGATAAGTGATCAGCCGTCCGAACGACGGACTTTGATAATAAGCCTTATTTGTGTCATCCACAAAATAGAGATACATTATCCCCTGCTTAAGCGACACCTTCTCAATTCCCAACTGGCGTGCAAGCCGCCTGAGACGGGGCACACGCATCAGTTCGGCGGTCTCCGGGGGTATGTTGCCGAAACGGTCAAGCAGACGCGAACGGAACTCCTGCAGGTCTGTCTCACGCTCTATGGAGTCAAGTTCGCGATAAAGCGTTATACGTTCACTTTCCTGCGGTACATAAGTGGCGGGTAACAACAGTTCAAGATCGCTTTCTATCACGCAGTCTGCCACGAACTCTTTCTCGTCGCCACTGGCGTCGTCGGCAGTAAGAGTGTCTGAAAACTCCTGCGTGCGCAATTCCGTCACAGCCTCTTTAAGTATCTTCTGATAAGTCTCATAGCCCAGATCGGCAATGAAACCGCTCTGTTCCGCCCCGAGCAGGTTGCCGGCACCACGTATGTCAAGATCCTGCATGGCTATATGTATCCCGCTACCGAGATCCGAGAAACTTTCTATGGCCTGCAACCGGCGGCGTGCAACCGGCGTGAGCGGATTTCCCGGCGGCACCATCAGGTAACAGAATGCCTTGCGGGAAGAACGCCCAACGCGTCCACGCAGCTGGTGTAGTTCGGAAAGGCCGAAATTCTGGGCGTTGTTGACTATTATCGTATTCACATTAGGCATGTCTATACCGCTCTCCACTATTGTCGTAGCCAGCAATACATCATAATCGTGGTTGGCAAAGTCAATCACTGCTTTTTCAAGCTGCTCCGGAGGCAACTGCCCGTGAGCCAGAAGGGTGCGGGCGTCGGGCACCACACGCTTCACCATCTGTTCAAGCTGGTAAAGCCCTTCGATACGGTTGTTGATTATGAACGCTTGCCCGTTACGTGACAACTCAAAGTTCAGCGCTTCCGACAGTATGTCGTCAGTGAGGGTATTGACCGAGGTGAGTATCGGATAACGGTTGGCCGGAGGGGTCGTAAGCGAGGAAAGGTCACGCGCCCCCATAAGGGAGAACTGAAGCGTGCGCGGTATAGGAGTGGCACTCATGGTGATAGTATCCACATTCACCTTCATCTGCTTCAGTTTCTCTTTTACAGCCACCCCGAATTTCTGCTCTTCGTCAACCACAAGAAGACCGAGATCCTTGAATTTCACATCTTTACCCACTATACGGTGCGTACCTATCAGTATGTCTATCTTCCCTTCAGCCAGATCACGCAGTATCTCCTTCGTCTGCTTGGAGGTGCGGGCACGTGACAGGTAATCCACTCTCACAGGAAACTCTGCCAGACGCTCCCTGAATGTATTGAAATGTTGGTATGCCAGCACCGTGGTAGGCACAAGCACAGCCACCTGCTTGCCGTCCGTAGCTGCCTTGAAAGCGGCGCGTATGGCAATTTCTGTCTTGCCGAATCCCACATCGCCGCATATCAGACGATCCATCGGACGAGGGCTTTCCATATCTTTCTTCACAGCGGCTGTAGCAGTAAGCTGGTCGGGCGTATCCTCGTATATGAACGACGCCTCAAGCTCGTGCTGGAGGTAACTGTCCGGAGCGAAACTGAAACCCTGTTCCTCCTTTCTCGCCGCATATAACTTTATAAGGTCGCGCGCTATATCCTTCAGCTTGCTTTTGGTGCGCTCTTTCAGCTTGTTCCACGCGCCCGAGCCAAGTTTGTTTATCGTAGGTTCCACCCCCTCTTTGCCACGGTATTTGGCAAGTTTGTGCAGGGCATGTATGCTCACGAATATACAATCGTTATTCTTATAAATGAGCTTTATCATTTCCTGCGTGGAACCGTTCACCTGCGTGCGGAGCAAGCCGCCGAAGCGCCCCACGCCATGATCAACGTGCACGATATAATCTCCCGGTTCTATTGCGCTCAGTTCTTTGAGCGACAGGGCGAGTTTGCCTGAGCGTGCGCGATCCGACTTAAGCGTATATTTATGGAAACGGTCGAAAATCTGATGGTCGGTGAACACGCATATTTTTGCGGTATGATCCACGAATCCCTCATGGAGGGTGGATATAACCGGTGTAAACGGGATGTCGTCTCCGCGCTCGGCAAAAATGGCCTGCAGGCGGGCAATCTGCTTCTCGCTGTCTGAAAGCAGATATATCACATATCCATCGGCAAGCAATCCCTTGAAAGAATCAGATATAAGATCGAAATTTTTATGGTATAGCCCCTGCGGGGTACAGTTGAAATCAATTTCCGCTGTGGTGTCACCCACAGACCTGCCACCGGGATTCGTGCCCGGGTCATACCCCGCACCTGAAGAAAACTCTATCAGCGGAAACGCCTTCAGCCTGTCACGGAAAAAATCCGGATCCACAAGATTCTTCATTGCGTCAGTGTCACCCTCTCCGGCTATCATGGCCGAGGAGCTGAACGTCTCGGAAGCTATGGCCTGTATGCGCGAAAGGGTGAAATCCCGGTTTCGCATGGCGATGATCGTGGAGGGATGCACAAATTCAAGAAGGCTTTCCCCCCTGCCGTTGTCATCGGCATTTACATTGGCGGATATTGACACGGAATCCACCTTGCGTTCAGACAGCTGTGTCTCTATATTGAAAGGCCTGATAGATTCAATCTCGTCGCCGAACAGGTCTATGCGGAACGGATATTCCGATGAATATCCGAAAATATCGATTATTGAGCCTCGAACCGCAAAATGTCCCGGCTCATATACATAATCCTCCTCCTTGAATCCGTTTTCCCGAAGCCACACCTGTGTTTTTTCCAAGTCAATCTCCCCGCCGGCCTTCAATGTAAGAGTATGGCGGCTAAGTGCGTCGCGCGACGCCACACGCTCGGCTATCGCCTCAGGGTATGTCACAAGTACTTTCAAACGCTTACCTTCGGCAATCCTGTTGAGCGCCTCTATACGCATTATCTGCGAAGGAGGATCCTCACGTCCGTACTTTATATCGCGTTTATAACCCGACGGGAACATCGCCACGGCTTCCTCGCCAAGAAGTTTCGAAAGGTCATGGCACAGATATCCGGCATCATCAAGCGAATCGCCTACCACAACCACCGGATGCTTCAACAATGCAGCCATTCCGGAAATGGCCATTGCGGCCGCACTTCCGGAAAGACCACGCAGTTCTACTGGTTTCTTTTTCTTTGCAAGTGCCACGGCACCGGAAAGGGCGTCGCGACGTGCGGGGCTCATCAAAAGTCCCTCTAACTCATTTAGCGTCACGTAAAGTTATGTCTACTTTTTGACTTTTGGAGAAAGTATCTCCTTATATCGCGACCTGTCGCCAAGCACGGCAGCAGCCGTATCAAGATCGGCATCATGCTTAAGTGCCTCTATTATGGCGCCACGATTGTAATAATAGCGCTGAAGTATCTCAGATGCAAGATACTCGCTAATGGTTTTACGGTTCTGGTCCAGATCGTGGTCCAGATCATGCTTGAGGGTCACCTTGAGGGAATCCAGCTGCGCTTGTACCTGCGGATTAAGATATCCCTCGGTTTCCGACGCTTTCTCAAGCTGTTCAAGTATCACCTCGCATGTACGGTCATACTTGAAACGGTCCGGATCAATGAATCTTTTGAATTCATTGAATATCGTATCAGTAACCTCAAATACCTCCGGTGCAGGCACTGAATCGTGTGTGGCGGCATAGCGATTGGCGAAATCGAAGCTCCAATTGTCGCGCACGATGTTGTAAACCAACCGGTTCCCTTCCGGGTACTCCACCTTCACATCGGGAGTGATGCCGCCGCCGTCGCGCACTTCGCGGCCATTTGCCGTATGCCATACGGTAGTGAGGCTGTCGGGTATGCGTGCCACAGTGCCGTCAGGGTTGCGGTGGCTGTAATCTATCGCCTGGATAAGGCGGCCTGACGGAATGTAATATTTGGCGATCGTCACTTTCAGCAATCCGTTATAAGGCAACTGTCGTGTGCTCTGCACAAGTCCCTTGCCGAAACTGCGTTCACCCACGATAACCGCACGGTCAAGATCCTGCAAGGCACCCGTCACAATCTCGGCTGCGGAAGCCGAACCGCCGTTTACTATCACCGCAAGGGGTATTTCAGTATCCACCGGTTTGTGGGTTGTCTTGTAGATTTTTTCGTTGAGCAGTCCTTTGCCACGTGTGCGCACGACTTCTGTACCTTTAGGCACAAACAACCCTACCACCTGTACGGCGCTTTCAAGCAGTCCTCCACCATTGCCGCGCAAATCAAGCACTATGGATTTTACCTCCGGACGGCTCTTGAGGTCAAGCAATGCATCGCGGGTTTTCTCAAAGGTCTTCTCATTGAATGTGGTCAGCTGTATGTAGCCGATATCCCCCTTCACAACACCGTAATAAGGCACCGGATCAAGCTCTATCTTCTCACGTGTTATATCAAAACTGAGAATACTGTCCTCCGTATAAGGGCGATGCACCGTCACCGCCACTTTCGTTCCTGCCTGGCCTTTAAGGAGCTTGCTTATATCTGAACTGTGGAGCCCTTTGAGCGAGTCCCCGTCAATCTTGACAAAGACATCCCCCGGCTTCAGGCCAACCTTATGCGAAGGAGATCCTTCGCGCGGTTCCGTCACATATACTTTCCCGTCGCGTTCACCTATATAAGATCCGATACCACCATATTCACCCGTTGAAATTGTCATGAATTCATCCTGGTCAGCCTCACTGATATATTCCGTATAAGGATCTATTTCATTGAGCATGGCACCGATGGCGGTATTCATGGATTTGTCAGCATCTATGCTGTCCACATAGTTAGTCTGCAACACCTTGTATATGGAGGTAAATATATCAATATTACGGGATATGTCGCCCTTTGGACTTCTGGTTGCAGCAAAAGAGACAATGGCACTCGCGATGGCCGCGGCAAATATAACAGGGAGTTTTCTCATATTAAAAACAGTAGTTGGGAAAGCGTAATGGCTGCGAAACAGCCATTACGCTATTTCTAACTGCGAAATTACACAATATAATAACAATTCCCGCACACTTTTTATCCAAAAACCCTTAAAATTAACATCCCTGCTATCCCTCCGGCATCATTCCTGCTTCTTGATTTTATGGCCAAGCTATCCTAAAACACCGGTATGACCGCCTTTAAATTCTATTTTTATTTATTTTTCATATTTTTGGTTTCCGCCTTGGCGCGGGTTGATTAACTTTGCAAAAATATTTATACGCCAAACCAATTTTTCATTAATCATATTCTTTAACGCATGAAGCATAATCTACTCCTTGCAATGGCTGTGTCTGCCACAGCGTCTGTCTGGGCCACAGGACCAGCGGCATTCCAGCCGGTATCAATGACAGACAACGCTCACACCACGATTGTAAAAGTGGCAAAGCCTACAAAAGGCACACCTGACAAACCTGTCAAATCCATCAGACGAACCGGCGTAAACACCACCGTCAACCCGCTGGTAAAACAGAACCGAGCCTCACGCATATCAGCATCCGCGTCAGCCGGACTTCGCGAGAGTTTCGAAGGATGGGACGGCACCACATCTGCATGGATCCCGGAAGGATGGACAGTTGAAAGCAATAGCATCGAGGGGCTGTCTGAAAACCAGAAATGGAACGTATGGTCTCCTGCCAGCTCACAATATCCATCACCTACCGACGGCAAATGCTATCTCAGCATTTTCGTTGCAGGCAGCAATAAGCCCCAGGACGAAACCATAATATCACCCGTATTCACAATACAGGAGGGAATGCAGCTCACATTCGACCTCTACACCCTTACCCCGTATTATTACAACTGGGATTATTACAACGCTGAGGAGATGACATTCTCCAAATTCGAGCCTGTAGGAGATGTTTGTGTACTCATACGCGAGGAGGGTGCACAGGAGTGGACACAGATCTATAGCCTGACTGAAGCCAACACCGGTAAGACAGCCTTGGAAATGACATGCTCCACTTCCGGGATGCTTGAACAGATTTCGGTATCGCTCGCCGGATATGCAGGGAAAAACGTGCAGATAGCATTCCGCTATTATGGCACCGACTGCGACACTCTTTTCATTGACAATATTTTTGCAGACTTTCCCCCAATGCCTCTTGAACCGTATCTTGAGCCATTCGAGACACAGTTCTTCGGGTTCAACAAGTCCGCATCATGGTCTGTCGCCGGTGTTCCGGTCGCAATTTATCCCGTATATACCGATCTCGTATGGCAGAACTACACATACGTTCCAGAAGCGACATACCTATGGTCATACTACGACCAGGAAAACAGCTCCACTGCCACATCAGACGATCCTGACATGCTTACCCTGAACTATAAGCCGAACTTCTCCACACTATCCACTACAATAAACAACTTCATTACACCGCCAAGCCTCCGCGGTATGGCACCCGGATACCGCGAGACTGTATTTGAGTGCGCACATCCTTTGATGCAGCTCGGAGGCAAAGCCGAAGTTACATTCAATGACGGTACCACAGACGTATACGGCATACTGCCGTTCGATCCGATGGTATCAGGCCTTACGCAGGCACTTACGGAAGAAGATGCCGGAACAGCAGGGATACCGGTATTCGGCCACGGAGAGGGCGTTGACGACTTCTGGACAAAGTATACATTTGATGAACCGGCCACTGAAACCGAGTTCGTGACGCTTGATGCCATAATGAACTTTATATATCCGTCGGCTTCACCGCTGGTAGTCCACGGGGCGCACATGCTGGCCATGGGCAAAGTGACAGAAGAGGCTGAAATAAAATTTGAAATACTAGGCCTTACAGAAGATTATGATATATCTGTCGCACCTGTGATAACGTCAGCGGTATGCAAAGGCACAGATATAATCACATTTGAATTCGGAAGCACCGATTACCTCACTGTATGCGCGGAATTTGACACGCCCATAGCACTTGACAACTCATATGCCGCATATGTAATCCGCATAAGCGGATTCAGAGGAGCCGGCATACAACGATTCTCACCGATGTTGTCGGAATTCCCCCACCCATACCTTTGCCACGGATGGATCGAAAAAACAATAACACACGAAAGTATGCCACGCAAAAGCTGGTCATCGGTTGCCACTATCCAAGGTGAATATGGCGATCTCATGTCGGCTTTTGCAATAAACCTTGACGGAGAATACCCTTACCTGCATTCAGATGTTGACAAAATCACTGTAGCAGAAGGTGTGGTGACAGTGCCTATGCAAAGCTATTATGACGGCTCGGAACTCACTGTGGAAGTGCCTAATGGCATAAGCGCGAAAATAACCGGCCGATATGGCGATACGGAACTGAAAGTAAATGCCACCACTCCGGAAGCCATCACCTCGGAAAAGATCACGGTAACCGGTCCTGGTGTGAAGAAAGTTTTCGAACTTACCAAACTGGCTGGTGTCGCGGCTCCTGACGCAGACTATGCAGACGCCGTACCCGTATCGTACTTCACTCCTGACGGACGTGCCATTGATCCGGCAGAAGCAACCGGAGGCATCTTCATTGTAAAATATTCCGACGGCTCAGTGCGCAAACTCAACCGATAACACACCCTCTCCAACCGGTATTTGACAAACCGAAAGACCCATATAACAGAGTCCCGCTGCATAAGCCACATTACGGCAGACGCAGCGGGGCTTTATCTTATATCACTCCAGAATCCTTTGATTTCTTAATTCCAACTGAATTTATTAATTTTGTGACATAAACAGATTGAAAAAAATGGAAAAGAAATTCAAACGCACCCTTGTCACCACTGCTTTGCCATATGCCAACGGTCCAGTGCATATCGGCCATCTAGCCGGAGTGTATGTACCGGCAGATATATATACCCGTTTCCTCCGTTTGCGCGGAGAAGACGTCGTTATGATTGGCGGATCTGACGAGCACGGGGTGCCAATCACTATAAAAGCACAGAACGAAGGGGTTACACCACAGGACATAGTGGACCGTTACCACAAGATCATAAAAGATTCCATGGAGGAGCTTGGAATATCATTCAACATATATTCCCGCACCACATCAGACATACATGAAGCAACTGCATCCGAATTTTTCCGCCGTTTATACGACAACAGCCAATTTGTGGAAAAATCCTCCATGCAGCTTTACGATGAAAAGGCAAATCAATTCCTGGCAGACCGTTATGTGACCGGAGAATGCCCGCATTGCCACTACGACCGTGCTTACGGCGACCAATGCGAGAAATGCGGCACATCGCTCAACGCCACCGACCTTATAAACCCCAAAAGCGCCATAACCGGCAACACACCGGTGCTCAAAGAAACCAAACACTGGTACCTCCCGCTTGACCGCTGGGAAAAACAGTTGTCACAGTGGATCCTTGAAGGACACAAGGAGTGGAAAACCAACGTGTACGGGCAATGCAAATCGTGGATTGACCTCGGACTGCAGCCACGTGCCGTAAGCCGCGACCTTGACTGGGGAGTGCCTGTGCCCGTGGAAGGCGCCGAAGGAAAAGTGCTGTATGTATGGTTCGATGCACCCATCGGCTATATTTCCAACACCAAAGAGTTGCTTCCCGACACATGGGAAACCTACTGGAAAGACCCCGAAACCAGGATAATCAACTTCATCGGTAAGGACAACATCGTTTTCCATTGCATCATATTCCCCGCGATGCTCATGGCATACGGCGACAACTACCAGTTGCCTGACAATGTGCCAGCAAACGAATTCCTAAACCTTGAAGGTGACAAGATTTCAACCTCACGCAACTGGGCTATATGGCTCCACGAATATCTGCGTGATTTCCCCGGCAAACAGGATGTGCTCCGTTACGTCCTTACAGCCAATGCACCTGAAACCAAAGACAATGATTTCACATGGCGCGATTTCCAGAGCCGCAACAACTCGGAGCTGGTGGCTATCTTGGGCAATTTCGTAAACCGTGCGATGGTGCTTACTCACAAATATTTCGAAGGGAAAGTGCCTGAAGCCGGAGAGTTGCAGCCGATTGACAACGAAATATTCGGCGAGATAAAGGGTATCGGCCAGTCACTTACAAACGCACTTGAGACTTTCCATTTCCGTGAAGCCCTCAAGGAAGCCATGAACATAGCCCGTGCCGGCAACAAGTATCTTCAGGAAACAGAGCCATGGAAAGTAGCGAAAAGCGACATGGCACGCGTAGCTACCATACTGAACGTGGCGATACAGATATGCGCGAACATAGCCGTGGCATTCGAACCGTTCCTGCCCTTTATGAGCGGTAAACTCTCAGAAATGCTTGTCCTTGGCAAACTGTCGTGGGATATGCTGGGACAACCTGATCTTATTGCCGCAGGGACACAGCTCGGACAGCCTGAACTGCTGTTCGAAAAAATTGAGGATGACGCCATACAGGCACAGCTAGACCGCCTCAGCCGCATACGCGAGGAAAACAAACTGAAAAGCTGGCAACCGGAACCACAGCAACCAGATGTTCCGTTCGACGACTTCATGAAAGTTGACATACGTGTAGGCACCGTATTGGAATGCAAACGTGTACCCAAAGCAGACAAGCTCCTGCAATTCCTTATTGATGACGGCATGGAACAACGCACCATCGTCAGCGGTATTGCAAAATACTATAATCCCGAAGACCTTACCGGGAAACAGATTTGCTTCGTAGCCAATTTCGAACCACGCAAACTGAAAGGGGTCCTGTCGCAAGGAATGATCCTGTCGGCACAGAATCCCGACGGCTCGCTCGTAGTAATAGGCCCCACAGGTGCCGTTGCTCCCGGAGCACAAGTTAAATAAGACCGCATCAACACCTCCAGCCATGCAGCAGCAAACTCACTCCTCACGTCCGCGGATCCTCATTATCTATACCGGTGGAACCATCGGTATGATAGAGGATCCGCAGACACACACACTAAGCCCGTTCGACTTCAACCATCTGATTGACAACGTGCCTAAAATCAAAATGCTTGATTATGACATTGAGCATATACAATTTGATCCGCCCATAGATTCCAGCAACGTCTCACCGGAGCATTGGAAACTGATCGCCTCGGAAATAGGACGCAACTATAAAAAATTCGACGGATTTGTAGTGCTGCACGGTACTGACACTATGGCTTATACCGCATCAGCGCTGTCATTTATGCTGGAACATCTGCGCAAGCCGGTAATAATCACAGGATCACAGCTCCCGATCGGAGAAGTGCGCACAGACGGAGAAGAAAACCTGATAACGGCGCTACAGATCGCGGCAGCGATAGATCCAGTAAACGGCGAACCGATGGTGCAGGAAGTTGCCATACTGTTTGAAAACTACCTATGGAGAGGAAACCGCTCTACAAAAATGAGCGCAGACAACTTCAATGCATTCAAGAGCAACAATTACCCTTCTCTTGCAAAAATAGGACTTTCCATACAGTTCAACAATGACTCGTTATGGCGTGTACATGACAGACTGCCGCTGAAAGTGCACACCGGTCTCAACACCGACGTAATAATAATACATGTGAACCCCGGTATGACCGAACTTTCACTTCGTCAGCAACTAAATACACCTGGAGTTAAAGGAATCGTGCTGAAAACCTATGGGGCAGGGAATGCTCCCGCATGCGAATGGTTCCACAACGCCATAGAAGACACGGTAAAGCGCGGAGTAGTGGTGCTGAATGTGACCCAATGCGTCAACGGAGGAGTGCAGCAGAAACGCTATGCCACAGGGCATCAGCTTGCCGCCGCAGGAGTTATTTCAGGACATGACATAACCACCGAAGCCGCCCTTACAAAAATGATGTTCCTTTTTGGCATAGGACTCACTCCAAAACAAGTTTCCCACTGCCTGCTCCACCCCATATGCGGCGAAATGAGCATCTGAACGGAATAATACAGAAACAGAAAAAGCGATGAACATGACTTGATTCATCGCTTTTTCTGTTTCTGTATAATACGTTAGTCAGACATCAATCATATGTCAAAACGCAAAGCCAAAGGAGTCTGCTTTCCCGTAAACTCACCATTTATATATGCAGGCTGGCCATTCACCCACGTCTGCTCTACCCTGAAGTTGAGCCTCATCCCCTCATAAGGGCTCCAGCCGCAAGCGCTAAGCACATCATCACTTTTTATCACATAATCGGCATCCGGATCAATCACAACAAGATCCGCCACATAATGCGGCCTTACGTAACCCCTCCGGGACATCCTGTAAAGGCGCGCCGGAGCACCGGACATCTTCTCTACCACATCCTCTATCGTAAAAAGCCCCTTTCGGGTAAGCTGCAACATGACAGGAAGAGCGAACTGCACAGACGGCATACCGGAAGCGGCAGTCAACGCATCGCCCCCAAGTTTGTTGGCCAACATATGGGGTGCATGATCCGTTGCAATTACATCAATCCTTCCTTCGGTTACAGCACGCTGCAATGCCCGCCGGTCCCTTTCATCCTTAATCGCCGGATTACACTTGGTAAGGCCACCGGTAGCCTCCACACTATCCCCTGTAAAACAGAGATAATGGGGACACGTCTCAGCCGTTATATGCTTTGACGCCACATCTCCCGGTTCAAAAAACTCCAATTCATCAGCAGTTGTCAGATGCATCACATGAAGCCTGGCACCAGTCTCCTTAGCAAGGGTCACCGCCTTGCGCGTAGCCTCTATACAAGCCTCACGAGACCTCAGGCTGCTATGAAGCCCTACAGGAATACCCCCAGGATACTGCAAAAGCAAACGCGCCTTGTTGGCAGCAATCACATCCTCACTTTCAGCATGGCAAGCTATGACATGATGGAAACTTGAGAAAAGTTTACGGATCATATCATCGCGGTTCACCAGCATCCCGCCTGTAGAACTGCCCATGAATAATTTTACACCCGGAATACGCGTGTAATCCGCCGAAAGTATCTCATCAATATTGTTATTGGTGGCACCAAGGAAAAATGCATAATTCGCAGCAGAAACCTCAGCTGCTCGGGCCATCTTGGCCTCCCATGCCTCTATCGTCGTGGTCTGCGGCGTCGTATTGGGCATATCGAAAAAAGAAGTCACCCCGCCTGCCACGGCAGCACGGCTCTCAGTCATTATATCACCCTTTTCAGTCATGCCGGGATCACGGAAATGCACATGCTCGTCAATCACACCAGGGAAAATCATCTTTCCCTCGCAATCTACGACATCATAATTTTCCGCAGGAATATCCGCAAGATTGGTGTAGCCCACATCAACCCTGGTAATAAGGTAATCCTCAATGACCACGCTCCCTTTAAAGCGAAAGCCATTGCTAAAAATAAGTCCGTTTGCTAAAACCTTAGGTTTCTTCATCATCAATACATTTTCAGAAACCGCCTCCTGCCAACAGGAAATTCCTACGTTACGGTTTCCTCGGATATTTGCGTGTTATTGAATCCAGTTTCAATTTAATAACCCCGAACAAGGCCTCACCAAAAATACCAGATGACATTTTTGAGGTGCCAAGCACACGGTTCACAAAGATTATAGGCACTTCCGTGACTTTAAACCCACATTTCACCGCAGTAAACTTCATTTCAATCTGGAAAGCATATCCTTTGAAACGAATCTTGTCAAGTTCCATCGTGCGAAGCACCTCGCTGCGGTAGCATGCAAAACCTGCAGTCGTATCCTTTACTTTGAGACCTGTTACAAACTGCACATACTTCGATGCGAAATAAGACATCAGCACACGACCCATCGGCCAGTTCACCACATTGACACCAGTCACATAACGCGAGCCTACGGCCACGTCTGCTCCCTTCTCGGCACATTCCATATAAAGCAATTCAAGATCCTTGGGATTATGCGAAAAGTCAGCATCCATCTCGAACACATAACCGTAACCATTATCCAAAGCCCACTTGAATCCTTCTATGTAAGCCGTACCCAATCCAAGTTTACCGGAACGCTCTATCATATACACGCGCCCAGGATACTGGGACATCTTTCCGCACACAATATCTGAGGTTCCGTCAGGAGAATTGTCATCAATCACCAGAACATCAAAACCATGCTTGAGAGCAAGCACAGCATCAATAATAGCAGCTGCATTCTCCCTCTCATTATACATCGGAATAATCACAAGCGAATCCCGACGGTTTTCAGGTTCAATAATAGCAGGTTCCAGAGTATTCATAACAACTAAACGAAGCCCGTCATACGACTAGCCTCTTCAAATCCTTTCTTAACGCCAACAAAGATACACACAACTTTTAAAACCTACAAGAAAATTCCACCAAAACCCTCAGCCCCCATCAGATACCCCGATCCCCACCAGCCATATCGTGATTCCTCTGATCCCTCTCTAAGAGAGCCGATGCCTCTGATTCACCGGTGATATCAATGATGCCTCTGATACCTCTGATGGCTCTGATCCCCCTCCCCCCTCGGCTTCCCCCCACCACCCTGCTGCCCCCTGCTGCTCCCACCGCCCGGGGGCAAAAACAAAGCGCCCCGGCACAGTTCCTGTGCCAGGGCGCTTC
>CANRWW010000026.1 GCA_947643665.1 uncultured Porphyromonadaceae bacterium | reverse complement strand
CGTCGGATTCTGGTTCCGCCTGTGAGGGTTCGAATCCTTCCAAGGCAACACAAAGTAAAGAGCTAAGTCGCATGGACTTAGCTCTTTACTTTTTTTACCCGACGCAAGCCTATTAAAAATATGCTGCTCCATAATCTTGCGGGTAATGGCACCGCAAGATTATGGAGCAGGTATGCGGGGGGAGGCGCTTGTTCGGTGATAAAATCAGTGGAATTGGGGGAAATTATCCCCTGTAGAATATGGGATGTATTCAAAATATTCCATATCCGATTCAATGGGATGATGCTTTACCTGGTAAGTTTCACCACATCCATTCAGCAAAATCAAATCAGGCTCAAATGAAATAAGTGACCAATATATTCCACCGTCGGGATTGAATGTGCATGAATTGGGCTGAAATTTACTATTGTCTATCTTTAAGTCGTTGCGTGAGACATTAAAATTGTTTGGCTCAATAGACATGGTGTATTCGCCCGTGTTATTGTTTTTCATCATGCGGATATTTTGGAAAAACAGAGTCCCATTATTATTATTCCTTGCAGCCGCAGCACGTATATAGACCATGGAAGGGTTTATCATATAAACAAACATATGCCTGTTTGTATTTATCTCACAATAGATAATATCGTCGGAAATGGCATATCCGGCTCCAAGACGCCAATGTTGCAAGCATTTGCCGACATCAAATTTTGATTTACATTGTGGCATCTCGTAGGGTGCAACTGTCTTGATGCTCTCCACTTTTTTTAGATAATGACCACAAATGTTCAGTACTCCACCGGTTTCTGAGATGACAAGTGGTTCGTTGCTAGAAGAAGTTGTTACTATTCCATCCTTTGTAAAGGTGGCTTTGCTTACAATACTGGCTGTGGGGATTTCCAGAAATGCGTGCATTGTGCTATCTGCCTGATAGTAAAATATGCATATGGAATCGGTCAGTACCGCTTCTGCATTATCGCTGCTCCAAACTCCTTTGTATGATGAAAAGCGAGTGGTTGCATTGGCAGTGCAGGCCGCAACTAACATAATGAGTATGTGGAAAAACTTATTCATACTTGTGTCCTGTTTTATTCGAAGGTTGACTTTGAAGCAATATTTTGCGTATGGAGGTATGGAGGTGAGGGTTTGAGGCGAGAATTGAATGGTTCCGGTCCGAACGGATCGGTTCTATAATCGCACCGGCTTCGGTTGCGATGAGTTGTCCTGCCGATATGTCCCAGCGGTTCAGGTTCAGTTCCCAGTAGGCGTCAAAAAATCCGGCTGCAGTATAGCATAAGTCAATTGCTGCAGATCCCATCCTGCGTATGCCACGCACACACAATGCCATTTTGCATATTTCCTGGAGGTTGTTGTCAGGGTTGTCGCTCCGGTCATATGGCATGCCGGTAGCGACTACAGCCTTTGACAGTTCTGATTTTTCGGAACAGCGGATAGGGCGCCCGTTGAGCCATGCGCCTTTGCCTTTGATTGCATAGAAGCATTCGCCAAGGTATGGTGCATATACTATTCCTAGTATAGCCTCTTTGTTGTGTTCCAGAGCAATAGAAACGCAAAATGCTGGCAGGCCCATCGCAAAATTGGTAGTGCCGTCCAGTGGATCCACCACCCAACGCCACTCCCTTTCGTCGTGTTCTCTGCCCGATTCTTCAGAGATTATGCCATGCGAAGGGAAATGTCGGTGTATGAAGTCCAATATAGATGTTTCTGCCTCTTTGTCGGCAGTCGTGACGACGTCGCTGTCATTAAGTTTGGTGGATTGTTCAAGTCCTGCCTTTCGGAAATATTTCAGGTGTATATTGCCTGCGTTTTCTGCCATTGTGAAAGCAGCGGTCAATAACTGTAGATGTTCATCCGTCAGATCTGTAATATATTTGGTCAGATTCATGCTTTTAATGAAGTTATGTGATTATTACAGGGGATTGAAGCCGACGGGGACTGTGGCCCCGTTGATCTTCCATTGGCCGTTGGATTCTGTCATTGTTAGGGTGGTTGAACCTTTATGTCCCATGTCGGTCCAGTTGACTATAACCGTATTGTTTGCCCCAGGTTTTACTGACAGCACTCTTGACGGGGTATCATCGCCGTCCTGCATGCCTGAGCGAAGAAGCCATGTGGCATAGCCTGGCACATCCAGATCGTTGGCTGCGATTAATCTCTTGATAAAATCCGAAGTACAGATGTCGTTGATATCATAGTCGGTATCATGCTGCGTGTGAAACACTATGTTGGCATAGAAATCTTTTATCTTTTTTTCAATAGCCGGGAATGTTTCATTGAACGCAGTATCTTTTAATTGAAACTGAATTTTACATGAGGTGCAGTGGTTTGTGCATGGGGTCTGGGCAATTGCAACACAAGGCTGGATAAGCAATGCCGATAGAAAAAGCAGATATTTCATAATGGCGATGGTTAGTTTTGAAATTCCTATGAACTGATGATTTTAAGAAGGTATGGCGGGATTTTACCCAATTGCAACTTCTGAATATATTTGCAAAGTTAATTGTTTTCAGTTTAGATGCAGCTATTTGATACTAATTTTTATGGGGGGGGTAATTTATTGGTTATCAGGCGTGTAGATGACGATGCCATAAAGCGGTATAATACTGGATCATGGTTGGGTAAAAAACGAATGATCCGCAGCGGATTGTAGTCAAAATTGATGTGACGGCGATACAGATAAAAATTTTTATAAACCGAGGTTTGCAAGTGGCATTTAAATCGTGGAACGAGATTACAACTTTTAGCCAGCATAATTCTGCCTGTTAGGCAAACATGTTGCATAACATAACGAGAGTGAGGGTAAATTCGGCGTCGGTTTTGTAAATTTGCCATGTAGGTGCGGAATATTGAAATTCCCGTTCCTCCGCAAACGAACAGTCTAATCCATGAGTACCAGAAAACTTTTACTTGGCGACGAGGCATTGGCCTTGGGCGCCATAAATGCCGGATTATCGGGAGCCTATGCTTATCCGGGAACTCCCTCTACAGAGATTCTTGAGTATGTGCAGTCCAATGCCGTAGCCCGTGAGCGGGAGATACATTCCCATTGGTCGTCAAATGAGAAAACCGCCCTCGAAGAGGCGTTGGGAATGTCGTTCTGTGGTAAACGTTCCATGGTTTCGATGAAGCATGTGGGGCTTAACGTGGCTGCAGATCCGTTTGTCAATTCCTCTATGACGGGGACAAACGGTGGCATGCTTGTAATATCTGCCGATGACCCGTCAATGCATTCTTCACAAAATGAGCAGGACTCGCGGTTTTATGCTGATTTTGCCATAATGCCTATTCTGGAGCCATCCACACAGCAGGAGGCTTATGATATGGCATCTTACGGTTTTGAACTTTCCGAGCGGCTGAAAGTTCCTGTGATGGTGAGGATGGTCACTCGTCTGGCTCATTCCCGTTCGGTAGTTGAGGTTGCCGAACATGCTGTGCCTGAGAACAGATTGCGTTTTCCCGACAATCCGCGCCAGTGGGTCCTTATGCCGGGTAATTCACGTGTGCGCTACCGTCAGTTGCTGGAAGATAGAAAGCGAATGGAAGAGGAAGCCGAGCACTCTTCCTTTAACAGTCTTGCATTGGGCAATGACCGCAGGATAGGCATTCTTGTATCAGGAATAGCTGCCAATTATATAAACGAATGTTTCCCTGACGGATCTCCGTTTACGGTTCTGAAAATTTCCCAATATCCTTTGCCTGTAAATCTCGTTTCCCGTCTCGCAGATGCCTGCGATGAAATTTTTGTCGTTGAGGAGGGACAACCTGTAATAGAAAGGGCGATGCGTGGTTTACTGGATCGGGGTCTTAAAGTGCGGGGCAAACTTGACGGGGTGCTTCCTCTGACCGGCGAGCTTACTCCCGACAATGTGGCGGCAGGATTGGCACGATTGGTTCCTGATATGGCAGGCAAGCTCCTGGCAGAGATCCCGGATCCGTCACGTATTGTAGTGTCGCGGCCTCCGGCTTTGTGCCAGGGGTGTGGCCATCGTGATGTATATGCCGCACTTAATGCTGTGCTTGATGCGTCACCTACAGCCAAGGTTTTTGGTGACATAGGGTGTTATACCCTCGGGTGGCTGGCTCCATTCAACGCCATAGATACGTGTGTTGACATGGGCGCGTCAATCACTATGGCAAAAGGCGCTGCCGATGCCGGGCTTAGACCTGCCGTTGCAATTATCGGAGATTCCACGTTCACACATTCCGGTATGACAGGGCTGCTTGATGCCGTAAACGAGAATACTCCAATGACCGTGATCATATCTGACAACCTGACCACCGGCATGACAGGCGGCCAGGATTCGCAAGGTACAGGCAAACTGGAAGACATATGCCTTGGCCTCGGTGCCGATGCTGCTCATGTGCGCACAATAGATTCTCTTCCGAAAAATTTTGAGGACATGAAAGCCTTGTTTGCCGAAGAGTTCGCATATGAGGGGCTGTCGGTAATAGTGTCCCGCCGTGAATGTATCCAGACCGCACGCAGGCATGCCAAAGGGAAAAAACAATAAATTTTGATGCAAGATTAATAGATTGAAATATGAAATCAGATATTATACTTGCCGGAGTGGGAGGTCAGGGTATACTCTCCATTGCCACTATACTCGGTGCGGCAGCTCTGGCAGACAACCTACATCTGAAACAGGCGGAAGTGCATGGTATGAGCCAGCGCGGGGGCGACGTAATGTCATGTCTCAGGATCAGTTCATCCCCAATCTCGTCAGATCTTATCCCCCGAGGGAAAGCCGACATGATCGTGTCTCTTGAACCAATGGAGGCATTGAGGTACATACAGTGGCTTAAACCGGAGGGATGGGTAGTCACCAATACCACACCTTTTGTAAACATCCCCGATTATCCGGAAGAGCAAGAGATAATGGATGCTTTGGGAGCGTGTGAGCGCACTGTGGCGTTTGACATGGATACGGTTGCCAAAGATGTCGCTACCGTGCGTGCGTCAAACATGGTGCTTCTCGGTGCGGCAGCCCCCTTTGTCGGCATTCCGTATGAAAAGATAGAAGATGGGATACGCACGGTTTTCCAGTCGAAAGGTGAGAAGGTCATTGAAAGCAACCTTGCCGCTTTCCGTGCTGGGCTAGCCCGTTCACGTGCTGTGTCGTCAATATGAATATGATATGTTTCAGGAAAAGATAAAGACTATGGTACCCGTATCACACAATATTCTTGAACAGGAAATGCAGGCGATGAATATACCGAATATCGCTTCTGCGACAATACGTCAGATACTGTCGTTGGCCGTGCGGTTGGAGCGCCATCTCGGCGAGCCGTTTGTGCATCTTGAAATGGGGAATCCGGGATTACCTGCTTCACCTGTCGGGATTGAAGCCGAGCGTGCGGCTTTGCTCACCGGCATAGCCAACCAATATCCCAACATATCCGGGATTCCTTCGCTGAAAGAGAACGGAAGCCGGTTTTTGAAAGCGTTTCTGGATGTGGACATTCCGCAGCGTTGCATAGTTCCGACTGTGGGTTCCATGCAGGCTACTTTTACCCTGTTTCTACTTTTGGGTCAGCGGTTGCCCGGACGCGATACAATCCTTTTCCTTGATCCCGGTTTCCCCGCCCAGCACAACCAGGTGAAACTGTTGGAGCTGAACCAGGAGTCTCTTGATCTTTATGACTGCCGCGGTGCCGCTCTTGAGCAACGTCTGGATGCCATATTGTCACGAGGCAATGTCACCGCCATACTGTATAACAATCCCAACAATCCCGCCTGGACAAATCTGACCTCTGAAGAATATGCCATACTTGCCCGCATGGCAGAGAAACACGATGTGATCCTTGTTGAAGACCATGCTTATCTTGGCATGGACTTCCGCACCCGTTACGGTGTGCCGTACAAGGCGCCTTATGTCCCGACTGTGGCAAAATGGACAGACCGTGTCATCATGCTGGTATCGGCATCCAAGATATTCAGTTATGCCGGTCAGCGCATCTCATTGGTATGCATGTCGCCGGGTGTGGCAGACAGGGTATATCCGTTTTTCGAACAGTTCTATGAGATGCCGACTTTCGGCGACGCATATATCTATGGGGTACTGTATTGTGCTTCATCAGGTACGGCCCATTCCGCCCAGCATGCCTTTGCCGCCATGCTTGAGGCTGCGGTTGAAGGGAAACTTGATTTCGTTGCCGAGACCCGTGAATACGGGCGTCGGGCTGCATTGGCTAAAAAATGTTTCCTTGATAACGGATTCCATCTTGTTTATGCTCTTGACGGAGACCAGCCGATATCCGATGGATTTTTCTTCACGATGGGATATCCGGGCATGACAGGCGATACTTTGCAGAAAGAGCTGCTTCGTTATGGGGTATCCACCATATCGCTCCCTTCTACCGGCAGCCGCCAGCAGGGCGTGCGGGTATGTGTGAGCCTGCTGTCTGACGACGATTCTTTCCGCCGTCTGTCAGAGCGTCTTTCCGCTTTCCATGCTGACCACCATCCTACACATGAAACCGTTCCAGAGTATGAATTATCCCAATTTAATGTCGGCCGATGAGGCCGTAAAGCTCATAAAGAGCGGAGATCACGTTTATATACAGGGAAGTACATCTATTCCCGAAACGCTAGTGGATGCAATGACGCGCCGTGGTGATGAACTCCGCGGTGTAGTGCTTCACTCCGGTTTCTCGGTCTCAAACCGTGAGGCGCCATATTGCCGTGAAGAATACAAGGATTCGTTTCTGGTAGATACCTGTTTTGTTTCCAATAATGTGCGCCGTTGGATCGGTGAAGGATACGGTGCTACGACTCCACGTTTTCTCGGGGAGGTGCCGCAGCTTTTCAGGAGCGGCATATGGCCATCCGATGTAGTGCTTCTCAACTGCTCCATGCCGGATGCAGAGGGATATGTGAGTTACGGCGTCAGTGCCGATCTCGCGTTTTCAGCCACAGAGTGTGCAAAGACAGTGATTGCCCAGATAAATCCCCATATGCCTTTCAGTTATGGCGATCCGGTGATACACATGTCAAAGATTGCAGCCGCCGTATTGGTTGATGATCCGCTTGTGGAGGTGCCCACGCCTGAACCGGGAGTGGTGGAGACTGCCATAGGGAATGCCGTTGCAGCCTTGATACCCGATGGTGCCACGTTGCAGATCGGTGTGGGGGGTATACCAAATGCTGTAATACGTGCCCTCAGCGGCCATAAGCATCTGGGTCTCCATACCGAGGCTATGACCGACGGGGTGTTGCCTCTGATAGAGAGCGGAGTCATAGATAATTCCCTCAAGAAGGTTCTGCCGGGGAAGTCTGTGGCCTGTCTTGCCCTTGGGTCTCGTCGTCTTTACGATCTCATGGACTATAACAAGGAGATGGTTTTCAAGGATGTGGCATATACCAACGATCCTTTTATCATCGGCCAAAATCCACGTGTAACCTCCATTAACTCCTGTCTTGAAATAGATCTCACCGGACAGATTTGTGCCGACTCCATCGGTACACGTATATTCTCCGGTGTAGGTGGCCAGCATGATTTCGTATATGGTGCGTCGCGCAGTGAGGGCGGTTTGTCGGTAATAGCCATGACCTCGACCACCAGCAAGGGGGTGGGAAAGATCAAGCCGGTGCTTACTCCAGGTGCCGGGGTTGTGACCACCCGCTTCCAGTCAAATTACGTGGTCACGGAGCATGGAGCGGTCAATCTGCTTGGCAAGTCGCTTCCTGAGCGTGCCAAGTTGATGATTTCCATAGCCAACCCTGCCGATAGGGAAGCTCTTGACCGTGCGGCTTTCGAGCGTTTCGGTTATTCCTATTCGCGTTTGGGTTGATCCTTTCCAAGTCTCTATTAGGGTGCTGTCATAATGGCCCATCCGGGTCGTCGCCATTCTGACAGCACCCTCTCCATCCGGACAGAAACAAGTCGGCGTGTCAAAATTTACGAATTTTGACACGCCGACTTTTGTGTGATGCCTTAGTCTTGTTAGTAATGGTTGTTGCGATTTTTAATAGTAACAAAGTGATATGCTTAGTATTTTAAATGTAATATGTCGCCGTTTTCAATTTCGTATAAAATAAATGTGATATGATTTGGATATTAAATAATGTTGTAATATATTGCAAGTGTAAAAATATTCATCATTCTAAATCCTCAATAGCTATGAAACATTTTCTTTTTTGCCGGTATCATAGGTTTTTGCGAGCTATGGCTATTGTGCTGGGGATCTCTGTGGTTTTTACGGCTTGTCAGGAAGAGTATTGCCTGGTGGGAGGAGGTGGACAATATGAAATGCTACCATTTAATGATTTGGCACAATTGTTACCGGTTGAGGGTGGCGAGATTTCCTTGACATGTAATGACGGATCTTTATCGCGTTTTTGGTGGGCTACGGGGACATGGCTTGACACTGAGGAAGACTGTGTTGTAATGAATGATGCTTTCTATTTAAAATCAAGTCCAGATTCATTTACTTTAGAGCCAATATCAGAAAATTCCAATAACCTGGAGGATTGGTTCTCTAAAGATGATGTGGTGGCAGATTGGATTCTGAATTCCGATATGAAGCAACAAGCAAGCGTCCTTGACAGGATTGGGGTTAGATTCATAAACTCAGATTGGAACGGATATAACAGCGGATTTTATGAATTTACCTTTCAGGATTGGGCATACGTCAAGACATTCCAGGACTCGGATAGTAAACGGCATATTTATGTCAAGGTATCTGAGAATAATACAGGGAATCCCCGTAGGATGTGTTTGTACTTCTATGCACAACATTTTTCCTCCAGAGGTCCGGAAACAGAAAAGAATAATGTGGTTTTCATAAGTCAGCATGGAGATAGTGAGTGATTAAAGTAAAAAATATACGATCATGCGAAAAAAAATAGGATTTGCCATGTCGGTTATGGCGTTGGCTATGCTTTTGCCATCTTGCGGTGAGGAAGATGATTTCATCCTTGGCGGGGAAGAGGATACGGAGTATTGCTACATGCTTCCGTATGAGGAGCTGGTTCGTGATGTGGCTTCGGAAGGTGGTGTCGTAGAGTTTATATGCAACGATGGAGCCGTTTCGCGTTTCTGGCTTGCGACTTCCATAGATCTTTTTGAGGTTTTGGGGGATGTGTCGGGCATTGAAGGACTAAACCCTTACGGGTTCTATGATGTTTCATTGGAAATAGGTGTGCCCTCTGTCATAATGTATTCAAATACAATCATGTGGTCTCTTGAGAGGCTTAACGAAGGAGATATAATGGCGGATTGGATATTCCTCAAAAATTTGGAAATAACTCGCTGCCTCCGCGACATGGGTGTGGATGTGATAAATACGGATGGAGAGAAAGTTGAATACTCTCCTATGATCCCGGATCGGGATTATGGAACGGAAAAGCCAAAGTATTCATTCCGTTTCATGGAATGGGCTAAAGTGGAGATAGATTCCTCTGGTAAGAGCCGGCGAATAAGCATAGCCGTTGCTCCAAACGATACTGGTGTGCCTCGCACGATGTGCTTGGTGTTCAATGGTTTTAGGGGGCATGTTGGATGCAGGCCTATTATGGAGTTAAATAACATTGTCATGATAACGCAGTCGGCAGACTGACAAAGGATATCGGATATGGGTGGTCGGTTCCTACCATCTGAGCAATCATGGCGGCACCCTCACATCCTGGCGAAAAACAAGGCGGTGAATCAAGATTTAAATATGAATGTCTTGATTCATCGCCTTTTAAATGTCGTTATCAATGGCTACTCGCTGAGGAACTCTATTTCCTGAAGGATTTGTCGGGCAACTGGGCGTGTCAGCGTGTCGGTGAGGGAGTTTTCCGCTAACTTTTTCAGAGGGTAAGGATCAAGGTTTCCGGTTGCCACAAGATTGAGAAGTAAACGGAGCGATGAATATCGTTGTAGCGATGTAGCTTCCCCGGAGTTGAAAAGTGCGATAGCTATGTCAGCAGCAAAGGGAAGCCGGCGGAGCAGCGAGTGGCATAGGTGGTCGGCCACTTCTGTGGTCTGCGCTTCTGCGAGCCATCGTGCGGCAATCTCATGCGTCATGATATCGGCAGGGAAAAGCATAGGGGCGAGCAGACGGCTTTCGCGTGTGTTGATGTTCTCCCATAGACGGCTGGCAAGTTCAAGCTGTTCCGAATCATTCATTCCCTCGGCAAGCAGTTCGGCGGCAATCTCCTTGATCTGCGGTATGTTCAGACCGAAATTCACTTTATATATCAAGCCTCCAGACTTGATATGGTCGGCAAGCATGCCGTTGCGCATGGCAAAAAAACGGCGTTTTACCTGTTGCATACGTGAAAACTCAGGTAACTCTCTGTCTATTTGTGGAGTGGTTTTGTGGCTCATTTGATGGGAGGATGTTTAACTTTGCAAAAATAGCAATTATTTCGCAAATAATTTGCTAACTTTGCCGTTTGGAAAAAGAGCAGAGATAGTCTCTCTGATTTATAACATTTTTGAACAGTTATTTAATGAGCGCATTTTCAAGCGACCCAAATAAAAAAGCAGCCCGTAACCGCAAGATAATACACTGGATGTGGCGAATCTTTTTCTTAGGATTCGCGGCTCTGGTATTGTTTTTTGTACTCATTTACAATGGCTGGATCGGCTATATGCCGGAAATTGAAGAACTTAAGAATCCTAATGATAAGTTTGCCACGGTTCTTTACACTGCCGACGGTGAAGAGATGGGGCGTTATTACCGCAATTCCGGTAACCGTGTATATGCCGACTATTCGGAGATATCCCAGCATGTGATTGACGCGCTGATAGCTACGGAAGATGCGCGGTTCGAGGATCATTCTGGCATTGACATGCGTGCCATGATGCGTGTGCTGGTAAAGACGCTTATCATGCAGAATAAGAATGCCGGAGGCGGTTCCACCCTTACCCAGCAACTAGCCAAACAGTTATACAGTCCATCCACCTCAAACTTCATGAGCCGTGCGATGCAGAAGCCGATTGAATGGATGATAGCGGTTAAACTTGAGCGGTATTATTCAAAAGATGAGATCCTGAAGATGTACCTTAACCAGTTTGACTTCCTTTATAACGCTGTCGGCATCAAATCCGCCGCATATGTATATTTCAGCAAGGCACCTCAGGAACTAACCCTGGAGGAGGCTGCCACGCTTGTAGGGATGGTTAAAAACCCGTCGTATTACAATCCGGTGCGCCATAACGAACGTGTGAGACTGCGCCGGAATGTGGTTTTGGAACAGATGGAGAAAAACGGCATGCTTACGGCTGCCCAGTTGGATTCTTTGAAACAGCTTCCGCTTGAGCTGAAATTCAACCGTGTGGACCATAAAGAGGGGCTTGCACCATATTTTCGTGAGGAACTCCGCCGGATACTCACCGCCAAAAGACCAGTGCGCTCAGATTACCGCGGTTGGGAGAAGCAGAAATTCGTTGACGACTCAATTGCTTGGGAGGACAATCCGCTTTTCGGATGGATTGAAAAAAATCCAAAACCAGACGGTTCAAAATACGATCTTTATACAGATGGCCTTAAGATTTATACATCCATAGACTCCCGTATGCAGCGTTATGCTGAGGAGGCTGTGCAGAAACATATGAGTTCGTTGCAGTCGGCTTTCTTCCGTGAGAAGCGAAACTCAAAAACAGCACCTTATACCTCCAATGTCGAAGAACTTGGCCGGGTGAAAGTGCAGTCGCTCATAGACCATGCAATAAAGCAGACCGAGCGTTACCGTGTAATGAAGCAGGCGGGGGCATCTGAGGAAGAGATCAAGACGGCATTCAATACCCCCCGTGAGATGGATGTGTTTTCATATGCCGGAGTGGTGGATACGGTTATGACACCGCGCGATTCATTGCTTTACCAGAAGCATTTCCTGCGTACAGGCTTCATGTCCATGGATCCGCGGACCGGTTATGTCAAGGCGTATGTCGGCGGACCTAATTTTACATTTTTCCAGTATGATATGGCCGCTACAGGGCGCCGTCAGATCGGTTCTACCATAAAACCGTTCCTTTATACCTATGCCATGGAGGAAGATTTTACTCCGTGCGACATGATGTCGAACACCCAGCCGGTATTCCGTGATGAAGCAGGCAATGTATGGATGCCGCGAAATTCAAGCTCGGCGCGTGTGGGTGAGATGGTGGATCTGCGTTGGGCGCTTACGAACTCAAACAACTGGATATCCGCGCGTCTTATGGGGCAACTGTCACCGACGACCCTTGTGCGCAACATGCATAATTTCGGAATAACAAACCATCTTGATCCGGTAATGTCAATCTGCCTGGGGTCATGCGAGGTATCTATCAAGGAGATGGTGGGAGCATATACTGCATATGCGAACAACGGTATGCGTGCCGATCCGGTGTATGTCACAGCCATTGCCGATGCCAACGGCAATACCATATCCGAGTTCACTACACGCCATACCGAAGTGATCTCTGAAAAGGCATATGCCAAGATCCTTTCAATGCTGCTTAATGTGGTTGATGGTGGCACAGGTAACCGTGTGCGTCGTGCGCCATATAATATAACGGCCCAGATGGGTGGCAAAACCGGCACAACCAACTATAACGCAGACGGTTGGTTCATGGGATTCACTCCAGAACTGGTATCCGGAGTATGGGTCGGTGGAGACGAACGTTACATCCATTTCAATACGATGACCCACGGGCAGGGTGCTGCTATGGCGCTTCCGATCTACGGCTTGTATATGAGCAAGGTTTATGCCGATAAGACGCTTCCTTATTCCCAAAAGTCAACGTTCAATGTGGATTTTTCAAATCTTTGCGACAAGGAGTTCTACGATGATGTGGAAGAATCTCCGGAGGTAGAAGAATCTCTTGAGGGCGTATTCGATTGATTGGATTTATCTGAATGTGATCATGCGGTTGTATATATAATTTGCAACCGTGTATATTCCCATACCTATTACGGTGGCTATACCGTAGCCTGAGAGTGTGAACTTGGCAGGCATTGACGGGAGGTGGAGCAATGGTATGTTTATCAATACCTCATTCAGATGCGTATGTGTGGAAAGCAGCCACACTGTGGTTAGCTGTAAAAGGTAGCAAACGATGAAACCGATTATGAAGCGGGTGGCTTCTTCAACACGTTTGCCTGCTGAGTGAAATACCCATGTACGGTTCCATAGGAATGAATTTACCAGGCCGGCCGCATACCCGGCTGCGTTTGAGATGTAGGGATTGGCACCGAGTATTGATTTCAACATAAATATCACCGCGAGGGTGACAAGGGTATTCATTCCTCCTACGATGATATATTTTACAAATTGGCCCGCTGTATTGTGGTGGTGTGTGGAGCTGTTTGTCATCATTTATTTCTTTCTCTTTTTGTGTCTGCGCTTGTGTGGTGCAGCCTGCATGTTTGATTGCCATGGACCGGGCTGTTGCGCCGGTTCGTTGGCAGCGTCGTTTTCATATGAAAGCACCGGCAGTGACCAGTTCCAACGTAATGCGCACATACGCAGTAAGATGATTGTTACCGCACATAGGCTTTGAGCGGCAAAATCAGATCCTCCTATTGACTCCACTCCCCAATAAGCGATTCCCCCGGCCAGGCATGCTGTGGCATATATGTCTTTCCGGAAGAAAAGCGGCTCCTGGTTGATGAGAATGTCGCGCAACACTCCTCCGAACGAGCCTGTGATACCTCCCATCACTATTGCCACCCACATGGGGTATTCCTCGGCAAGAGATTTCTGTATGCCTATGACCACGAATAGAGCCAAGCCCAGGGTGTCGAAAATGAATAGCATACGGTTGCTGCTTACCAGCAGTTTACGAAACAATATGACTACTGCGAGAGAGACGGCTGTGACTCCGAGGTATATCCATGTCTGCATCCAGAACACATCTATCCCCAGGAGAAGGTCGCGCAGGGTGCCACCGCCGATCGCGGTCACCAGCCCTACTGTGTATGCTCCGAACCAGTCGAAGCGGTGGAAAGCAGCCAGGCGTATGCCGCTTATGGCAAAAGCGAAAGTGCCTATGACCTCTATTATAAATAGAAAAATATTATCCAATTGAATGTAGTTTGGTTGAATAAGTATTTAACCTGAATCTGTAGGTATTATCGGCGTGATCGTTTCAAGGAGGGTGGTTATTTATTCTCTTTCTGATAATATCTGCATATTTCTGTAAGACCGCAATTCAGGCAGTCGGGACGGCGTGCCTTGCACACATAGCGGCCGTGAAGGATAAGCCAGTGGTGAGCCATAGGGATAAGCTCCTCAGGGATGTTTTTTACAAGTGCTTGTTCTGTCATGAGAGGGCTTTTGGAGTTTGTGGTGAGGCCGATCCGCTCGGATACACGGAAAACATGGGTGTCCACAGCCATGGCTGCACGGTTCCAGACTACGGAAAGCATTACATTTGCGGTTTTCCTCCCGACTCCGGGGATACGCATCAGGTCATCTATATTGTCAGGCACTTCTCCGGAAAATTCTTCGGTGACAGTGCGTGCCGCCCCTATTATCGAACGGGTTTTATTATTGGGGTAAGAAACCGATTTGATATATTCATACACCTCTTCGGGAGATGCCGAAGCCAGCGATGCCGCATCCGGATATGCCTCAAAGAGGGGAGGGGTGACCATGTTGACCCTTTTGTCTGTGCATTGAGCCGAAAGGATCACGGCAATCAGCAGATGGAACGGGTTGTCATATTGTAATTCCGTTTGCGGGGCGGGCATTTCTGCGGCAAACCATGCGAGTGCTTTGGCGTAACGCTCTTTTACAGTCATTGGTCTGTAACTCTTTTAAAGAAGTTGTTTTGTAAAATAGTATGCACAAATACATGCGGCAAGTCCTCCTGCTACAGACAGTGTCATGTATGTCATGGCAGTGATGATGCGTCCAGCCTGTAGGAGTTGCATGCTGTCAAGTGCGAATGCAGAGAATGTGGTATATCCTCCAAGAAAACCGGCAATCAGCAGGCGGTGCATCCATTGTGGCGCATTAAAATGCATAAGCAGCGCCCATACAACCCCGATAGCGATACATCCGGTGATGTTTACACCAAGTGTATGCACATATTTTTCATGGGGTTCAAGGGCGCATTGCTGCACGAGGAAGCGTGTTACAGCGCCTAGGGCGCCTCCTGCCGCTACCAATAGTATGTCATATAAGTGTGGCATTACTGTCGTCAGCCGTCTCATTTCCCGACGGCAACATCAGTGTGCGTGGGTAAACTCGTTAAGGAAACGACGGTCATTTTCAGAGAACAGGCGCAAGTCGTTGACCCTGTATTTAAGGTTGGTGATACGTTCCACACCCATGCCGAAAGCGAAACCGGAATATTCTTTGGAGTCTATTCCGCATGCGTCAAGTACATTAGGGTCTACCATGCCGCAACCGAGGATTTCAACCCATCCTGTTCCTTTGCAGAAGCCACATCCTTTGCCGCCGCAGAGGTTGCAGCTTATGTCCATTTCAGCCGATGGCTCTGTGAATGGGAAATAGCTCGGACGGAGGCGGATTTTTGTTTCCGGACCGAACATCTCGCGTGCAAAGTACAGAAGTGATTGCTTAAGGTCTGCGAAAGATACACCTTTGTCTATGTAAAGTCCCTCTACCTGATGGAAGAAGCAGTGCGCACGGGCTGAAATGGCTTCGTTGCGGTACACACGTCCGGGGCAGAGTATGCGGATTGGCGGTTTTGACCTTTCCATCACGCGGGTCTGTACAGACGATGTATGGGTGCGGAGCAGCACATCGGGATTGCGTTGGATGAAAAATGTATCCTGCATGTCTCGAGCGGGATGGTCCGCAGCAAAGTTGAGTGCCGAGAACACATGCCAGTCATCTTCTATTTCAGGCCCCTGCTCTACCGCATATCCGAGGCGTCCGAATATGGATACGATTTCCTGGCGGACAATTGACAGTGGATGGCGTGTTCCCAGGCGCATCGGTGACGCAGTGCGTGTCAGGTCTATCTCATCAGTGCCGTCTTCTGCAAGTTCCGTTGCTTCCTTTAGGGCATTGATTTTATCTGTGGCGAGAGTCTTCAGTTCGTTTATAGCCATGCCGATGGCTTTTTTCTGATCGGCAGGTACATTGCGGAAGTCGGCCATAAGCTGGCTCACGGCTCCTTTCTTACTCAGGTATTTAAGGCGTAGTGCCTCAACTTCCTCTGCTGATGAAGCCTGTAGTGCCTCAACTTCGGTCTTAAGCGCGTTTATCTTGTCTAACATTTCTGAAAATGAGCGGTTAGATGACTTCTATATCTGTTTGTTATTAGGTACAAATTTACGAAAAGATTCGGGCTTGACAGATGGTTTTAAATTTCGTTAAGGGTGGTGTGAAAACTAATTGCCCATATCCCGGTTAATTTTGCAATGTAAATCAGTTCAAACTCCTGAAAAACGAAAAATTATGATCTCTCTTAGCACATATACTTCTCTGGCACCGGTCAGGCATTGTAGCCCGTATGGATCGGATGCTTCAGCATTGTCGGATAATTTTGTAGTGCAGCCAGCCGACGTGGTGTTTGTCTCAGCTTTGCAATGCGACCGCGTACTGCTTGATTGCTCTTTCAGCGGTGTAGGTTCCCTCAAAGAACTTATCGCGGCAGTAGGCAGGGCCATAGGCAATGCCACGGGGCTGGTGACGCTGCACTTCCGCAATCGTGACCGTGGGTGCTCTTTGCGTAGGGCGGTGCGTTACCGTCCGTCTGCACCTCTTTTTGCTTCCGCTTAGTTTTTATTGCTTTATCAGGCGGTTGATGTTTTTGCATATTATTGTCAGCCCCGGTCCTACCATGTCTCCATGGTTATGTCCGTCAAGTTCGTAGATGGAAACATCAGGATGTCCTACCAGTTTCATCATGCGCCACATATAGGCATTCTCTTCATACCGTCCGAAAAGCTCCTCTTCCCTGTCGCCTGTCACTATTACATAGGGCGGACAATCGGGACGCACATGATACAGCGGTGCAGTCTCGTCAATCAACGGCTGAAGTTCGCTCATTCCTTTGTCTTTACGTTGGGCAAAATGGGTGATTACTTGCCCGCTTAACGGCATGAGGGCAGCGAGCGTGTCAGCGTCAACACCATATTTGGCAAGGTATTTTTTGTCTAGACCTACCATGCTGGTAAGATAGCCGCCGGCAGAGTGGCCGCTTACTATGATTTTTTCTGGATCCCAGCTGTATCGCGTGGCGTTGTCAAGAGTCCATGCCACGGCTGCGGCAGCATCGTCTATCACCTCGCCAAGTTCTGCTTTCGGCAACAGCCTGTAGTTTATGGCCACCACGGCGATACCTTTGTCTTTCAGCTCGGCAGGTATGAATTTCCCGCCTCCTGTAAGCCCGCCTCCATGGAACCATACCACCACCGGCACATCTGCCATGTCTGTAGGGTAATATATGTCCAGCTTGCAACGCTCTTTTGAATATGCGTCGGTATTTAGCGTATATGGTATGTCGTGTACTTCCTTATATTGCGTGCCAAAGGCAAATATGGAACAGATAACACTCAGGAATGCTGTTACGATTAGTTTTCTCATGTCGTACTTATATTTCGGTCAATTATTATATTCCGTATTGTTTATGCGGACGGTTTTCAACTATGGTTTTATTTTTCTGTCATCGGTTTGTGATTAAGGTACTGCAAAGATACGCAGAATATCCGATGATAAGAATATCAACCGTGCGAAATGCTTATTGGAATCTTGCACCGGGAGTTTTTGCCGCACGGCTACACAAAACAACGGGAAGGACCGTGGCTTGATGCCGTTGGTCCTTCCCGGTATATGGCTGATGTTTTGTGGTTCTACATAAGTGCGAGCACAAGGGCTTGCGCTGCTACCACGCGGAGGAACATCGTGAGAGGATAAACAGTGGAATATGCCACAGCGGGAGCATCGCTTCCGGTGGAGTTGTTTGCATAAGCCAATGCCGGCGGATCGGTGTAGCCGCCTGACATCATACCCATTATTGTGAGGAAATTTATTTTGTATACACCTCTTGCTATTATTCCCACTATCATCAAGGGAACGAAAGTTATGATGAAGCCCCAGATAACCCACCACATGCCGGTGTAGTTGAACACGGTGTCGGCAAAGCCTTTGCCTGCACCTATACCTACAGCTGCCAGGAACAGGCATATGCCAAGTTCTCGTAGCATGAGTGATGCTGAAGACGACGTGTATGTTACAAGTTTCACCTTGTACCCGAAGCGGCTAAGAAGGATTGCCACTACGAGCGGGCCTCCTGCGAGACCTAATTTCATGCCGAATCCGATATTGATGGATCCGACAATGATACCGAAGAGTATTCCGATAAAAATTGTAACCAGGTTCGGCTGGTTGAGGCGTTTCATTGAATTTCCGAGCTTGGAGGCAAGGCGATCTATGTCGTTAAGTTCACCTACCACTGTGATGCGGTCTCCCATCTGTATACGCAGGCCGGGAGATGCCAACAGGTCTACACCGGCGCGGTTGACACGTGTGCAGTTCAGGTTATAGCCTTTGTGCAGCCGGAGTGAGCCTAGTGAAACCCCGTTGTATTCGCTGCGTGTGATGAGTATGCGGCGTGAAACCACATTGTCCGGCGCCACAGCTTCCCACTCTTCGTCTCCCATTTCAATGGGGTGGCCGAGTACGGCCTGGAAACTAGGCTCGTCTTGTACAGACATCACTACATAGAGTTTGTCTCCCACATGTATCTGTGTGCTGGATTTCGGGATTATGATATTGCCGTCCTTATCCATTAAACGAGATACGACGAAATCGCAATGTATTATATCATGGAGCTGGAGAAGCGTTTTGCCGTCAACAAGCGAGTTTACCACTTCATAACTTGCAAGATGTGGTTTTGCTTGTCCTTCTTCGGTCTCGCGGTTTATTTCATCAATTTCATCTTCTATTTTTACGCGGAATATCGCTTTGGTAATGAGGATGGAAAGGATGATGCCGAGCACTCCCAGGGGGTATGCGGCGGCATAGCCCATTGACATCAGGTTTACATCCTCCGGTGAGGAAGCTGCCTGCTGCGCGGCCGCAAGACCAGGCGTGTTGGTAACCGCACCCGACATCACACCGACAAGTGCGCTTATGGAAGTTTTGCCATCAATGAAATATATGGCTACAACAATGGCCACATTGAGCAAGATGCCCAGTACGGCAAGCATGTTCAGTCTTATACCCCCCTTCTTGAAGGAAGAGAAAAAGCCGGGTCCCACTTGGAGGCCTATGGCAAAAATAAATAGGATAAGACCGAATTCGCGGACGAATTTTAATACTTCGGGCTGGATCTCATAACCGAAATGGCCCATAAGGATGCCGACAAACAGGACAAAAGTCACCCCCAGGGATACTCCCCAGAAGCGGATTTTACCCAGATAGATGCCTACTGCTATCACAAAAGATAGCAGGACAAGTGTGGCAGCCAGTGATGTGTTGCCCGGCAACAGAAGCTCTGACAAAAATTCCATTTGTTTCTTTTTACCTTAGATATATGAAAGACTTTTCTTTTTTGAATGACGGTGCCGCGAAAATATGGCGGTCGCAGATTGCAATAGGATATTGTGGCTGCAAAGTTACGGCTTTTTTCGCTAATAAAGAAGTTACCGCTTCAAGTAAGTTAAAAAATCTTCATCAGATGCATGATCTGACAATGTGTGAAGCTGGTTGTATGTCTTATAGGGCAATACGGAGCAATTGGCCGGTTGATTCAACTATGTTGTCAGCGAAGTATTCGCGCAACTCGCTTACCGGGCGGAATCCCCATGTGACACCGGCGGATTCGATACAGGCCCGCCGTGCGGTTTCCATATCTATACCTGAATCACCGACATATAATACTTCTTCTTTTGGAGTCGGGCATTTCCCAAGTATGTCAAACACGATTGATGGATCCGGTTTTACGGGTATGCCATCTTTTTGTCCCTCAATGGCTGCCCATGGCAGGTCTGGGAAGTACTTGCCGATCAGTTTTTCTACGGCCTCCTGGTATTTGTTGGACGCCACGGCAATATTGACTCCCCGTTGTGTAAGCTGGCTGAGGAGTTCCTGTATGCCTGGATACGGTTCGGTGGCGTCGGCCATGTGTTCTCCGTAATACTCGAAGAAATATGGTCTGAGGCGGTCTACTTGTGCCTGTGTACGGCAGCTTTCAGGTAGCACCCTCTCTATTAGTTTGCTTATGCCGCTTCCTACGAAGCGTGGATATGCCGATATCGGATGGGTAGTATAACCGCATTTTTCCAGGGCAAAGTTTGTGGCGGCTCCAAGATCTGCTATCGTGTTTAGCAGGGTGCCGTCTAAATCGAATATCACGAGTTTTTTCATACGTTGTTTTATTGTCAATGTGAGTTTTGCCGGCATCAGAACGGATATCCGACTGAGAAATGGAACGAAGTGTCGCGTCCCCAACGTGGATGTATTATCGGCCATCGTTCCTGGCCTTTGCCGGGGTTATGGGCTTTTACACCCATATCGAAACGGAGTAGGAAGTAATTGAAATCCATACGTATGCCGATTCCGTAAGCGGCAGCCAGTTCCTTATAGAAAGTTTTGAAACGGAAAAATCCGCCTGGTTGATTCGGATAATTTTTTATTGTCCATATATTGCCTGCATCAATGAAAACAGCCCCTTCGAATACCCAGAACAGCTTATTCCGATATTCGAGATTGAGTATCAGCGATATGTCGCCGCATTGGTTTATAAAGTTGCTTACAGAGTTTCTGGAGTCATATGATCCTGGTCCTAATGTGCGCACACTCCATCCGCGTACGCCGTTTGCACCTCCGGCATAAAACCGTTTTTCAAACGGTACCATTGATGAATTGCCATATGGCCATGCTATGCCGAATCCGGCATGGAATGAAATGGAGTTGCGGTTTGTGAAACGGTGATTGATCGTATAGTCTATTTCTCCTTTGAGGTATTGCGCATATTGTATGCCGAGTATTTTGTATACACCGTCTGAACGTCGTTGGTTTACCATTGATGATATGGCATACAACAGCGCGCCGGCAGTTTCCACAGACGCACGTGTGGTATAGGTGTCGGTCTGGGACGTTTGTCTGCCTGGATCTGTAGCTGCTGGCTGGCGATTTGTGTGGTACCATGTATATCCCATGCGCATGATGAAGTGGTCTTCATAACTGTAGCGCAACAGGGGGTTGTCGGGTGCTATTTTGTCAATGAAGTCAATGGTGGAGCGGGGGAGGTTCACTACGTTTATGTCTATGAGGTCAAATGTGCGTCGCGTCATATTGGAGCGGTCAGCCCATTTGTACCGCCATGTCCCTCCTCCGATAACTCGTGTATATTCAGGGCGTTCCTGTCGCATGAATGTGAGTGCGAACTCCGTTGACGCTCTTACTTTCTGTTTGAAACTGCGTCGGAGAAACGGGGCTTTGAATGTAGGGAATGTAATGCCGACTTCGGCGGCAAGTTCCGTGTAGCTGTCGTTTATGAGGCCCTCAAGGTTGCCGGAAAGGCTCTCGTATGCGCCCCTGAATTTAGCGCTTAACTGTTCGCCACCTTTGGCAAGGTTGCGGTGAAGGAATGTGATGCCTCCACCAACCCCTAGGTCGCCTTCGGAGTTGGTTCCCTCTAGTTCAAGCGTTACGCCCATCTTTTTGGTTCGTGAAAGCAATATGTATGTATCAAGCAGTTGCTCGTTGCCGTTTGACCCCGCCGGACGGGTGAGTATGTTTACATATCGCAATATGGCAAGACGGTTTAGTGCCTCATATGTGCGGTCAATCCCGGTAGTACTGTATAGTTCTCCCGGACGGATGAAGCATTGTTCTGCAAGTGCTTTTGGGCTAAGGTATGGATCGGGACCGTAAAGTATCTCCAGACCGTCGTAATTTACGGTATCACGCCCGGCGAAATTGAAGTCAGATGAATTGTCCCCGGGAGAAAAATCCGGTACTATTACTACTTTGCGGTACATGTATCGTGCATGTCTCGGCAATGTGAAGATCAGATTTCCTAGCGCCTCCTTGCCTGAGCCGGTGCTGTCTGTGGTTTCCGGCTGGGTCCGGGGGTTATGCAGCACCATGGTCAGTTCCACTTTTTTCTCCCCGGCTATTGTGTCGGCTATAAATCCGATATGTTCTTTTGTAAAAGCGAAGTAACCGTTGTCACGAAGTTTCTCTACAATCATGCCCCTCTGGCGGTCAAGAAGGTTGCGGTCAAGTTTTTCTCCGCTCCGTGCCGGCCATGCTATCGTGTCTGATATAACAAGTTCCTCTATTACAGGATCTTCAAATTCATATTTTACAGTGCCGATTACATGTGGCGCACCAGGGTAAAGTTTGTAGTTTATGCCTATTTTCTTTTCTGAGGGCATGTCAAGTTCGGTTTCCACTCGGGCATCGTTGTAGCCGCCGTTGATCAGTGCCTGCCGTAATTGGCGGACACTCTGGTCTGTAAGTTGTTGGTCATAAATGACAGGCGGTTCCCCTATTTTACGGAGCCAGCGGTTGAAACGTCCTATGGAGTCTCCAGCCATGTTGTACACCCCCAATTGTAACCGGGCAAACCCCAAAGCCTTGTGGTTTGGGGTTTGCCGCAGGTAGTTATATAACGGGCGTGTGGGAATGCGTGTACTGTCGGCCACCGTTATGCTCACTTTGTCAAGCAGATAAGATCCGTGTGGCACATTCCGTGTGGCACTGCATCCTGTTGTAAGTGATACAGCCAATAATGCACACAATGCATAAAGCCAACGCCGCAATAGGGTGTTCATCGGTCGTGTAGCTTGATGTGGTGTAGGAGTGTTACTCCATCAGTTTGCGGTAGCGGCGGCGGGGCGGTTCCTTGCCTCCGTTCTGGGCTTTTTTATATGCCTCATAGTCGGAATAGGAACCTTCGTAGAATACCACTTTTCCGTCTCCCTCGAAAGAGAGTATGTGGGTGCAGATGCGGTCAAGGAACCAGCGGTCATGGCTTACTACCACGGCACACCCGGCAAATGCCTCCAGGCCTTCCTCTAGCGCGCGCAGGGTGTTTACGTCAATATCATTGGTAGGTTCGTCAAGCAGGAGCACATTGCCTTCCTCTTTAAGCGCCATGGCAAGATGGAGCCTGTTGCGTTCTCCACCTGAAAGCACCCCGATCTTTTTCTCCTGGTCGGCTCCGGCAAAATTGAATTTGGAAAGGTATGCGCGGGCGTTCACATCGCGCCCACCCATGCGGAAACTCTCGGTGCCTTGCGAGATAACCTGATAAACGGAATGTTCCGGCACAAGGTCGTGGTGCCTCTGGTCCACATAGGCTATTTTTACAGTTTCTCCTACGTCGAAAGTCCCGGAATCCGGTTTTTCCTGTTCCATGATGAGGCGGAAGAGGGTGGTTTTTCCGGCGCCGTTGGGGCCTATTACGCCCACAATGCCGTTTGGCGGCAGGGAGAAATTGAGGTCTTTGAAGAGTTGTTTTTTACCGAACGATTTTTCCAGCCCGGTCGCTTCTATCACCTTGTTGCCCAGGCGAGGACCGTTCGGGATGAAAATTTCCAAGCGTTCCTCGCGGGGTTTCTGGTCTTCGTTAAGCAAACGGTAAGAGCTTGACAGACGTGCCTTGCCTTTTGCCTGGCGTGCTTTAGGAGCCATGCGCACCCACTCAAGTTCGCGTTCAAGTGTCTTGCGGCGTTTGCTTGCCTGTTTTTCCTCCTGGGCCATGCGTTTTGTTTTCTGTTCGAGCCATGAGGAGTAGTTGCCTTTCCAGGGGATACCTTCACCACGGTCAAGTTCGAGGATCCATCCTGCCACATGGTCAAGGAAATATCGGTCGTGGGTGATTGCTATGACTGTGCCGGGATACTGCTGCAGATGCTGTTCAAGCCAGTCTATGGATTCTGCGTCCAAGTGGTTGGTAGGTTCGTCAAGCAGCAGCACGTCGGGTTGTTGCAAAAGCAGCCGGCAGAGAGCCACGCGGCGGCGTTCACCGCCTGATAGGGTGTTGACTTTCTGGTCGTCGGGAGGGCATTGCAAGGCATCCATGGCACGTTCGAGCTTTGAATCAATGTTCCATGCGTCTGCGGCGTCCAGTGCGTCCTGCAATTCGCCTTGGCGTTGTATGAGCGCATCCATTTTGTCAGGATTCTCCAGAACGTCGGGATCTCCGAAAGCGGCATTTATCTCATCAAATTCGCGTAGCAGATCCATCACAGGCTGCACACCTTCGCGCACTATTTCTATTACCGTTTTGTCAGGGTCAAGTTTCGGTTCCTGTTCCAGGTAGCCTACAGAATATCCCGGTGAGAAAACCACATCTCCCTGGATGTCCTTGTCTATTCCTGCGATTATTTTGAGCAGTGAAGATTTTCCCGAGCCGTTTAGGCCTATGATGCCTATTTTCGCGCCATAGAAAAATGACAGGTATATGTTTTTAAGTACCTGTTTCTGCGGAGGGTATATTTTAGATACACCCACCATAGAGAATATGATCTTTTTATCGTCTGCGTTAGGAGCTGCCATATGTTGTCGGTCTGTTGTTAACGTTGATGGAAATTATTTCTTTTTTCTGGGTGCGCATTTGGTAGGATACTCACAGCGTATCTTTCCCTCCATGATGTTGCGTAGCTTGCCGCGGTTGAGTTGCTTGCGTATCGCAGATACATGATCCATGTATACGATCCCTTCAAGGTGGTCGCATTCATGTTGCACCACACGGGCGGCAAATCCGCTTATCTCTTCTTCATGTGGCTGAAAATCTTCGTCCAAATATTTCAGGAGTATATGTTCCACACGTTTTACGTCTTCGCTAAGGCCAGGAAGGCTTAGGCAACCTTCAGAGCGGCTTATCTGGTCTCCGTCAAGAATTTCTATTTCCGGATTTATGAGTGTGCGTTTAAAGCCGTCGCATTCAGGGAAGTTTTCTGCAAGCGGAGATGCGTCAATGACCACTATACGGTCATTGCGTCCGATCTGTGGAGCGGCAAGCCCTACTCCATCGGATGCGTACATGGTTTCGTACATGTTGGCTACTAGTTCCTTGAGATCCGGATAGGTAGTGTCTATCTCTTCCGAAATCTCTCTAAGAACCGGATGTCCATAGAGATATACAGGTAATTTCATATATTGACTTGTCTTTTCTTTACTTAATAATAAAGATGTGCCTACATTCCTCCACGGGCCTCCCGGGCGGCAATGTAGTCATTGAGTATTATTGTGGCAGATATTTCATCCACGATCGCTTTGTCGCGGCGTGCCATTTTCCGCATACCGCCGTCAATCATAGCCCTGTGTGCCAGTACCGATGTAAAACGCTCGTCGAAAAACTCTATAGGTATTTCACCAGTCACTTTACGTAACTTCTCTATTCCTGGCCGTATATATCGCATGGATTCAGATTCCTCACCGCGCATTGTGGTGGGCAATCCTACTATTATGCGCTCTACTTTCTCCTTCGCAAGATATGATGCGATGAAGTCATTGAGCGTACTTGTTGCCACGGTTGTCAGACCGTTGGCTATAATCTGGAGGGTATCGGTAACGGCTATGCCGCACCGCTTTTTCCCAAAGTCAATCGATAGAAGTCGTGCCACACTGCAAAGTTAAGAAATTAATCAAACATCTCAAATTTAAACATACTTGGCTTTGAGCTGTTATTATATTAAAATCTCTGCGGATATGCCATGTATACGGCTTTCGCAGAGGTGCTGTGAGGGATGACAACAGTTTTAATTTAGACAATTTTACACATTATGGTAAGAAGACGTAATAAAGGTATCGGAGATAACAGGTTCTCTGGCCAGGAACGTAAAAACAAACGGAATTTGTGGATCTATGTCGGGGTGGGGATTCTTGTCATTCTTCTGCTGATATGGATGACTATGGCAAGTTTTTGGGAGGATACGGATGTGGCGGCCGTCATAGCCCCGTTTGTGTTCTGAAAATTGCAGGATATTATTTATATTGAAACCCCGCGACATGCATCTTCTGATTTGCAACTGCCGCGGGGTCTGTCTTACTTATTATGTATGCGCTTGCTTAAAACGTATATCTGATTCCGATGGCCGGGATTATGGCATGGGCGGCATATTTGGCAGTGAATGTTTCCTGCTCATTGAGTGCAGGGAAATTTTCCCCTTGGTATTGGGGGAGGTTCAAGCCCATTTGATTCGCCATGGCGATGGCGGCATTGTATTGTTCCACACCTTTGTTGTATTCCTTGACGTTTGTGTTGAAGCTGTGGGCAAGTATGTCATCATATTGTCCTGTTCCGCTGTCTGTGCCTGTTCCATGTACATACATGAAAGCAAAGTCAATCTGAAGTCCTCCGACAGGACGGAAGCTGAAGCCGACCGATGGTTCGATTTTTGTCATGCCGGGAGTCTCAGGGTTGTAATAGCTGGTATTGCATGGGGATGTGTCAACCATCAGTCCGGCACGTATATCGAAACGCCGTGTTAAACCATATTCTGCACCGAGGTGGTATGTCATTGCGTTGTGATAGTCTTTTTTCAGGTGTTGGTCAAATTCGGGAAGATGGTCGAAATTTATGTCAAGTTGCTTATATGTGCCCCATCCGTTGAGTTGTGCGTCAAAGGCCAGTATAAGCCGGTCAATCGGTTTGTAGCTTATTCCGACTGAAAAGACATATGGGCACGGCATTGATGCGGAAAAGTTGGTGGTGTTCAGGTTGTCAAGTGTGGAGCTGAGCAGTGCGCGGGCTATTTCGTCGTTGTATTCCACACGTGCGTCGCCGGCTTTTACTTTCATGTTCATTTTGGAGCGGAAAGAGGCACCCAAAGTCCATTGGTTGGTGATGTCCCACATGGCTCCAACGTTAACTCCTACTGCGATTTCAGATTTTCCGCTGAGGTTTACAGATGCCGGAGGTACTCCGTTGTCTGTGTAAGGGATGTTTTCAGGTGCCGGGGTCTGGACAGGATTGCCGGTCAGCATTCCTTGTAGCACGCTTGCCTGGTATTTCAGTTGATTTGACTCATTGACCAGGTCTATCAGGTTCCCGAAATTATTGGATGGCGCAAGTGCCTTGTCAAGGTTTACGCTGCCCCATGAGATCATCAGTCCGGCACCTATTGAAAGGTTCGGAAGTATGTTCCAGCTCACGGTGGGCTGTACGGTGAATACTTTGAGGTCTACAGATTGGCTCAATATGGCTCCAGGCCAATTCTTTCCCCAATTTATGGATGAACCATAAGGGGTGTAGATGGTCACACCTGCATATAAATCGTCATACACTTTAAAAGCCGCCGAGACATTCAAAGGGGTGCTTATTTTGTTGCTTGTCGTGTATTCTTTTCCTTCATATGTGGCAGTGGCGGTAGCTTTGATGGCGCTTATCGAACCGGAAAAATCTATGGTTTTCCTTGACAACGACATGCCTGCCGGATTGAAGATCTGGCTTTCCGCACCGAGTTTCATTGCCACTCCTGCATGTCCCATACCCTCTTGTCGTGCGCTGAACGTGTTTACCTGATAGCCTTCGGCTGACGCACCTAATGCTATTGCGACGGCAATTGCCGCGCTTGTCGCTTTTCTCATAAATTGTATTTTGAATTAAAATCGGCCAAAATTACCAAAAATATTCCAAATAGTCAAATTTTTGTCATCGGCATCGGTTTTCGTTCCTATGATAATGAAAATTAAAATTGTGTGACAACGAAAGTTTATGAGAATATTTTAGGTAGAATCGGGAAAAATGGTTACTTTTGTGAAAAATTGGATAATATGGCCGTTGAGCTTCAACAGACAGTTTCCCGCATTGCTGCGAAAAGCCGCATTATTCTTGAGCGTTATGAGCTTATGAAACGGCAACTTAAAGCCGATGCGGAGAAGATAGGACAGCTGGAGCAAGATATAAATCGCATGCGCGCGGAAAACGAAAGGCTTCGCAGTCAGGTGGATTATCTTAAGATGGCTGCCATAGTGGCGCCAGAGCGAGAAGATGTTGAGCGTACACGGGCGCTGCTGTCCAATTTAGTGCGGGAAATCGACAAGTGCATAGCCGATCTGAACGATTGATTGCCTGGCCGGGAGTGGCTTAGGAGCAGGATCCGGTTGCAAGCCTCTCTCCACGCACTGACAACAGATTTTATCCTTTTTCCGGATATAAACATACAGATTTTTTCTGTTTTCATATCTAGGATTCGGGACATGATTATGTTGCACGATGAATGATAAACTGAACATAACTATACGCATTGCCGACCAGGCTCCGATGCCGCTTTATATAAACCGGAGCGATGAAGAGAACATCCGTACGGCGGAATACAATGTAAACCGTCTTTGGAATGCATGGAGCACTAAATACAAGACTAAAACTTCGCATGAGGTGCTTGCCATGGTTGCTTTCAGGTTCGCAGAGCTTTTTTATAAGCTCAACTCCACCGCCAATGCTACTAATGGCGTCCTAGAGGAGTTTGAAAGAGGACTTGATGATATATTGCTTGAAATGGAGAGCTGACAGCATCCTGATCGGCGGTATGTTATGATTGGAATATATATTTGTTGATACGATTTCCCGTTCTGCGCAAGCAGGTTTCGCGGGGCTTGCCTGCAGGGTCTCTCCACACCAAAGTTGAGAAGAACCTTTTTGAAGCCAAGCTCCAATATTGAGGCCATGCTGTGTGCAGACGCTTTTTTATAACCGTTTCACAGGACGCGGAAAAGCGGGTGGATGTTTCGCCCGGATTTTGTAATACAACTGATAACTTGATATATAACTAAAAATAATCTTTTTTATCTATGACTATATTAATCTATATTGCGATTGCCGTGCTGGGGCTTGCTATAGGTTCGCTTGGAACAATAGCGGTTCAGAAGTCCATGGCTCGCAGCCGTGCAAAAACTATCATTGACGAAGCTACGCGCGAGAGTGACGTGATACTTCAGAAAGCAAAACTCAAAGGGCGCGAAGAGGGTCTCAAAATAAAGGATGAAGCTGAAAAATTGGCAAATCAGCGCATGTCGAAAGTGCAGTCTGCCGAGTCGAAGATGAAGCAGCGTGAGATGCAGCTTAATCAGCAACAGAGCGAGAACCAACGTCAGCGTAACGATCTTGATACTTTACGCCAGCGCCTTAATGCAGAGGAATCGGTAATTGAGTCACGCAAGGAAGAGCTTGACAAGCTGAAGCGTTCGGCACAAGACGCCCTGGAGCATATATCCGGCCTGTCATCTGAAGAGGCAAAGGAGAAGCTGATAGAATCTCTTAAAGATGAAGCAAAGACAGCTGCCGCGCAGTATGTCAATGAGATCATGGACGAAGCCAAGATGACTGCCAATAAAGAGGCAAAGCGCATTGTGGTACAGTCGATACAGCGTGTGGCAACCGAGGCTGCAATAGAAAACAGTGTCACGGTTTTCCATATTGATTCAGATGAGATAAAGGGTCGTATAATAGGTCGTGAAGGTCGTAACATACGTGCGCTTGAAGCCGCCACCGGCATTGAGATCATAGTGGACGATACTCCCGAAGCTATTGTGCTCTCAGGCTTCGACCCCGTGCGTCGAGAGATAGCGCGTCTTGCCCTGCATCAGCTTGTGGCTGACGGCCGTATCCATCCGGCACGCATAGAGGAGGTAGTAAACAAGGTGCGCAAGCAGATTGAGGAAGAAATTGTGGAGACCGGCAAACGCACGGCTATAGATCTCGGAATCCACGGGTTGCATCCAGACCTTATCCGTATGATCGGCAAGATGAAATACCGTTCAAGCTATGGCCAGAACCTTCTGCAACATGCACGCGAGACAGCCAATCTTTGTGCCATTATGGCTTCTGAACTTGGCTTGAATCCCAAAAAGGCCAGACGCGCTGGATTGCTCCATGACATAGGCAAGGTGCCTGACGAGGAACCGGAACTGCCGCATGCACTTCTTGGCATGAAGATAGCCGAGCGCTGCAAGGAAAAACCTGAGATATGCAATGCGATAGGCGCGCACCACGATGAAATAGAACAGACCACTCTACTGGCTCCTATCGTGCAGGTATGCGATGCCATTTCAGGTGCGCGTCCGGGTGCACGCCGTGAGATCGTGGAAGCGTATATCAAACGACTTAACGACCTTGAGCAGCTTGCCCTGTCTTATCCTGGCGTAATAAAGACTTATGCAATTCAGGCAGGACGCGAATTGCGTGTGATCGTGGGTGCAGACAAGATTGATGATGCCGAAACAGAAAGTCTGTCAAACGAAATCGCAAAGCGCATCCAGGATGAGATGACATATCCGGGACAGGTGAAAATTACTGTAATACGCGAGACCAGAGCTGTCAGCTTCGCGAAATAACCTCTTTTCAACAACACTCTTATGTCAGAACGAAAAGAGGAACTGAACAAGATTGAATGTTGCGGCAACGGATGCGCCTCGTGCCCGAACAAGGGCGCCGGGGATCTTTGTGATGATGCTTGCGGGAATTGTGCCGGTGAAAAATGTCCGTCAAAAGGTATGTGCCATTCGGGATGCTGCAGCTGTGGCGAGCGGGGAAAACTTCATAGTTACAATTATCTTGAAGATATACCTGGCGGCTATGCCGACGATGACATGGTGGAGGTCATGTTCAAAAATACCCGTAAAGGATATTATTTGAATTCTGCCAAAATTCCCATTGAAGTAGGGGATATGGTGGCCGTTGAGGCATCACCGGGTCATGATATAGGCAAGGTGTCGCTTACCGGAGCTTTGGTGAGACTGCAGATGCGTAAGGCCAATATGAAGCCTGATGCCGAGAAACTCCGTGTGTTCAGGAAAGCAAAAGCCTCAGATCTTGAAAGATATGAACAGGCCAAGGCACGTGAGAACGACACAATGATACGTGCCCGCAAGATAGCCTCGTCGCTCCAGCTCAACATGAAAATTGGCGATGTGGAGTATCAGGGTGATGGCAACAAGGCTATATTCTATTATATCGCTGATGAACGCGTGGATTTCCGGCAGCTTATAAAGGTGCTTGCCGAAACTTTCAAGGTGCGCATTGAGATGAAACAGATCGGTGCGCGGCAGGAAGCCGGACGTATCGGAGGCATCGGTCCGTGCGGCCGCCCGTTGTGTTGCACTACATGGATGACTAATTTCGTAAGTGTTTCAACCGGTGCTGCCCGCTATCAGGATATATCGCTCAATCCGCAGAAACTGGCGGGGCAATGCGCAAAATTGAAATGTTGCCTCAATTTTGAGGTAGATGCCTATGTTGAGGCTTCACGTAAACTTCCTGGTAAGGACATACGTCTTGAAACTGCTGATAATACATACTTCTATTTCAAAGCTGATATTTTTAAAGGTGAGATAACATACTCTACGGATAAGAATATTCCGGCGAATCTGGTGACGATCCCGGCATCACGTGCATGGGAAGTGGCGTCAATGAACAAAGCCGGAGAGAAACCTCTCACATTGAAAGAGGAGACAGGCGAGGAGAAACCGAAGTCGGAATATGCAGACATATTGGGGCAGGATTCTCTCACCCGTTTTGATAAAAAGAAGAAAAAAAGACGTCCGTCACCTGATAAGGAAAATAAATCCAAGGGTACGTATGCAGCAGGAAATAATGGCAATGGGGAAAAGGCTGACGGCCAGCAGCAACAGCAGCGGCGACAACCTAAAAACAATGCTATCGGTGGTGGAAACCGCGCAGATCGTGCTCCGCGTCAGGAGCGTAATAAGAAAGGCGCATCTGACGGCATGCATCGAAATGTGCAAGACCAACAGCCGCAGCAGGGGCAGCAACAACGCCAGCGGCCTCCACGCAACCGGCAGGTACATAAACCGTCAGATAATAAAGCAGACAAATCCTCAGAGAAAACTTCTCCAAAGCAATCGGAACAATGAGATCGCACACATCGTTAATCTGGCTGTGGCTTACGGCTGTGGTTATGGTGGTAGCTTCAGCTTGTAGCGATTATAAGTGCAATGACTATAGCGAATACCGGCGTGTGCCATCCGTAGGGTGGCGCTACGCCGATTCGGTTAAATTCATACCCTTGCATGCCGATTCGTTGTGCAAAGGGCGTTTTGTTGTCGGGATCACACACGATGACAGTTACAGGTTTACTGAACTTTGTATGGAAGTGACACATTTTTCGGGCTCATCTTTACGGCGTGACACGTTACGCATGCAGGTGGTGGACCGTTTTGGTACATGGACAGGTAGCGGGATCGGATCTTCGTTCCAGCTTGCCGACACTTTGCCTGTGGGAGTGCATCCATCCGGAAATATGGTCGTAGTCAGGCATATAATGCGAACGGATACTTTACCTGGTGTAAACAAGGTGGGTCTTTTTTTTGTTCCTGACAGGTAGGTAATCTTTATACGGTTTATTTTTATGGAGCAATTGATTTTACTTTCCAGGGAGGAGGCACATATGAGGGTTGTGCGTCTTCAGGCGCTGATGCGTCGTGATGGCGTGGACTCCATGCTTGTGAGCGACAATGCCAATCTGTTTGCATTGTGCGGCAGAGTATATGCCGGTTATGCATGGGTTCCGGCTGACGGTGATCCTGTCTGGTTTGTGCGCCGTCCCGTGGAACTGGATGGTGACAATGTCGTATATATACATAAGCCAGAGAATATCCAGGCATATCTTTCTGATGCAGCCGTTCCGGTCGGGCGCAAGATAGGCCTTGAATATGATGTGACGGCTTATTCCTCAATAGTCAGGGTAATGGGAATGTTTCCGGATGCCGTGTTCGTTAACGCTTCAGGCATTTTGCGTGAATGGCGTTCGGTAAAGACACCAACACAGGTTGACCTTATGCGTCGGTCCGGGATGAAGCATGCTGAAGTTTATAAACGCATCCCCGGACTATTCAGTGTGGGAATGACAGACCATGAACTGCAGGTGGAGATAGAGCGATTGAGCCGGCTTGAAGGGTGCCTGGGTGTGTTCCGCATCAGCGGTCCTTCCATGGAGCTGTTCATGGGTAACGTTATTTCCGGTAAAAATGCCGACAATCCGACCCCTTATGATTTTGCTATGGGGGGTGCGGGGCTGGACCCCTCTTTGCCTGTAGGTGCCAATGGTGAGGAGATACTTGAGCATACAACGGTGATGGTGGATCTTAACGGTAATTTTACCGGATATATGACCGACATGACGCGTGTGTTCTCGCTTGGCGAGATCCCTCGGATTGCGGTTGACGCGCATCAATGTTCGATTGATATTTGCCATGCTTTTATGGAGGAGGCACGGCCGGGTATGGAAGCCAGGTTGTTGTATGCAATGGCAGAAGATATTGTGCGGGGGCGTGCGCTTGAGCGTTACTTCATGGGACACCGGCAGCATGCCGGATTCGTAGGGCATGGGATAGGCATTGAAATCAATGAACTGCCTGTAATAGCTCCGCGCAGCCGCGGCATATTACAGAACGGGAATACGATAGCTCTTGAACCGAAATTTGTTATTCCCGGTGTAGGTGCCGTGGGTGTGGAAAATACTTATCTGATTACCGACAATGGTGCGGAATGCCTGACGGAATGTCCTGAAGAGATAGTCCCGTTGGTATAAGTGAGCGGATGTAATGACAAAGGAAGAATTGCGTGATAAGATAGATAAACAGGTTTTTCATCTTGTAGGTGAAGCTGCGGATGCTCTTGGCCGTGACTGTTATGTTGTAGGTGGTTATGTGCGTGATCTCATGCTCGGCCGCCATTCCAAAGATATTGACTTCCTGACTGTGGGATCTGGTATTGAAGTGGCACAAGGTGTTGCAAACCTTCTGAAAGGAAGTAATCTGGCGGTATACCGCAATTTCGGGACCGCACAGGTTAAAAGCCGCAAATATGAACTGGAGTTCGTGGGGGCGCGTAAGGAGAGCTATGACCGCAACAGTCGTAAACCTGTAGTGGAAGACGGAACGCTTGAAGATGACATATCGCGTCGTGATTTCACGATCAATGCCATGGCGTTGTGCGTAAATAGCGGATGTTTCGGTGAACTGGTTGATTTTTATAATGGGGTACAGGATCTGCATGACCGTGTGATCCGCACCCCGCTTGACCCCGACATAACATTCTCGGATGATCCTCTGCGCATGATGCGTGCCATAAGATTCGCCACCCAGCTTGATTTCACGATTCTTCCTGAAACGTTTGAGGCAATACGCCGTAATGCGTCCCGCATCACTATCATTTCTAAAGAAAGGGTGATGGATGAGCTGATGAAGATCATGAAATCTCCCCGTCCGTCAATCGGATGGCAATTGTTGCTGCAATCCGGTTTGCTAAGGCTTATTTTTCCAGAGTTGCATGCTTTGCGGGGAGTGGACAACGTAAATGGGGTCGCTCATAAGGATAATTTTTACCATACGCTTGCCGTGCTTGATAATGTAGCAGAGCAGTCGGATAACTTATGGCTCCGTTGGGCGGCTCTTCTTCATGACATTGGAAAACCTGTCACCAAACGTTTTGATCCTTCTGCCGGATGGACTTTTTATGGCCATAATGTGGTAGGCGCGAAAATGGTGCCGCGTATATTCCGTAATATGAAGTTTCCCCTCAACGACAAAATGAAGTATGTGCAGAAACTTGTTGATTTGCATATGCGTCCCATAGCGCTTGTTGAGGATGAGGTGACAGATTCGGCAGTGCGGCGTCTATTGTTTGATGCAGGTGACGATGTAGACGATCTTATGCTTCTTTGCAGTGCCGACATCACCTCCAAGAACCGTATGAAAGTGGAACGTTTCCGTTCAAATTATCTTCTTGTGAAGCAGAAGATGGTGGAGCTTGAAGAGCGTGACCGTATACGCAATTTCCAGCCTCCGGTTGACGGTATTGAAATCATGCAGACATTCGGCATAGGGCAGTGCCGGGAGGTGGGATCTATAAAAGAACGTATCAAAAATGCTATTCTTGACGGAGAAATCCCCAATGAGCATGAGCCTGCCCGTGCACTTATGCTGGAATTCGCCGCCACAATCGGTTTAAAACCTCTATCGCCATCACAAAATCCATAAATGGCATGAGACTAATGTCATTTAAAGCACATATTTTGATGGTTAACATCTTTTAATATTTGAAATTTGCGTGCAATATAAAAACTTACTACCTTTGCACCTGTAAAAACGACATATCGCGGGATGGAGCAGTGGTAGCTCGTTGGGCTCATAACCCAAAGGTCGGAGG
>CANRWW010000025.1 GCA_947643665.1 uncultured Porphyromonadaceae bacterium | reverse complement strand
CATTGCCCATCCTCACGCGAATTCTCAAGAATAATTTTGTAGTCAAAATATTAGCTCAAGACTACATCAAATATACATAAAAAAGATTAAAAATTGTCTCCGGAGCTTATGTGTTTTTAAGCATACCTCTGCCATAGCAGGCAATTCACCGCCTTGACGGCTTGCGGGAGCCGGCCGTCAAGGCATTTTCCAGACAGCCTGCCTGTTTATCTGGGACGGTAGATCAGCGTATTGGCGCGGGAGGGGTTGAATAGGGTTCCGGCAGCAGAGGAAATTGATGACGGCGTGTGTGCACGGTATGGGAGAATGAAATCATCGGGGTGCTCGCCATGCATTTCAGCCATGGCTATGGTGTTTGCCACGGCAAGGCAGTTGAGGTTGGAGAAAGTGCGGTTGCTTTCAAGGAGGTTGACACACCGTCGCAGTTCGCGCGGGGCAGGTTCTTCTGTGCCGAGTAGTGCCAGTTCTTCCATAATGGCGTCTATGGCTCTTTGTTCGGCCTCCTCGCCACGGCCGGTTAGTTTGGCGGATATTAGAAACAGTCCCGGCTCCTCTGAACCCATTATGCTGGCGTCAAGTTCCGTGAACATCCCTGTGCCGAGCAGGAGCTTGCGGTAGAAGCGCGATGACAGTCCGTTGCTGAGTATGTCGCTTATGGTATCGGCCTCGAAGTATCCGCGAGTGCCATACCGCTCCATTGGAAAGCCTATGCGGATGGCTGTCTGTGGCACATCTCCGCTCATTATATGTGTGCGCGGAGTAGTCTGTGGAGGCTCCTGCCCGTATTCGCGTGGTGCTGTATGGCGTGAAGGGATTGAGGAATAATAGTGCTCCACCAGTTCCACAGCTTCTTCAAAGGTCACATTGCCGCTTATGGCGAGCACGGCATTGCCGGGGGAATAATGTGAATAGAACCATTGGCGCACGTCCTCTTGGGTGACTTTTTCGATATGTGAGAAGTCTTTGCCGATTACAGGGGTGCGGTAGGGGTGCACTGTATATGCCAGGGAGCGGAAGGCATGCTCCATGTCGCCGTAAGGACGGTTCAGGCATACCTGTTTGAACTCTTCTATCACCACACTCCGCTGCACTTCAAGCGCACGGTCGGAAAATGCGAGCCGGAGCATGCGGTCGCTTTCAAGCCAGAGGGCGGTTGAAAGGTTCACTGCCGGGAGCACACAGTAGAAGTTTGTGAAATCAGACGATGTCCAGGCATTGGAGTTGCCGCCGGCGGCAGAGAGGCGTCCGTCGAAGTCGGCGATATTGGCAGATCCCCCGAACATCAGGTGTTCGAAGAGATGTGCCATGCCGGTAAGGTGGGGGTGTTCGTCGCGTGCCCCCACGTTGTAAAGTGTGTTTACAGCCACCATCGTCGTGGAGGTATCCTGCACATGTACCATGCGCAGGCCGTTAGGCAATATGTGGCGGTTTACTATCAATTTTTACAAGATTTTTGCCGAGAGTATCTTTATGTCGGCTACCGGGCGGTCATGGCCGTCGGTTTCCGCTTTTTCAATTTTGTCTACCACATCCATGCCGCTGACCACTTCACCGAATACGGTGTACTGGTTGTCAAGATGCGGTGTACCGCCAACGGTGGTGTATGCCTCACGCTGCGCGGGGGTGAGTGTGGCGGGATTTTCTGCGGCTTTTTTCTCGGTCAGTGCCACCAGTTCTTCCTGCAACGCATTCAGGCCGGCACTGTCGCGGTTGCGGCGCAATGCCATTATGGTGTCCTTATGCTGTTTTGCCAGTTCGTTGAATATCTGTTTTTGCTGCATCATCTGCATCTGGCGCTCCAGCATGCCGATGGTGGAATCGTTGTAGGCCTTTCCTGTCACTATGTAGAATTGCGAGCCGGACGAACGGCGCTCGGGATTTACCTGGTCGCCCTGGCGTGCCGCGGCAAGCGCCCCGCGTTTATGGAAATGGGCGGGATATACGATCTCCGCTTCAATGTCGTAGCCGGGGCCTCCTGATCCGAGCATTTTGCCCGCGGGGGCTTCTTTGGACTCTGGATCGCCGGTCTGTATCATGAATTCGTTTATGACGCGGTGGAACAGTACTCCGTCATAATATCCCTCGCGCACGAGTTTCAGGAAGTTGTCGCGATGTTTGGGTGTGTCGTCGAAAAGGCGTACGGTGAAGTTGCCGGCTGTGGTGGTAAATTCTACCGTGGCGTCTGAGTTGTTTGCAGTGGTTTCGGTATTGGTGGTGTTTCCGGTCATTTTTTTTGTTGTTTTGCGGTTGGACAATGTGATGGCGCCGGCGACGATTATCGCTGTTGCCAGAAACAATGCCAATGGTATGATTTTCTTTTTGTTCATTTTCTCAGATTGCGCTTTGGGGATAGAGGCGCTTGTATATGCGCCGGAAATTGTTGTCAATGGCAGACAGTTCGTGTGCCCTGGAGGCGAAATCCGCCCCGTAGAACTGCTCCATCAGCGCTCCAAGGTAACGCCGTTCGCGGTCTTTGTCTATTCCGAGCGCCACCAGACGCTCTATAGGTGCGGCGAAAGCCACCGGATCTATGGCATAGAGGTAACGTGCCGCAGAGATTACAAACTGTCCTGTAAGATCAACACGCGCCATGTTGTCGATAAGGAAATCCATATCTTCGGTGCATGTTTCTATATGGTTGGCAATATATTCGTATGTAGCGAGGCCGTCCTGGTCGGCTTCAAGCCGTTTTTTCAATGTTTCGTCAATCATGTCTGCGCGATTTTGATTCCGACAAAATTAGCAATTTTTTTGTAACTGTAGAACCTGTGGCGCCTTTTTGGATAATTTCTTGAATTTGGATGTGCCGGATGTGCCCGGTTTTGACATGCAGCCGTCAGTTTTGCTCCAGAATGGCGCGCAGTTCCTCTTCCGTGGCTGTAAGCCGGCTCCTGCATTCTGCTATCAGTTCTGTGGCACGGCGTGTGAGTGCCGCAAGGCGGTCAATGTCACATTCGTCGCTCTGCATGAGGCGCAGTATCTGTTCAAGTTCGGCGACAGCCTGGTTGTATGTGAGATCTTTGACTTCAGACATTGTGTATTGTTTAATGGTTTTCAGTTCAAAAGGGGTATGCCATGTAGGCGCCGGTTTACTTTTTCTCTTTCACTACGCTTTCCACCGTACCTTTAGAGAGGATAGTGGTAAGTATGGCGTCAGGAGGGAGCGATGCAGGATCTGTCACTGCCTTTCCCCCGAAACGGGTTATCGAGTATCCCCGGGCTAATGTGGCGGCGGGGGAGAGCGCAGCCAGAAGTGTGGCGGTGGCATCAATCCGTTTGCGTTCACGCTCTATACGGCTTGCAGCTGCCATGGAGATATTTTCGTTCATCATTTGCAGGCGTGTGATCTGTGGTTGCAGCCTGCGTGCTCCTATGGTCTGCAGGGTGGCGGCAGCATCGCGCATTTTTGCCAGTCCCCTTTCCACGGCACCTTTTGCAAGTACAGGAAGGAGCCCCTCGGCATGTGCAAGCTGCTCTTTGTTGCCGGCAATGCGTTGCGACGCTATCTGCAGTATGCGGTTGCCGGTGTTCATCAGCCATGCCAAGGCATTTTCACCCTGGGCTATGAGCCACTCGGCTACTGCCGTGGGGGTTTTCAGGCGGGTGTTCGCTACGTAATCAAGCACAGTGATGTCGCGTTCATGGCCTATGCCTATCACCACCGGCAACGGGAACTGCGCCACATTTGCAGCCAGGGCATAGTCTTCAAATGCCTGCAGGTCAGATGTGGCGCCTCCACCTCGTATGATAGCCACACAATCCCACATATGGCAGTCCGCTGCCACCTGTTCAAGGGCGCGTATGATTGACTGCGGTGCCGACGTCCCCTGCATGATGGCCGGATACAACCGTGTTACGAACCGCAGATGCGAAGGATTGGTGTGTATCTGGTTCATGAAGTCGCCGTATCCTGCCGCACCGGGGGCTGATATTATGGCAATGCGTTGAGGCACTGCACATCGCCATGTAAGCTCGCGGTTGAGATTGAGTATCCCTTCCGATCTGAGGCGTTCAAGTATCTCACGCCTTCTCCTGAGGAGGTCGCCCATGGTATATTCCGGGTTTACGGCATTTACCACCAGTGAAAATCCGTAGACAGGGTGGAATGATACCGATACGCATAGCATTACCTTAAGTCCGCTTGCAAAGCGCTGGCCTGTAGCCGAGAAAAATTGCGCGTCAATGCGTGGATAGGCGTTTGCCCATATCACTCCGCGTGCTTTTGCCACTTGCAGTCCGCGGTCATCCTTCTGCAGCAGCTCCATATAGCAATGGCCGCCGCGTACTGCCACGTCGGACAGTTCTGCGGTGACCCATACATTTTGTGTCTGTGGCTGCTGTACCAGCGACGACACAAGGCGCGTAAGTTCCAGAAGTGATAAGGTTGACAAGTCTTTTGGGAGTTTGGGGTTCGGCGATGGCCCGGGGAGGAGGGGATGAGAGGGATATCAGATGAATCAGAGGGATCAGAGATATCGGAGGGATCGGGGAAGTTCTGATTTTTTAATTCCTAGTTTCTGAAATTCTAATTTTTCACCATGCGTGAGCCGTTCCAGTGGTAGACAAGGCGTTGTTTGAGTGCGCCGTCAATGAGTTTGTTCGCTTCCTGGGGGAGATAGTCACCGAGGTTATTCTCAAGTACCAGCTGCCTGCTTTCAGGAGTATAACTTAGCTTGGCAAGTATGAAAGGAACGGCGTTTTCGAGATCCTCCCGTTTGATTTTTGCATCTTTGTCAGTCCATTCATCAAGGCCGGGAACCATAAACAGCCCTTTGGATACAGGTTTCCATTGCGGGTATGTATAGAATTTGACGCTGCTGTCCGGCACAGGGGTATTGAGCGTGGTTATCACCATGATTATCGTGTCTGATTTCATCGGCAGGAGCGACAGCTCTACCGAAGAAACGTCAGATGTGGACAATGTCACCTGGCTGTCTGAGGCGGAATTGATACGGCATTCTCCGTTCAGGCTGTTTTTCGAGGGCTTTGGCGATCCTGAGTTGAAATAGTCTGCCATATCCATCCGTGTCATATGGTCAATTGTCGGAAACACCACCTGTGGCGCGTTTATAAACGCATCTATGGCAGGGTTTCCGGTATACCGGGTGTATGTGTCGGCATTTTCAGCTTCGGCAGTGTCCGCGGCCAGGCTTCCAGCTGTGAAATCCGGGACTTCCAGCTGTGCCTGTGCCGAAGCGTTGATTGCCGAAGCTAAACCTATGGCTAAAAATAGTTTTCTAAACACGTTCAATCTCTTAGTTTATGGCAATTATCAGCGGCGCCCTTTCTTACGGCTGTTCCGCTTGAATTTTTCAAATGCATCGTATGCGTCTACTGGCTCGTCGGCGTGTTGTGCCTGTTTGCTGCGGCGGTTCGATGCCTTTGCGTAGTCCTTGTCGGCTTTTGCGATTTCGGAATAGATGCGTTTCCCCATGAATTCCGCGCCTTTCAGGGAAGCTACCACGCGTTTTGCGTCAGACTTCTTGACATCAAACAGCGAGTATGACGGCATGAGGTCAATGCGGCCTACATCCACTCGGTGCCCTCCGACAAATGTGTTCAGCATCTCAATAAGGTTGCCGGCAAAAAATCCGTCGCGCTTTCCGGCGCTGATATATACGCGTTCCATACCCCTTGCCGCGGTGCGTCTGTCTTTGTCGTGGTTGTCATCCTCGGCACCGCGTCTGGATTTCTTTTCCTTGTCTTTTTTCGGCTTTTCTTCAATCAGGTCAATTTTCGGGGCGTCTTTGTAATAATCAAGCAGGCGGTTGAATTCAAGAGACAGCACCCGTTTTATCAGATCCTCCTCTGTGAGCCAGCCAAGTTTCTTCATTACGGCAGGGAGATATTTGGCCATCTCCGTATCGTTGACCTCAACACGCTCTATGCGGTCTGCAAGCGAGAAAAGCTGTTTTTCGATTATGTGTTCAGGTGTCGGCACCTCTTTACGCTCGAAAGTCTTTCCGATTATACGTTCTATTTCGCGGAGTTTGCCTTTTTCGCGCGAATGTATTATAGCTATTGACACTCCGGTTTTTCCGGCACGTCCGGTGCGCCCTGAGCGGTGGGTGTATACGGCGGTATCATCGGGCATCCCATAGTTTATGACATGGGTAAGGTCATTCACGTCAAGTCCTCGGGCAGCCACATCTGTAGCCACAAGAAGTGTGATCACGCGGTCGCGGAACTTTTTCATGACAATGTCGCGTTGCTGCTGGGAGAGGTCGCCGTGGAGCGCGTCGGCGTTGTAGCCGTCGTGGATCAGGTTGTCTGCCACCTCCTGGGTGTCGCGTCGTGTGCGGCAGAAGATGATAGCGTAGATGTTCGGGCTGTTGTCGGCTATGCGTTTGAGCGTCAGGTATTTGTCGCGGGCATTGACCATGTAGTATATGTGCCGCACGTTTGCGGCGCCCTCGTTGCGTGTGCCGATCACGAACTCCACAGGGTCATGCATGTAGTTTTTGGCGATTTTCGCAATCTCAGGTGGCATTGTTGCCGAGAAAAGGAGCATCTTGCGATCGTCCGGCACATTGCTGAGAATGTCGTTTATGGAGTCAAGGAAACCCATGTTCAGCATTTCGTCGGCTTCGTCAAGGATCACGGTATGCACCCGTCCGAGTTTTACCACCCCTCTGTTGATAAGATCCAGAAGACGACCGGGTGTCGCCACAATGATTTGTACCCCCTTTTTCAGGGAACGTATCTGGCTTTCTATGCTGGAGCCGCCATATACTGGAAGTACGGCCAGACCTTGGATATATTTCGAAAAGTCTGCCAGATCTGATGCGATCTGTAGACAAAGTTCGCGTGTCGGTGATAGGATGAGAGCCTGTGGTTCAGCCATATTTGCATTAATACGCTGAATTACCGGAAGACCGAAAGCTGCGGTTTTTCCGGTGCCTGTCTGTGCCAGTGCCACCACATCTCCTTCCTGGTTAAGCAGGTGAGGTATAACCTTTTCCTGTACCGGCATGGGGTTTTCAAATCCTAGTTCGGCGATTGCCCGCCTGAGAGGTTCGTTGACCCCTAATTCTTCAAATGTCATAAAATAATATAAAGTATTTTGTGCCGGACGATCCGGCTTTAGCCGACAAAGCTACTAATAAAAATCCTATCTGTCCCTCTTTAGTTCATCCTATTTTTAAATATTTAGTTAATTTAAGGTATCCGGAGCCCGTTTGGGATAGGATTGCCATCTTTACGATCATTTTTCAGTAATAAGAGGCTTGTTTTGATGTTTGAATAAATTTGAGTAAATTTGTAAGCATATAAGTAAGTATTGAAAACGATTATGATGTGTGGCGATTGGAAATTTGATATTCCGGTCTTAACCATCTTGCCTGCTTGCATTGCCGTCAAAAATAGAGTTTAAAATGGAGAAAAACATAAGGATATGAACATATGTAGAGAGAAGCGGACACTTTATGTGACTGATCTTGACGGTACTTTGCTTGATAACAACAGCCGTATAAGTGAACGGTCTGTAAAGATACTGAATGGTCTGGTAGACCGTGGGGTGATGTTTACTTCTGCTACGGCACGCACCCCCGCCACTGTACAGCCGTTGTTTGGGAATGTGAATCAGTCGGTATATATGGATGAGTCGGGAGTGATGCATCCGATTCCGGCTATAGTCATGACCGGCGCCGGTGAGTGGAACCGGCAGACATGCTCTTTTGAAAGCTGTATAACCATTCCTGAGGCGGATGCATTGAAAATCCGTGATGTGTTTGCATCCCATGCTTTGCATCCTTTTGTGTATTGCCTCAGTGGAAACAGTTTTCTGAACGTTTATCATCCGGCGGCTATGACTTCCCGTGAAAACGGTTTTTACCAGGATAGGAGACATCTGGCGCTTAAGCGTTTCCATCTTGACCAGCGACCGGCGCGTTGGGATAAAGTGGCATTGTTTTTTGCCATAGGGCCGGTTAAGATGGTAGAGGGCATGGTTGAGGAACTGGATAGCGCAACTTCCTGCGCTGCGGCATGGTATCCTGATGTTTTTATTCCTGAAACCGGTCTGATAGATATTTATGCCCCCGGTGTATCAAAGGCTTCGGCAGTGAGGTCGTTGGCGCAAAAAGTAGGAGCAGACGAGATTGTGGTGTTCGGCGACAACCTTAATGATTTGCCGATGATGGCAGTAGCCGATGTTGCCGTGGCGGTGGAGAATGCGCTTCCGGAGGTGAAAGCCAAGGCGGATGTGGTCATAGGGCCGAACACAGACGATGCCGTGGCCCGATGGATAGAGGATCGCGAAAGAGATTGAAAATCAGAAATCGGGATTATGAATATTTATGAAATAAGGCGTTTCGGTCTTGTAGCTTTCCTTATCGTGTCGGTGGCTCTTGTGGCATTTTTCATATATGTCTCAAACAGCCTTGTCAATGATCTGGCTGTGCAGGAACGTGAACGCATGCAGATCTGGGCTGATGCCACCAAACAGATCGCTGACATCGGACAGACGGATGACGCCACTTCCGCTGAAAACATAGACTTCCTTTTCAGCATCATAGAACGGAATCATACGATCCCTGTACTTCTTACCGATGATGAAGGGCATATACTTCTGCATCGAAATTTCGATCTGCCTGAAGAGATAGATTCACTTGCTCCCTATTTTCTGTCGGAGGTGAATGAGGCTTTTCTGCATCAGAGGCTTGAAAGGCTCCGGGAAAGTGCAAATGTGATCCATATCATAATATCGCCTGATAACCTTCAACATCTTTACTATGATGACTCAAAGTTGCTTAAACGGTTGAGTTATTACCCTTATATACAGTTGGGGATAATGCTGGCGTTTATTTTGGTGGTGTATTATGCCGTCAACTCCACGCGGCGTGCCGAGCAGAACAAGGTCTGGGTCGGCCTTTCCAAAGAGACGGCCCATCAGCTTGGCACCCCGATAAGTTCCCTCATGGCGTGGATGGAATTATTGCAGGCGATGGGTGTGGATGAAGAGACTGTGCGTGAGATGAACAAGGATGTGAATCGTCTTAGCACCATAGCAAGCCGTTTTTCAAAAATAGGTTCACGCCCTAAGATGGACGTGGAGAATGTGAATACGGTGGTGGGGCACGCCGCATCTTATATGGCAACCCGCATATCCTCCCGCATAGAGCTTACTGTGCGCCTCTGTGAAGAAGAGCTGCCAGTGCGTCTGAGCGCCCCGCTGTTTGAGTGGGTTATGGAGAACCTTATTAAAAATGCGGTGGACGCTATGGAAGGTTCCGGTAAAATTACTATCGAAACATCCTGTGAGGGGAAAAGGGCGGTAATAAATGTGACCGATACGGGAAAAGGGATTCCACGCAAAAACCATAAAACAGTGTTCAATCCCGGATATACGACCAAGAAGCGCGGTTGGGGCTTGGGGCTTACATTGGCCAAGCGCATCATAGAACAATATCATCTTGGTAAGATCTTCGTAAGCTGGAGCGAGCCGGGAGAGGGTACGAAATTCACCATTACACTGCCGTTGGCAGGGTAATGGTGAATTTAAAGAGCGGAAGAAGCAAGACCATCAGAAGTCTAGCAAGGATAGTTTTATTTCAGCAATCAGAGCCATAAGCAAAACTATTCTTGCTAGGCTTCTGATGCTCTTACTTCTTATTTCTTATTTTTTACTTCTTTCTTATCCAAGATTGCTGTTAAGTTTGCCCCATTGGTCAATGGGGGGCATGATGCCGAGGGAGATCACTTCGTCGCGTAGAGCGCAGAGGTGGCGGTAGCTCTTGTCAAGGGCTTCCTCTTCGGCAGGCGTGCCTTTTACCGGCATTACTTTCACGCCGTCTTTGGTGATGGTGGTTTCCATCGCCATCATTATGTGCTGGTAGCGGTCGTTGTTTACATATACGCCGGCAGGCCAGCGGAACGGTGTGCCTCCCATGGCAGCCCCGATCATTTCGATGCTTAGATATGCCGGGCTTTGGAATGAGGAGCGGCCGCGCAGGTCAATGATATTCTTGCCTCCTTGTACCACTTTGAGTTTTATTTCCTCCCAGTCTTTGTCGGGGAGTTTCTCGGTGCCGATGATCTCGGTAAGCGGTTTGCCGTTCATCATGGTGGTGGATGCGAATACTGCCATCTGCTCGCCGTGGCCACCGTATGTGCGGCTGTTCACGATCTCATCGGCAGGGATGCCGAAATATTTTGACAGTTCGCTGCGAAGGCGGGTGCTGTCAAGTGCCGCGAGTGTTGTCACTTGCGACGGCTTCAATCCGGAATACAGCAGGGTCACAAGGCCGGTGATATCTGCCGGATTGAACACCACTACGATATGGCGCACGTCGGGACAGTATGCGCGCACATCTTTGCCGAATTGCTCTGCGATAGCGGCGTTCCCTTTGAGAAGATCCTCGCGGGTCATGCCGGCCTTACGGGCGGCACCCCCTGAGTTCACTATATATTTGGCGTCTGTGAGCGCTTCTTTTACGTCGGTTGTGTATGTGAGGTTCAACCCCTCGAAACCACAATGGCGCAGTTCTTCGGCGACTCCCTCCAATGCGGGGCCGTAGGGATCATACAGGCAGATATTTGGGGTCAGCCCCATCATTATTGCTGTCTGTGCCATGTTTGAGCCGATCATGCCTGCGGCTCCCACGATTACAAGTTTGTCAGTTGTCAGATAGTTCATATCGTTGATTTTAGATATTAGGTAACTATAGTTATATGATAACATCCGGAGGCTGTCAAAAGTTTCCCCAAAAAATGTATATTTGCAGGAGGTAATTCGTATAAGTAAACATTATGAAAAAGGATGATGAACAGCCCGAAGAAACCAGGGTATATGACGTCTCTGTTCCCGATAACGGTGAGGATTACGCCCGGATTCCGGAAGATGAATTAGAGGAACGTCTGGACGCTTTTATCGGCTATGCGCCAGGCGATGAGGAAAAGCCGATGACACCTGAAATGGAGCGGATACTCCTTAGGCGGGCTTTGCTTGAAAGATCCTGTCTGAACGGGAAGAAGTCAAAAAAATACGCTATTAAGAAAAATATATGACTTATCTCTTGGTCAAAAAGTTGATTTTTGTTTTTCTTATATATTTGGTGGGTTTGATTTGTTATTGTAGCTTTGTGGTGGTTATAATTGTAGGTTTGTATATGATATGAGTATGCCAATATGTGATTTGTTTGTCCTTGCTGTGGTGTCTTTAGGCATTGTCGGGGTGATATATGCATTGTTGCGTGATGCCATGTCGCGAAAGGAGGACGGTGTGGCTCAAAAGAAATACAATTCGAGGGGTCGAAGCCTAGGCAGATGGCTTGTCTATGCGGCATGTATCGGGGTGGTAGTGTGGGCGCTTACTTCGGATTATGACAGTTCGAATATCGCCGGTGTATTGAGGGTGCTCAATATCCTGTTCATTTCGTTGGTATGCTGCATCATGATTTATAAGAACCTGAGAGCCGCCATAGCCGGTTTCAGGGAGAACGACAAGCAAGGGGCATATGTAAGCGTCGCTTTTTGCATGGCGATAATCGGGTTGGGGGCGTGGCTGATCAGTACAACGGTATGACGGCGCTTTCCGGAAGATTTTAATATGACAGCACCCTCTCTATCCGGACAGAAACAAGTCGGCGTGTCAAAATTTATGAATTTTGACACGCCGCAATCGGTTATGGGGTAGCTGGATTGTGTGGCTTACTTGAGTTTGGCGTCAATGAGTTTGATCTTTTCCTCAATGGCTGCCAGGTCATCCTTTATGTGCTGGATGCGGCGTTCCATCTCGCGCACCATTGAATCACCCGATTTGCTCTTGGAGGTGAGGAAGCCGAGGTTGTTTTCGTAGGTCTTCAACTCGTTGCGCTTGATCTCGTATGAACGTAACACGCGCTCGCGTTCACGATAGAGCTTGTTTTCGTCGGAACCCATCTCTTTGATTACGTCCTCGAAGCGGCTCATGGATCCGCGTCCTTCACGTCCGCGGGAATAGAACACATCGCATACTGCGCGGTATTCGTCATACAGCTTGTCTTTTTCGCGGAATGGCACGTGGCCTATCTCCTGCCATTTTGCCTGAAGCTCTTTTACTTTTGGCATGGCTTCGGCACGGGGGGTGTCGGCGGGGATCGCTTTCAGCTCTGCTATTATGTCGCGCTTTGCCTGTAGGTTGGCTTGTTCTTCCGAGCGGTTTTCGTTGAGGTTTTTCTTGCGGCGTTCAAAGAAGCTGTCGCAAGCGGTCTGGAAGCGTTTCCATACGGCGTCGGAGTGCTTTTTGGCAACAGTCCCAACGGTTTTCCATTCTTTTTGGAGCGCTACAAGCGTATCTGCTGTCTTTCGCCAGTCGGTTGAGTCTTTGAGTGCTTCCGCTTTTTCGCAAAGGGCAATCTTTTTGGCGAGATTGGCAGCGAGCTCGTCTTTTACCGTGCGGTAATATTCCGCTTTTTCGGTAAAGAACTTATCGCATACTGCGCGGAAACGGGCGAACAGGGCGTTGTTCTGTTTACGAGACGCGAAACCGATTGTTTTCCATTCTTCCTGTGCGGCTAGGATGGTTTTGGTCATCTCTTCCCATGCGTTGAAATTTTTCAGGGTAGAGAAGTCAAGGGCCTCCACTTTTTCGCAAAGGGCAGTTTTTGCTGTTTCGTTTGCTGCCTCGCGTGCTTTACGTTCTTCAAAGAATGTCTGGTATTTCTTGTTTATTACGGCAGATGCGTCCTTGAAGCGGATCCAGATGCTCTCGCGGACCTCTTTTGCCACCGGACCTGCCTGGCGCCATTCGTCGTGCAGGTTCTGCAGGCGTTTGAACGCGAGTATTATATCTTCCTCCGCATCAAGTTTCTCGGCTTCTTCGCAAAGGAGTGTCTTGATTTCTAGATTCTTGCGGAAGTCGTAATCCCTCAGGTCTTTGTTTACCTTGAGCTGGTCGTAGAATTGTTCCACTGCACCCTGGTATGATTTCCACTGGTCTGTGGCCTCTGTGGCCGGCACTTCACCGATGAGTTTGAATTCGGCCTGGATCTCTTTGACACGGGGATATGTGCGGTTCACATTGTCGGTGTCTGTAGCGAGTGACAGGAGCTCGTCAATGAGGGCTTGTTTGAGTTCATAGTTATGGCGGCGCTCCTCTTCAAGAGCTGCTGCAATGGCAGCCTTGCGGTCTTTGACGGCATTCATCAGTTCTTTGAAGCGCTCTTCCGTTTCGTCTGTAGCGGGCATGAAGGCCGATTCGTCATTTCCTTGTGAAATGAAGTCTGCCAGTTCCGCTTCGAGTTCTGCTTTTCTGAACGCGTAAAATTGCTGTTTGAGGCGTACTATCTCCTCACGGGTTATTTCTGCAGTCTCTTCAGCTGCAAGACGTGTGAGTATCTCCAGCACTTCCTCCTTTGAGGTGGCTTCAGGCACACGTACAGTAGCGGCAGTTTCTGGAGCATCGCTTTCCGATGCCGCCTCGTCTGCTGCGGCTGCATTGTCTTTCATCGCTTCTGAGGTGCCTGCAGTTTCCTCTGTAGCGGTAACAGTGTTAAGGTCTTGGCTTTCCGACAGTTTTTCAGGTGCGGCAGCCGTTTCACGCGTTTCCATAAAGATAATTGAATGGTTAGGGAATTAGGGGCACATGCCCCGGCAGAGCGATTTTAAACCACCCTGCCGGAGGCCATTCTGAAATTTTCCGCCAAATATAATAACAATAATTTGAAATTTACCCGATTCCGGGCAAAAAAATCGTTTTTTCAGTCTTGAAACAACATTTTAGGAGGTTTATTTGTATCTTTGCAAGGAGTGCGTGTCAAAAAACGACGCGTTTGAAACAGATAGATTATGGAACCGAAAAACTACAACAATCCCAAACCTCCGTATCCTCCACCGCCTCCGATACAAGGATCTCAGAATCAGTATGGTCCAGGACATCCCTACGGATCTGGTTGCCATGATCCTAATTTCCGGCAACCCCAGTATCAGGGACAGCCTTTTAGGCCTGGCCATGTGGACATGCGACAGGGAAGACAATGGCAGGAACCATACATGGCCCCCCCTCAGCAAACAAATGGGATGGGGGTGGCAGGCTTCGTACTGTCGCTTGTAGCGTTTTTCGGGTGTACTGTGCCTTATTTGAGCGGTCCAATCTGGCTGCTGGGCCTGATATTTTCCATCATCGGGTTGAACCGTCAGCCACGCGGGCTGGCGATTGCCGGTCTTATAATATCACTTGTCGGGATATTTATAATTCTGGCCGTGCTGTTTTTTGTGGGTGCGACGTTCCATGCCGATGAGTTGATAGAGTTTATATGAATTACGTAATAGACTAGATGTTGTGAGATATGAAAAAATTCGTCAGTGAATTCAAGGAATTTGCCATGAAAGGCAATGTGGTCGATATGGCGGTCGGTATTATTATCGGTGCGGCTTTCGGAAAAATAGTGACTTCACTTGTAAACGACATTATAATGCCGTTGATAGGTGTAGTCACAGGCGGAATGAATTTTACCGATTACAAATGGGTAATTCAAAAAGCCGTGATGGACGGTCAGGAGGTGATCAAACCGGAAGTTACCATGAACTGGGGCGCATGGGTGCAGACTGTAGTTGATTTCCTTATTGTGGCGTTCTGCATATTCGTGATGATCAAATTCATAAACAATGTGCGCAAGCATATGGAAAAGCAACAGGCTGAGGAGGTGGCCGCGGCTGCTCCGGCCGAACCAACCAAGGAGGAGCAACTTCTTACCGAGATCCGTGACCTTCTGAAAGAAAACCAGGAAAAAAAACAATAGTCAGGCCTTGAAACCGATATTCCTTATCGGCTTTATGGGCTCGGGAAAGACCACCCTCGGTGAAGCGCTTGGCCGCGTCGCCGGGGATGTCTCGTCTTTTCTTCCTATTGGTTGCCGGTATATTGACCTTGATGATTGCATAGAGCAAAGGGTGGGGATGAGCGTGCGGCAGTTTTTTCAGGAAAGGGGAGAACGCGAATTCCGCCGCCTGGAGGCTGAGATTATCCGCGAACTGGGAGTTTCGGATGATATAATCATAGGGTGCGGAGGGGGCACTCCCTGCCATAGCGGCAATATGGACTGGATGAATGCCCATGGGGTGACTGTGTTTCTTGATGCTTCTGAGAGTGTGCTGCTGCGTCGTCTGCTTGAGGGACAGGAACAGCGTCCGCTTCTTGCAGGATTTACCCCCGATGAGCTGGCTGCTTTTATTTCTGCGAAGTTGCGAGAACGTAAGCGATGGTACGGTATGGCACAAATGCGTCTTGATTCAGACAGACTTGAATCTCCCGGTGAAATTGCAGATACGGTGGAGGAGTTTTGCAGGATGATCAACCGCAGTGGCATGTTTGAAAACTTTAATCGTTGACATATGATGACAATAGAGACCGATTACGGGAAAACGCCAATGGAAGCGCCGGTAGAGACTGCCGTGCAGCGCCGGCGTGCCACCATAGGATTGCCAAAGTGTGTGAACAGGGCTGAGAAACGTTTCCCCCTTACCCCGGAGGCTGTTGCCGCGCTTACCCGCAATGGTTTCAGGGTTCTCATAGAGGAGGGCGCCGCAGTATCGATACACTATACTGACAATGCCTATATAAAAGCAGGGGGACATCGCGCCTCGCGACATGAGACGCTCCAGGCAGATATAGTGATACACCTTGCGCCATTGCCGGTGACAGACATAAAACAGTTGCGGCGGGGTGCGCTTCTGCTCAGTCTGGCGAATCTTTCGCGTGGCAATGCGCGGGAAGTAATCACGGAACTGTTGCACCGCAGGGTCATAAATATAGCCATAGACCTAATCCGTGACAACGCAGGAAACAAGCCGTTCGGCGATATAATATCGGAACTTGACGGACGTAGTGCCATGACGCTTGCAGCTGCCATGCTTGCCGATCCGGTAAACGGCAAGGGGATATTGCTTGGAGGTATAGCCGGAGTTATCCCGTGTGAGGTGACTATCATAGGTTCGTGTCTGGCGGCCTGTGCCGCAGCCCGTTCGGCACTCGGCCTGGGAGCGGTGGTGCGTATGTTTGATGACGATGTGTACCGTCTGCGCACGGCTTTACGGCAGCTGGGAGGTGGAGTTATCGGTTCTTCCGTGCATCCCCATGCTCTTGAAAATGCGTTGCGCAGTGCAGATGTGATTATAATCACTGGTAAAGGCGGGGCGCTCCCCCTGGAGGGAAACATGGATTGCATACTGAAACGGAAAGTGCTGGTTTTTGACCTGTCATGCAATCCTGGTTCGGCGTTTCAGGGCATGAGGCTTGTTGACCTTGGCGAATTTGGTGAGGATGAGGCAGGAAAAAGGACTTCGTTTGCGTTGTTCAACGATGCGTGTCGTGAAGATCCCGCCGACTGTACCGGGTCGTATCGCCGGCGTGCATGCCTGGTCAATTCAGGTAGTGCCGTTCCACGCACTACCGCCATGGCTTTGAGCGATACGTTCATCACGCTTCTCAATCATATTTCCGACTGCGAGGAAACCGGAGCCATGTTGCCACTTACCCCCGGCCTTCAGGAAGCCACACTTACTTTTATGGGTAAAGCAGTCAACGAAGATGTGGCCCGTCTGGCGGGAGTGCGGCATACAGACATACGTATATTATTATCCTTAAGCTGACAAACCTGCAATGGCAAAAAGAAAATTCTATGTGGTATGGGCAGGCCGTGAACCTGGCATCTATGAGGACTGGGATGACTGTCTTGCCCAGGTAGATGGTTTCCCGGGTGCTAAATACAAGGCTTTTTCTGACCAGACAGCAGCCACGATAGCTTTTCGTGGAGACCCGCAGGATGCGGCTGCGATCATAGAGGAGATAGCCCGCCATAATGCGGATGTAGCCCGTGAGCGTTCTGTGTCACTTGTTGATATTCCGGAGATAAACAAGGACGCAATCGCGGTGGATGGTGCCTGTGCCGGAAACCCCGGTCTGATGGAATACCGTGGGGTAAAGATTGCCACGGGCGAATGCCTGTTTCATGTCGGGCCTTTTCAGGATGGTACTAATAATGTGGCGGAATATCTCGCGCTTGTCCATGCTCTGGCATATCTGTATCAGAAGGGTGACCGCGTCACCCCTATATATTCAGATTCGCGTACAGCCCGCTCATGGATACGCAACAAGGGGCAGCGATCAAAGCTGGAGCATACATCGCGCAATGCACCCATTTTCGATTTGATCAGGCGTGCCGACACCTGGATCCAGACGCATACGATAGAAAATCCCATCCTGAGATGGGATACTGACCGGTGGGGCGAGATACCTGCCGATTTCGGGAGAAAGTAGGACGCAAGGTGTAAGAGCGGGAGAAGAGATAAGAGGAGAGAATAGCAGAGGAATCAGAGATATCAACAATATCAATTCTTGGACTTCTTGATATTCTGAACTTCTCAACTTCTGAACTTCTCAACTTCTAACTTTAATCAATATCAGCGCCTTTGAATGTGCCGATATGGTCGTATTTTAGTTCGATTCCGTCTGACAGCTCTATCTTGTAGCCGTAGGCTTTCTTTTCAATGGATACGATTTTGGCATCTGCGTAGTTTTTGCCAACGTGGCGGCGTATTGCCTTGGGGATGAGGTTTTCCGGTACGGCACGTGTTTTACAGTCTACTGATGTCCATTTGCCTGCATTGTTAAACTCAAGTTTCGTGCCGTTGGTGAGCTTTACATCATAATCGGTCTTTTTCAGCAAATGCTTGTCAACCTTTATCATGGCGACTTTAGCTTTTGGGAAGTATTCAAGTAACATTTCCTGTGCCTGTTGGGGCAGCGCGTCGCGTTTGAGGGTGTATTTATCGGCATATGCCATAGAAGCACCGGCGATAGTGAGCACAAGTGCCGCGATTAGTTTCTTTGTCATAATTCAAATAGTTTTCTTATTAATCATTGTTGTCCTATTATATTCATAACATACTGAAACGCAAAAAAGCACTCCATTTGGAGTGCTTTTTTGTTAAAATAAGTTTTTGATATGCCTGTCGGTATATCTTATTCTGCAGCTTCTGGTATGACAGTGAAGCGGTATGTGCAGTGTCCGGTATATTTTTCGCCAGGACGGAGCACGACAGAAGGCCATTCGGGTTTGTTGGGGCTGTCGGGATAGTGCTGTGTCTCAAGGCAGATAGCTGAACGCTGCGGATGTGCGATGCCACCTTTGCCGGTAACGGTGCCGTCAAGGAAGTTGCCGGTATATACCTGTACTCCGGGTTCGTCGGTGTAAACTTCCATGCGGATGCCGTTGGTGGTGTTTTCGAGGGTGGCGGCGCATGCTGCCATGTCGCCTTTGGTGTCAAGAACCCAGTTGTGGTCAAATCCGTTTGCGTTGTGTATCTGTTCGTTGTCGGCATTGATGTCTTTCCCGATGGTTTTTGGAGTGCGGAAGTCCATCGGTGTGCCTTCTACTGTCGCGATTTCGCCTGAAGTCATGAATGTGCTGTCCACCGGGGTGTAGTTTGACGCATTGATCCAGAGCACATCGTCAACCACAGGTTTGCTTCCGTCGCCCGACAGGTTGAAGTATGAGTGGTTGGTCATGTTGATGATGGTGGGAGCGTCGGTAGTGGCCTCGTAAGCGATGTTCAGGGCGTTGTCCGCACTAAGCGTATATGTGACAGATGCGACCATGTTGCCGGGGAAACCGTTGTCTCCGTCGGGCGAATTGAGTGTCAGCACCAGGGTGGTGTCATTGGGCTGGTCGGCCTGGAATACGCGGTATTGCCATCCGCGGGTACCCATGTCGCCGCCTCCGTGAAGGCAGTGCCCGTAGTTGTTCTGTGGGAGCTGGTATGTTTTGCCGTCAAGTTCGAAACGTCCCTGGTTGATACGGTTGGCATAGCGTCCGATAGTGGCTCCGAAGTCGGTGCCGTTGGTTTCGGGGTAGTATGCCTGGATGCTGTCAAAACCGAGCACTACATCAGTCATTTTCCCTTCGCGGTCTGGTACCATAAGGGTGACAACGCGTCCGCCGAAGTTTGTGATGCATGCTTCCATGCCGTTGGCATTTTTGAGCACGTAAAGTGCGGTGGAATCGCCACGATATTCGTCAACGAATTTCTGTGGGTCAAGACCGGAGGCTGTCAAATTGTTGGTTTCGGTTTTGCCACCGGTACAAGCAGAGAGGGCCATCAAGGCTCCTGCGGCAATGAGCAGATTGGTTTTCATGTATATTTTTGGTTAGTTTTGTTCGGCAAAGGTAATGAAAAATATCAGAAATAAGAGTATTTGGAGAAATTAAGGAATTGGGAAAATCAAGGAGGAGGATGATAGGAATCAGAGTCATCAGAGATATCAGAGGAATCAGAGCCATCAGGCGATTTCTTGTTTCTCAATTTCTTAATTTCTCAATTTCTCTTGTTGAACCCTTCTATTTCTTTGCAAAAAAACGGTCAACACGGTCAGGCGAGAGCATTTGCCAGAGGGATGCCACGGTCCAGCCCGGTGCGAAGATATCATTGTAGAAACCCTTGCCATTGCGGCCATAGTCCCAGGTGGTGTGTTGCACTACCTCAGGGTAGTATCCGCGTTTGCCGATATCGAACATGTTGTCTTCAGTGGGCATAAGCTGGAGCATGGAGGTCTTTATGACTTCAGAGAAACCAGACAAACGGGCTTCGGAGTAGTGTTCGGCAAGGCGGTCAAGAACGGCTGCGAATTCAAAGATATATACATCTATGTGGTTGTTTTCTACAGACACGTTGCCCCATCCGCGCGATTTGAAATCCACGTCTCCCAGCATCTGGCCCGGTGCGAATGGCACATCCCACATGTAATACCAAGACAGGCAGAAGTATGCCGACTTTTTACATAGATCCATATAATGTTCCTTTTCTTTCCCTTTGGTGCAATGTGTAAGGTAGTAAAGTGCTGTGGATGCGTAGAATGACGCCTCTTTGTCCTCGCAGTTCGCATCAAGGGTGGAAGAGAAGTAGTCGGCTTTGTCTATAAGTTCTGTTTCAAGATATTTTGCGGTGGCGCGGGCGCTTTCCAGATAGCGCTTGTCATTGAAATATTTATATGCCATCGTCAAAGGGAGAGTGGCGCATGGGGTGCTTCCGCCTGTCGGATCCACGACTTCAAGATTGTCGGTGAATTTGCGTGGGAATGAACCGTCGGGCTTCTGGAGGGTCAGCATTTTGTCAAGGGTGGTGCGCAGGCGTGCGTCCCATTCGGGATGCTTGCGCCCCTGTTTGCGTTCGGCTTCAAGCCAGTTGAGCATGGCGAACACACCTTCGCTTTGGCGGCGGATGCTGTGGGGTCCTTTGGCTTTGTTGTCGCGCAGGCGCATGGCTTCTTTGAAGAATCCGTTGTCTGTGAATCCGTGTTCAAGGGTGCTGCTGAATATGGCCTCTGCGTTGGCGGTCAGGTCTTCGCGTCCGTTTTCAAGGCCATATTCGTGTGCGTTGAAGGCATTGAGCAATATGCGTCCTACAAATCCGATCTGGTACTCGTCGGTATTGGCACAGTCATCGGTGCGCATGCCGGCTCCAGAGTAGTATTTGAGGTCGTATTTGTCAACGTAGCTGTTTGTGAAATAGCTCGCAAGATGTTCTTTAGCCTTAGGTGTGTCAATGCCGGTCTGCACGGTAGCAGGGGAGAGTGTGTCGTAGGTATAGTTCCATACATCGGCCACAAAGTCGCTGTAGTCTTTGGCATTTGAGTGGCGTATCTGCCATGTTACAGTGCGGGTGTCTCCCTTGTCCATTCGTTCGAATGTGCGCACGGGATCTATGAGCGTGAGTTTGCGGATGTAGCGGCGTGGTGCTTCCACATAGGGATAACTGTATACGAGTGCAGGTTTGCCGTTGATATTCCGGAATCCCGTTGAACCTACTGAGGTGTGCCGTGGCAGGATCACATCGCCTGAGAGGTTTTGCAATATGCAGTCTGCATGGTCGTCGTTGTTGAGACGTAGCACGGTGATGGCTTTACCTGAAACCGGCTCATAGATGCCTGTCAGAGGAGAACTGAGACGGTCTTCGCGTACTTCCCAGCTGTCTGATGTGTGGAATGACGGGGCTTTTTCCGGTGACCTCAGGTTGTGGTGGTACCAGAAACCGGGCATGTAAAATTCGCAACTGTTGTGGCCGGCTGCTGTTTCCAGCATCTCTGTCTCGCTGATATTGAACCAGCAGGTATCGTCGGCCTTTATGCTGAAGGTCACGGTGGTGATTTCTCCGGCGGGGTCGGTGGTTGCGGTTCGTGAGATCCTCAGAGGCAGGCTGGCGCCGTTGGCGGGGCGCATTTGCGCCCCGTCTGCCATGCTTTTGAGTGTATATGTGGTGGTGGCGCCCCCAGGGGTTTTGAGTGCGAGCTCTGTCGCTCCCTGTGCCTGCAATGCCAGAAGTACAGTTGCTCCTAAAAGATAATATTTCATGGTAATCGGGATTTATGTCATATTCTCCTGTGACGGTTATTTACGAAGAGGTTTTATGATGGTTGTTGTATCGGCGGTTATGGCATATGGCTGTCCTTTGCTCTTGTCCACATTAAGCGAGATGATGCGGGTGCGGCGCGGGCTTACAACCGAGTCGTTGTGATGCACGTGGTATACATAGCGCATGTTTCCGTTGTTGTCGGTGAATACGTCGCCGTGTCCAGAGCCTTTTTCGCCTACTATGTTGCGGTGGATGATTGGGTTGGCGGGGTTCTTTGTCCATGGGCCTTCCGGTGATGAAGCAGTGGCATAACCTACCGCGTAGTCATCGCTCATGAAGTGGTTGGCAGAATAGAAGAGGTAGTAAAGGTCATCGATTTTCAATACGGTCGGCCCTTCCATGATCGGTGCGCTGGGATATGCGTCTGTAGCCTCCCATGCCTGGTCGTTGCGGAAGCACGGTTTGAGTGTGCCTTCCACGATCTTGCCGGTTTCAGGATTGAATTCCCCTACCCACAGGAAGTTGCCGTTGTCGAAGCGTACGTGGTAAAGATAGTATTTGCCGTCGTTGTCGCGGAAGAGGAACGGGTCTATGTTCTTTTCCGATGCATCAATGGGTTCCATCGCCTGCTGGGTGTAAAGTGCGTTGACACTGTCTCCCTTGGCAAGGGCCACTTGTTCGTTGGCGGTATATAAATAGAGGTATTTGTCACCGTCCTTGAATATCTGCGGCGCCCAGAATCCTTTGTCTCCATATGCGTTTTTCCCTTTTGCGAGAATCATGGAGTCGGGACGTGCGAGTGTCCAGTTTTCCAGGTCGGTACTTTCAAGCATTGTGAATCCGAGAGGTTCGGCATTGCGTGTACCTGTCAGGTAGTATTTGCCGTTTTCTGTATAGATGGTAGGATCGGCGAAAAATATTTCCAATCCTTGGGTGGCATCTTCGGTTTCCGTAGCCTGTTTTGCAGTTTTGTTGCAGGAGATGAGTGCCAGCATGGCTGCTGCACATGCCATAGGTGATAAAAATCGGTTCATGGTCTTTTATAAAAAATGTATGGTTAATGCTGGTGGTGGAAGTGTGAAAAGAGTATTTTTACAATACTTAAAATTTTGCGTTTATGGGTATTTTTTATTTATGGTGCAAAAATAGGCAGCAGCCGGCAAGCCGACGGGGGCTTATGTCCCGAATACGGGTAAGAATGTTTATAAAAGTGTTAAAACGCCGTTTTAGAGCCGTTTTGCACGTTTTTTCTAATCAAAAACACAATCTTACTCATAAATGCTGGAAAGAGTGTTGTATATTTGCCAACGAAAAACTGACAGGCCAGCCATTTTGGAATCCCCATTTGGCAGAGTGCCGCACCTTAAATGCAACCTATTTTTAACAAAGTCATGGATTACCGTCTGATACCATTCGCGCTTTTCCTCATTGCCTTCTTCCGGTCCGTTGCCAAGGAGTTGGTGATGCCTGTTGCTGAAAGTAGAAAATGGTCCTGTCAAATTTCCGATGGGTTTTCAATAATATCATAGTGCCGTTCCGCGCCCGGATATATCCGGACGCGGAGCGAGCCGTTTTTGGAAACTTTTTGGAGTTTTCGCCGGTTCCGGCAAGAGTGCAGGATTCCGAAAATTTGATTTCCTAAAGAATCAGCCCCATGGGGCTTTGTGTGCAAACCCTGTTTGCACACAAAGCGAATTATCGAAGATATAATACCACGTATTTAAACCGGTCAATTGATATTGTTTCCCCATAAATCTGATAATACAAACTATTCCGATCGGCATCAACCGGTCGGTGATTATAACCCATACAATAGTTAACCTATCTATTTAATTCATCTTTAACTTTTTAACATGAAAAAGAAATCTTTACTCCTATCAGCCGCAGCTCTTGCATGTGCCGCAGGAATGAATGTTTCAGCAGCCGACGTCACACTCCCTGAAGGAGCAGGAGGTAAAATGACATCGCTTCTTCCCGACGGTGTAACTGCAAACGTCTCTCATGAAGAGAGGGAGTACGGCCAGAAGAATATTGCTATCGCAGGTTCTCCCGAAAAGGGCTATAAGGCATTTTTCTGTGCAGACGACGGCGTTCACGGCGAAGAACTCTGGGTGACCGACGGCACCCCGGAAGGCACCCATATGGTAAAGGATATCAATCCCGGTATGGCGACCTCCAACATCCAGTACCCCACCCGTTTCAATGACAAGTGCGTGTTCTCTGCCGATGACGGCGAGAACGGCCAGGAACTATGGATTTCAGACGGAACTGAAGAGGGCACATACATGGTGGCTGACATACATATGATCAGCGATTCCGATCCTCTCGGTTTCTGCCAGCTCAACGAGAACCAGTTCGTATTCTTTGCAAAAGATATGGATTCCGAAACTTACGGCAAAGACGGCCAGCGCTGGCTGTGGGTTTCCGATGGTACGGAAGAAGGCACTTCACTTGTAAAAGAGGTGGAGACCATGTTCCCCGGCCGCGAGCCTCTTGACAACCGTTTCGGTCCGATCGTACGTGTTAAACGCCAGGTATTCTTTATCGGTGACGTGGCAGATAAAGAAGGTGTGACTTATGGTGACGAACTCTGGGTGACCGACGGTACCGCAGAAGGCACACACATGGTCAAAGACATCAACCTTGAGGTAAATAAAAATTCTGCTTACGAAGGTTCCACCAACGGTGCCGCAATCGCCCACCTCTGCAACTTCTACAACGAGAAACTTTTCTTCAAGGCATGGTCTTGGAACTCCGGCAACGAGCCTTGGGCAACCGACGGCACAGAGGAGGGTACATATGAGATTTTCGATACCAATCCCACTTCCAACCCCAATGTAGTTGATGGCAACGGCGTGCCTATGGGCAACGGCGGCGGTGTGACAAAGGTAGGCTTCCCCGCACTGGGATATATTTTCTTCCGTTCCTATACTCCCGAGACAGGCAACGAGCTTGGCATGACCAACTGCGAGAAGGGCAACTATACAGTATTTGACTGCGATACATACGCTCCTACACAGGACGCAAGCTCATACCCTGACGACGGCGTTGAATTTGACAACTATTATGTATTCTGCTGCAACCGTGGCTCTCGCGACGGTGTTACCGACCCCGTACAGTATGGCGGCGAACTTAATGTATGCGACGGCCAGAAGACATGGGTGCAGTATGACTTCAACCCCGGCAAGAATAGCACATGGACCCGCGAGCTTACCGTAGTAAACGGTTCGCTTTACTGGAGCAACTCCGGCAATAAAGACGGCCATAACTGGACGCTTACACGTCTTGACAAAGTAGACGGTGGTGTGCCTGTGACTATTTCCAACTTGCATCCTACCGATGACGGCGTATGGACACTCCGTAACCTTGATGGCAAGCTGATATTCTTTGCAAATTCTACAAAGAACATCTATTGCTACGAATACACAAGTCCTGATGCCGACCTGAAGCAGAACCCTGACCGCATGGAGATCGAATACCGCACACGCAAGGAGATCGAAGACGGTACTGGTGGTGTAGACAATATCGTGACAGACATGGATGCCGATGCTCCTGTTGAATACTTCAACGTACAAGGTATGCGCGTGAACGCCAATACTCCCGGCATGTATATCCGCCGCCAGGGTGACAAGGCTACCAAAGTTATTATAAAATAACAGATACCTGACTTAAAACGTCAAAAGCGGGTGTGCCCGTCGGACACACAGATACGATGGCACACCCGCTTTTCCTTCTTTGAATATCGAACCGATCCCCATTATCACTCCATACACATCCTTAAATCGCAACCTCCTCCTATTTTCACATTCAACGCAATGTTTTACCATTGCTTAGCAGTGCAAGTATGTTAAAGACAAAATTTCAAAGGCTGCTGATATTATTCATATTGGCAACCGTCAACCTGACACTCGCGGCACAGAATATAACTGTGTCCGGTACCGTAATTGATACGGCTGAAAACGAGCCTATGATCGGAGCTACCGTAATGCAGAAGGGCTCCAAGGCCAACGGTGTCGCTACCGACATTGATGGCAGATATACAATTTCCGTCCCCTCCAACGCCACTCTTGTTTTTTCAAGCGTTGGTTTTGAACCAGTGGAGATAAAAGTGGACGGCCGCAAGACCATTGACGTGGATATGAAACAGACCACCGCGGTGCTTGACGAAGTAGTGGTTATCGGCTACGGTGTGCAGCGCAAGAGCGATATCACCGGGTCTATCTCTTCCGTAAGCGGAAAAGATGTGAATGACGTGCCTGTAAGTTCAGCCCTCCAGGCTCTTCAGGGCAAAGCCTCCGGCGTCAATATTATCCAGAACAGCGGTGCTCCCGGTGGAGCCACAACCATAAAGATCCGTGGTACAGGTACTGTGAACGATGCCGATCCCCTATATGTGGTGGACGGTTTCATCGTTGACAATATAGACCATATCAATCCTAACGATATCGCCAATATCGAAATTTTCAAAGATGCAGCTTCATCTGCCGTTTATGGTGCCCGTGCGGCAAACGGCGTTGTCAGCATCACCACAAAGGGTGGCGAGAAAGGGAAAGTTACAGTGACTTTCGACGGTTATGCCGGTTTCTCCAACCCATGGAAGAAAATTGACATGATGGGGATGGAGGACTATGCACTCCTGATGGACTATATCAGCGGATCTACCCGTTATTCGGCCGATGGCCAGCTGAACATGACAAAGCAGCCTGACGGCACCCTTGAATTAGACCCTGCCAAAGTGGATGCAATGAATCTTTACCATCAGCGCGGCAAGGAAAACTGGTATGATGCCATTTCCCAGACCGGTGTCAAGCAGCAGTATGCAGCTTCTGTAAGCGGCGGTAACGACAATACCAAATTTATGGTCAGCGCGAGCTATTTTGATGAGAAAGGTATCATCAAAGGTTCCGACTATAAGCGTTTCAACGCACGTATGAACCTTACCCAGAAACTCTCTTCATGGCTTGACCTTATTGTGAACATGAGCTATGCCAACGAAGACCGCGATCTGGTGCCAGGTGGCTCAGGCTCTGTGCTCAAAGACGCTCTTAATATCAACCCCCTGACCCGCGTGTACAACGACAAGGGATATTGGGATTCCAATCACCCTATAGCACGTATAGACCGGTATCATCGTGATATCAAGAGTGACCGTTTTGACGCAAATATCACTTTGTCTGCAAACTTCCTGAAATTCTTCAATTACCAGTTCAAGGCTTCTTATTACCTGCAGCCCGAGACAACCAAGGAGTTTTCAGAAGTCGGCAAACTTGTGGAGGATTTCTCAATGTCGGATCTTTCAACCATTTACCAATACAAGTTCAATACCAATAAGTGGGAGATCAACAACCTGTTGACTTTCAATTGGAGCGACAAGGATAAAATCAATAATATCACGGCTCTCGTAGGCCAGACTGCCGAAGGTTACAAAAGCTCTTTCCAGGAATCGACCAAAAGAGGCACACCAACCAATGACGATGACCAGTGGTATCTTTCCAGTGGCTTTACCGGTGACAAGACTTACGGCCTTGACCGCACATGGACTGCTGTAGGTTTTATCGGTCGCGTGAACTACAATGTCCTTGACCGTTACCTGCTTCAGGCAAACATCCGTATTGACGGTTCCTCAAAATTCAACAAGGATAACCGTTGGGGATATTTCCCATCGGTGTCTCTCGGCTGGAAATTCAGCTCGGAATCTTTCTTGCGTGACCAGACATGGCTTACACTCGGCAAACTGCGTCTGGGATGGGGTAAACTCGGTAACAACCGTATTGACGAACTTGCACGATACACCTATCTGACCACCCAGCTGAACTATCCTTACGGCAACGGCAACCATGTGCTCCAGCCTGGTGCATCAGCGCTCACTCTCGGCAACGACAATATCAAATGGGAGAAGACCGAGACATATAACGTGGGTCTTGACATGGCTTTCATGAACAATACGATCTTGTTCGGTATCGAGTATTTCGACAAGCGCACCACCGACATGCTTATCGCTGTGCCTACAGTTGGATCGGCAGGTCTCAACTCCAATCCGATGACCAATGCCGGTGCAGTCAAGAACTATGGTGTGGAGGGAAGCGTCACATACCGTCGCAGTTTCGGCAAGTTCTCGTTCGACGTAGGTCTGAATCTGTCGTGGATAAAGAATGAGGTCACTTCTCTCGGTTCAGGCAATGAACCTATCTATGGCGCCTACATAAATGAAGGATCTATTGTGGACTATGTGACCAAGACCGCTGTAGGTCGTCCTATCGGCTCTTTCTACGGTTATGTGACCGACGGTATTTTCCAGAATATGGATGAGATCAAGGCTTCCGCGCAGTATGATCCCGGAAAGAACGACGCGGACCAGACTACAAAGCCCGGCGACTTCCGTTTCAAGGATCTCAATGGCGACGGCCAGATCACTGCCGAGGACCGCACATATCTTGGCTCACCCCTGCCGAATTTTGTATTTGGTGTGCCTGTCAATCTTATGTGGAACGGATTTGAGCTTAGCGCTTTCTTCCAGGGACAGACCGGCAACAAACTGTTTAATGTAATGGATTACTATCTTTACAATGCAGCAGCCGGCAATGTGGCAGCCGATTTCCACAGCAAGCACTGGAGTGCGGTAAACGACGAGCAGCGTCCTTGGTTCACGCCTAATCCGAATGCTGAAATTCCGGCGGCACGTACCAGCGATACCAACCGCAATTTCCGTGCATCAAACTTCTTCGTAAAAGATGGCAGCTATTGCCGTTTGAAAGAGTTGCGTCTGAGCTACTCGTTCAAACCTGAGCTTATCAAGCGTATAGGCCTGTCAAGCCTGACCCTTTCGGCCACAGCCTACAACCTTTGCACCTGGACAAAGTATGACGGATTCGACCCGGAAGTAGGACGTATGGAAGGTACGGAATCCACCAATACTGCCATGGGTGTCGACCACGGTAACTATCCGCAGGCACGCTCGTTTACTTTCGGTATAAAATTCGGCATCTAATCCATCAAAGACATCACTGTTATGAACATATATAAGAAATCAACCCGCAAAGCTCTCGGCTTCATGTCGGCAGTGGCTTTGGCAGCAAGTTCGCTTGCGCTTACCGGCTGCAACGATTTCCTTGATGAGCCAGTTAAGGGAAACAGCATCGACAAGAATTATTACGACACTACTTACAAATTGCAGGCAGCTCTCAATGCAACTTATGACATTCTCCAGTCAGATGCAATGCAGGATACCGATTGGCGGTTCGGGGAGGCTTGCGGCGACGATATGGTCGGCAACGACGAAGGGCTTACCTCGCATATGGGGCAGCTGGTGAACTTCCAGTTCAACACTTCAAACCCCTATATACTTAACCGCTGGGAGATATATTATAAGGCTATCCACCGTGTGAACCAGGTGATCGCCAATGTGGACCGTGTGCGCCTTTCCAATCATGAGACGGATGATTTCCGTAACGTGCGTTATATCTATGGACAGGCTAAATTCCTCCGTGCCTATTTCTATTTCAATTTGGTGCGTACGTTCGGAGGTGTGCCTATCCGTCCTGAGGTTGAGAGCGTAGACAAACTTGTAGTGCCCCGTTCCTCTATTGAGGATTGCTATGCCTATATAGAGAAAGATCTCCGTGAGGCGCTGATCATGCTTCCGGTGCGTTTTACCGACGGCAATGCCGGCAAGGTGGGTGCAGGCGCGTGCGCGGCTCTTCTGATGAAGGTCCTGATGTATCAGGCCAAACCGGGCGACGGTTCCGTCAAATGGCAGCAATGTGCCGAAATAGGCGACTATTTTGTAGCAAAAAAATCCATGACATTCGGCCAGATGCTGAAATTTGACGAACGTTATCCCGACACAGATTGGGAAACACTTCGTGAGAAATTGTGGTTCAAGCCATTATGGGCTATGGCCGAGAATGAGACACCGGAAACTCTTGACGATCAATGCCCTGCCATGGGTAATGCATACCGCTTGGATTATGAGGATTCTTATGGCAATCCGATTGAATATTACGAACAGTTCTACATTGCAGGCGAGTTCTGTTCCGGATCAGTATGGGAAATAGTGTTCAAAGAGAGCGGCGACGGTACCGGAGGAGATACAAACGAAGGTACAGGAATATACTGGAAACTTTTCGGGGCCGATTGGAATCCGGCGCTCAAGACCACGGAAAAACGTCTTGAGGTGATTTTCGGCACCGATGTGCGCCGCACTTTCGTAAAAACGCATAATGACCAGACGCCCGACGGATCGGGCGTGGCAAACGGTCCCGGCAACTGGTCTCCTCTGAAATGGTGGACTCCGAAGATGGATCAGCCTACCTACACCGATGACTCCGGCAAAAACCGCCGTGTGCTCCGTTATGCGGAGGCAGTCCTGACGTATGCAGAAGCCCTGAATGAGAGCGGCCGTCCTCAGGAAGCTCTTGTACAGCTCAATGCGAACCAGACCCAGGTAGGCAAGATCAACAATCGCAATTTCAATACCCCGGCCGGCGGCTACGGTTATCTCCGCGATGCTATATGGAAAGAGCGCCGCATGGAATTGGCCTTTGAGTGGGATCGGTTCTTTGATATCGTGCGCCAGGGTCGTGCGGCGGCTATGATCCATGCTTATGCGAGCGATGTGATCAATCACCGCGGGCAGCTGTTCCGCGAGGGTGTGAACGAGATCTTCCCCATACCTCAGACCGAGATCGACATATCCAACGGTGTAGTGACACAGAACCCCGGCTATTAATCAATGAGCGATTAGTAATTGACAATTGTTAATTTCGAAATTCAGACAATGAAGATAACAAAATATCCCATAATGCTGCTGGCAGGTGTTGCTGCGATGTTCGCGTCATGCGATGACAAGGAGGCGACACAGCCTACAGCGGCGATCTCTGTGGACAAATACCATTATGAAGTGAACGAGTCCATGCAATTGCGTTTTATCGGCAATGCAGACAATGTGGTGGTATATCCCGGCGACGAGAACCATGATTATGAATTGCGGACTGAGGCAAATTCCGGTCTGGTTGTAAATAAAGGCCTTCTGACTTATGCATATCCCAAACCGGGTGTTTACCATGTGGTATGTGTGGCGACCAACCATGAGGATGCGGGAAATTCCATACTGAGTGATACGACATCTGTATGGGTGACTGTTACGGATGATGTGAACACCATAAAGGATGTGACTGTCAGTGTGCTTAATATCAACGAGGTATATGCGGAGCTGATGAACGAGACCGACTGGAGAATAGCGTTGCCCCGTAAGGTGCGTTATAATAAGAAAGATGTCAACCTGTCTCTCCGCAACCAGCGTCTTGCAATTTACCAGGACTCTCCTTCTGCCACGGTGAAATTGAAAGAGGCAGGTGCTTCTGACGACGAGTATAAGCAAAATACCTCTACCACGAAGTATGACCTTGCCAAAGTTTTTGATATCCGTTCCACGGCAGGATCGGGAGGTGTGCGGGATTATCGTCTGTATACCCTATATTACGGTGAGTTCAAATCTTTCAAACTTGCGGGTGTTACCGGAAAGGTAGAGAGAAACGAATATGATTATTCGACATACGTCATTGACATGGAGGTGCCGGCGGGTACCGATCTGACTGCAGTGGCTCCGGAGTTCACACTCAATGATCCCGCTACTGAGAAGGTATTCATCGGCGACGAGGAGCAGGTATCTGGTACTCCGGTTGACTTCACTTCCCCCGTAACCTACCGTTTCGTGACCTCCCATGCTGACAATCCCGCAATTACTGTGGAGGCTATCTGCAAGGTGACTGTCACGGTGAAATAATTCACTCCTGACAGGAAATTTCCGATAAACTACGAGGGTGTTGCAGGGTAAAGGCTGTGGCCCGCTCTGCAACACCCTCGCTGTATCCTTACGTATGGCCATTTGTCCGTATTCTCCTCTAAATCCTTTTTGGAAAAATTTAAGACAATATCATAAACCGTGCGGATCAGTTCGCAGTTTCCGGTCTTTTAGCTAACTTTGATTTGAAATGACGCACAGGCAACAGATGCATGCGTGTGCAAATACGATAACAAACCATGAAATCAAACAATATCATCATTGCGGCGGCGTTGGGTGTAATGCCATTGTCCGCAGTGGCGGAATATCATGAACCGTTGGATGTGACGCGTATCATGTGGGATCTTACCAGTCGCAAGACAATATTCGAGGCCGGCAACTATGGCCGCATAATCCCTTTGCAGGACGGTCGTCTGATGGCTGTCGCAGAGACCTACGGCGCATACAGTGGAATAACCGTGGCTTACAGCAGCGACAACGGCTATACCTGGCTAGACTATGAGACTGTGGCTGGGCATGGCAACGGGGTGCCGGTTGCGGTGCCCGACATGATACAGCTTGCCGACGGGACTATCCTTGTGTGCTACAATCCGCGCCCGAGCGAGCCTTGGAGCGAGGAGAGGCATTTCGGCATACGCTGCGTGCGTTCCACCGACAACGGCGAGAGCTGGAGCGATCCCATATACATATACGATGCGGGTCATCGCGGGTATGAGGGATGCTGGGAACCTGCTTTCCTTGAGCTTCCATCGGGGGAGCTTCATTGCTATTTCGCTAACGAGCATCCGTATACGGGGGACAACGGCGACCAGGAGATTTCCATGTGCCGCTCGTTTGACAAGGGGCTTACATGGACGGATCCTGTAAGGGTGTCGTACCGCGAGGGCTCGCGCGACGGCATGCCGGTGCCGGTGCTTACCGACAACGGTGAGATAGTGGTCATTGTGGAGGACAACGGCCATCCGGGATACCACGGTTTCCGTGCCACTACCATGCGGTGCACGCTTGAACAGAACTGGGAGGATTGCTGGGTGAGCGGCGACAGCGACCGTCGCGACATGATCTTTGCCAACGACGATGACAAGAATTACGTGTCTGCTGCACCCTACATGCGCAAGCTCCCATCTGGAGAGATACTTGCTTCATGGATGGGCGATTTCTGGGGGCGCAAGAACTGGCCTCAGGACAGATATGACATGTATGTGGGTGTGGGCGACAGGGATGGCAGGAACATAGGTCAATTGTCCCAGCCTTTCAATGTGAATGCCGACGAGCATGCCCATTGGAACTCAGTGGCTGTGGGGTTTGACAACACGGTGTTCGCTGTGGCTTCCATCGGCGGCTCCAACAGCATAAACATAATGCGGGGCAATGCGGTGCGCGGGTTCAAGGCCAACTACGGCACTCCGGTGATCAACGGTAGTTTCACCAAGGAGGAGTGGACATGCAAGAATGCCACACAGGTGCTTATGGGGCAGTATTTCCGGAACCGTTCCAACCACGACTTCCTTTACGACGAGGACAACCTGTATTTCGTAAGCTACGTCATAGACCGCACGCTGGTCTCCGACGCGGAGGTGAACGACGGGGTGCAGCTGAGCATAGACGTTGACAATGTGAGCGATACGTCTCCTCAGAAAGGCATATATACGTTTTTCCTCAATACCAACGGAAAGGCTGAATTCGCTTATGGTGAAGGTGGCGAATTCCATGAAGCGACCGCAGAGGGAGTGGAGTATGTCGCCAAGGTGCAGAAGAACTATTACATGCTTGAGGTGGCGATACCCTGGAAAGTGCTTGGTTTGGACAGCGCTCCCGTGGGACGCGACATGCGTGTGAATGTGGAGGTTCGCGACATACGTCCCGACGGTTACCGTTTCGAGGTCATTCCCGAGGCGCATTCATATTCGTCATATACATGGCCGCTGTTCAATCTCGTGCCGAAGGAGACCGGTGGCATAGAAGGTGTGGAGATGACTCCGGCGGGTTCTGTAGACATGCCCGAGGAGTATTTTAATCTTCAGGGAATGAAGGTGAACAATCCCAAAGGTGGGATCTTCGTGCGCCGGAAAGGCAATGTTGCCGAGAAGGTGGTGATCCCCTAAATGGTGTTCACGGTATTATGTCTGTATAAAGCAACAAAAATCTGAAATATGAAAGGATTGAAAAAAATATTAGGTCTGGCGGCTGTTATGTCGGTTGCGTTCGGAGCCGGTGCGCGCTATCATGCTCCTTATGAATATCCGCGTCTGCTGTGGGATGTCGCCACGCAGAAAGTAATTTTCCAATCGGGCAACTATTCGCGTCTTATCACATTGCAGGACGGCCGTCTTATGGCGGCGGCGGAATCCTACGGCCCGTCGGGCATAAAGGTGTGCTATAGCAGCGACAACGGAAAAAACTGGACATCCCCGCAGCTGATCGCTCCCAATCCCGACAAGGTGGGGAATGCCGTGCCGGACTTGGTACAGTTGTCGGACGGGACTATTCTGGTAGGATACAACCCGCGTCCGGGTTCTCCCTACAGCGAAGACCGCAAGTTCGGCATCCGCGCCATGCGTTCCACCGACAACGGCGAGACTTGGGAAGGCCCCATATACATCTACGATGCGAGCCACAAGGGGGAGGACGGTTGTTGGGAACCATCGTTCCTTGAGATGCCCGACGGCGAGGTGCACTGCTACTTCGCAAACGAGCACCCTTATACGACAAGCGGCGAGCAGGAGATCTCCATGTGCCGTTCCTTTGACAAAGGATTGACGTGGGGTGATCCGGAGCGTGTGACTTTCCGTGCCAACTCGCGCGACGGCATGCCGTCGGCCATAATCACCGATGCCGGGGAGATCGTGGTAATCGTGGAGGACAACGGCCATCCGGGATACCACGGTTTCCGTGCCACAACCATGCGATGCAGCGTGGAGGAGAACTGGCATGACTGCTGGGTAAGCGGCAGCAGCCCAAAAAGGAATATGATTTTCGCCAACGAGACCGACAAGGGTGCGCTGTCAGCGGCTCCCTATATCCGCAAGCTCCCCTCGGGATACACGCTTGCATCGTGGCAAGGGCTTGCCGGTGGACGCGCCGGAGGCAACGAGGATATGTTCGTGGCGGTCGGAAGCAAGGATGCCCGCAGTTTCATGCAGGTGACGCGTCCGTTCAAGCGCGATCTTGACAGCCGTTCGCTGTGGAACTCCATAAATGTGGGCTTTGACAACAAGGTGTTCGCTCTCGGATCGCTGAGCGGCCCCAACCAGGGCGCACAGATCACCCTGCTTGCAGGCTCCATGCTGGATCATGTCAAGGCGGAATTCGGCACGCCGGTAATCGACGGTGCCTTTACCGGCGAGACATGGACGGCCGAGAAGTGCGAGCAGATAGTGCTCGGGCAGGAGTGCCGCACCCGTTCCACGCACGACTTCCTGTATGACAATGACAACCTCTATTTCTTCAGCTACGTGCAGGACAACGCCATAATGACAGACCAGATAGAGAAGGACGGAGTATACCTCACGCTTGACATGAAGAATACCCCCGACACCTATCCTCAGGCTGGCATGTACAGGCTTTTCCTGAACGTGGACGGCACAATTACGTTCACCACCGGTGAGAGCAACAAGTGGAAGGCCGTGGATGTGCTTCCCGAGGGGATACAGTATGCGGTGAACCAGGGACGTTCATATTACATGCTTGAGATAGCCATACCATGGAAAGCGCTCGGGGTGTCGGGGCCGAACGTGGAGCAGACGATGCGTGTGAACGTGGAGATTTCAGACCGCCGTGCCAACGAGCACCGCAAGGAAGCCATTCCCGATACAAAAGCCAACCAGTCGTGGACTTGGCCGGAGTTCCGGCTTGTACCGAGCGAATTGGTAGGTGTTGATGCTCCCGTTGTAGATGCCGGAAATGCAGGGCCGGTTGAATATTACAATTTGCAGGGGATGCGTGTGAAGAATCCACGTGGCGGGGTATACATCCGCCGTCAGGGCGCTGTTGTAACAAAAGAATTGATAAAGTAAATTTCGATTGTCATTTATGTCAAAGATTATAAACAGATTTGTCGCTGCGGCAGTTATCGGTGCTGGTGCGTTTGCGTTCGTAACCCAGGCGGCAAGGCATGAGCCGTACGACAGGTCGCGTATTTATTGGGATCAGTCAACACGGTGCCTGCCGCTTCCTAACAGCGGAGGCTATGGGCGTATGATCCAGCTGCAGGATGGCAGGCTGATGGTAATGGGTGGATATGCCGGCGGAGTGGCTTTTACATTCAGTTCCGATTACGGCAAGACATGGACTCCCCCCGAACTTGCTATCCGTAATCCCGAGGGGTTCGGCTACGGCTCGCCCGATTTTACCCAGCTTGCCGACGGCACCCTGCTGCTGGGTCTGAATCCGCGTCCCACGGAACCATACACCGAGGATCGCAAATTCGGCATACGTGTCACCAGAAGCACCGATCTTGGCAAGACATGGAGCGAACCGATTTTCGTGTATGACGCACAGCATCTTTTTGGCGACGGCGTATGGGAGCCGTCGTTCCTCCAGCTTCCTTCCGGTGAGGTGCACTGCTATTTTTCGGATGAGGGGACATTCACCAGTTCCGGCGAGCAGGATATAAAAGTAAGCCGTTCGTTTGACAACGGTCTCACGTGGAGTACTCCTCAACGCGTAAGTTTCCGTGGCGGCTGTAGAGACGGTATGCCGTCGGCAATTATTACCAATGCCGGGGAGATTGTAGTGATAATTGAGGATTTCGGCCACGGTGGTTATTCCGGTTTCCGTGCCACAACGTTCCGCTGCACCCTTGAAGAAAACTGGAGCTACTGGGTGGATGGCGGGAGTCCCAACCGCAATATGATTTTTGCCAACGAAGCCGATAAGAAATATGCTTCCGCCGCCCCATATCTGCGCAAGATGCCCAATGGTGAGACTGTCGCCTCATGGATGGGTGAGAAGGAGGGCCTGACAGGAGTGCCTCTTGATCTGTACCCAATGTTTGTGGCCGTAGGCGATGCCGATGCCCGCAATTTCAAGAGTGTCAACCAGTCATTTTATGTGCCGGAAGGCGGATGTGCCAACTGGGCTTCGGTCGGTGTGGCTGATGACGGTTATGTCTATGCGCTGGCTAATACCTACGGCGGTGGACAGACGCCCGGCCTAGGTCTTGTAAAAGGTATGCCTCGCAAAGGCTTTGAGGCCGCTTTCGGTGTTCCTGAGCTTGACGGGAGTCCAGCCAAGGACGCATGGG
>CANRWW010000024.1 GCA_947643665.1 uncultured Porphyromonadaceae bacterium | reverse complement strand
TAGAACGCATAGTTCTTACGACCATGACGTTGCAGTCTGATTTTTGTTGCCATTCTTTAAAAAGAATAATTTAAGTGGTTTTGTAATGGTTTGCCGCGGAAGTCAAGCCATGCATGGCCATTTCCTTAAGCGACTGCAAAGTTACACATTATTTTGCAATAAACCAATTTGTGCATATGTTATTTCTAAATTTCAGCAGTCACCTGTATTTGATAATACCAAAAAGATGTGTTACCTTTGTATGTTGAACAGCAGAACTACCGGTTGTAGTCCTATTGTGGGTAACCACAATAAAAAAGATACGAAAACAACAAAAAGATATACGTGACATGAAATTCAAGATAGCGAGCAAGGCTCTGTATTCCACCCTTTCGGGTGTGAGCAAGGTTATCAATACCAAAAACACCATCTCAATACTTGATAATTTTTTATGGGAGGTAACTGAGAACAAATTGGTAATCACAGCATCCGATGCAGAAAACACTCTTACAGCCCAAGTTGCCGTAAAAGACGTACAAGGCAATCACGGCAGTGTATGTGTGAATGCCCGTAGAATAGTGGATATGGCAAAAGAGTTGCCTGATGTTGATGTTGAGATCAGTATCAATCCAGACAACGGGGCCATGACAATAGCATTTCCGGGAGGAAGTTTTGATCTGGTAGCACTTCAGGGCAACCAATATCCCCGTACTATTGAGGAAACAGATCCCGATGAAACGTCTCAAATGACTTGTCCTGCAGGACAGATCATTTCGGGTGTAGAACATACGTTATTCGCAGTCAGCACAGACGAGCTTCACCCGCAGATGATGGGTATCCTGTGGGATATAAAAGAGGATGGCATTACTTTTGTCGCCACTGATTCCAGAAAACTTGTGCGTTATGTAAATAAGACCTCCGCTCCCGGCATAGTGGCATCATGCATACTCCCTGTCAAACCCGCGGTCATTCTTAAGTCACTTCTTGGTAAGGAAGATGAAGTGAACGTGACGTTGTCGCCCAGAAGCGCTGTTTTCCGTACAGAAAATCTCACACTTAACTGTCGTTTTATCCGTGGGAATTTCCCGGATTACAACCGTGTGATCCCCAACAATCCTTATCAGGTGACTGTAGACAGGGGAGCAATAATGACAGCAGTTCGTCGTGTTTCTGTTTGCTCAGATCCTAGCCACGGGCTTATCAAATTCCGGTTCAATCCCGACCATGTGGAAATGAAAGTAGACGATCTCAACATGAATACTTTCGCGCATGAAGAAGTGCCTTGTGATTTCACCGGCAACCAGATGGTGATCGGTTTCAGCGCGGGATATCTCCTTGAGATTTTCGGTATATTGCCTACCGAAAATGTAATTATAAAACTGGCGGATCCCTCGCGTCCAGGCGTTTTCCAACCTGAAGAAAACGAAGAGAACACAGACCTGCTTATCGTGCTCATGGTGATGAGTGTGCAGGATTTCTAATAATGCCAACCACTTCACAACAAGATCATTGAAGCTAAATTTGAAGAAGCCGGTGATATTCTTCGATCTGGAGACCACCGGTACCAACATATTGCATGACCGTATCGTGGAGATATCCATGATAAAGGTGTATCCAGACGGTCATGACGACCAGCGTACCTTGCGCATCAATCCTACGATACCTATCCCGGCAGAATCTACGGAAATACACCATATTTCTGATGCGGATGTCGCAGACAAACCGACATTCAAACAAGTGGCAAAGGCACTTGCCCAAAGTTTTGAGGGTTGTGACATAGCAGGATTCAACTCCAACAAATTCGACATTCCTATGCTGGCAGAAGAATTTGCCAGATCTGGTGTGGATTTTGATTTTTCACGCTCACGATTTATAGATGTGCAGACGATCTTCCACAAGAAGGAGCAACGCACACTTGTAGCAGCATACCGTTTTTACTGCGACAAAGAGCTGGAAGGAGCACATTCTGCCAATGCCGATACCCGTGCAACATATGAGGTATTAATGGCTCAACTTGACCGTTATGACGATTTGCCTAACGACATTGACGCGCTCGCTGAATTCTCTTCCCAGAACCGTAATGTGGACCTGATGGGCAGGATGATATATGACGATAAAAACCGGGAAGTAATCAATTTCGGGAAATACAAGGGGCAACTTGCCTCAGAAGTTCTAAAACGTGATCCGGGTTATTTCGGATGGATCCAGCAAGGCGAGTTTCCGTCTGATTTCAAACGCAAGATCATGGCAATAAAACTCAGGATCAATTGATATTCTGAATTTATGGAATTATCCGGAAAACATATTGTAGTAGGCATTACCGGCGGCATTGCGGCATATAAGAGCGCATCGTTGGTACGTCTTTTTGTAAAAGCTGGTGCCGAGGTACAGGTTGTGATGACCCCAAATGCCAGGGAATTCATAACTCCGGTGACACTATCCACGCTCAGCGGAAAACCTGTAATAAGCGATTTTTTCACTGCCAATACAGGTGAATGGCATTCACATGTTGATTTGGGACTATGGGCGGATGCATTCGTTGTGGCTCCAGCCACGGCATCAACCATTGCAAAAATGGCAAACGGCGTCGCAGACAATATGCTTGTCACATCTTATCTGTCCACCCGCGCACAAGTGTTTGTGGCTCCGGCGATGGATTTTGATATGATGAGACATCCGTCAACAACCCGAAACATAGCGACACTATCATCCGACGGTTGTATAATAATCGAACCGGCAGAAGGGGAGCTTGCATCGCATCTGGTAGGAAAGGGGCGTATGGAAGAACCTGAGACAATATTCAAGACTGTAGCAGCGTTTATTAAACAGAATAATATAAAAGAAAACAACAGTCTTGATGATGTCTATATAAACAAAAATGCACTCGCAGGCAAGCATGTCATTGTTACGGCAGGCCCTACCCGCGAACGGCTTGATCCGGTAAGATATATCAGTAATTACTCTACCGGCAAAATGGGAGTTGCGATTGCTGACGAAGCCATGAGACGTGGGGCTCAATCTGTAACTTTGGTTCTCGGACCATGCGAAGCGCGTCCGTCAGAACCTGGTATAAAGATCGTCAATGTAGAATCTGCCCGCGAAATGCTTTCTGCATGCCTTGATAATTTTGACAGTTGTGATATAGGCATAATGTGTGCAGCGGTGGCTGATTATGCAATAGAGAATCCAGCTGACAAAAAGATAAAAAGGGAAAATACTGCAGTGCCGGATTTTAAGTTTGCTAAAAACCCCGATATTGCGGCAACATTAGGGGAAAGAAAAAGAAATGACCAAATTCTTGTCGGATTTGCTCTTGAAACAGATCATGAACTTGAGAATGCTGCCGGCAAAATGAAACGAAAAAATCTGGACATGATAGTGATGAATTCCCTTCGTGACAAAGGCGCCGGTTTTGCTACAGATACAAACAAGGTTACGATTTTCACTTCTGACGGGAAAGCAAGCGCTTTTGGTTTGAAAGATAAGCATGCGGTAGCATCAGACATCTGGGACACAATCTGTGTTAAATTCCAATGTTCGGAAAATTAAAATGTCTATCTATGTGGCAATCGCTGCAAAATTCAGCAATTAAAATTGTGCTGTCTATGATTTTCATAGGCTCTTCTGTTATTGCATCAAATGCCCAGGAACTCAATTGCGATGTAACCGTAAACACAGACCAAGTTCAAGGAACCAACAACAGTGTGTTTCAGACTTTACAAGAGGCAATACGTGAATATATGAATTCCAACCATTTTACCAATGACCAATATTCGGTCAACGAACGTATTGACTGCCGTCTGTTTTTCACAATTGTGGAATACACCGATGGTGTGGTAAAAGGGGATCTTCAGGTTCAATCTTCACGTCCGGTTTATAACAGCACTTATACAACTACGATTCTTAATTTTAAAGATAACAAAATTGAATTTCAATATCAGGAAGGGGAGCCGCTTAATTTCACGGTAAACACGATGGAGAACCAGCTCACCGCTATATTGAACTTCTATGCATATTTGATAATTGCGCTTGACCGGGACTCATTTGCTCCAAAAGGAGGGGAAGATGCGTATGAACGGCTTAAAATGATTGTGCAACTTGCACAGTCATCAGGAGAGGGGGGCTGGAAAGCGTTTGAAGACAAAAAAAACAGATCTGCAGTTTTGGATGCATTCATATCCTCCCAAACATCCGGAATACGCAATATGTTGTATGATTACCATCGCAACGGTCTTGACCAGATGTTCCAGTCTCCGGACAAAGGACGAGCATCCATCACTTCTTCATTAGACCAACTTACAGCGATTTATGATATTGATGCCATGTCGGTTGCGCTTTCAATGTTTAAAGATGCGAAACTTGATGAACTTGTAAATGTATATACCAAAGCATCACAGACCGAACGCCAGACAGTGGTAGACATTCTTTCCCCAATATACCCGACTGAAATGCAACGCATCAACTTCATAAAAAATGGAGTGACAAAATGATCTTGTATCAATGAGATAGGGCAAATTAAAGTTTGGAATTCTTTGAGCTAAAATGATTCAGACATTACATATTTCCAATTATGCATTGATTGATACGATTGATATCGTGCTTCATCCTGGTCTTAATATTGTAACGGGTGAAACCGGTGCAGGCAAATCAATAATTCTTGGAGCGCTGTCACTGTTACTTGGTGGAAGAGCGGATACAAAAGCCGTACGGGATCTTAAACAAAAATCAGTCATAGAGGCATCGTTCTGCATCAAGGGATTTGACAATCTTAAAACGATATGTGAAGAGAATGATATTGACTGGGACTCTGAAACCATGATTTTAAGAAGAGAGATCACACCAGCCGGGAGATCACGCGCATTTGTGAATGACAGCCCTGTAAACCTGTCTGTTTTGCAACAGATTGCGCTATCGCTCATTGATATTCATTCGCAACACCAGAACCTCCTTTTAGCCTCTCCGCCGTATCAGTTGAGAGTAATTGATTCGTTGGCAGGCAACGATGAACGCCTTGCCCGTTTGACGGCTGCATACATGGCATACCGTCAGGCATTGAAACATTATAAACTCGAACGCAAGGCGATTGAGCAGGCTAAAGAAGACGAGGAATTTTTACGCTTCCAGTATCAGCGTCTGAAAGAAGCGAATCTTCGTGCCGGGGAATTAGAAGAGTTGGAGCATGAACGTGAACTCCTCATAAATATGAGTGATGTGAAAAATTCCCTTGGAATCATTCTTTCTTCTCTCATGGAAGGGGAGGAAAATGCAGACCAGATGCTTAAACGTGCAGCCGACGAATCGCGTGGCCTGTCAGATCTGGTTGATGATGCCGACAGCCTGACTGAACGGTTGCAAGCATTGCGTGTGGAAGCACAAGATATTGCGTCTACGTTTGCTGCTTATGACCATTCGCTGAATGCCGATCCAGAACGTCTGAATGAAGTGGAGGAACGTCTGAATGTTTTATATGACTTGTTGCGCCGATATAAATCTGAAACTGTTGAAGAACTGATATCCCAACGTGAAGAAATAAAGGGCCGGTTGAAAGGCATAGATTTATGTGATGAGACTCTGCATGAATTGGAGATTACCGCAAAACAGGCAAAAAGGGGAGCCCTTGAAATTGCGGCTGAAATATCAAAAGCGAGACATGCCGAAGCAGAGCGTTTTGCTTCGGTTTTAAAAGAGCGCGCATTACCCCTTGGTATGAAAAACCTTCAGTGCCAAATTTCTATAAGGGATACTGAATTAACGATAACCGGAATTGACCAGGTTGAGTTTTTGTTTGCCTTTAACAAAAACCAGCCGTTGCTTCCAGTTGGAAACACAGCCTCCGGAGGTGAAATATCTCGACTGATGCTTTCGATAAAGTCTATCGTAGCTGACAAGATGCAGCTGCCGTCAATCATTTTTGATGAAGTTGACACAGGCGTGTCAGGAGATGTCGCAAATAAAATGGGGGAGATGATGCGTCAGATTTCTTCAAACATACAAGTACTGGCAATTACACATCTGCCACAAGTCGCATCTAAGGGTGACCACCATTACAAGGTATTTAAGGAAGATACCGACAGCTCAACCATTACACGTATAAAGGAACTGACTATTGAAGAGAGAATAAGTGAGCTCGCAATAATGCTGTCTGGCTCTTCTGTTGACAATGCCGCTCTAGAAAATGCCCGATCCCTGCTGGGAGAAAGCATAAAAACAAAGGTACAAACTAATTTTAAAATATAAGTAATGCTCGAAAAAAGCGATTATATATATGGCATCCGTGCTGTCATAGAAGCAGTGGAGGCAGGAAAAGAAATAGATAAGGTGTTTATAAACCGTGATCTGCACGGCGATCTGGCACGTGAGCTTATGGGAATATTGAAGTCTCACAATGTACTTATACAAAAGGTTCCTGTTGAAAAGCTAGATCGCATAACACGCAAGAATCATCAGGGTGTAATTGCCATTCTGTCTGCCATAACATATGATAGCTTGGCCAATATTGTTCCTATGATATATGAGGATGGGCGCATGCCGTTTGTGGTTCTACTTGACGGTGTTACCGATGTAAGGAATTTCGGTGCCATAGCCCGTACATGCGAATGTGCCGGAGCAGATGCCATTGTCATACCGCGTCGTGGCGGTGTCGGTGTCAACGCCGATGCCATGAAAACGTCTGCGGGTGCTCTTAATTATCTGACTGTATGTCGTGAAAACAGTATTGTCAATGCCGTTAAATTTTTAAAGGACAATGGATTCCAGATATTTGCAGCGTCTGAAAAATCCAACCTGAACTACACCTGTGCAGATTATGCGACAGTTCCTGTGGCGATAGTTATGGGAGCTGAAGATGTGGGTATTTCCGAAGACGTACTCCGTTTCTGTGATACTAAAGTCGCGATTCCACAACTTGGCAATATCGGATCATTAAATGTGTCTGTTGCAGCAGGAGTATTGATATATGAAGTGGTGCGTCAGCGCATTGCATCAGGGCATGCAAAATAATAGTGCTTGATTTTTCATTATCTTGACCGGAGGGTTAAGCACATAGGGAATTTTGCGTATCTTTTTTGTGAAAATTTTTTTGAAGTATTGCTTGTAAAGAAACAAATAAACGTTAACTTTGCAAAAGACAACCTCTCGCTCCACGCGATAGTGAAATAAAATTTTTCAATTCATAAGTTACGCATATGAAGAAGCATAATTTTTACGCAGGTCCTTCGATCCTGACTCCTTACACAATCAAAAATACGGCAGATGCCGTGATTGATTTCGCCAACACAGGCCTTTCAATCCTTGAAGTGTCGCATCGTTCAAAAGAGTTTCAGGCAGTAATGGATGACGCTCAGGCTCTCGTAAAAGAGCTTCTTGAAGTTCCCGAGGGATATCATGTGCTCTTCCTCGGCGGTGGTGCGAGCCTGCAATTTGCCATGGTTCCTTTCAACCTTCTCAAGACAAAGGCCGCTTACCTGGATACCGGCGTCTGGGCTCATAAAGCCGTCAAGGAAGCGAAATTGTTTGGTGAGGTAGATGTAGTGGCATCATCGGAAGACAAAAATTATAATTACATACCACGTGGTTATGAAGTTCCTTCTGATGTGGATTATTTCCACTATACCACTAACAATACTATATATGGCACTGAAATCCGTAAGGATCCTGATGTAAAGGCACGTCTGGTGGCAGATATGTCATCGGATATATTCTCACGTCAGGTGGATGTCAGCAAATATGACATTATATATGCAGGCGCCCAGAAAAACCTCGCTCCCGCAGGTGCGACAATCATAATAGTGCGCGAGGATGCTTTGGGGCATGTGGATCGCCCCATTCCTACGATGTTGAACTATAAGACCCATGCAGACAAGGGGTCAATGTTCAACACGCCTCCAGTTCTTCCGATTTTCAGTGCACTCCAGACACTCCGCTATTACAAGGAAGTGGGAGGTATAAAGGAACTTGAGAAACGTGATCTTGACAAAGCTGCAAAACTGTATGAAGCCATTGACGGAAGCAGAATCTTTGAGTCAACAGTGCCAAATCATGAGGATCGTTCGATTATGAATGTCTGCTTTGTGCTCAAGCCAGAATATGCAGAGCTGGAAAAACCGTTTATGGAGTTTGCAACATCCAAAGGTATAGTAGGCATTAAGGGACACCGTTCAGTAGGCGGATTCCGTGCATCGCTGTATAACGCCCTCCCAATGGAAAGTGTTGATGTCCTTGTCGGAGCAATGAAAGAATTTGATAAAAAGCATTGATCCATAAGCAAGAGTCATATGAAAGTATTAGTGGCGACAGAGAAACCATTTGCCGCGGTAGCAGTAAATGGCATACGTGAAGTGATAGAAAAAGCCGGGTATGAGCTTGAGCTTCTTGAGAAATATGCTTCCAAAGAAGAACTTCTAGCAGCAGTAGCGAATGCGGACGGGCTTATAATCCGTTCTGACAAAGTAGGTGCGGAAGTACTTGATGCTGCAAAACAATTGAAAGTCGTGGTACGTGCCGGTGCAGGATACGATAATGTAGATCTTGCAGCCGCCACTTCTCACGGGGTTTGCGTTGAAAACACTCCAGGGCAGAATTCCAATGCCGTAGCAGAGCTTGTTTTCGGAATGGCAGTGATGGCAGTGCGCAATATGTATAATGGCACATCCGGCACAGAACTTAAAGACAAGGCGATTGGTATACATGCATTCGGCCAAGTCGGACGTAATGTAGCCCGTATCGCCAAGGGGTTCGGGATGGAAGTATCTGCTCTTGACCCCTATTGCCCTGACGAAGTAATGACAGAAGCCGGTGTAAAACCGATTCATTCTATAGAGGAATTGTATAAGAACAATAAAGTTGTATCCTTGCATATTCCTGCTACAGACGAAACACGCAAATCTGTAGGATATGAGTTGATATCCCTGTTACCTAAAAACGGCGTACTTGTAAACACCGCACGCAAAGAGGTTATAGATGAAGACGGATTGCAAAAAGCATTGCGTGAACGTGCTGATTTGAAATACGTTGCAGATATACGTCCTGATAACGCCGCGGACTTGGAGGCAGAATTTGCCGGACGAGTATTCTTCACACCCAAGAAAATGGGCGCCCAGACTGCTGAGGCGAACATTAATGCCGGTATAGCAGCAGCAAACCAGGTAGTGGCTTTCCTCCGTGACGGGATTGACCGTTTCAGAGTAAACAAGTAACACGTATTCGACCTAATATCATACGGGACGCCAGGATTGCAAAATGTCATTGGCGTCCCGTTACTCCGATAATCCCACACATCTACTAATGACGGATACAGAAAAGACCGGATGCAGACTGATTGTTGAATGCATGGAGGCATATGGGATAAGACATGTGGTAACTTCTCCAGGCAGCCGTAATGCCCCGCTTATAATGGCTTTTTCACGCCGTAATGCATTTAAAGTCCATTCCGTTATAGATGAACGGTCAGCTGCATTTATCGCTTTGGGAATAGCAGAAATTACAGGAGATCCGGTGGCATTGGTATGCACATCAGGAACTGCCGTACTGAATTATTCTCCTGCATTGGCGGAAGCGTTTTATCGCAACCTCCCATTGATAGCCATCAGTGCAGACCGTCCAGTAGAATGGATTGACCAGAATGACAGCCAGACAATCAGGCAAGCAGGAGCATTATCCAATATCGTACGCAAAAGTATAGATATCAGGGCTGAGTTGTTTTCAGAGGAAGAAATATGGTATGCAAACCGAATTCTTAATGATGCTATGCACTCAGCACTATGCGGAGTCCGGGGACCTGTGCATATCAATGTGGGACTGTCCATGCCACTGACCAACACGATATCCGTAGATGGTAACACTCAAATTGCGCGGTTTAATAAAATCGGATGGATAGGCTACAGCGACCGAATATCAACATCGCTGGCACGCGATTTGGCAAGCCATTGCATAGATAAACGGATAATGATCGTATGCTCGGTACAAGAACCGGATGCCTCTCTTAACCGAGCTTTAGGCCAACTTGCATCACTACCAAATGTCGTGGTGGTAGCAGAGGAAACAGCCAATATCCACGCAAAGGGGATACATTCCCAATGCGACTTGCTTTTTGCATTGACACGGGAGAAAGAATACGACATATTAAGTCCGGATCTGCTTATCAGTTTCGGCGGTTCTATCGTATCTGCTAACCTAAAGCGTTTCCTGCGCAACCCACGTATAACAGAGCATTGGCATGTTGGAGAAACTGACCGCTCCATAGATTGTTTCAAAAAACTGTCTACAAGAGTGGAAATTTCCCCTGTTGGTTTTTTCCCACGGTTTGCATCTGCCATGTCACATCTCTGTAAATATCAAAATTGCCCAAACGAATATGCGGCAATCTGGTCTGGTCATGCCAGAAATATATTGGACAGTGTCAAAAACAGATTGAAAATACAATATAAAACAGCCCCATGGAATGCGTTGTTGATCATTGATAAGATTATCAATAGCATCCCTTCATGCTGGAATCTGCAACTGAGTAATGGCATGAGTGTCCGGTACGCGCTGGCATGCGACAAAACCAACAAGATGCACCGCATTGACTGTAACCGGGGGGTAAGCGGAATAGATGGAAGCATATCCACAGCAATTGGCGCTGCCTCAGTTTTCAATGGTGTAACACTTTTGATTACAGGCGACATGAGCATGCAGTATGATATCGGGGCATTGTCATCAAACTTACTGTCAAATCGCATTAAGATTATCGTGTTCAATAACGGTGGCGGCGGCATTTTCAAGTTTGTCAAAACAACATGTAACCTTCCTGAACGTGACAAATATTTCTGTTGCGGAAACAACCTGCCTCTGGAGAAAATAGCAGATGCATACGGTTTCAAATATTTCAAGGCAAAATGCATGGAAGAACTCGAAAACTCATTAAAAGACTTTATTGAAACCAATACTGTACCTGTAATTTTGGAAGTTTTCACAGATTCAACAACAGATACAAGAGCGTACAGGGAAATATCCGGAGAATAATCGGTTTTATTATAAATACATCATATCAAATGAATATTGAATGGAAAAAGATAAAAGAATACGAAGATATTCTTTTTGAACAGTATAAGGGTATTGCAAAAATAACGATCAACCGTCCTGAGGTGTACAACGCTTTTAGGCCAAAAACCAATTTTGAAATGCTGGAGGCAATGAATTATTGCCGAAACAATTCAGAAATAGGTGTTATAATACTTACCGGCGCTGGTGACAAAGCATTCTGTTCCGGCGGTGACCAGCATTATAAAGGGTTGGGGGGATATGTTGATGCAGACGGGACTCCGCGTCTGAATGTATTGGAGCTGCACAAAGCCATACGTTCAATACCTAAGCCTGTGATTGCAATGGTAAACGGATATGCAATCGGTGGTGGTAATGTATTGAATGTAGTATGTGACCTGTCCATCGCATCTGAAAATGCCCGGTTCGGTCAAACCGGTCCTAAAGTCGGAAGTTTTGACGCCGGTTTCGGTTCCTCTTACCTGGCCCGTTGTGTCGGCCAGAAAAAAGCACGGGAAATATGGTATCTGTGTCGCCAGTACACTGCAAAGGAAGCTCTTGAAATGGGCATGATAAATGCTGTTGTCCCCTTCGAAAGGCTGGAAGAGGAAACTATAGAATGGTGTGAGACAATCTTAAAACGATCACCTATGGCTATCAGAATGATAAAGCGCGCTTTGAATGCAGAGCTTGACGGACAGGCCGGCCTTATGGAGTTTGCCGGTGATGCCACTCTTATGTATTATCTGATGCCAGAGGCTCAAGAAGGTAAAAATGCATTTCTTGAGAAACGCGATCCTAATTTTGAGCAATTTCCCAAATTTCCCGGATAAAAAACAGCATTATATGCTTCAAGCGGAATACAGACACATCTCCCTGCGTTTCAAAGAAACTGCCATAACATCCCGTTCCAAAATGAACAGCAAGGAAACATATGTCATATTGCTCAGAGATAGCGATAATCCAGAGCGATATGGAATAGGGGAGTGTGCCTTATTTCGCGGGTTGAGTGCGGAAGATACAAAAGACTATGAAAAGCTCTTGGCACAAGCATGTTCCTCGCCCTTGGATCTCCCTCCTGTCTCTTCAATCCGTTTTGGATTTGAAAGCGCATTGGCAGATTTGACAAACGGTGGGATACAACGATTCATCAAGTCCTCTTTCACAGATGGAGAAAAATCCATTACTATAAACGGTCTTGTATGGATGGGAGACAAAAGAACGATGAAAAAACGTATTGCACAAAAACTTAACCAAGGCTTCAAATGTGTAAAATTGAAGATCGGCGGGATAAGTTTTGAAGATGAAATCGAATTGCTAAGAGGCATAAGAAACGAGTTTTCTTCATCTGATATTGAATTACGCTTAGATGCCAATGGCGCTTTTGATCCCCAAGAAGTGTTAAATAAGCTGGAAAGGCTTGCAGAATTTGACATACACTCAATTGAGCAACCAATAAAGCCACGCCAATGGGAAAAGATGGCAAACATATGCGAACTATCTCCGATACCAATAGCTTTGGATGAAGAATTGATCGGATATAATGGTGATGGTGTCAAAGCTGAGATGCTGGATACCATTAAGCCATCATATATAATACTCAAACCATCATTATGCGGAGGGTTTGAAGAAGCAGACCGGTGGATTGCACTATCTAAAGAAAGAGGGATAGGATGGTGGGCGACTTCCGCCCTTGAATCAAACATTGGTCTGAATGCAATTGCCCAATGGGTATCAAAATATGAACCGGCAATTCCCCAAGGGCTTGGAACCGGCGCTTTATATGTAGATAATTTTCCGAGCCCGCTGTGCCTGCAAGGTGACCAATTATCCTGTGCTAAAGAACAAATCAATTCACTGACATTATGGGACATTGCCCATGAACCGGTATATGGATAAATTGAATTTCATGCTTACAGAGGAGTATGGACAGTTCATGAAAGAGTGGCTTTCGGAAGATCCATTCATTGTTGCCCATACTTCCGGTTCGACAGGTAAACCAAAACAAATTCTACTTTCCAAAAGCGACATGACCGGCTCTGCCCGTGCTACAAACCGTTTTTTCAACATAGATAAGAATTCATGCCTGTTTTCCCCTTTGTCGGCCAATTATATCGCAGGTAAAATGATGCTTGTGCGAGCCTGTGAAGCCGGATGTTCTCTTTTGACAGAAACTCCATCCAATCATCCACTCCAAGAATTGACAGAGGGACTCAGAAGCATTGACCTGATGTGTGTCGTTCCTTCACAAGCAGAAAGCCTTATTGGCAATATCAATGCAACCAGTACAATCAGGAATCTGATAGTCGGTGGAGCTCCCATATCCGAACACTTGGAACAAAAACTGTCTGAGATGCCATGGAACACATATGCCACCTATGGCATGACAGAAACTTGCAGCCATGTGGCACTGCGAAAAATAGGCAGCTCCATATATAACGCACTTCCCGGTGTGACTTTTACGACAGATCACAGGGACTGCCTTATTGTAACCGCTCCATCTTACAGTTTCGGTACACTTACAACCAATGATGTAGTAAAGATTGAGAGCCCGACTTCATTCCAATGGGTTGGCAGATATGACAATGTAATTAATTCCGGTGGCATCAAATTCCATCCCGAAGAATTAGAACATCTATTGGCAAAAGAACTTCATTGTCCTTTTTATATTCATAAAGTATCCCATCCAAAATGGGGAGATTCCGTGGGAATTACGATAGAAGATCCCGAAAAGACTATTAATAAAAACACTGTCATTGATATCTGTAACCGCATTCTTCCGAAATATGCGGTGCCGGCAGTTGTAAATACCGTTTGTAGGCTGCCACGTACAACAACCGGAAAGATTTTGCGTGAAGCAAAATAAACTTAAAAATACAGGACATTTTTTAGAATCATATCAACGGTATAATAATAAAACGTCGGGAACGTTATCATAATGTTTCCTGTAGGATAATTGTAACCTGAAATCACTGTAAATTTTCACAACCAGGTAAATAATATTATATAAATGACAACAGTATCCGCGCCTAAACGAGCCCCTCTATGGGCATCACTTTCCCCCATAGTATTGCTTCTTGTTAGTTTGATTGTAATAATCGCATTAGAGGGAGCCGATGCAATAAACCGATGGTCACCGGTGGTTTTACTTGGCTCGTCTTTGGTAGGCCTTATTCTTGCTTCTGCAACAGGGGCATTGACATTAAGAGGCATACGTACCGGATTATCCAGAAGCGGCTCACAGATACTTCCAGCTGTTCCAATGCTAATCTGTATTGCCATGATAGCCACTACGTGGATGCTATCGGGAGTGGTTCCCACATTGATTGATTATGGATTACAATGGCTGTCACCCAAACTGTTTTTATCTATCGCTTGCTGTGTATGTGCCCTGGTTTCTGTACTTACCGGCAGTTCGTGGAGCACTATTGCAACTATTGGGGTGGCATTTATGGGTGTCGGTAAATTAATGGGGTATAGCGACGGATGGATTGCGGGAGCAATAATATCCGGTGCGTACTTCGGTGACAAGATTTCACCGTTGAGTGATACAACCGTGGTTGCATCTTCCGCATGTGGAGTGGATCTGTTCAAGCATATCAGATATCTGATGCTTTCATCTATGCCGGCTTTCATAATAGCAATCGCCATATTTGCCGGTGTCGGATTTTTATCATCCATAGACGGTACAGATACAGACAGTAATTTTTGCCACGCTTTGCATGGAGCTTTCAATATCACTCCATACACATTGGCAATACCGATTCTTACATTGCTTCTTATCGCGGCACGTGTACCAACAATCATCACACTCGCAACGGCTGCCGGTATGGGTTTTGCCGGTATATTTATATTTCAGCATGATACATCTATGACATTACAGGAAGCATTTGTTTCAATATTTAAAGGTTCGTCTATCTCCACCGGAGATGTTTCACTTGACAATCTTGTGTCAACAGGGGGAATCGTAGGAATGTTGCCAACCATAGCCCTTGTGTTAAGCGCGATGGTTTTCGGAAGCGTAATGATCGGTACCGGAATGCTGTCTGTGGTCACTACCGCATTTACAAAAAAACTGCGCAAACGCACATCTGTTGTCGGTGCGACCGTAGGCGGAGGACTTTTTATGAATTCTTGCACCGCGGATCAATATCTGTCGCTAATAATAACCGGCAACATGTTTCGCAACGTATATCGCCGATGCGGACTTGAGCCAAGACTACTAAGCCGTACAATAGAGGACTCCGTTTCTGTGACTTCCGTGCTGATTCCATGGAATTCATGCGGGATAACCCAGAGCACAGTTTTGGGTGTTGCGACATTAAGTTACTTGCCATATTGCATTTTTAATATCTTGTCTCCATGCATGAGTTTGCTCCTCGCGTATACAGGTTTTAAAATAAAGCAACGATATCAGTCTTTTGCTTCGGCAAGATAACAGAGGCATATATGTTTAACACTTGTTCACCTTTCCTTTTGCAATCATTAGGTTAACTTTGTAGTATAAAAGTGTTAAACGTCACAAACCTCACCATTATGAATAAACAATGCTTGGGACTTGTCCTTCTAGCTTCCACTCTTTCCATTTCCGCACAAGACAGAGCTGACCAGCAACATCTTGATGACCCACAGTCATTCTCCATGATTCTTTTGGGCGATCCACAGGGTTACATCAAATATGACATAAACCAACCCCTTTTTGATCTTCAGACAGCCTGGATCGCAGACAATATTGATAACCTGAAAATAAAAGCAGTGCTTTGCACAGGCGATTTGGTGGAACAAAACGACAACCTTGTACGTAACCGCAGGATGCTAAACCAGACATCACGGGAAATGTGGGAAGCAATATCACGGTCGTTCGGACGTCTTGACAATAAAGTTCCCTATATAATTTCCACAGGTAACCATGAATACGGCTACCGCCATTCTGAAAACGGGAACACCAAATTTCCGGAATATTTCCCGATTGAACGGAATAAAACCTGGTATGATTGTGCAGTAGCAGTATTCCCCAACCGCAATGGCGTAGAATCCCTTGAAAATGCCGCATTTGAGTTTGAACAGCCGGGCTGGGGGAAAATATTGGTTATCTGCAATGAATTTGCACCTCGTGATGAAGTACTTGATTGGACTGCCAACTTAATTGAAAGCGATCGTTATAAGAACCATAAGGTGATATACCTTACGCATTCTTTGCTGAATGAACGCAACGCCAGCCGTACCGATAACGAGCCATATCAGATATCACCGCGAAACTGGGGACAACAGGTTTGGGATAAATTGCTCCAACCATCAAAAAATATCGTCCTCGCCATCTGCGGACATACGGGAACTCCAGGAGACTTTGAAGATTCTGTGGCATACCGGGTAGACAAAAACGCAAACGGACATAATTTGCATCAGATGATGTTCAATGTACAAGTGCTCGGAGGAGGATGGGAAGGAAACGGCGGTGACGGTTGGCTCCGTATACTAGAGTTCAAACCGGATGGAAAAACCATCGGAATAAAGACTTATTCACCGCTGTTCGGCATTTCACCGGCGACAAAGCACCTGGCTCACCGTACCGGCGATATAGACCAATTTGAAATTGTAATAGATTAAATCATATATCCTGAAACAATCCCGGGACAAGCATGACTTCAATTGATTTTATGCTTGTCTCGGGATTTCTATCCAGAAGTATTCGCTATTTTTGCAAAGAAAAAATAATTCGATATGAAACCTATAAAACTGTCAGTGCCCCATCTGGGAGGACATGAGAAAATGTATGTGGATGAAGCGGTAGAGTCTACATGGATTGTACCCCTTGGGCCATTCGTAGATCGTTTTGAACAAAGCATAGAAACATATCTTAATACATCAAGTGTGGTTGCCCTCTCTGCCGGAACAGCGGCAATTCATCTGGGACTTATCATGGCAGGTGTAAAAAGCGGCGATGAGGTAATATGCCAATCCATGACTTTTTCAGCTAGTTGCAATCCTATAGTATATTTGGGTGCACATCCAATATTTGTTGACAGCGAGGATGAAACCTGGAATATTTCTCCATACTATCTAGAAGAAGCCATATTGGATCGCAAAAAAAAGACCGGGCGTTTTCCTGCCGCAATCGTAGCCGTAGATTTATATGGCATGCCGGCTAAAATGCAGGAAATATCTGCAATAGCATCCAAATATGGGATACCTGTGATAGAAGATGCAGCGGAAGCCCTTGGCTCAACATATCAAGGGAAAATGTGTGGAACTCTTGGATTATATGGAGCGCTGAGTTTTAACGGGAACAAGATAATAACCACATCTGGCGGTGGTGCTTTGGTATGCCCCGACGAGGAGGCAGACAAAAAAGTGAAATTTTTGTCAACCCAGGCACGTGAAAACAAGCCATATTATTATCATACTACAATAGGTTACAATTATCGCCTGAGCAATGTATCAGCAGCCATTGGATGCGCCCAGATGGAAGTCCTTCCAGAGCGAGTGGCTCGCAGGAGGGAGATCCATAAGATTTACGAAACGGCGTTGAAAGACATAGATGGCATCAAGGTACATACAAATCCATCTCCCGATTTTGATTCAAATTTTTGGCTTTCTACAATATTGTTGGATAAATCCATCATTACACGAACACCAGACGAGTTAAGGATGTTTTTACTTGAAAGGGGAATAGAGACGAGATTGTTATGGCGCCCTATGCATATGCAGCCAGTGTTTTCCGATGCGCCCTATTATGGTGAGGAATGTTCGGAGAGGCTATTTGCAAACGGTCTTTGCCTGCCAAGCGGCTCTATTCTCACAGATGATGAGATCAGACGGGTCACAGATCTGATAAAAGAAGCTGTCGGCAACAACTGATCAATTCCTGAACAATATAAATAGATGACATTATGTTTGCCACTGATCTTGATGATACATTATATCGCGAAATAGATTTTGTGATGTCCGGCTATCGCGCCATTGGCCTTGAACTTGATAAAAATAATATAATGGCGGCAGATGACGCTATTAATATTTTGAAGTCGGCAGAAGACACCTGGCATGGCATTGATAATCTTGTGGCAAAAATATGGTTAAATCATCACGATACCAAGTTTTCCACTGAATGGATATTAAATTTATATCGCACACATAAGCCTGATATCAATTTTAGAGAAGGGGTCAGAGATACTCTTAAAACAATTGCTGACACAGGCCAAAAAATCGGCATTATAACCGACGGACGGTCGTCTACCCAAAGGGTAAAAATAGAGGCACTTGGTTTGCTTGATTTTGTAACGCCTGAAAATATCATAATTTCAGAGGAAGCCGGAGGGGATAAGACAACTCCCATTCCATTTGAAAAGTTGAAATCAAATAATCCCGACGAGAAACATTTCCTTTATATCGGCGATAATCCAGCTAAAGATTTCCGATGGCCAAACGCCATGGGGTGGACAACCGTTGAATTAAAAGACGTAGAGGGGAAAAATATACATTCCCAGGCAATTTACGTGCCAGAAAATTTTAAAGCACAATATGTCATAACAAGCTTTTCTGACGTATTAAAATTGGTTGCCAAGGCATAGATTGTCTGGATTGGGCAATATAAAAATTGTCCCCGTATGGCACATTGCACATACGGGGACGATTATTTGATAGCGTAAGGCTAAAACGTTATTTGATCAAGTACTGCGATGAAATGGATTCATTGTTATGAACTCGACGGATTGTATCGGCAAACAACTTGGCCACAGAAATTATGGTCGCTTTTTTACAATCTTTATTAAAAGGAATGGAGTTTGTAAAGATCATTTCAGTCAGACCACAATTGTCAACACGTTCTGAAGCCGGATCGCTCATAATAGCATGTGAACATAACGCACGCACTGATCTGGCGCCTTCAGAGATCATAAGATCTGCTGCCTTGGTAATAGTACCTGCAGTATCAACCATATCATCAATAAGGATTACATTTTTATCCTTTACATCGCCAATGACTGTCATGTTTGCAACGACATTTGCTTTAGCACGCTGCTTATGGCAGAGCACCAGAGGTACATTCAGATATTTGGCATAGCTGTTTGCTCGTTTGGCGCCTCCCACATCTGGTGTTGCAATAACAAGATTTTCCAGATTCAACGACTGTATGTATGGGATAAATACAGATGATGCATAGAGGTGGTCAACAGGGATGTTGAAGAAACCTTGGATCTGGTCTGCATGAAGATCCATTGTAATAACTCGGTCTGCTCCAGCTGTTACAAGGAGGTCAGAAACCAATTTTGCAGCTATTGACACACGCGGTTTGTCTTTACGATCCTGACGAGCCCATCCGAAATATGGTATAACTGCAATAACAGATTTGGCTGAAGCTCTTTTTGCAGCATCAATCATCAGGAGCAACTCCATCAGATTATCGCTGTTTGGGAATGTGGACTGGACAAGGTATACTTCACAGCCACGAATTGATTCTTCAAAAGAAACTTCAAACTCACCATCGGCAAAATGCTGAATGTTCATCTGGCCGAGCTTAATGCCAAGTTCGTTACAGATCTCTTCTGCCATATAACGGCTTTTAGTACCTGCAAAAACTTTGATTGGGGGTAACATGGAATTCATAAAAGGAATGTGGATGAATATCTACTGCAAAATTAGGCATAATTCTGCAAACAACGTATGCATGACCAAGAAAATTTGGCTTCCAGGGCGCATTTAATCGTTTTCAGATCCATTATATAGCTTCCAGGATTATTTCATTTTCCATATTACAGCTCCCCACGGGGCGATTTCCGTATCAAACGGCACTGTTGAAGAGAAGGTCTTATTTATTTTACGGCCGCTTATTAGTTCTTTTGCCATACGTTTGCCCTCCTTTATATTCATCATATTAAAAGCATGTGACGGCACATTGATTTTTATATTTGAAGATCTGTCAGAAAAATTCACAGCGATCAGAAGTGTTGTGTCACCGTCATGCCTTAAAAAAGCATAATGGTGGTGTGGCGAAAAATCAGGATTGTTGAAATTTACATACATAAGATCAAAAAAACTGCCACAGCTTATCGCCTTTTCTTTATTAAGCAAGGTCAGAACCTTTTTATATATGGCCCTAAGATCCTTTTCGACAGGAGACAGCAAACCTCCATCGGCTTTTCCCCCATTGAGCCATCTGCGGACTGTAGGTATGCTCCAGTAATCAAATATCGTAGTTCGTCCGTCTTTCCCGCTGAATCCTTCTGCATCTTCTCCTTTTTCTCCAAGTTCCTGGCCGGCATATATCATAAATGGTGCTTTGGAAATCATAGAACTGACAACAAGAGAGGGGAGCACTTTCGTTGCATCGCCGGCGTATTCTGAAGAAGCGAAACGCTGTTCGTCATGATTCTCAAGAAAGTTCAGCATCCGGTCGCATATACCGTCAATCCGCTGCCAGCAATCTGTCAAAGTCGCTGCCGAATGATGATAGCATTGTACGGCTCTCAATGAATCATATAAGTTGACTTTATCGTAAAGATAGTCAAAATGTCCCCGATAAAGGAATTCCCGGTATAAGTTAACATCATAAATTTCCGCTATGAATTGTACTTTCGGATAGTGCGCGTGTACCATTGGTATCGCCCATTCCCAAAACTCTATAGGAACCATGAAAACCATATCGCACCGGAATGCATCAACGCCTTTTGATGCCCAATAACGAAGTATCCTGAGCATTTTGAACCATACTGGTGGAATAGGGTTAAAATGCCGGCTTCTGTCGCCATAATCCACTCCATAGTTCAATTTTACAGTTTCATACCAGTCATTTCGCCCAGGAAAAGCATTAAAGCAGTCATTTCCGGAAGCCTTAGCTGGAAATTCCTGATAATCCCCTATAGGAAATTGAGGCTGAAAAAGTTGCCGGGGGATATAGTAGAAATCATTAGTTGAAGAAAAGAATTTTGTAATATCATCATTTACTCCAAAATCCTCAACCCCTTTGGGAGCGGCATCACTAATATAGCTACGAGCCACGTGATTAGGCACGAAATCCATGATGACCTTCATTCCAGCCTTATGCGTGCGTGCAATCAGTGCTTCCCATTCTTTAATCCTGTTTGGCACCGATTCGGCAATATCCGGATCTATATCGTAATAATCCTTTATAGCATAAGGGGATCCGGCTTTGCCTTTTACTACATCAGGATTGTCTGGACGAATGCCATACTCCGAGTAATCTGTGACATGTGCGTGCTCTATCACACCTGTATACCAGACATGCGTCACTCCCAAATCCTGTATCTCTGCAAGAACTTTTTCTGTTATATCATTCAGCTTCCCACATCCGTTCTGAGCGATATCTCCATTAGGAACGCAGTTTTCTGTCATATTTGCAAACAACCGTGGCAACATTTGGTATATTACCGGTTTTGCAGGATGCTTTACAGAATGCCTGCCATGCGGAACAAGTGGCTTTGCATTTTGTTTTTCAGTGTCAGCAGTATTCATCATTTTGATTTACTATCAGTTCAATAATTATTTTGATTCCCAATCTTTGATTGCCCTATGAGCAGCTGCATAACCACTCAAAAATACTTTATTTATATCTTTAAGATTGAAAACCTGATAACCGGCTAATTCCGGAGTTATAATCACATGATCGCACATTTCCATATCGTCATATTGGTTAGACTTTGCCATAAGATTGTATGTGCGTAAAGCTATTTCGAAAAAAGATTTTTTATACCGGAAGCAATTGAGCGGAGAGCAATTTACTCCTATCAGTTTTTCACATTTGTCACGTATGATCCATGCCGGCAAATTTCTAAGGACGCCGCCGTCCACATAATGCGTGCCGTCAATCTTCACGGGATTAAATACAATCGGTATGCTACAGGAAGCCATTACACGTTCTCCTATCGGGCCTTCGTGAAATTCGGCTGGAATTCCTTTATCAAGATCTGTTACTCCTACATATATAGGAATTTTCAGGTCTTCCAGCCTGCTGACACCTGTTATTCTTTCTATGAATCTTTTGAATTTATTAAGTGAAAACACACCTTCTCCATTTTTTATACTTAAAGTACAGAAATCTGTGAATTTCACTTTTGAAAATAAAGTAAGTATGTCTTGCGGCTGCAAACCAGCTGCATAAAGGACTCCCGCTACGGAGCCTGCAGATACGCCCGCTATCACATCCGGTTTATATCCAGCTTCTTCAAGCGCTTTTAATGCACCGGCATGAGCAAATCCACGGGCACCGCCACCGCTCAATGCCACCCCCAGTTTATAACAAGGAGCCACGGTTCCAACCGCAGAATTATCTCCCGTCAATTCAACTTTGTTTACAGTATTCTGATTATCCATACTGATTAAACATTGGTTACATTTAAATTGTGCATCAACAACCACTATAACATAGATACAAAATTATATCTTAACCGAAACTTTTTCCAATAATTCGCGTAAGAAAGATGTCTTAGCTTCGGTCTCCTCAAATTCGGAATATGGAATTGATTCCGGCATTATTCCTCCTCCTCCATAAATGGAATATTTGGTATCGTCGAAGTGTACACAACGTAAATTTACAAATGCCTTATACCTGCGGTCTTCATTCACGGCAAGAAATCCTCCATAGCAATAACGATTGTGAGCTTCATACTTATGAATATCTTTAATCGCTGATAATTTTGGAAATCCACATAATGCCGGTGTCGGATTGATGGCGTCAATAATTTTCGATAATGATGCCATACCCGCAGTACCGTTAATATGCGAACACAAATGTTCTATGGAGCCATAATCAACCGTGGATAGTTCGGACGGTATGGCTATTATCCCCAATTCATTTAATTTAGAGACGATATAATCAGATACCACGCGGTTCTCATGGATATTCTTTGCATCCCATTGAACTTCATCTCCATTTTTACGCGTTCCGGCAAAGGCCACCGTATGGAATTGTCCACTGTCTTTATCAAAATCAATTAAAAGCTCGGGGGTTGCGCCCATCCAACCTTTTGTATGCGGAGTATAAAATATATATCGGAATGTCATTGGGAAACGACAGAACAACCGGTCAGCAATCTCTCCCCAATATTCAGTCGCATTTTCAGTTATATCACCACAAATTATTCTTGAATATACAGTTTTCCCATTCCGGCCACGGCAACTTTTAATAACCTCTGTTACACCTTCTATATATTCATTCTTAGAAGTGGAACGACATTGGACATTCATTTCCAAAGAGAGATTATGCGTGTTACCGATAATTTCTCTTTCATTGAACTTTCCAAGCCATGGGGATATCTCAAAAGAGTATTGCTTATCTGAAATCGGACCATCCGGCGATATGCTATGGCATAATCCTTTTTCAAACCACAAAGGTGTCTCATTGCACGGCATGAGAACCAATGCAAATGTACGGCGTTGTTTTATCGCTATATTTATATGTTTTATAGTAGCGTGTGACAACATTTTTTCAAAGCATATTTATAACTTCAGATTAGGATCTTCTATCTGTCCAATAAGTTCGAAAGGAAGAGCATCTGTTATCTTTACTTTGTAAAATTCGCCAATAGCGAGAGATTTATCTTTACAAACAAGCACTTCGGGATCAACTTCAGGAGAGTCCCATTGGGTGCGTCCGATATAATAATCCTCTTCTTCACGGTCAATTACAACTTTAAGTACAGAGCCAATTTTTTCCTGCTGTATCTCTGTTGAGATTTCTTCTTGCAATTTCATCAAACGGTCAAGACGATTTTGCTTTACTTCCTCCGGGATATCATCTTCGTAATTCAATGCCGCAAATGTACCTTCCTCTTCACTATATGCGAAAGCTCCCATACGCTCAAACCGTTGTTCACGAACGAATTCCATAAGTTCTTCGAAATCCTCTTCTGTCTCACCCGGGAATCCAACCATCAATGTGGTGCGTATGTGTATGCCAGGAACCTCCTGTCGCATTTCTGATAGAAGCGACCTTGTCTCGTCTGCACTGATATGACGCTTCATTTTTGCAAGGACATTATCTGAAATATGTTGAAGCGCAATATCAAGGTATGAGCATACATTTTCATGTTTCCGCATAACGGCAAGTATATCATAAGGAAATTGTGCGGGATAGGCATAATGCAATCTTATCCATTTCACTCCTTCTATACCAGCCAACCTATCAATTAATTCAGGGAGTTTCTGTGTCCCATACAGATCAAGACCATATCCGGAGAGGTCCTGTGCTATGATATTGAATTCCTTTACTCCACGCTGAACCATCGTACGAACTTCGCCTTCGATTTCTTCCATCGGCCGGGACTTATGGCGGCCGGTTATGATAGGAATAGCACAAAAGGCACAAAATCTGTTACACCCTTCCGAGATCTTAAGATACGTGTAATGCGACGGGGTGGTTAATGTGCGGTCAAAAGGTGATGATTTAATGTGTCTTTTTATGAGATCTGATGCAAGGGTCGTCCAATCAAATTTACCATAGAATTTATCAACTTCAGGTATTTCATTCTGTAATTCCTGACGATATCTTTCCGAAAGACATCCCATTACATAAATTTCTTTTACATCGCCTTCGTTTTTAGCATTGACAAATTCCATAATGGTATTTATGGACTCTTCTTTTGCATCGCCGATAAAGCCACAGGTATTTATGACTACAAGATCTGTCTTTTCTTCAGATTCATGAACAGCATTGAATCCGGCATCCGATAACATTCTAAGAACCCGCTCCGAATCGACCAGATTTTTAGAACATCCTAAAGTGATAACATTGACAGTTGCCAAACTTTTAATCAAATAAAATTATTAAAATGAAATATGCCAAGTTTATATAAAATCACTCTCAACACTTGGTGTCGCCAAACAGTGATTTTACAAATTCTTCTTTATGAAACACTTGCAGATCGTTGATACCTTCACCCAGGCCGATATATTTTACTGGAATCTTGAATTGATCCGAAATTCCGATTACGACTCCACCTTTGGCTGTACCGTCAAGTTTTGTAATCGCGAGTTCATTTACACTCGTCGCAGCTACAAACTGTTTTGCTTGCTCGAATGCATTCTGGCCCGTGGAACCATCCAATACAAGTAATACCTCATGTGGGGCATCAGGCACTACTTTCTGCATGACATTGCGGATTTTCGTAAGTTCATCCATCAAGCCTTTTTTGTTATGGAGACGTCCCGCAGTGTCTATTATCACTACGTCCGTGCCATTGGCTTTTGCGGATTGAAGCGTATCAAATGCCACAGCAGCCGGATCACTGCCAAGTTTCTGCTTTACAACGGGCACTCCGGCTCTTTCCCCCCATATGTCAAGTTGCTCTACAGCAGCAGCACGGAATGTGTCTGCAGCCCCAAGCATGACTTTGTTTCCAGCGGCCTTGAATTGCGCGGCAAGTTTCCCGATAGTCGTTGTCTTGCCCACACCATTTACTCCCACAACCATAATAACATGGGGATCGCCTTTATGGGGAACCGTAAAATCTTCCTGAGTGCTTTCGTTGTTATTTTCTGCAAGCAAACCGCAGATCTCATCACATAACAGCGCGTTAAGTTCCGATGAACTTACATATTTGTCTTTAGCCACACGGTTCTGTATACGGTCTATGATTTTCAACGTCGTATCAACGCCAACATCGGAAGTAATGAAAACTTCTTCCAGATTATCAAGCACATCATCGTCAATTTTCGATTTGCCAGCTACAGCACGAGCGATCTTATCGAAAAAACCTTTTTTTGTGCGTTCAAGTCCATTATCAAGCGTTTTCTTTTCCTCACGGGAGAAAAATTTCTTAAATAGTCCCATGTACGTTTATTTTAGCGTTTCAATTTCTATCTACAAAGGTATTAAAAAATATGCAGATGAGAAAATAATGGGATTTTGCAGTGCCAAAGATTCATTGCCGATACTATTGACCATTAATAATCACAAAATATTTCATACCTTTATGGGTGAACCGGCATATATATTCCAGACATTTTGAAATGCATATATGAAAAATATTGAAGCGAATATTGCAGAATGTGATCTTTATTACAGTGAGGGTCGTAAATTGCATGACAAGAGACAGGCTACTGACGAGACATCGCGCGACATTGAGATGGATTTAATCTCTGGTGCTGACATAAAATGCCTAAAAGACATGACATTGGCTGAATTATGGCAATTGTTTCCGATAACCTTGATTCCACATCAACCACAATGGAAAGTATGGGCCAAGGAAGAGGTTGAAAATTTGTACAAAATATTACTGTTGCAACACTCCCCAACAATCAACCATATCGGAAGTACAGCGGTTCCAAACATTATGTCAAAGCCGATTGTGGATATTCTTGTTGAGATTGTACCTGGAAATGATTGGCAACGCGCCAAAACCATAATGGAAAAAGCCGGTTATATATGCATGGCATCTTCTTACAATCGCATGAGTTTCAACAAAGGATATACTCTTAAGGGATATGCCGAAAAGGTATTTCATATCCATTTTCATGTTTTTGGTGATAATGACGAAATTTATTTCCGCGACTATCTAATAGCCAATCCTATCATAGCTTGTAAGTATGAAACTTTGAAACTAAGACTTTTGTCGCGGTATCGGAATGACAGGGACAAATACACCCATGCCAAGTCTGGATTTATAAAACAAATAACGAATTTAGCCAAGATCAACAATAGCCGGTCCGATACTTCCGAAGCGATGAAATAGTTATGCCAAGTCTAAATAAAATGCTTCAAAACAAAAAAGAAAAGTTTATATGCTGTTGAAATGGAACATATATCCGGCGTCATTTCATGCAGGATTACTACAATAAATTCATCAATGATCAACAGAAATTTTTTACTTCACCAGCTGGACAAGTATGATTGCCCCGACAATATAAATCATCCCTGTGGCTGCTCATGCAACTACAGGGATGTTTATTGTATATTTAGCTATCTATCAGTCTATTTCTACGATTAAGAAATTTGACGTATTCCAGAAGCGAGCCGGAGCTAAGATCTTCAGAACCTTATTGCCGTTTGGCATTTCCACAATCTCATACGAATCCTTTGGCTGATTAGTCAGCACCTTAGCCTTTTGGGAATGGAGATCAATATTCAACAAAGAACGTTTATCTGCTTTTGTAAAGTAACTTTGTTCAAAATCCTGAGGCATGATCTTTGTTTTTCTCAGGAAGCCGGTCTCAATAAGTTTATGATCTTTCAGTTCCTTTTTGCTTCCAAGCGCATAATAACAAACATTGAGCTCGTTTGTCAGTGTGGCAGCTTCTTCTTCCACCTGGTTTTTAGCAGCATTCGCGTTTGCGACTTCGGTGTTAAGCGAATCCACGTTTGCAGTAAGACGCTGTATATTGATGTTGGCATTGGAAAGTTCCGTACGTAAATTCTCAATAGTATTTTCCTGATCTGTAATCTGCTTTTTCAGAGTCTGAATGGATTTCTGAAGAGTAGCGTTACTGCCGGAGTTGTTCTGAAGTTTCTTTTCCAATTCCTCCAGCCGATCACGACGCATCTGCAAAGTCTGTTGGATAACCAACATGTCGTTTCTGATTTGTTGACGTTTGTCACGGGATTCCGCAGAAAGATTTCCAGTTGAGGAGAGGATATTCTCCATTTGTTTTATCTGCGACATTCCTTCTGCGACATCGTTCATAAGAACGAGGAGGCTATCTTGGTTTGCCAAAGCTATTTTCAGGGAGTCGGCAGTTGTAGGCACCCCAGTTTCTGTCTCATTTACGGTTTTGTTCTGGCAGGCTGTAAACGCAAGCATCCCGACAGCCATGAATAATAACACTTTTTTCATAACCTAAAAATTGATTTGTTTGTAAGCTGTTGATTAAATCATAAACAACTGTTGAATTAGAGCATATTTGTCAATTCACAATGTGATTTTACGTAAAACGCCTGGGAGATACGATTGTTCATTATTCTTTATCATTTTCAATGTCCCGATATTTATTCTTATGAATTTTACGGACCAACTTGTCGTCGCGTTTCCCAGACACAACAATAACAATTTCTCCTTTAGGATTGTTCTGTGTAAAAAAACTTATTAATTCATCTAATGTCCCGTTTTCTGTAGTATTGTGAATTTTAGATATCTCACGTGAAACGGATGCATCTCTGTCTCCACCCATCACTTTTGCCAATTCCTGAAGGGTTTTTACAAGTCTTATCGGTGATTCATAAAATACCATTGTCCGTTGTTCAGATGCAAGTTCTGACAATCTGGTAGCCCTCCCTTTCTTCTGAGGTAAAAATCCCTCAAACGAAAAGCGCTCACATGGCAGTCCTGAATTAACCAACGCCGGGACAAAGGCTGTAGGCCCAGGTAGTGTCTCTACTGTTATGTTTTCACGACGACATTCACGAACAAGCATAAATCCCGGATCAGAAATAGCTGGTGTACCGGCGTCAGAAACCAGGGCAAAAACCTCTCCTCCTTTCAAACGGTCTATGATCGGCGATACAGCAGCATGCTCATTGAATTTATGGTGCGATATCATCGGCGTGGTTATATTGAAATGACGAGTAATGACACTGCTTGTGCGTGTATCTTCTGCCAAAATCAAAGAACAGTCCTTTAATATCTCTATGCAACGGGGAGCCATGTCGCCCAAGTTGCCGATAGGAGTAGGTACAATAAAAAGTTTTCCTGCCATATTAATCAGGTTATCAATATTTATGGCTTAAATCTGAAAAAATTGCTTACGATTCCAATAAATTCTTCCGCTTCAGGGGATTTAACGTCTATGCCATATGTCGCAGAAAGGAAGTCTTCCAGCTCATTAATACTTGTAAACGATGTTATTTCCTCCAAAGCATTTCTAAATTCAGTTGAAGATCCATGAAACAGCGTGCGTTGAAACAAAAACACATCATTAAGTGTAAATGCATTTCTTAATTCACGTGCTGTAAAAAGTTTAGCCTGAGAATGGGAGGCGTTTTCGGAAATATTCGCATCGGCTTCTTCTTCCGAAATTGCAGATTCTGCAATTTCGTGATCATTTTCAGCCTCTTCGTCAATCATTGAACATGATCCGATTTTTGTATTTCTATTATTTTCATCCTGTACAGGGACTTCAGTCATTTCTAAATTTGCACTAACATCATCTAAAGAGACATCTTTTTTATTCCCAGCGCATTCATTTTGATCTGCCGGTTCGACAGAGGCTTCAGCTTCATTTTCATATATATTGATGATATTAGACGTTGATATACAATCATCCTGCCTATGCCGGCTATCCGAATCTGCCGCAAGCTCAGAGCCATTACAATTATTTACATCAGCAAGCCTGACACTCACCGCCAACTCTGCAAGACGCGCAATTTTTTCTGCAGTGTCATTAGACACCCTGTCACCGGTATCTTTTACAGCAAGCAATTCTTCTGCTATGTCGGCTGTGAGATGTAACATCTCATCAAGATAATCTTCCTGATACATCCTTAAAATATTATATGTTGTATACGTTGTTATTACTAAATTATTTATCAATTAAATATCCGTGTCAGATAATTGCCTATGGCATTTCGGACTGATATGGTCTTACAGGTATATCCATTTACCATTATTACTACAGCATGTGTAGGGGATCCATCCCCATCAATTTTATATCCAGCATAACATAAAACCCCTCTCATACTCCCACTTTTAAGAATAAGACTGCCTGAGAGAGGAGTGTCCTTAAGCAAATTTTTTACCGTGCCCTCTTCTCCGGCTTTTGGAAAGAGAGAAAGATATTTATCACTTTTCGTTCCTGATGCCATATGATCAAGAAGGTCTGCCATAAACATTGGTGTCACAAGATTGCTCCGCGTAAGGCCGCTTCCGTCAAAAGCCACCAAATCGCCACAATCAAACTCCGCTTCATCAAGCAGACGTGCCTCATAGGCAAGAGCATCAGCAACCGAACCAGCCGGCTCTAATACTCTCAACATACTTTCAGCAAAAAGGTTGTTGCTCATCTCCATCATTTCACGCATGATTTGCATATTTAAAGGAGAGTGATGAGTGTATAAATGTCTTATTGGAATTTCACCGAAACCTACATCCGTTTTGTCAACTGAAATGCCTTTACATGCCAACCGTTCTTTCAACTCTTCTGTAAAATACGCTGCCGGATCTTTCATAGCTCTGTCTCCAGGCAAAGAATTGTCTTTAAAATTCAATGGGTAAAAACCTGTGCCATATGACCATTTAAGATCTTCCAGTTCCCATTTTTGACCGGGACCCTGTTCCACAATATCAACAGAATCAATTTCGATGTAACCTGCAATTTTTTTTATACCCATTTTATCAATTCTAGATACTATAGAATCTACAAAGCCACAATTTGCAGGAAAACATTTGCTTTCAATAGTAGGATCGCCAACAGCTTTTACAATAATATCCCCAAGAAGAATACTATCACTAGTAATATCTCCGGTCATCAAAACCTCTGTAGAATAATAATCCTGTTCTTTATCAGCCATAAGTACACATGCGGATGTGATGCATTTAAGAATACTGGCTGGTGTCATGAGCTTGTCTGGATTTCTGCGAATAATATCTTTGCCTGTGGCAAGGTCACGTATAATAACCCCTATATTAGCAGATTTATGACGTGGGAAAACAAGAGATGGAGCCGTTGTCTGGGAATATGACGCAAAAGAGATTGCCCATATCCCAAATACACTTAATATACGATATAAGAATGGACAAATTTTTATATTAGAATATTTTCTCATCAAAAACGTTTTTATTATGCGAAGTTAACAAATACTTATGAGTTAAGACATCGCACAAGATGTTTTTTTACTCTTTTTGATGCTACCGAAAGATAATTCGCGAAAAATTACTAACTTCGCAGGTTGAAAGTTGACGGGGATAATATTACCCGTTTTAAACTATTTTGGTAAGCAACAGAATTGCATGGTAAGTAAAACTCGTGAACGATTGATCGAAGTCGCCCGGCAACTTTTCGCCAGAAAAGGTGTGGAGCATACTACCATGCTTGATATTGCTAACGCATCTGACAAGGGAAGGCGCACGCTTTACACTTATTTTAAGAATAAACGTGAGATCCATCAAGCTGTAATTGAACATGAAAGCGAACAACTTGTGGCTCGTGAACGACAAATTCATGCAAGTGCATTAAGCGCGACAAATAAGCTGGAAGGAATAATTCGTGCACGGTTTGAAGCGATGCTTACACAACAGCCACGAGGAATGGAACAGTTGTCTTTGAGGCATTTTCTTGACAGCAACAGAATCGGTAAGGCAAAAAAGCTCGCAGCCCAAAAAGAGTTGGACATTTTGCAACATGTACTCCGGGAGGGGATTGACACCGGGGAATTTGATCCGAAGCAAACCGCAAGACTAGCGCCCCTTGTCATTCTCCTTGCACATGCTGTTGACAATCCAATTGCAAAAGAGAATCTTGAAATATTAGGGTACTCCGGTGAAATCGCCTATGATCGCGTGATATCTTTTCTGGTTACAGCAGTAATATCAAAAGATCAATGAATATCCTTTTTAGCAAAAAAATCAAACAATAAAAAACAACAAGACCAACAACTAAAACATAATACATTTATGAAATTACTTGAAGGAAAAACTGCAGTTGTAACCGGAGCCGCACGAGGCATCGGCAAGGAAATTGCGCTTCGTTTTGCCAGAGAAGGTGCAAATATCGCTTTTACAGATCTGGTAATTGACGAGAACGGCAAAAAGACAGAAGAAGAAATTGCAGCCCTTGGTGTCAAAGTAAAAGGCTATGCTTCCAATGCAGCCGATTTTGCCCAGACCGAGGAGGTAGTAAAAGAGATACACAAAGATTTTGGCTCAATAGATATCCTGGTAAACAACGCCGGTATCACAAAAGACGGCCTCATGATAAGAATGACTGAAGCACAGTGGGATGCAGTCATTGCTGTTAATCTAAAAAGTGCATTCAATTTTATCCATGCAACCCTTCCTATAATGCTCCGTCAACGTAGCGGATCCATTATAAATATGGCTTCTGTAGTCGGTGTACACGGCAATGCCGGTCAAAGCAATTATGCAGCTTCCAAAGCCGGCCTTATAGCCCTGGCAAAAAGCGTAGCCCAGGAAGTTGGAAGCCGAGGAATACGTGCTAACGCAATCGCACCTGGATTCATTGAAACCGCCATGACAGCAGCTTTGCCAGATGCCGTGCGTGCTGAATGGTGCCAGAAAATACCTCTTCGTCGTGGAGGTAAAGTTGAGGATATCGCCAATGTCGCCACCTTCTTGGCATCAGACTTGTCCAGTTATGTTACCGGACAGGTTATCCAGGTTGATGGCGGTATGAACATGTGATAATAATCAATAAAATATCACGGTGCGCGATTGCCAAACAATAGCCTCGCGCACCGTGTTTATCTTATGCTTGTTATAGCTTTGCATTGGCGCATAGCCAGAATATTGATTTTAACCTCTTAATACATGCTCAATTATAATACCAGGCTGTCCCGATTAATACTTCCTGAATACGGACGAAACATACAACGGATGGTTGACCATTGCCTAACCATAGAGGACAGGGATGAGAGAACCAAATGTGCCTATTCCATAGTTAAATCCATGGGGAATCTGTTTCCTGAACTTCGTGCGCCAGAAAACGAGCATAAACTATGGGATCATTTGGCAATAATGTCAGATTTCAAACTTGACATAGATTTTCCATGTAATGTAATTCAGGCAGCCGACCTACATACACAACCAACCCCGGTCAATTACAATCAAGGTGCCATTCGCTATCGCCATTATGGCCGTCTGACGCAGCAGCTTGTAGACAAAGTCGCTTCAATGGAAGATAGCGCAGAACGCAACGAAGCTATAGTTCTATTGGCAAACCATATGAAAAAACAGATGCTTGCGGTTAATACCGACGGTGTTGACGATGTAAAAATCTTCAAGGATCTTATGGAGCTGTCTCACGGAGCCTTACGCTTAAATACAAACGATTTCCGGCTGCATGAATTTAAAGAAATACCCCAGCAGACGACAGGCAAGAAGAAGAAGAAAAAGAATATAAACTCGCTTCTGTGATGATCATTTACAAAGACCTTACAACTATAGGAAAGCTCCTTAAACCACACGGAATCAATGGTGAAATTGTAGCACTTCTAAGTTGCGATGTGGATTTGTCGGCATTGTCGTGCATAATAATTGAGATAGACGGGATATATGTGCCTTTTTTTAAAAACAATGTACGAAAAAAAGGCCGAGATACAGATCTTATCACTATAGACGGAATCACAGATGAGCGAAGCGCTTCTGCGTTATGCGGACGAAGTTTTTATGCTTTGAAAAACGAAATTCCGGCCATTGAATCTTCTGGCGATGGGGGATTGTATGCCAATGACCTTGTTGGATTCAGCCTGATTGCAAACAAAAAATTTATAGGAAAAATCTGTGCGATTGATGACTCTACGGCCAATTGTTTGTTTATAATAAAAAAGAGCGACGGGAAAGAGTGTCTGATCCCAATTGCAGATGAATTCATAGAAGAAATAGATGTGGAGAAACAGCATATTGAAATGACTGTCCCCGCAGAATTACTTGAACTATAATTAAAAAATATCAACTAAGAAGTTATGGAATTTGATGAACTAAAAGCAGTTGATGCTATCAATAACAGTCTGGCAGCAGCCGGACGAACCCCGTATGCCACAGACGAGGTTCTCAATGTAATAGATATGATCTGGGATTTCTATGAAGAGAATGGCCTGCTTGATATAGAATCTGATCCAGACGAAGACCCTGACGACATAGAGCAGGAAGTGATTGATTACGTAAAACGCATGCTCCATAAAGACAAAGAAGCAGAAGTTATGCCAGAAGATGTCGAGATAATGGTCAAGGCTGAAATGGCATACGAAGATTCCATAATTTGATACAAACATTGTAGCGCAAACATATCCACAAATCAGTAACCAATTAAGTATAAGACAGTCTATGCATCCATATATGTTGTTCAAAAAATTGTCATTTAAAATTATGCCGTTGCTGATCACAATTGTTTCAACAACGTCCATGTGGAGTGCGCATGCACAGAAAAAGGATAATTCACAGGAACAGTTGGTAGATCTTTCCGAACTCACCCTTGATGAGACCCTTCTTCTCCCCGATGTGCCGGCAAAACAATCAGTTTATGTAACCGCATACATGAAACGTGAGGCAAAAGCTCTTCAAAAAATGGGTTACAAAGTTGAAACAACCAGAAAGGGTGAAGTGGTTATTGCCACTATACCTGCCGATTTGCTGTTTGCTCCAAATGATACGACACTGCTACAGTCTGCGTCGGAACAATTACAACCCTTTTTACCATATTTTCGCTCACACGGTAAGTTTAAGGTGATCCTGGCAATGCATTCCGATGACACCGGTTCGAATGAATATCTGTATAGTCTGACAGAAAAACGTATAATTGCTTTGTATGATTATTTTGACCAGCATGCTGCCCAGACGGACATGTTGCAAGGTTATCCAATGGCTGATAGCGATCCTCTCAAGGATAATCCGAATACAAGTCGCAAAGGAAGGCATGCAAACCGCAGGCTTGAAATTTTCATCGTACCTGGACCGATACTGATATTGGATGCAAAAAATAAAAAATTGTGACCCGCTGTAACGGTTGCTCACAGTAGAAATTTTTCGTATTTTTGCAGTTGTATAGAAAATATGCTATACATACCATATATATAAACCGAAAAGACATAATAACGACATTATAATTTGTAATGGCAAAAGAATTGAAAGATTTAACCAAGCGCAGTGATAACTATTCACAATGGTATGATGACTTGGTTATTAAAGCCGATCTTGCTGAACGTTCTGCTGTACGCGGATGCATGGTCATAAAGCCTTATGGATACGCAATCTGGGAAAAAATGCAGCATGAACTAGACCGTATGTTCAAGGAAACCGGTCATCAAAATGCATATTTCCCTTTATTGATTCCAAAATCGTTTCTGAGCAAAGAAGCTGAACATGTGGAAGGTTTTGCTAAGGAATGTGCCGTTGTTACCCATCATCGTCTTATGAACAGCCCGGACGGCAATGGGGTAGTGGTAGATCCTGAAGCAAAGCTCGAAGAGGAACTGATAATACGTCCGACATCAGAAACCATAATATGGAATACCTATCGTAACTGGATCAATTCTTATCGTGACCTTCCCATTCTGATCAACCAATGGGCAAATGTGATGCGTTGGGAAATGCGCACACGCATGTTTCTCCGCACCGCAGAATTCCTGTGGCAGGAGGGACATACAGCCCATGCCACTCGCGAAGAGGCTGAAGAAGAGGCTATCCGCATGCTCAATGTATACAATGACTTTGCTCATAATTTTATGGCAGTTCCTGTGGTTAAGGGTGTAAAATCTGCAAATGAGCGGTTTGCCGGTGCCCTTGAGACATATACAATTGAAGCAATGATGCAAGATGGCAAAGCCTTGCAATCAGGAACAAGCCATTTCCTTGGCCAAAACTTTGCGAAAGCATTTGATGTGACTTTTATCAACAAAGAGAACAAGCCGGAATTGGTTTGGGCAACTTCCTGGGGTGTATCAACACGCCTGATGGGCGCGTTGATCATGTCTCATTCCGACGACAACGGTCTTGTGCTTCCGCCACATCTTGCTCCTATCCAGTGCGTAATAGTTCCTATATACAAAAACTCAGAACAGCTTGCACAAATAACCGAGCATGTTGAACCGATAATAAAAGAGTTGCGTTCGTTAGGAGTAAGCGTAAAATATGATGATGCGGAAAACCGCCGTCCAGGCTTCAAATTCGCAGATTACGAACTCAAAGGTGTGCCTGTGCGACTTGCAATCGGCGCAAGAGACATTGAAAACGGCACAGTTGAATTGATGCGCCGTGACACTCTTGAGAAGCAAGTAGAACCATTGGATGGTATAGCACGATATGTAAAAGATCTTTTGGAAGATATACAGAACAATATCTATCAGAAAGCCCTCCGTCACCGCAACGAAATGACCCGTGAGGTAAACTCATACGACGAGTTCAAAGTTGAAATTGAAAAGGGAGGTTTCTTGCTATGCCATTGGGATGGCACTCCGGAAACTGAAGAGAAAATCAAAGCGGAGACTAAAGCTACAATACGTTGCATTCCTTTGGATGGTGACAAGACGCCAGGCGTATGCATGGTAACAGGAAAACCATCTAAACAGCGCGTGATTTTTGCTCGCAACTATTGAACCAACACATCTTCTTCATATGCAGGGGTACGATACACGTGCCCCTGCAATTTTTCTACTCAAAATATGACACCTGCACTTCCTACAATAGCAATTGTCGTTCCATGCTATAATGAAGAAACCGCTTTGCCGATATCCATACCGAAAATGCTAGATGTATTGGAAAGGCTCGAAAAACAAAAATTAGCAAAATGGGACTCCTATATACTTCTTTGCAACGATGGAAGCAATGACCATACATGGAAAGTAATAGAGGAATTCCATTTACACGACACGAGGATCAGAGGTATTTCGCTGGCACATAACCGGGGACACCAGAATGTGTTACTTGCAGGTCTTATGACAGTGAAAGGACATTGCGATGCGGCCATATCCATTGATGCGGATTTACAAGATGATCCAGATGCAATAATTGAGATGGTGCGTAAATTCCACAACGGAAAAGAAATCATATATGGAGTGCGATCTTCAAGAGATACAGACACATGGTTTAAACGAAACACGGCCCATGCCTTTTATTCTTTCCAGAAAGTAATGGGGCTTGAAACTGTATATGACCATGCTGATTACCGGCTTATGAGCAATCGGGCACTCAATTTATTGGCACAATATGGGGAATCAAATCTTTTCCTCAGAGGTATAATCCCTCAAATCGGGCTTGAAAATGATATTGTAACTTACAAAAGAAACGAACGTGTTGCAGGTGAATCCAAATATCCATTTGCAAAAATGCTCAGTTTTTCAATTGATGGCATCACATCTTTTTCGGCGCGTCCCATGCGCTGGATTTTCATGACCGGACTAATACTTCTTTTAGTGGACATACTGGTGGCGCTATACGTATTGGTGTCTTATTTTTTCAGTGACCATATCAGTGCCGGCTGGGCGTCATTGATGTTATCAATATGGGCGCTCGGGAGCCTCATACTCATAGCTATCGGTATTGTAGGGGAGTATATCGGTAAAATATTCGTGGAAGTAAAGCATCGTCCCCGATATGCCATATCCGACAAACTTTGGGATTAAAAAACAAGTATTATAATGGACGGTTACTAAAGTACCGGTTTCTGTCTTAAACAGGTTATTATTTATATCTAACGTATTTATAATAAAATCGGCATGTCAATGACATGCCGATTTTATTATATTAGAAATTATTAGATTAATGCTTGTTTTTTGTACCGAAGTTTACACTGAAGCCCAAATTGATATTGGCATTCGCTTTGCCGACAGGCAAAAATTGCGGAGTAACTTTGAAAAACTGGTGATCAGAGCCTATGAAGAACGTAAAACCTTTCGGATGGAAGTTTACGATCCAACCCAATGATGAGCCAAATGTACCAGCGCCATAATTAATAGAGCAATCAAACCAATTGACAGGCTTGATATTAGCATAGAAACGGCCTTCGGTAAATGAGAAGCATCCCCCCATACGCTGTGATAAAAGGAAACCTCCAGTCAGCCCTTTGTAAAATGGCATTTTGTATTCGGCACCGATTGCTAGTGTCGCCGCAAGAGCTGTAGTACGTGATTTCCCATTATTGGCAGCCCGCTCAAAATTGGCACAATCTTTTAAGTCGTCGAATATCCCATCAATTTGCTCTTCCAGCTTATTTTGTTCGTAGTCTGGCTGGTCAGAATCAATAGCGACATTATCGAAACCGTCAAAACGCCACTGAGTATCAGGAGTTACAGCATGCTGATTGTTGTTCCAATTTATAAAACCCATATCAGTGAGTGCAAGCGACAGGTTAAGCCCATCAACAAAATGATGCATATCATATGTGGCACCAAGGTCAAATCCAAGACCAAAACCAGCCAAACTGAAATTGTCATATCTTATGCCATTATAATCAATCTGATTGTATTGATCCGCCTTATCAAGATCTACACCGCTTTCTTGATTTGTAGGTACATACAAACCAGATCCAGCAGCAAGGTTCAGGTCTCCCTGAGCACGCACAGACCAATATTCATCATTCATCTGAACGTCCATTTTTTTGATGCGTGCATCAGCATGTCCTAGGCCGAAGAGTAGCTTTACTTTCGCTCCAACAGCAAGTTCACTATTAATTTTGTGCTGGTGACCGAGGGCAACTTCTGCAAACGCATTAGCTCGCACACGGACGTTTTCAAAACTATATGCTGTGCTCGGACCTGTCATACCGACTTTCATAAACCGGAACAAGTCTTTTGGAAGGTTCGCCCCTACTTCAGCACGTGTAGACACCGTTACGGTATTGTAACCATTCAAAGCACGAAAACCGAATGAGAAAAGCGTCATATTCAGATTCGCACTGACATGATTGTTGTTCTGCAGCTTATTTAGAAATTCTTCATTTCCTACAGAGCTATTCATAAATGTGGTAAGCTGCCCGTCCGGCTTCTTATATATAAACGTCTTGACTCCCACATTGCTTGACACGCCTACACCCAAATTACCTAATACGGGAATTGCCACATAGTTGTTTTCAGGAGCGAAAGCTGGGTTAAGCTGATGACGAAAGTTGTAGCCTTCCAGAAAATAACCTGAACGGCTTGCTTCTTGAGACGATCCGGCAAAAGTACCGGCGGCTAACATACCGGCAATTATATAAAGTCTAATGGATTTCATGAATCAAAATTTTATAAGGATTATATGAATCAGTCATTAAGGTCAATGGTCACACCACCTTTGATCGCGATCTTGATATTTTCGAATTTCAAACTCTGATTCTTATTTAAAATTACTCCATTGGCATTCTCTGCAGTCGTTGCGGAGAATTTATACCTTATACCATTAAGCCCATTGAGATTTGCTCCATGACTTATAGCGTTTATTGTTATATGAGAAGTGACAGGCGCACTTACACTTCCGGCAAGAACATCCCCATCCACATCAATAGTCACATTATCAAATACCTGCCCATTACCATATATAAAATCTGCATCAGGTCTAAGTAAAAGAGGTACGCTATTGACCACATCCATACTGATTGACACCTGATTAAAATTATATTTTTCAAAGTCTTCATCCCATCCGGTTTCTGTATCGTCGTATATGAGCCTGAGATCCTTTCCAAAAGCAATCGGCACCACAGCTTCATATGACGTCTCAAATTCATAGCCGGGTTCTCCTGGAGTTGAAAGCACAAAAGTAACCGGCTCCTGAACTACCTTGGCGTCCACATCTGTAATTGTAATTTCATCAGGAATTGTAGAAATCAGATTTACAATATCAGGAACCTGAATGTTTATGACATTCGGGTCAGAGCTTTCACCTGTACGTGACAGGCATATCCGGTTAAGGCCCGGCTTTATGAAAATTTCTTCGCTACCCTTACCATCAGGCCATTTGCCTATATACACATCATTATCTGTTCCAATACCTGTATTATTGTGAAATATCGGACGAATCAATGCTGTAAAAGTAGCAGAAACAGGTGATCCGTTATTCACAGTAAAGTATATTTGCGGATTGGCAATATCCAGATTGTTGTCCTTTTCTTTAAGAAAATCAGGAACATCTTCAATAGCAACCTGAGTATCATCAATCTGAATATTCGGATCCACGATACCAACAATAGACTGCAGTACAGCATCTGTAACAGCAAGAGATGCATTCAGATTTACCGTACCGACCTGAGTACTCTCTGTATTGTTTTCAATTGAAATATCACCTTTGAAATCAATTTCCGTATCAAGCAGAAACTTACCTGGTTCATATAATCCCTCTCCTTTGGTATTTCCCAGGATAAAGCGATCTACATTTGTCTTCAACTTAAGTGACTGACTGATATTGAATGTGACATCTTTAGTAAACTGCAAGGTATGCGAATCAATCATTTTAGCGAAAGAGAGAGTTGCAGGATCGGTTATTGATACGCTCCAGCCTTCGCTGAATTGCATATTATAACCGCGATTTATTGTAATATCTCCTTTATATACATCTGATGTACAATAAACATCAAACACCATCTCCATATTTGTGACCGCTTCATTGACAGATATCAAATTTTTGTCAACATTATTATCAGAGATACTCATATTTGATGTAAAATCTGCCGGCATCGTGTATTCCCCTCCTGGCGCAAACGGGATCATAACACCATCAGACATAAAACGTGTATCTTTCAAATGAACTTGTTCAACCTTTACAGATGAGTATGTCGGATCAGCAGCCTGAACAAGAACATAGTCACCTTCAGAAAGCCCATAATTGGCTCCATCGGCTACATCCTTCGCCGTGATCGTCCTTATGGAACTTTCCGAATCAAGATCAAAGATATTGTCCATTGTAAGCTTGCCTGTCGAACTAGCCGGCAAATAGATAGATTCTCCTCCGAGTGTGACATTCAGGTCAATGTCCTTGCTCAGGTCATAATCATTGTCAACACAACCTGTCAGCGAAACCGACGTAATTGTGGCAACACCAACCAGAAGAGCATAACTCTTCATTATAAAATGTTTTGGCATAAAGGGAAATGAATGTGTTTAATCATTAGTGTCCACTAAAAAATCATAAAAGTTCTTTGAAAATATTGAAAGTTAG
>CANRWW010000023.1 GCA_947643665.1 uncultured Porphyromonadaceae bacterium | reverse complement strand
ATATCTGAAAGTTTATTTCACATAATCAGGTGAATTTTTGACTGAATTTGAGTTTAATCTCATGCGCCAGCCCTGGAAAATCTCTTTATAAGATTGTTTCAATCAAGCGTTTTTAGTAATTTTGCCAGTAACATTTGCTGGCAAAATTTTTTCATAACCATATTTACCATGAGGACAAAATCACAACTATGCGCACTGGCCATAATGGCTTTTGCAGCTGGGGCACCATTGCCAATGGATGCACAGCAGGGAGAGATAACAAGCAGTTTCAACCCCGGCAAACCGATTCTCCCGTCATCGCAATACACACCCGACGCCCCATATGCGGCTACAGTATGGGTATTTAATGACGGACGGCGATACAACGACCTATATTACAACCAGATTTTAGGCGCCCCAGATACCGATGCCAACGGCAGACAATGGTATGATCCCGAATATGAACTCACCGACAACGATATCGCATGGCAGGAAGCCATGGCACCATTCAGTTCAGACGACTACTACAAAGGGCATAAATCCTTCCAATGGGTCGTATCAGAGATAATGGCAGAAATGTACATGAGACGTACATTCACATTAGAGTCACTTCCGGAAGGAACTATCTATCTGGCCTGCGGGCACGATGACGCTCCCGCAGAATGGTACATAAACGGAGTACAGATACATACCGTATCCGACGGGTGGAACAATGATGAATACATCCTGTTGACCGAGGAGCAAAAATCACTTCTAAAAACCGACGGCACGGAAAATGTGCTCGCCGTACACGTACACCAAAACTGGGGCGGGGCTTTTGCCGATTGCGGACTATACGAAGCAGACATGTGGAATACGACCACGCTCCTCAATACCGTATCTGGCGGAACCTGGGATTGCAAATATTACATGCTCAATTACAATTCAGACATAGAGACTGCAGAAGAATGCGGATGGTACACTGCCGAAGAAGATGAATCTGACTGGATCGCCGGAGTGGGGCCGTTCAGTAACGACGAGAACATGTTCTATATCACAGAATGGCCCAGCCAGGCGCGTCCCATTTTAATCAGACGTCATTTTAATCTCACAGCCTCTGATCTGGAGAATATAAACAAAGGCGCGAAAGTATACCTTACATGCAGTTACGATGAAAATCCTGTCATATATCTAAACGGCACAAAAATATGGAGCGCCACAGGATGGAATGACAACAACTACACCGAGACAGCCCTCAACGACAACCAGAAAAAATTACTGCATGAAGGTGACAACATACTTGCAGTATCGCTTATGCAAGGAGGTGGCGGAGGCCATATTGACTACGGCATGAAAATTGTTTCTCCCTATGAAATGTCAGGCATATCACTTCCGGAAACCGATAAAAACAACCAGACAGAAGCGGACCTGCGCATTTTCAACCTGCAGGGACAGTATCTCGGCACATCTGCAGACAACCTGCCACGCGGTCTCTACATCAAGGGCGGCAAAAAACTGATCCTCGGAAAATAATAAACCAATCATAATATGGCAAATTCGCTTAACAAAAAATTTCTGGCTACAGGTACGGCAATCCTTATAGGTGCTGCTGCCCTGACAGCACAGACAAATGTATCTGTAGTGGAACGCCCTCTTGCCGGCACTAGTTCCAACTATACTAATTTCCGTGCCCCGCTACAACAGGCTCCCCTGCTGAAACTTCCCGTAGGGCAGGTACAGCCCAAAGGGTGGCTACGCAAATATCTTGAACTTCAAAAAGAAGGCCTGAACGGCAAACTAGGCACAGTGAGCGCATGGCTGGATAAGAACAACAACCAATGGCTTGACGACCATGGCGACCACGGATGGGAAGAAGTGCCCTACTGGTTGCGCGGATATTGCAGCCTGGCATATATCCTTGACGACGATGCAATGAAAAAAGAGGCACAGGTATGGTTTGACGCCGTGCTGTCAAATCTCAAAGAGGATGGATTCCTTGGCCCGCGCAACTACGAAAACGGGAACCCGGAAGTGTGGGCACAGATGATAATGCTCTGGGCACTGCAAACATATTACGAAAGCACAGGCGACCAGAAAGTGCTTGATGCAATGACAGACTACTTCAACTGGGAGATGACTGTGCCCGACACACAATTTCTCAAAGGCCTTTGGCAGGAGAAACGCGGAGGCGACAACATGTGGAGCGTCATATGGCTATACAACCGCACCGGAAACGAGACTATCCTACCCCTTATAGACAAACTCCACAAGAACACCTCTGACTGGACACAAAACGGCACACTCCCCAACTGGCATGGCGTAAACGTCGCACAGGGATTCCGTGAACCGGCAACATATTACATGTATACCGGCGACGAAGCAATGCTCCAGGCCACATACGACAACCATCGCATAATGCGTGAACGCTACGGACAAGTGCCCGGTGGCATGTATGGCGCCGACGAAAACGCCCGTGCCGGATATTTCGACCCACGGCAGGGGGCAGAGACATGTGCAATTGTGGAGCAGATGGCAAGCGACGAGATACTGATGGGTATTACCGGAGATCCCTTCTGGGCAGACCACTGCGAGAATGTAGCGCTGAACACATTCACAGCCGCCATGACAAAAGACATGAAAGCGCTCCGCTACATCACTTCACCCAACATGGCCATAAGCGACGAGAAACTACATGGCCCGAGCATTGACAACAACCTGCGTGGCATGTTGTCAATGAGTCCGTTCAGCAGCCGATGCTGCCAACACAACCATGGCATGGGATGGCCATATTACGCCGAACATCTGGTGATGGCCACTACCGACAACGGTCTTGCCACAATGCTCTATGCCGCCAGCGAAACCACGGCGAAAGTTGCCGACGGCAAGAGCGTAACACTCACCGAGACTACCAACTATCCGTTTGACGAGACCGTGAAGCTGACCGTTGGTACCGACGGCGCAGTTACCTTCCCGCTTTATCTGCGGGTACCTGCATGGGCTACGGGTAGCACAGTCAACATCAATGGCCAACCCCAGGCAATAACTGAAGCTGCCGGAAAATATATCCGTCTGGAACGTCAATGGAGTGATGGCGACGTGGTGGAGCTTACACTCCCCATGACCGTAAGCTCACAAGTATGGCAGCAGAACAAAGCAAGCGTAAGCGTAAATTACGGCCCCCTCACCCTATCGCTTAAAATAGACGAGAACTTCGAGCAGCATGACAGCCGCGACAAGGATTTCGTGCAGGACGATTCACACTGGCAGGAAGGTGTGGACGCATCCCTCTGGCCCTGCTATGTGTTGAAACCGGAATCCGCCTGGAACTATGCCCTGAAAGTTGACAAAGACAACCTGCCGCTACAATTCAGCGTCACAAAGAAAGCGTGGCCCGCCGACGATTTCCCATTCACCCTTGAAAGTGTGCCGTTTGAATTCACCGCAACAGGTGTTCAGATACCCTCCTGGGGATACGACGAAACCGGTATGACAGATCTTCTTCCCACGAAATATACTCCCCGCAGCACAGAAGAGACAAAACTCACACTCGTGCCGATGGGAGCCGCCCGACTACGCATTTCAGCTTTCCCCCGCGAAAAAGCTGAATAACATTCGGCTGCCATAAAAAATATAAAATTCCCCGTATGCAACTTTTAAAACAGAATGCATACGGGGAACTTTACTGTCGGTTAAAGCCCCAATATATCATTTTGCGGGCTTATCTTTGCTCAACCTGAACGAAACAGGCATCGTGTACCAAACCGATACCGGCTTGCCGTCTATCTTTCCGGGAATGAAATCCGGCAATGAAGATATCACACGCAGCGCCTCGTCATCAAGCTGCTTGTCAACACTGCGCACGACCTGGGGATCCTTTACCTTGCCATCGGCAGAAACGACAAATCTAATAACGACACGTCCCTCTTTTCCAGCATTCATAGCCTCCTGGGGATACTTTAAGTTCATCGCCACATATTTCATCAATTCAGCCTCTCCACCGGGAAAACGAGGCATCTCCTGAGCCTGAAGCTGCACTTCGCGGTCAGGACTTGATTGTAAGGCCTGTTCCGTCCCAGATGCAGTGTCTTTCGTAGTAATATGGATCTCATCACTATCCTTTGCCTTTAAAACTGTCATGGAAGCGATCTTCTCCGGATCAAGAGCCTGCATTTCGTTTACAGTGGCTTTCTTGCCATCAATATACACAGTCTTGTTCTCCAATTCCTTGCCGGTAATCCGATTCTCTGAAGATTTATTGGCATCCGGTGAGATGGAAATCTTGCCTTTTACAGATTTTTCACTACCTTTGCCATCGGGGAAAGGTACCTCAGCAACAGACGCTTCACGGATAAGCGCTCCGACCGCGGGGATGTTTATTGAAAATAGCGCCACCCATAATGCGGGCACTAGCGCGAGACTGAGCATACGGCGCCCAGTTGAGGGATTTTTTTTGTACATCATGTTAACACGTTTTTTAAGTTTACTATGATTCAGGCTGTTGGCAAGTGACGGGAATCTCGCGCCGACAGCCTTTTTTATCAACAACATCTGGTATGACCTGATATCTGTACCCGCACGCATCACAGCGTCATCAGCCTGATACTCATGTACGGTCTTCAACTCCTCACGCATGAGCCATGCCGCAGGATTATACCATTGGAATATGGCCACACACTGTGCAAACAGCAGATCAGACCAGTGCGACGCACGCAGGTGTTTCAATTCATGCGCAAGGATCATATCCCTGTATTCAAGATAATCCTGATTTGACATCACCACATAACGCCACCAGCTGAAAGGCGCCACACCTTTGTCATCCGTAAGTATCAGCCCATACCCACCGTCCAAGGGCATACGTTTTCCCCTGCGTACAATACCTAACAGTCTTACAGCAACCAATGCCGTATGGCAGAAACATACTATCACACCTACAAGATAAACCATAAGCAAAACCGTAGGCCAGGATAGAGCATGGAAACTTTCCTCCATAATATTTGCATCAGCAGAAAGAAAGTGCACTGTCACCCCATCAATCACCACTTTTGAACGACCATTGGCTCCGAATCCTAATGTAAACGAGGGCATAATGACCGCGACAGCATAAATACCAAGCAATATGGCGCGGTTAAACCCATGCTGCCTCTCTCCTGCGAGCAGCCATTTATAGGCCAGAAACATCGCCACCATGATCAATGACGAAAAAAGCGAATATGCAAACAGTTCTCCCATAAGGTCATTCCTCCTTTCCTTCCTGTTTGCTCTCTATGATAGAGATTATTTCCTTGAGCTCGTCAACGGATATTTTCTCATCCTCCACCAGAGCAGAAACTGCATTCTTATAACTGTTGTTGAAATAGTCGCGTATGACTTCACCGAGCGACCTCCTGCTGAAATCGCTTTTTTGTGCGATAGCATAAAAGCGATGGGAATTGCCCAGCTTCTCATGCCCAACATACCCTTTGTCTTCAAGAATCCTTACCAAGGTAGCGACCGTATTGAAATGCGGTTTAGGTTCGGGATACAATTCTACCATCTCGCGTACAAAAAGCGGTCCCCTATCCCAAAGCATCTGCATTATCGCAGTTTCCTTCTCCGTAAGCACTTGCCTTTTCCTGCCTGCTTTCATCGTAATGTGTCTTAATTAATTGCCGCGACAATATTGTCACGACGCAAAGCTACAACTAATTCATTAATTACACAACTAATTAATTAGTTTCAATAGTTAATATACGTTAAATAGATAATTCCCATATGATATAACGAACTGCCACTCATTCTTGACATAAATAATAATCCACAACCCCGCCAGTAATAACAACCTGATTATCACCAACTTATCCACCATAACAAAATTCATATTCAAAAATATCTAAAAAATAACGGCATAAAATTTGGCAAATAAAAAAAACGGTTGTAACTTTGCACTCGCAAACGGCGGGATAGCTCAGTTGGTTAGAGCGTCGGATTCATAACCCGGAGGTCTCGAGTTCAATTCTCGATCCCGCTACAAAAGGATGCTTGCACAAGCATCCTTTTTTCATATTTGTACGCCCCCTTGATAGCCAACAGGGACAATACAAAAAAACGGCACATCAGTGATGTGCCGTTTTTTTGTAGATTATAAACATTCATATTTTCCTGGTATCGCGGTTGGTCATATAATCGCCAAACCACAAGCCACCCACTATAAGGAAAGCACCAAAGCAGCCCATCAATGTGATCGGATCATCCGGAAAAAGGACTGCCGCAATGATCATCGTGCATATTGGCTGCACATAAAGATAGTTGTTTGTCACTATTGCTCCAAGACGATTCATAACAGCAGCCCACAACAGGTAAGCCAACATGGAACAAACCAGACCCAGAAACAGCAGGTTGCCGAGCACCTCCGGTTTAAGCAGCACAGAAACTGGAGTTATCGGTTCCGGAGATATGATCCAGAAAGGCAGCGCTGTCATAAGACCGTAGAAAAAAGTTTTCCTTGTTATAAACTGAGCCGTATATGTGACATTGAGCTTTCGGAGTACCACTGAATATATCGCCCATGAAAAAGCTGCCCCCAGGGCGAGAAAATTGCCAACCGTAGCGCTAAGTTCATCCGGACCGCTCTGCCGGCTGCCAGCCAGCCCATCCTTAAATACAATGCACCCTACCCCCATGAACGCTATTAGCGAACTTATATATGTCCATTTGCCCGGCCGTTCGGATCTATAAAGCGCACCTATCAATAAAGTGGTGAGCAACGGCGCCAGGGTTGTGATCATTGAGACATCAGACACACGCGTATAATTGACGGCGTTGTTCTCGGCTATGAAATAGATGGAACCGCCACACAGACCACATACTGCAAAAAGCAGTTCATCGCGCCAGTTGTCAGCAAAAATTTTTTTATGACAAGCTGCAAGTACCAGCAGGTAGGCCATAATAAAACGGTAGATATATATTTCCACCGGACCGAGAGAATTGTTTACCAATACCTTGGTACTCACAAATGACGCTCCCCACATAGACACTGCTATAAGCGCGCCCAAGTGGCAAATGAGCTTTGACTTCTGCGAGTTAAGATTCCATTTTGCGGGTGCCATACGAAGCCATCTGATATAATCATTCAGGACATATTAAAAAACTAATGCCCATATTCCAACGATTTATCAAGCACTTACATAACAAAGTGTTTATAAAGTGCCGAAAATCACATTGCGAATTTACGGAATATTTTCCAAACTCCAATTCAGAAACGCCATTTTTTGGCATCGTAAACCAACAAAATCCATTTAAATTTTGTATAAATATGTAGGTGAAAGATTATCGTACATGCCCATTCTTGCCAATTAGAAATTTGGTAAACCATGGAAATTGTTTATCTTTGCACCACCACAACAGAAATTAACACTATTAACTTAATAATTTAAAGTTTTTGAATATGAAATCGTTCAAGACACTATGTTGCGCAATCGTAGCTGCAGGAATGTTACTTACAGGTTGTAGCTCCATGACAAATACAGGTAAAGGTGCACTCATAGGCGGTGGCGGCGGTGGCGCTCTCGGCGCTGGTGTCGGTGCACTCATAGGTGGTGGCAAAGGCGCTGCTATCGGCTCTGCAATCGGTGCGGCCGTAGGAGCCGGTGCCGGAGCGCTTATCGGCAAGAAGATGGACAAACAGGCAGAACAGCTCAAACAACAGCTTGCCAACGCCGATGTGGAGACCGTGCAGGACGACCGTGGCCTACAGGCTATCAAAGTCACATTCCCCGGCGGTATCCTGTTCCCAACAAACGGCACCACCCTTAGCAGCAGCGCACAGACAGAACTCGCCCAGTTTGCAAACTCACTGAAGCAGAACCCAAATACCGACGTGCAGATTTACGGTTATACCGACAATACCGGTTCGCTGGAAGTAAACACCCGTGTTGCCAACGGACGTGCAGCCGCCGTTGAGAGCTTCCTTGCAAACAGCGGCATTGCTCCCACACGCCTTCAGGCACAGGGTATACCTATGGCAAACTATGTGGCGTCCAACGACACTGCCGCAGGTCGCGCACAGAACCGCCGTGTGGAAATATACATCACAGCAGACCAGACTATGATCAACGAGGCTAACAACGGTACTTTGCAATAACCGCCAACCTCTGCTGATAAATTACAAATGCCGCAGCCAGGTATCACGATGATACATATGGCTGCGGCATTTGTATTATGTCGCTGTCCTATCTTAAAGCAAGGACAAGTTGAAGCAAAGCCGTAGTAGAAGCACGGTCAATGACACGGCTACGATCTCCTGGCAGGTGTACAGTGGTGGAAAAAACACCTCCAGGGGTTGCCATTGCCATACAGACTGTTCCTACCGGCTTGCTGTCAGAGCCTCCACCTGGGCCTGCAATACCAGAAGTAGCCACCCCTACATCAGCACCCGTAGCTTTACACACACCCTCGGCCATCTCTATGGCAGTTTGTTCTGAAACCGCCCCGAAAGAAGCGATTGTATGCTCCCTAACTCCTAAAAGCTGCATTTTTACCTCATTGGAATATGCCACCACTCCCCCTTTGAAAACCTCGCTTACTCCAGGAAGCATGGTCATACGATGGGCGATATTACCTCCAGTGCAACTTTCAGCCGTAGCCATGGTGAGATTTCGTTTATGCAAAATACGCATCAGTATCTGCTCCGGCAACAGATCCTCCCCTGCCAATATCCTATCGCCGACAATAGCCTTAAGCGAATGTGAAAGGGCATCAAGTGTGTCTGTGAGAGAATCATGTGAACTACCTGCCGCATCTATGCGCAGACGTATATATCCGGCCTGGGGAAGATAGGCTAGATGGAAACCGGCGGGAAGCGCGTCTTCCCACCCGGAAAGCAATTCGGCAAGTGCGCTCTCGGAAATGCCGGTCACAACAAATGTGCGGTGTTCAATGACCGACCTGTCGGAAAAACGTTCAAGTAACAACGGAAGCACATGATGGCTGAATGCATGGCGTGTCTCAAACGGCACGCCCGGCATTGACACCAGTATTTTACCGTCGCGCTCAAACCACATCACAGGAGCCGTACCCAGATCGTTCGGTATCACCCGGCATGCATCCGGCACCATAGCCTGCGATCTGGTAAGTTCATTCATCTGCAACCCCCGCTTACGGAATATCTCATTCACATTAGCAAGCACACCCGCATCAAGATGCATTCCGCCCCCAAAAACCGAACATAAGGTAGCTTTTGTAATATCATCCTTTGTAGGACCAAGACCTCCGGTAGTCAATACGATATCGCTTTTAGACAGAGCGCTTTCTATGGCCTCATTTATGGCAGCGGCATCATCGTGGACAGTAGCCACGCCCTTTAAAGTCCATCCGTAAGGAGTTATCATACGGGCGATATCACCCGAATTGGTATCAACGACCTGCCCTATCAGCAGTTCATCGCCGATGACAATGATGGATACATCCATAACTTTTCCCTCAAACAGTTACACGCGCAAATGGCGCGAAATTATACGGGCAAAACTCTTTATCCATATATTTGAAATATCCGGCTATAGCAACCATGGCGGCATTGTCTGTAGTAAACACACGCTCGGGGATAAACGCTTCAATCCCTTCCTCGGCACAATACCGCTCCACAGCCGCACGCACACCTGAATTAGCCGACACGCCCCCACCTATAGCTACCGTACGCGCCCCTGTCAGCTTGACAGCCTTACGCAGCTTGTCCAGCAGTATCTCTATGATCGTGCGTTGGAGCGATGCTGCAAGATCCGCCATATTTTCGGTCACAAACTCCGGATTTTCCTTAAGTCCGTCACGGATTGTATATAAAAAAGATGTCTTCAGTCCGCTGAAGCTATAATCCAGATCCGGGATATGCGGTTTGGCAAACTTGAATTTCGATGCGTCCCCCTCCCCGGCGAGCCGGTCTATATGCGGGCCACCCGGATATGGAAGCCCCATTACTTTGGCACATTTGTCAAAAGCCTCTCCGGCAGCATCGTCAATGGTCTGCCCGAGAATCTGCATGTCGTTGTAATTCCTTACAAGGATTATCTGGGAATTGCCTCCAGATATCAGAAGACAAAGAAAAGGGAACTTTGGAACGCGATCATCAGGATTACGCCTCACAAAATGGCTCAACACATGCCCGTGAAGATGATTTACATCAACAATGGGAACGCGCAAGCCAAGCGACAATCCCTTGGCAAAAGAGGTGCCTACCAAAAGCGAGCCCAACAGGCCAGGACCACGGGTAAAAGCAATAGCAGAAAGCCCGGTCTTGTCAACCCCGGCACGTTTGAGCGCCGCATCCACCACCGGCACTATATTTTGCTGATGGGCACGGGAAGCAAGTTCCGGCACCACCCCGCCGAATTCCTCATGCACACTTTGACTCGCTATGACGTTGCTTAACAAGATACCGTCACGGATTACAGCCGCCGAGGTATCGTCACAACTTGATTCGATTCCTAATATCGTTATAGGATTTTGTTTATCCATAATATTGATAACAAAATTAACCAGTAGCTTTAAAATTAATACACGGATAAAAAAAACGGATCACTCAATAAACAATGCAAATGCATCGCTTATACCGAAGGTGGCCTGTACCGAGAGCCTCTTCCCCGTTTAATTTTCAGCATATGCTTATCCTGATAAGGAACTGCAAAGTTACTATTTTTCCTACAAAAAAATCCCTGCCGGAAGAGTTTCGTTACCACATCCGGCAGGGAAAAGTATTTTTGAAAACCTTATTCAGCAGATGATAGATCCAGCTGTGAAAGTGCATAAGTGTATGCGCCTATCGAAATGGCCTTGGAAGCACCGAGCTTGGAAATCATCACACCGGTACGCTTCATAGGATCATAGGTCACCGTCTTGTCCGTACCGTACACTTTGATCTCACGTGCATCACCATGTGCGAACTCTTCAAACTCATGCTCGCTGTCAAGATCGAACACGTTCATCTGCACACGCTGTAGCTGCTCGCCGTTGATGGTATGGATAGTAGAACGGAGAATTTTCAAAAGCGACGGCATAATATAACGTGCAGCACCGGTCAGACCGCCACCGATGACAATAAGCGAATCTGTGAGAGTCACGGCTGTGGCCATTGCGTCACCCGCGGCCTCTCCAAAGAGGCGGAAACTCTCCAATGCAGCATCACGGTTACCTTCACGATTACCGTCGGCTATATCGCATATGTCTTTGGGGGTAAGGGTGAAATCATTGGTTCCGGCGATACGATTGTATTCACGTACGATAGCACGAATGGCAACGAAATCCTCTGTCATGATATCGTGATTTTTCCGTGAAGGAAGGCAGAAGGTCTCTATGCAGGCATTATTGCCGAGATTCAGACGTCCGTCTATGACGGAACCTATACCGAAACCTGTGCCGAACGTATATCCGAGAAGATTTTTGTATTGCTTTTTTGAACCTAATTCCGCCACACGCTTGTTTATGTCAGGCAGGGCGCCAGCCATGGCTTCTCCGAATGCGAACAAGTCACCATCGTTGTTGATGAAAACCGGCAGACCGAATTTTTCCTGGAGGAACGGTCCGAGGGCTACACCATCGCGGAAGCTAGGGAAGTTGGGAAGAAAGCCTCCCACTATGCCATTGGGATAGTCAGCGGGGCCGGGGAAAGCGAATGAAATTGCCACCGGCTTCTCGTCAAGAAGGTCTATAATGGTCTTGAACCCATTGACCATGGACTGGAGGCAGAGATCAAGATTGTCGGCACGCGACGGAATTGTCACAGGGTCAACGATAAACTCACACCCTCTCATGGCACCAAAGACAAGGTTAGTGCCACCTGCATCAAGAGTGATTACAATTCGATTGTCAAAATGATACATGGTATTATTTCTTTTATAGAAACCAGGAAATGGGGGCACTGTAGCACCCAGCCAACATCCTTTCGGATAGCCCTGCAATTTCCTGTTTCTCAATTTCTTTATTTTTATTTTATATATACCGTAACTACCTCACCTGTACCACGAAGTGTCACCGAAGGCATCGCGGCTGGCACCATAAGAGTCTGTCCCTGGGGAAGAGCCGTCAAGCGTCCTTCCTCGTCAACCACGGTAAGATCACCTTTTGTTGCGATAAGCAGGGTGAAAGACTGGCGTTTTGCAAGCGGGAGGAAATATTCGCCATCCACATTCACAAGAGTAGTCGTAAAATATGCGCAATCCTCTACAAGTGCCTGCTCGCCTGGATTCGCGATCACATTCTTCACCTCCTGTGTCTTGTCATTATAGTTGATCGCATCTACCGATTCATCAACATGGAGCTGACGGAGGTTGCCCTGCGCGTCACGACGGTTATAATCGTAAATACGGTATGTTATGTCTGATGCCTCCTGGATCTCAAGCACAAAGTTTCCCTCTCCGATTGCGTGCACCCTACCTGCCGGAAGGAAGAACACATCGCCAGGTTTAGTATAATATTTGGTCAACGCGTCTACGATGGTACTGTCTGCAACCATAGCACGGAATGCCTCAGGATCCATCTCACGGTTAAAACCGGCATACAGATAAGCGGTGGGAGTCGGCAATACCGAATACCACATCTCGGTCTTACCGAGAGAATCATGGCGCTTTGCAGCAAGGGCATCATCGGGATGCACCTGTATTGAAAGGTCCTGGGTGGAATCAATAAACTTTATCAATAAAGGGAAATGGTCGCCATAACGTTCATAGAGCTTTTCTCCCATGATTTCACGACCATGCTCACGCAGAATTTCCGGAAGGGTTTTCCCTTTGAAAGGACCTTCGGCAACAACAGATTCATGACCAGGCATGGGGCTTAGTTCCCATGACTCACCAATATGGTCACCTTGCGACTCTATGCCCTTAAACTCGGCTATACGGGTGCCACCCCAGAGTACCGACTTGAAAATCGGTTCAAACTTTAATACTGGCAACATAGTTACTGTATGTGTTTATATCTGTTTATATCGGAATCAGTATGTTTATCCTGGATCAGTTAGAGTATAACAACGGGGAAGCCCCATATTCTTCACAAAGATAATCAAAGTTTATAAAAGAAACAACATTCCGGCCCAACTTATGCAACTATGCACAAAAGGGTCGGAATGTCCATTATAATATATCGTGGAGCAGCCTGCTATTTCTTATGGAACTTGCGGCCATCTGAAACGTATATGCCTGCAGGAAGAACTGAAAGGCCGGAAAGGTTGTCTGCGACACGCTGGCCGGAAAGATTGTAAACCGGCGAATCTGGATTCACCCTGTCAACACTGACACTTTCAACTCCCGTACCGTCAAGCCGGTGGATCCTGAAAAAGTCGGTCTTAAACCATCCGCTGCGGTCAGTACCCTGCGATCCGTCGGGAAGCATATTTCCGGAGCGAAGACCGAAACGCAGATCCTCACCTTCCGCTATATCAACATTCACATACATATCCTGAAGGATAAAGACATTGTCCTGTCCTCCCACATAACCGGCGAAAGTGGCATTTTCACCCTGGGTAAGATTCTTGTCATAATCCATATCCATACCATAATACTGCACGTTGTCGTTGGCAAACAGGCGGGCTGTGCCTAAAAATCCATCCTGCACCCACAACTTACAGTAAATGGCATATTTACCAGGTTCGAGCTTATCGGAGGGAATTATCTGGTAAAGTTCGAAATCGTCTGGCATCACCCCTTCTTTTGGAAGATACCAGCATCCGTTTTTCCCATGGCCATTTGCCACATCGCTATTTATACCATATGAAGTGCCCGGGAATTTGCCTTGCATGGACCATCCGTAAGGAGTATACCGGCGTGTCTCTCCGGTAGTGTTTTCCTTTATTGTGCCGTTTGCATCATAAAGCTCAAAGTCATAGTTAGTGATAAGTTTCTTTGTCAATGTCAGGTCTTCTTCGGAAACCGAAGGCTTGGATCCTAGACGGTCAATACGGAAATTATCTACCTTGAACCAACCGGCATTATCGGTTGCCGTTTTGCCGTTGTTATGTTTGTTACCGGTGCGGATACCTACTTTCAGGTCTTCACCCTCACCGACATATACACATACCGTCATTTCCTGGAGCGTCATCACGTCGGGACGGCCGCCGGAATATCCCGCATAAGTATTTTCCTCACCGGGAGTAAGCAGATTTGTATATTCGCTCTTGGAACCGAAATATTGCACGTTATTGTTGGCAAACAGGCGGCACGATGTGAGCTTCTCCCTTTCCGTCCATAGCTGGCAACGCACCAGATAATAACCCGGCTCAAGTTTTTCAGCCTTAATGGTCTGTGACAGCTCAAATTTGGAAGGCATGGGAGTGGAATTCATCCAGCATACGTTATGGCCATGCAGATTTGTGGCATCGTTGTTTATGCCATAAGAATTGCCGTTAAGTTTGCCTTCTGTCGTCCATCCGTAGGGAACGCCGCGCTTGGTCTCGCCGGAGATGTTAAGATTGCCCTCTGCGTCATATTCAAAGTCGGGATTGACCAGCAGTTTGGACGTAAGGTCGTTGGTCGTGTCGGCAGGAAGATGATTATACACCTCGCTCACAGCTATACCGGGATTCATAAGGTAAACGCGGACGTTGACAGTGCCGTCTGCTTCCGCCACATGGGTGACAGTAGCATCGTTATAACCACGCATCACAGTAGAATTCCATTTACCTTCCGTAGCCACAGTCTTGAGAGAGGATATAACAGGTTTTGCCCCGTCAACCGCCACACCTACATTCATCTCGCCACCGCTATGGATAGGGAATGTGGGCAGGAAACGCACCTCTATGGTATTGACACCGGCATATACAGGCACGTTATATTCCACATATGGAGCGGTTTCGGCATCACGTATTGAATAATTCTTATAATCCATGGGCCATACGGCAACACTGCTTTCGCCGATCCCAAGTCCTTTCAGTTCCTTTATATTCCCGCGCGAGCCACAGAAATCTGCAGCAGCCACTGTGAGAAAACGGTCTTCCGGCACCGACAACTCATATTGTGATATACCAGACATCGTAGCAGTCTCAGGCATATAGAAAGTAGCCTGCTGGCGCGGTTTTGAATCCATCATGCCATCCCACTTTCCACCTGAGATACCTGTGTTGTATTTGACAGTGATCTCATCTATCATACGGTATGCCTTACGGGCCTCGGCTGCGGCACTTAAAGCCTCCTCACGCTTGCCGGCGGCAGAGAAAGTAAGGCTTTGTTTCGCACGGAAGATCTTCACATTCATGTAGTATGCGCCTTTCACCGGATATTCTATAAGCTGGAAAAAAGCGTCCTGCAGACGTTCTGGTATCTGTGCCTTTACAGCCTCTACACGGCTTACAAGCGATGCATAGCTGTCTATGCGGTCGTTCATCTCCTTGTCGTTATAAGCCACACCATATACATGCTCAGGCTTTCCGGCAGCTCCAAGACGGTAATACTCAAGTTTTATGGCACCCAATTCATCAGCCACATCCTCCCCGAAAGTCTTGGCAGACCAGTAACGGCTGTATTCATGGGCTTTTTCAGGTTGCCATGCCTCCACGTCCCATGCAAGATCCATGCAGAACTCCAGTTCGGCCTCCGCAGGTTTTATATCACCCACATTTATGACCCAAAGATTGCGTATGCCATTCTCATATCCCTTTACAAGTTCGTAGCTGCAAAGAGACGGCGAGGTAGAGCAGATCCAGAGGTAATCTGCCGGAGTACCCCAATATGAAAGATGGTAATAGATACCATGTCCCCCGCTACGCAATTGCTCGGTTTCGGTAGGAAGCTGACGGATATAGCCATGGTTGTCGTCAACCCATGTCAATGTCACGTCATCAGGCACTTTGAGACCTGCATTATAGGCATCAAGCACCTCCTTGTAAGGGATGAAAATCTGTGGTACTGTCGTTGGGTCGCCAATATGTTTCTCCAACAGCGATCTTTGGAAAGATATTATCTCGGTAAGCCCACGCACTTTATCCTGGGTGCTGGGATATCCGCTTATGCCCCAGTCATGCACGCCTCGCATGCCAAGCGTATACATTGCAGAATAACCTTTGCTCTCTTCCACACGTTCTTCCCAATAGCGCTGGATTTTCGACTTGTTGGTCACATAGTTCCAGTTCTCATTTGTACCGGAATTATTTTCATATCGGCGCCACTCCCACTCGTTATTACGAAGCATCTGCTCGCAATGGCTTGATCCCAAGGCTATATCATATTTCTTTGCTACAGGGAGATTGTCTTTATTGTCCCAAAAGGCCTGTGAGCACGAATGCATGGCAGGCCAAAGAACATTGGCACGCAAGCGCAACAGAAGTTCCATCACTTTGGCATAAGTGTTGGGACCTATATTCTTATATTTGGCATCAATATTTTTTGCAGCCCAGGGAGTAAGCCCCCAGTCTTCATCATTGATGAATATCCCACGGAATTTCACGGAAGGCTCCCCTACCGTGATACTTCCTGCTGTGGCATACAGGGCATCACGCTCTTCAGGGAGCACATCGGCCCACCATACGTAGGGCGATACACCCATAAGACGCGAGATCTCGAACAAAGCATAAGCCGTGCCACGGGGATTAGCACCATATGCAACCAGGGCACGGGATACGCCTTCTACCGGATTCTCTACAACCTCAAGGCCATAAGCCTCCCACTTACCAGCCACTTCATCCGACGAAATCTTACCGGCGGCAGCCAAGCCGTCAATAATTTCAGATTGGCCGAGAGTACCCGCTATGATAGGTGTGGAAGTGCCGTTCAAAGTGTTGGCAAGCGGTAAGGATTTACCGGTAATAAGTTTTATGTCGTCGCTTACAGCCTGCGCTGCCGTAGCAACAACCTCGGCATCGCCGGCATCTACAACAAAAGTAGCAATACTACCATCCAGAGCCACTATCGGAAAAGCATCCGGTTCCGCAGAGGAAAGGATTGAAACGGGACCGGCATTTGCCGAACCGCATGCAGCCGCAACTGCCAGCGCGGCAAATTGCATCTGTTTCAGGAATTTTTTCATGGAAAATTTTAATATACTTGGAATTAATGGAATATGGCCTAGTTATATCAAGAGCCATACTTAGGCGCAAAGGTAATTAAAAAGTAGCTAAACACAAAAAAAAGGCGATATGCCAGATTTTGGCATATCGCCCGGTTTGGGAATATTTTTACGGAGTCAATTCAAAAAAGAATATCAGTTCCAGTCTTTTTTATAATAAACACCATCATACTGCAGTTCGTCATTATAAAAATCCGTTGCTACCTGACCAAGGTCATTGACAATCCAGTCTGTCAGCCAGTAATCGGGAGAACACTTGAAGTTGAAGATCATCAACGCTCCATATCCTTCCTCACGCATGCCGGTAAGGCTGAAGCGCTCTGTCCAGCTGTCATTCGACGGTATGCACTGGCTCCAGTCAGAGCAGTTCCATGAACCGGTACCAGCCTGATCCTGACGGAGGCCTGGATATGTGCTTGTGGGATTGGAGGTAACCCAATAGTCATTCACGACATAATCAAAAAATTCTCCAGGCTGTTGGCCGTCTATTTCGACACCGTTAAAGAGCGCTTCGTAACGATATGAAACAACCAGGCGTTCCGGCTGGACTTTCTTTATCTCATATGCCATGCGCGAGCAAGCCTCTGAAGACTGGGGTACAAAACCGGGATACTTACCGGAAGCAGCGGCATCATAGTCGGTGTACTCGTCGTCAAGGAACACTCCGTCAAGGTTATAATTGTCGCACATGATTTTCACCTCCTGTGCAAAAGCCTGACAAGAATTCTTGTCAAGTGTGGAAACGCCTGCGCGGTCCCAGTTGCCGAGAATACCGAGAATAACCTTTATGCCACGCTCCTGCAAGGGGCGGATATATTTGTCGGCATTGTCCAGAAGCGCCTGCACATTGTCGTTGCATTTGATGTATGCTGCGCCTGTAGCGGGATTTACATTGATGTTGGCAGAGAAAAGCACCACCATGTCAAACAGCTGTTTCCCGGAGTTTTTCAGGGTAAACCCTATGGCATTAAGCGGATTCTCGTCGTTTACCTCGAATACGCCGATCATTTTCATGCCGGGATTGCCATTGTAGGTCTTGTCTGCACCAGGGAATGTAGAGAAGTCACGCACAAGCACGACCATGGTCGTGGCACCGCCAACGGCGGTGCCGTTGGCTACAGTATAGCTCAATGGAAGAGCATACTCTTTCTCGGGATCAAGTTGGCCGTTGCCGCTGACTGTGACAGTCAATGCATCGGACTTTAACGCCCCATTGGAAAAAGATACCACACCGTTATTGCTCAAAGCCAACATTTCAGGAGGAAGGGCAGGATAGTCTGTCTTGTTAGCCTCATTATATGCAGTCAGGACATCCGCATCGTAATTGAATGTAACAGAGCAGTTGCCATTGATACCTTTCGTTGTCTGGGCGAAAATGTTGAACGATCCGGATCCATTTATGGAAAAAGTGGGAGTCTCGGAAGATCCGAGCGCGTCTGTGACATATACCACATTGCCGTCAGATCCTAGCAAACCGTCACCATCCAGACCTCCTATATGGAGATCATCATTGTCGCACGACGACAGGCTTACCGCAGCTGCCATGCAAACAAACGAAGGCAATAAGAACTTTGTATATTTCATTTTTTCAGTATTTCTATAACTTTATTATTGTCGTGGAAAACAAACTCATTTAGATTTCTGGGGAAGGGCAACTTCCACCCATGCCGGACGGATATTGTCGGCATCTGCATTCGGCATACATACCAGATCATATCCATTGGCTGAATCGTGGAACATATTGCCTGCACCTTCGTCTAGTTTCCAATAAGCGACAAGACCTTCAGACTGCGGATCCACCGTATAGAAGTGAAGTGGCGCATTGATTTCTTCAGGTGCAAGAACGCGGTTCCATATGCGCAGTTCGCTCATATTACCTTCAAACCAGCGTACGCTCTCCCATGCGAAACCTACATAGAAATACGGTTTCCCGGACTCACCATCGGCGAAATTGCCCGCACCGGTATTCCAGTTGATAGGCTGACGGAAATTGCAATATTGTGTGGCGCCTTTTTTCACACCATTGAAATACACTTCAGCGGCACCTGTGGTGGTATCGTAGGTGAAGGTAAGGAATGTCCACACATTGGTATCCAATTTCCATGCGGCGTCAGTAACGTTTCCGTTCGCTGTGGCGATCTGGATCTGGTTCGGATCCACGCCTTGATCTCCAACGCGTACAAGGAAGTATCCCTCCTGCCCCATGATGGTAGCAAGCATATTGGGAAACGCGGTAGGATACAACAGCGCCTCAACAGTTATTTTTTCCATATTGGACAGCTCAGGAGCCTCAGGCTCTGTAGTGCTGAAAGTAGCAGCTGTTTTGGTCATATTTGCCACTACATTGATGATAGATGCCTCACGGATCACAAAATATGTCACATAGTTGCTCATATGGTCAAAAGGCGCACCTACGATGCCAACCGGAAGCACATAGAGTTTATCCATATCCAGATTATCCAGATTGACGAAGTTTACAGGCACCCGCGGGCTCTGCACCATGCCCGCCGTTATGGTTACCGTTGGTTCCGGCAATTCGTAATATCCGGCAGGGAGCAGCTCTGCTTCCTGGTTGTATATGGAATTGTAATCGGCAACTTTATCAGCGATCACTCCAAAAGTGACCTCAACATCGAAACCTTCATTTTTAGACATGGAAGCCTGGACATATCCGGTTTCAGCCACAGTACCCTCTTTCACCAATATGTTGGAAACCGGATTAACTGTGGGAGAAAAAACTTTATTGTCGAAGTTCTCCGTATCGTCCTGGCATGAAGCAAGTGAAAGACATGCAACCAGAGCAACCGGAAGATATGATTTAAGTCTCATTTATTTCAGAGTTTTAAATGGTAATTTTAGAATATTCCGACACTCATTTCACTGCCGGGTTCAGCAACTGGATAGCCTGACGGCACACCGGATAAATAAATGTGGGGTTATAATAGTCATTGTACAGGTTTGTGAAACCTACGGCACCTATTTCAGTAGAACGTGCCCAACGTGCCACTGCCCAGCTGGTATACTGGTCGCCCCATTTTCCGACAGGATTATTGGCGGCATCAAAGCCAGGAAGCGGTGCCATCACTGCAACACGTTTTTCGTCAATGCCTTTTGCACAAGCGCGTGTCACTATATAGTTATAGTCAGGCGTGCTAGTGGCAGTAAGTGTCTCGTAAAGGAACAGGATACCGGCATTTGAGAGGATTTCGTCATCTGTTATGTTGGTCGGGACTCCCATATAATCATATCCCCTGCCTGATCCTGAACCTACCCAGTTTCTTATGCCTTTGAAGAATGTCTCCTGGTCGGCAAGATATTGCTCTTTTTCAGGCTGTGGCAAATGCGACACATCCTGCCCGATAAAAGCTGCGATCACACGATCCATCTGCGCATCAGAAGCATGTTTCAAGGCTACTGACAGGCTGTCATTCAGGAATTTGTTCCATTCAGGAACAACAGCACCTCCAGCCTGCTCAAGTTCTTTTTTCAAATTCCACGAAGCCTTGATGGCATCAAAGTCAACTGTGCATGCCATGAGCATACCGGTCTGCGAGCGTTTTTTATTGAGATCGTCCAACGCTTCTCCGCTCACATGCTGGGGGTTATGAAGCACCAGCACATCTATGCTATCCGGTACAGCCGAAACGTGGTCGGCCTGCGAATTGAAAGATCCGGTGTTTGCAAACCAGGCATATACTTTCTTATGTCCGTTGTTTCTGTATGCCCTGAGGTTTTCAAGATATTTATTGTAAGTGTCAGGATCAGAATCAGACACTCCGTCGTAGACTACTTTCACAGACTCCGGTTCAGTCCAGTCGCTGCATGCACCCAGACCTACCGCGGCCACGAAAGCCATCATACCGTACTTCAAAATATTTTTCATGCTTAATGTATTCTTTTTTATAAAAATGGAGAGAGAGGAGCAATTTTATTCAAGCAGGTTTCAGCGGCGTGCCCACCAAAGTCTGGTAGCCATATTGTCAGGACCACCAAGCAGGTTATTAACTGCCGAGGTGACATTCACCGTATTGTTAGTATATTCCTCTTGAGGATATGTCAGACGCTGGGGACCCTCATTGTCATTTATTATGCCACCAGAAAGATTGGCGGCGACAGGGATAAGTTTCGGATATCCTGTACGACGCAGTTCTGCCCATGCCTCGTTGCCGTTATAGTAGAGTGCGATCCACTTCTGGGTAATGATGCGTTCCAGCTTTGTCTCCTGGTCGGCATCGTTGTCCCATTTCACGGTAATGCTTGACAGGGAACCTTCGTATGGATTATTACCCGTGGGATCCACATATGCGGAAGGGCGTGAATTTGCGTCTGCAAGATACTCCTCCGCACCCTTGCATCCCCACTGGGAGAAGCTAAGCCTGATGCCGTCGTTGTAAAAATCACCGGCCTGGCCGCCCATGTCGAATCCATGTACTGCAACGCCTTCTGCACGAAGGAATGCCACTTCGGAAGCGGTAAGCCAGATATAAGGATCGGTTGACTTCACTCCAAGGCCACAGAAATAGAATCCCCAGCTCTTGTTAAAGGTTTCCCATCCGCGACGAAGACCGACATACTCCTGGTCTGCCCATTCGGTTGATTTCACGAAATATACGGCACGGCGAGGATCCTTGTAACCGTTCATGTAGCAGATTATATCTGCCGCAGCGTGTGTGTCACCGCCGGTGTTCTGCTTTGTGTCCTCGTTGTAGTTCTTTGCCACATAAAGTCCGTTGGTGATAGTACCGGATTTGAAATAATTCCACATGGCATTGTCCTCGTTGCTTTCAATCACACCGTCGCGCACGGCCTCTTCAGCCATCTGACGTGCCAGCTGTGGATTCGCGTATGATATTCTCATTGCAAGACGGAGCTTGAGTGAATTGGCGAATTTAACCCATTTGGTAAGGTCGCCGCCATATACGAAGTCGCCAAGAGGAGACAGGGACATTTCAATGTTGGTTTTCAGGAATGCTATACTCTCGTCAAGTTCATCGAAGAAAGACGTATATATGTCTTCCTGGCTGTCGTAGGGAACATATATGTCATTTGACGTGCCTAACTGGCGGTAAGGTATGGGGCCATATGCATCAGTGACACGGCTCATGGCAGCAACTTTTATGATATTCGCCACAGCAAGGGGGACATGGTTGCCCGTTTTGTCGCAATCAGCCTCTATCTGACCGAGGTTGGCATACAAAGTGGCCACAATGCGGTCTGATTTAAGAAACACACGGCTCCAGTCGTCCTTGGGATTATAACGGGCGAACGATTCTGCGAAGCCAGCATTGGAATCGGAAAAATAGCCGCCGTATACGCCTCCGAGAAGTGCGTCGGTAAACTGGATTGTGTTCACATCCGATGACATTACACAACTCGCCACATTGTTGAGCTGGCTGTTCATCTTGTATGAGTCGCCGGAAAGGTCGCCGGGCTCATAGGGGTTGGAGTTGATATCCTCATACGCGCCAGTGCAGGAAACCGCTGCGACTGCAATAGAAGCGATGAAGAGTTTGTTTATATATTTGTGCATGTGTCAGGCTTGTTTAGAAAGTGAAGTTTACGTTAAAACCGAGATTACGCTGTGAAGGCATCATGAACCAGTCTATTCCCTGATAATAATTGTCGGTGGAAGCAACTGACTCCGGGTCAAATGGTGCCTTGTTGTAAATCATAAGCAGGTTGCGTCCGACAAATGAAAGTTTGATGTCGCATACGTTTCCTAGCCAGCGGCGGGGAATATTATAGCTTACAGTAACCTCACCCAGACGCACGTTGGTTGCATCATAGATATAGTACTGAGGCACTGCGGTACCACCTGCAATCACACTGTACCACATCTGCGGATCCACACGGTCGCCATTATTGACAGAAACGAAACCATGGTCACGGGCAGCTGCAGAGTTTTCACTGACACCATAGTAGTCAAGCACAGCCTGGGTACGGGAGAATACCTTGCCGCCCAAGCGGGCATTGATCATGAAACTTGCACCGATATTCTTCCACTGGAAAGAGTTGTTCCATGCGAGGTTGCCTGCAGGAAGAACAGATCCGAGTTTTATATAATCCTCTTTATCCTTGATATTTGAAGTGGCCACTGCTTGGGTTTCATCCACATAGATGGCGCCGTTGCTGTCGCGCACAAGGTCTATCGTAGAATAGATGTCACCCATGGTACCACCTTTCTTGAGAAGGAAACGGGTAGATCCGAGGCCGCCCATGTCAAGCACATCCATTGAGAAGTGTTCGCCGGTCACAGGGTTGATGGCATTATCGGCAAGCTCGGTTATCTTATTGCGGTTAAACGAATAAGTCAGGCCGCTGTTCCATGTGAAGTCGCCCCATGTGTGGCTGTAGTTAAGACCGAATTCCATACCCCAGTTGCGGACAGAACCTGTCTGTACGAACAGATTGGAATACTGGCTCACAGGAAGGCCCGGGTTGAAAGTCTGGTTCTTTGTATCGGCATGATAGAATGTTGCATCAAAAGTGATGTCGTTGATGAAACGGAAATTCATACCTACCTCAAACGAGTTTGTCCTTTCGGGACGAAGGTCATAAAGCGGATACTGGGTCTGCACACTCCATGAATTTGTAGATTCATTCCATGTATAGCGCGGGTTGGCGATATAGCGGCTGAAAGCCGAACCTACGGATGCATAGCTGGCACGGATTTTCCAGAGCTGCATTATGTTTGAAGGTATCTGGGGAAGAAGCTGGTTCATCAGCACCGACAGACCGACTGAAGGATAGAAGAAAGAAGAATTACGTGAATTTGGACCTGCCAGCTGTGAAGGCCAGTCGTTTCGTCCGGTAAGTGTCAGGTAATATGTATTCTTGAAGCCAATGTCGGCTGAAGCATACAGAGACTGTGTCTGTTCGTGCCATCCTGTCTGCATGTTTTTTACATGCGCTGAAGAGAGGTTCTGCACGGCAAAGAAGTTTGGCAGACCTGCGGATATACCTTCAAACTTACCCATGCCTGTGGATATGGGGCCATTGGTGGCAAGAGCGTCATAACGCATATCGGAGATTGAACCGCCGAAGTTGGCCTGCACGCTCCAGTCCTCACCGAAATTCTTGTTGAAACTTACAAGGAAGTCAGCGAAGATCTGCTTGTCAGTGCTCTTGGTGATGCCATAGAAACCACGGTCTGAGCCGTCGGTAATGGTGTTGTTAGTGGTGGCATAGAACTTCTCGGTGTAAGTGTTGTATGAGTTGTCAATGCGCACGCGTCCTGCCAGAGTTAGATAAGGAAGAACCTGGTATGTGAGGTTGGCACCCAGCATGAAACGGTCTTTTTTGTTTTCACGCGGAGTACGGTAGTTGATCCAGTAAGGATTCTGCACGTTCATACCATAATCGCCTACCTGCCAGTTTTGCACACTCAGTGCACGCGCCGGATCATAAAGCTCATAGGTCTTGACATCTTCCCAGTTATTGCCGCGCGGGAAAAGCAAAGCTCCCACATAAGGGTTGTTGTACTGGCCCTGGTTAACCATATTGCGGTCTGTCTGGTGTATATAAGTGGCATTCACATCCAGAGTCATCTTATCATTTAGGAAAGATGTGGTATTGCGGATGTTGAAGTTGTAACGGTCGTAACGGTTGTTGGGTACGATACCTTTGGAATTGACGGCGGCTGCCGACGCATATGTCTGGTTTTTGTCGTTACCGGTGCTGAATGTCAGCGACTGGGTTGAAAGGAAACCGGTCTGGAAATAATCGTTGTAGGGATTGTAATTCCAATTGTTTGCCGCAACCAAAGGAGCGCCCCATGACATGTTGCTGGTTGGATTGAGAGCACCGTTGATGCCTGTGCCATAACGATTCTGTAGTTTATGCTGAACCAGTGCGCGGTCCCAGGACAATGCACTGTTATAGGTCAGTTTCGTCTTGCCGGCCTGGCCTTTCTTGGTTGTTATGACAATCGCGCCATTGGCAGCGTCAGAACCGTAAAGGGCAGCGGCGGCGGCACCGGTAAGCACCGACATTGACTCAATATCCTCGGGGTTGATATCGGCAATAGGCTCTGTGGAACCTTGTGAGCCGAATTCGGTTGAACCGCCGGAGTTGGCACCACGCATAGGCATGCCGTCAATCACATACAGCGCGTTTGAACCTTGCATGATAGATTTGGTACCACGCATCACAACTTTTGAGATACCGCCTACACCGGAAGAGGAAGCGTTAATGTTCACACCGGCTACCTTACCGGCAAGGCCATTGATAAAGTTTGCATCCTTATTTTCCGACAACACATCGCCCTTAAGCTGCTGCACATTGTAAGACAGGGATTTCTGCTCACGTTTGATACCGAGAGCCGTCACCACAACTTCGTCAAGCACCTGCGAGTCTTCACTCATTGTGATGTCAAAAGTGGTTTTATCCCCTACTTTCACTTCCTGTGCCCCATATCCTATATAGGAAAAAAGGAGAGTATCTGACGGACGGGCACGCAAAGAGAAATTACCGTCAATATCGGTGGCGGTAGCCGTTGAAGTGCCTTTCACCTGTACGGTGGCACCGATCAGCGGTTCACCTTCCGGATCCAGCACAACACCGCTTATTGTCTCGGATGGTCCGGCTGCGGAAGAAGATGCGCTTGCATTCCCCTGTTCGCCTACGATTTTGATGTAATTGTCTGAAATCTCGTAAGTATAACCGGTTCCCTTAAGGATCTGGTCAAGCGAACTTGCGAGAGTGGCATCAGTAAGGTTAAGATTCACTGCGGGTTTGTCCTCGAGTTTTGAATTGTTGAACCCGATTGAAAGTCCGCTTTGCTGTTCCACTTCCTTCAAAGCGTCAATAACGGAGATTCCGCTGCGGTGGATGTTAATGCGGGCAGAAGCATCCTGAGCGAAAGCCGATGCCGAAAGGAGGAAAAAAGCCAGAAGCAGCGTCATCAGGCGAGGTGTCACAGACTTCCTTCGCGCAGCTGCAATACTCAATAAATTAGGCATTTAGCTTAGGTATTAGTAAATTAATTAAATGTATTTTAAGTTTCTTTGTCAGTTTTATGCCGTTATGCAAAATGTATACGAAAGGCCGCAACCTGCAATTTTATGTTTCACAGGTTCCTGCAGCCTTGTTACAGCTGCTTTACCATCTTAGGGATATACCCTCAGAGTGGTTGTTGATTCAAATAACAGATTAAATTTCTACTATTTGCACAATCGCATTTATCGGATAGTGCTGCGTCACAAGGTAATAAATGATTATACTAATTTTATGTCAGGTAATATTTATATTCTTGTTACGAATTAGGGTATATGTTGCATGTGTTATCGTCAATGGCACAACGTACCGCTCCGGTCACATCTTCCACTACGTTCATCACCTCATCAAGTGTCATGCCTTTTCGGAAACGGAAAGTATAACGGTCGGCAGGTAATGCACCCAAGCTGTAAACAAACTTATGGGCAAAACGGTTCTCAAGCTCGTTTAAAATTTCATATAAAGTAACATTGTCAAAAACGAGTTCACCACGCTGCCAGGCCGTAATGTCATTAAGGTTCACATCTTTTATCTCCGCAACCCGCGCGCTCCTGTCAAACAAAAGTTGCTGGGCAGGATGTAGCTCGGCGTTACCTACGGGAACGCGGTTTTCTTCCTCGGTCCCATATACCACCCTAACAAGCCCATCAACCAAAGTAGCGGCAACGGTGCGGCTCCCTGGATATGCCTTGATATTGAATTCAGTGCCAAGCGCCGTCACATCCATATCGCCTGTGCTTACGGTAAACGGCCGGTCGGCATCTTTGGCAACCTTGAAATCCGCTTCTCCCATAAGCATCACATCGCGCCGGTCTTTTGCAAAGCGGTCAAGATATGTTATGGTAGACGCGCCATTCAATATAACCTGGGTACCGTCTGGAAGAATTACATTGCGTATCTGTCCTGCCGGACAAAAAGCCTGAATCATCGTTGGGGCACTTGTTTCCGATGAATTATGCCCTGCAAGCAACCACGCCATAGATATGACTGCCACAGCAAGTATCGCCGCTACACCCTGCCATACCCGCAAAATACTGCGGTATGACGATGCCGTGAGCGTTTTTTCGCAAGATGCACCATCAGTTTCACCCGGCTTTTTCAAACAATCTACACCTATGCGGTTATTTTTAAGCCAGCGGTCAAAAACCTCATCCGCACTTTCATTATCCGTGTCTATCTCTGCAAGGGATTCGTTCCAAATGCTCTCAAGAGCCTCATTTTTGGCTTTGCTATCCTCGCCGTTTGTCAGCCACATCCCCACGCGTTTTTCAGTCGCTTCCGAATAACGACCGCTCGCAAACAGGGAAACAACCCTTCTTACATAACTGGCTTTAAGATTCTGCATAGCTAAAATATCTGATTCTTTCTTTTAAGGAAAGTAAGTTAATTCAATTAAAATAAAGTTTCCATGTCCTGTTAGAATTAAAGTATCATTCCAAAGCGTGGCGCCCCCGTTGCTGAAGGCATCAAGTCTTCTATAAATGTACTCTATATATCCCGACACGGTACTTAAGGAAGCTGTGTTAATTCCTGTTAAAACAATTAACCCCGCCGATAAATTTTTTTCGGACGGGGTTTGTTAAAATAGCTCTTTTATGTCACTCTCGGCAAAGCACGCTGTCTGCAATTAAAAAAACTTGTTTTTGACAGCCACACAAATGGTTTCTTATGGCATTTGCCGGAGTTTGACGAGGCGCGATATCTCACGACGCCCGGTTCTTGGTCTTTGTCTTTGTTTTTGTCGTTGAAGATTTGTCAAGATCTTTTTCTTCCTTCAGGTCAATCTCATTGCGCTTTTTATCAAGCACTTTGTACTGCAAATAAGCAAGCGATTCATCAGGCATCACCTTAAATTTCGCACCGAGATCCATTCTCCAGCGCCTATATTGCGATATGATGCCTTTCTTTATATACGCATCCACAAACGGGTGCACATACATTATAAAATCTTTCTCTTTCAGATCATTTACGAGATAGGTGAGCTTCTCTTTCAGGGTGTCGGTAAATAATAAGGAAGGCTTTACTTCTCCTTTCCCGTTACATGACGGACATGCCTCTGTAGTGACTATGTCAAGAGCCGGACGCACCCTCTGACGGGTGATCTGCATAAGACCGAATTTGCTTAACGGCAATATATTATGCCTGGCACGATCGTTTGCCATGACCTCGCGCATGTGGTCATAGAGCGCCTGGCGGTGCTCTACCTTGTTCATGTCAATAAAGTCAACAACGATTATGCCACCCATGTCACGCAATCTCAACTGGCGCGCGATCTCATCGGCCGCACGGATGTTTACATCAAGAGCGTTGCTCTCCTGGTCTGTACCGGCTTTGGCACGATTGCCTGAGTTCACGTCAATCACATGCAGTGCCTCTGTATGCTCTATTATTATATAGGCACCTGACTTAAACGACACTGTTTTTCCGAACGATGACTTTATCTGCCTGGTAATGCTGAAACTGTCAAAGATCGGTTCCGGCTTATTGTAAAGTTTTACAATATCGGCCTTTTCAGGAGCAATAAGACTTACATACTTCTTTATCTGGGCCATTATCTCCTGATCATTCACATGTATATTCTCGAATGATGTGGAGAACACGTCACGAAGGACACCTACGATGCGGCTTTCCTCTTCGAAAATCAATGAAGGCACAGGTGCAGTGCGGGCTTTCGCAACCGTATCTTCCCAACACTTTTTCAAAGTCTGCATCTCATGCAGCAATTCTGCAACAGATTTTCCTTCTGCGGAAGTGCGGATTATGACACCAAAATTTTTAGGTTTAATGCTCTCTATCAAACGACGCAGGCGCAATTTTTCACCTGTCGTCTTGATTTTTTGTGATATGGAAATCTTGTCGCTGAAAGGAATCAGCACCATGTAACGCCCGGTAAATGACACTTCTGTGGTAAGTCGCGGGCCTTTTGACGAAATAGGCTCCTTTACGATCTGTACCATCAGTCCTTGACCGACGGCCAGGCGATCAGCTATCGTGCCGTTCTTGTCAATATCAGGAAGAAGTTTCATCCGGGAAAGATCCGGAAGCGCCTTGGCAGACTTCTTCGCGCTGTCATCTGAAGGAAATACGTCTTTAATAAATTCCGAATAGGTAGAAAAACGGGGACCAAGATCCAGGTAATGAAGAAACGCGTCTTTTTCGTAGCCTACATTCACAAAGGCGGCATTGAGGCCTGGCATAAGTTTTTTCACTTTCGCCACGTAAATGTCACCGACTGCGTAGGCAATGTTGCGGCTCTCCTTCTGAAGCGAGACAAGCCGGCCGTCCTCAAGAAGGGCTATTGAGACCTCCTTGGGCTGCACATCTACGATGAGTTCGCTTTTCATTAAGTGGATTTATGAATATGTAATATATTATGAATTGCAGGAGCATGCATATCCGGCCATATAAAAATACTATAATAATCGCAGGACCACTTTACATGCGATCTTGCAACCAGCCAGAAACACATTCTATAGGAACTGATACTGCCGGCACCGGAAAAACGGCATGCCGGCTGGAATATACAGAAACAAACTTTGATGCGACCTGCGATTGCCCTTGAGGGATAATCGGCCACATAAAAGTTTGTTCCGTATCGTAAGCAGTCTGGGCAAAGTATCGGAAGCCGGTGGTATGACAGTTACAATCCTGGCATCAGGTACTTGCATCAGAACTTCTTATTTCTTCTTGTGGCGATTCTTGCGAAGACGTTTTTTACGCTTGTGGGTAGCCATCTTGTGGCCTTTTCTTTTCTTTCCGCTTGGCATATCAATGAATTTTTAAAAAGTTATACAACGGGAAATATCATTAAGACGCTACTGATGCCTTATGTTATTTCACATCGTCCATAAACACTTTTGCAGGCTTGAATGCCGGAATCTTGTGTTCAGGGATTATGATGGTGGTGTTCTTGGAAATGTTACGTGCAGTCTTCTGTGAACGTGTCTTGATAATGAAGCTACCGAAACCACGAAGATATACAGCCTCTCCATGAGAAAGTGAGTCTTTTACTACTTCCATGAATTTCTCAATGGTTTCCAGAACTGCCGCTCTTTCAATACCTGTCGTCTTTGAAATCTCGTTTACGATTTCTGCTTTAGTCATAGTTGTCAGTTATGATTAATATATGTTATATTTATAATTTACTTAAACAGCCGATTACTAAGCCAATAACAGCTCCAAATAACCTCATGCCGATTTTGCAAGTGCAAATATCGCACTTTTTTTTCATTCATGCGCTATTTCAAATGAAAAATCGCTAATTTTTTTGAAATAAACCCATTATGCAGAAGCACCATTCGCCATACTGCATACGTTATCCGTAATAGGAGACTGACAGGAATGCCACGGCCGGCCATGGCTCATTCATATATCTGCTAGCCGCCACCATTTGTAGCTTATGTTGCAATCAACCGTATCAAGACGTTCAGCCGCTTTCAATTTTCGCACGATCACAATTGTAAGCGGCAATACCATCATCTCATATAAAGTTTTTAGCAGCGCCTGGCTTATAATAAGGGAAAATACCGTGCCCCAATCCAGAACGCCGCCGAAAGCTATAGGGAAAAACACCAGCGAGTCCACACCTTCACCCCACAATGTAGAAACCACCGCACGCATAGAAAAACTGCGACGGGTATGCATATGCTTGCCTGCCGACGCTTTCATGCGGCTCATCACATAAGCATTGACCATGGAACCGCATATAAACGCCGCAAAGCTCGCACCCATAATGCGGGGCACGCTCCCGTAAACAGCTTCCATCGCAGCCTGCCCTTCCCATTGTGCGCCACCAGGCAAAGCTATGGCCAGTTGAAGGAACAGGGCCACAAGAATACTCATGGCAAAGCCTGTCCAGATCATAAGACGAGCCTTGCGGAAACCATATACCTCCACCACACAGTCATTGATTATATAGGATACCGGAAAAACTATCACCCCGGCGGTTATGGTAAACCATCCGAGATCCACAGTTTTAATCTCTATCAAATTAGACACTATCAGGCACACCACAAAGAGCACTGACAGGAGCATGAATATTACAGTAAGTTGAGAAGAAGCGGAGCTGCCCACTCCGGGCAGAACAGAGTCATTATCCTTTTTCATCATTCTTGTTTTTAACGAGGTAGCAAGCACTCGGATTTTATTAACTATATAAGAAACACATTGGAAACCGGATGATCATCCGGTTTCCAATGTGCAAAGTTACCAAATCTTATCAAAACAGGCAAATGGCGGAATATCACAATACGGGAATCAACACCACCGCACTGCCTACCTTATCTTATAATAATCTATGGTTACAGATCCGAACATTGACGATGGCGGCCATGTGATGGACATCCTTCTGGCACCATTCATAACAATATAACAGTTGATATTGTAAGACGGTGCACCGAAAGGATAAAAGGTAAAAAATAGATTGTCACCATAACAATAGTAATCAAAATCAAGATAATCGCCTGTTGAATCAGACTGCCAATAACCGGTGCCGTCTCCATAAAATACCATGACTTCGTCCGGATATTCCGTATCAGCCCAGACACCGCTGAGATACCAGTCTGAATCAGGATCATCATCGTCATCCATATGGCAAGCGCTCATACCTACAGCAACAACAAGAGCACCCACAAGAATTATTGCAAGCGCAACAAGACGCCCCATGGTTTTAGCCAAAACCTCACGATCCTTACCTCCACATTTCCGGTACCTTTCCAACGATTCTATTGATTTCATCTTCATATATTTACAATTCTCATATATCTTAATTCATAATACACCTGGCAAAAGCCATTAACCTCTGTTGCTATAGGTTAACAAATTACAAACCCTCGCAGCACCAGTGTTAACATCTTTTAATCATTTGTCCCATATTTCGTTTACTCTGCGCAAAGTCTCCTCCACATGCCACACATGCAATAAATCAAGAGAAGATACGTTAAAACTATTGGAGATTGCACAAAACGGATCTTGCACAAAAGATTATTCAAGAGCCTTCTCCGCATAAGACATTGCAGGCATAGTTGATGAAATACATATCACTACGACATATAGGTGCGGCATTTATGGCTGTGATGGCGTTTGTCCTCGCAGCTCCATCATCTTATGCCGCAAAACTCAACGACAAGATAATAAACCGTCCATACAGCGACATGCGTCGGTGGCACCTCGGGTTCTCCGTAGGTATAAACACGTTTGACTTCAATTTCCACCACAACGGATTCGTCACAGCAGAAGGCAACACATGGTTCATGGAGCAACCATCCTTCTCCCCCGGATTTTGCGTCAACGGCCTGTTCAACCTGAGACTCAACGAATATTTTAGCTTGCGTGTAACCCCAGGCATATATTTCGGCAACCGCATGGTGCGTTTCAAAGACACTACAAACGGTGACGAACAGAAACAAGATATAAAATCCGCTTATCTGGTAGCCCCGATCGACATAAAATTTTCCTCACTTCGCATGCGAAACATACGCCCATACATGGTGGCTGGCGTAATGCCGGCTTTCGACGTGATGAAAAAGAGAGCCGACTTCCTGCGCACCAATACTTCTGACTTTTTCGTGTCGGTGGGATTCGGATGCGACCTGTATCTCCCCTATTTCAAACTTATACCGGAACTGAAATTCTGTTTCGGACTTACAGATGCCATACAGCATGACCGTCCGGATCTTGTTGATGATCCATTACGCCTCGGGGTGTCAAATTCGCTCAAGAAAGCCACAAGCAATATGGTTGTATTGACTTTCTACTTTGAATGATGCATACCCCCAATCCTTACTACCATCATACACAGAACCAACACAGACACCGTGCATACAACACGCCACATAAAACCCTCACGAATCCTGCGTACCGGCATCCTTTACAGGACAATGGGATTAATCCTGTTATTGCTTGCGGGAGCCAAGGCGAATGCCCAGTCAGACGCGCAATTCTCGCAATATTACGAAATACAGAACTACTACAACGCCGGCGCCATCGGCACCACCGATCTGCTGAAAATACGTGGAGGTGCACGCTTGCAATGGGTAGGCATAAAAAAAGCCCCGCAGACATTTCTGGTGGCCGCGGACATGCCCTTCAAGTTCCTGGGAAAACGTTTCGGGACAGGCATCGTAATGCAACAGGAAAGCATGGGACTGTTCAGCAGCCTTACGCTCGGCGCACAGATCGCATACAAGTTGAAACTTTTTAAAGGCACACTGTCAATAGGCGCACAGATAGGATTCATAGACCAGTCGTTCAAAGGTACCGAAGTATATATCCCTGATGGTGACGACTACCATCAACCCGACGACAATGCCATACCCAAACAGGACATACGCGGCAATGCTTTCGATGTGGGAGCCGGCATACTCTACACCCACAAATGGTTCTGGGCAGGAGTCTCCGGCACACACCTCAATTCGCCGTCAATGAAAATGAACGCTGAAAGCGGCGAGAACGGCAATGAAAAAAACTACGAGTTCCAGATGGGACGCACACTATATTTCATGGCGGGAAGCAATATTCCCGTAAAAAACACGTTATTTGAAGTGATGCCATCAGTGCTTGTAAAAACAGATTTTACATTCACCACATGGGAAGCCACAGCCCGTTGCCGTTACAACAAATTCCTTACCGCAGGTCTTGGATACAGATGGAACGATGCCATATATCTTGTACTCTCGGCAGAGTTCAAGAATTTCTATATCGGCTATAGTTATGACTACCCTACGTCGGCAATTGCCAAGGCTTCCTCAGGAAGCCATGAGATTTTTGCAGGATACAGCCTAAAACTGGATCTTTCCGACAAAAACAAGCACCGCCATAAAAGCATCCGAATAATGTAATAACGGCCATACCGACGGCTGGAATGATCAAAAGAACTTGAATAACAAGAGGATAATCACCATATGAAGAAGAATGTTTCGTTATATCTCTTGCCGGTAGCAATCGGCGCGCTGGTAGCATCATGTGCCGCCGGCGCACGCACATCAAGCGGAGGAGAGGTTACAGGCATAGGCGGCACCGCCTGGGCCGAACCTACCCCATATGGCATGGTGTTGGTGAGCCGAGGTTCCATGGAGATGGGACCGCAGAAAGCAGACAGCGCATGGAATCTCGCCGCAGACCCGAAAGGAATGTCGGTTGACGCCTTCTGGATGGATGAAACAGAAATTACCAACTCCAAATACAAACAATTCGTATTCTGGGTGCGTGACTCCATAATCCGTGAACGCCTCGCAGATCCAGCCTATGGTGGAAACGAAGAATATAAAATAGAGGAAGACCGCGAAGGGAACCCCGTGAAACCGCATCTCAACTGGAACAAACCAATTCCTTGGCGCAATCCGGGAGAAGACGAAGCACGCGCTATAGAAAGCGTGTACCGCACCAACCCTATTACCGGTGCAAGGGAGCTTGATCCCGAACAACTGAATTACCGCTACGAGATATTCAACCATACAGAAGCGGCAAAACGCAAAAACCGCCTGAATCCACGCCGGCGCGAATACAATACGGACCGCCCGACACCCACCGACGTACCTGTTATTTCCAAAGACACCGCGTTTATAAACGACGAGGGAGAAATAATACGTCAGACCATCTCGCGAGGCCTTACAGGTGATTACGATTTCCTTAACACTTATATCGTGAACGTTTATCCAGACACTACGGTATGGGTGAACGACTTCGAAAATGCCTACAACGAACCATACGTGCGCATGTATTTCAGCCATGGAGGTTACAGTGAATATCCTGTTGTAGGAGTCAGCTGGGAACAGGCAAACGCATTCTGCAACTGGCGCACAGACTTCCTAAAACGTGCCCTTGGGAAAGAAGGCGTATATGTGGAGCCATACCGTCTGCCAACCGAAGCGGAATGGGAATTCGCAGCCCGTGCCGGAGAAAACGACAATATGTTCCCATGGGAGGGAGATCTCCCTATAAGCGAGGACAAAGGGTGTTTCTACGCAAACTTCAAACCGAACGACGGCAACTATGTAAAAGACGGACACCTCATCACATCCCGCGTAGGCACATATTCCCCAAACGATTTCGGACTATATGACATGGCTGGAAACGTAAGCGAATGGACCTCCACAGCCTATACCGAAGGGGTAAGCAAACTCACCAGCGACCTCAATCCGCAGTACCGGTATGATGCCGCCGACGAGGATCCCTACAGAATGAAACGTAAGATCGTGCGTGGTGGCTCATGGAAAGACGTGGCACACAACGTGCGCAGCGACATACGCATGTGGGAGTATCAGAATGAACAACGTTCATATATCGGATTCCGGTGTGTACGTTCGCAGATAGGCTTTGCCAAAGGGCAGCAACTCAACAAAAAGAAGTAAACCACTTTACTATAAACAATGGGAAAGTTCAAAACATACAAACGCGGCCTGAGCGCCTTCATATCAAGCGAAAAAGGACAGCGTTTCTTCAACTTCGCATACTCCATCGGTGCGGCGATCGTAATATGGGGAGCATTGTTCAAGATCCTGCATCTGCCGGGAGGCAACTTCCTTCTGTCCCTCGGTATGGGTACAGAGGTGCTCATGTTCATGCTGACTGCATTTGACAAGCCTCCACGCGAATACAAATGGGAAAAAATATTTCCCGTATTCGATACAGACAATCCCGAAGATAAGCCTGATTTCAACGGAACCAATACAGGTGGTGCAGTCATAAACGGCGGCATCTCCGGTGCTCATAACACAACATTGCCACAAGGTACACGTGCCGACATACCTACACCCGTTTTAGGCGCCAACGCCTCCCCGGGAGAAGTAATGGCACAGGTGACCGATGCCACACAGCTTTATCTGGCCCAGATCACTGAGATGACCAACGAGCTTCGCCACCTGCAAGACACTACCCGTTCCCTCAACAAAGTAAGCGACGTGCTCCTAGACTCATACAAAGCCATTACCGAAAACTCTGCCAATATAACAGCAAGTTCAAGCGGATATGTGGAGCAGATGCAGAATCTTAACCGCAACATACTTGGGCTTAATACCATCTACGAGATACAGCTTAAGAGCGTATCGTCGCAACTTGACTCCATTGACAGTGTAAACCGCGGAATAAAGGATATCCGGGACATGTATGAAAAATCTTCCGAAACAAGCGCACGATACTGCGCGGAAACCGAGAAAATGGCTCGTTACATGCAACAACTCAACTCTGTATATGAAAAGATGATCACCGCCATGACCATCAACATGTACCGCCCGATGATGAATCCGGAAAATATGCCACAAGCCCCCCAGACCCCACCTTCAACACCAGACCAAAATTAAATATTAACTATCAAGACTCCATATGGGTAGCAACAATACAAGGCTTTCACCACGTCAGAAGATGATAAACCTCATGTATATCGTCTTGACAGCCATGCTGGCTCTGAACGTGTCGAGCGACGTGCTCAACGGATTCACCCAGGTGGAAGAGGGTCTGAAACGCACCAATAACAACGTTGAGCAGCGAAATGCCGCAATTTTAAATACTCTTGAGACATTCGCATCCCAGAATCCGGACAAAGGCCAGAAGTGGTACGACAAAGCCACTGAAGTGCGTCATGTGACAAACGGAATATACCTCCACATAGACTCTCTTAAGTATCTGATTGTACGTAAAGCAGATGGAAACGATGCAGATATAGACAATATCTTGAACCGCGACGACCTCGAAGCTGCTTCCGTAGTAATGCTTTCAGGCCCGAATCCGCAAGGCAAGAAACTTCGCACTGCCATAGAAGCATACCGCACATATATCGGCTCGCTTATGGCAGATTCCGTGAAACGCAAAAGCATTGAAACGGCTCTGTCTACCGATCCGGTTATAAGCAAAGGAACGCTCGGAAAACAATCATGGGAAGAATCCAAATTCAATACACAGCCAGTAGTAGCAGCAATAACCCTCCTTACCAAGTTGCAGAACGACGTAAAATATGCCGAAGGTGAAGCGCTGCAGACACTGCTTGCCAACGTAGATGCCGGTGATGTGCGTGTAAACGAACTCAATGCATTCGTTATTCCCCAGAGCCGTTTCGTGATGCGGGGCGGACGATATTCAGCCAACATCGTACTTGCCGCGGTAGACACCACTGCCCGGCCTGAAATATATGTCAATGGCAACAAACTTGCCAATGAACATGGCCTTTATGAACTGAACCCCGGTGCCACAGGCACATTCGACTACAAAGGCTATCTGGAAGTTCCCCACGGAGACGGCACCGTCACCCGCCATCCGTTCCAGTCCAGTTACACGGTGATAGAACCTACTGCCACCGTATCGGCCACGATGATGAACGTGCTTTATGCCGGCATAGACAACCCGATTTCAATATCCGTGCCGGGAGTGGCAAACAGCACTGTAAGCGCCTCCATGACAAACGGCACACTCACCAGGAACGGCGACCATTGGGTGGCCCACCCCTCCAAAGTCGGTGAAGATGCAGTGGTAAGCGTGAGCGCCGAAATGGACGGACGCCCCATGAAGATGTCTGAAACGAAGTTCAGGGTACGCAAACTGCCCGACCCTACTCCATATATCGCGTTTAAGGACAACAACGGCAACACATCACACTACAAAGGCGGCGGACGCGGCCTGGCAAAAGCCCAGCTTGTCAATGCCCCCGGCATAGAAGCTGCCATTGACGATGACCTGCTAAACATCCAGTTCAAGGTACTGAGCTTCGAAACCGTATTTTTCGACTCTATGGGTAATGCCATTCCGGAAGTTTCAGACGGGGCACAGTTCTCCCAGCGCCAGAAAGACTCATTCAGACGTCTCAGCCGCGGCAAACGTTTTTATATAAGCCGTGTCAAAGCCACCGGCCCCGACGGCATAACCCGCGACCTAGCGCCTATTGAAGTGATAGTAAACTGACACCTCTCCCCTCTCCGATGTTCAACCCAAAGACTAATCATACAACATACCATATCAACATGAAGTTGTTAACCAAATATGCAATCGCAGCCCTCACCGTTACTTCCACGGCGCTTGCAGGCTTCGCACAGGACGATACCTCGTCAAGCAGCACAATAGTGCGACGGCGCGGTGCCGACGGCCGACGCGGCAACGCGGCAGCCCAGCAGGCTCCCGGTGTCACGGACCGAATGCAGGAATTCTATAAAGCAAACCAGACAAGCGATGCAGACAAGATGTGGATGCGTGTGATATACCGCGACCTTGAACTTGACAATCCAAAAAACGCCTCGCTTTATTATCCGGAGGAAGTGGTTGACGGACAGGAGAACCTGTTCCGCATAATAATGCGACTGCTTGCCAACAACCAGATCTCTGCTTACGAATACCTTGACGGCAAGGAAATATTCACAGACCAGTACAAAATCAAGGTGCGCGACATGCTTGACCGGTTCCATGTGCTGTATGCAGACGCTAAAGGTTCCACTGAAAAGAATCCTAAATTCACTATAGAGGAAAGCGACGTGCCTGCCAACGAGGTCTTATCCTATTATATACTCGAAAAATGGGAGTTTGACTCACGCACCAACAAAACCAGACGTATAGTCGAAGCCCTATGTCCGGTACTCCACAGATCTGACGATTTCGGGGGCGACGCCGTACGCTATCCCATGTTCTGGGTAAAACTGCCGGATATCCGTCCATACCTCGCACAGCAGTACATCTTTATTGATGATGACAACAATCTGCCGAAATACACCTACGATGATTTTTTCACCCTTTCGATGTATGACGGCGACATATACAAGACACGCAACCTGACAAATAAATCAATGATGCAGATGTTCCCTGATCCTGATGACCGCAAACGGGCACAGGACAGCATACAGAACCGTCTGGATACATTCGATAAAAATATATGGGTTCCTTCACGCGAAGAGGTAATCGCCGCACGCGAAGCCCGAGAGGCTGCCGAAGCGGAGGCTGAAGCCAAAGCGGCGGAGGCAGAGGGCATAGCAGCGCGTGATGGCGGTGACGAAGCTGAAGAAAAGGTGACACGTACCACCCGCGGCAGCCGTGGCAAAGCCACTACAAAGAAAAAAGAAGCTAAACCCAAGAAGGCCCGCGCATCTAAACCCAAGGCTATAAAATCAAACTCAAATAATGCCGTGCGTTCAGTGCGACGCCGCAAGTAACAGCCTGATTCTCCACCGGTTCCCCAATCCTCACATTTCAAACGGCATAATGCCGCAATACAAAAAGGCGACCTGTCAAAAAATGTGACAGATCGCCTTTTTTTGTATGAATGGTAAAACACAAAAAAGCGATGTGCCGCAATGGGCACATCGCTTTTTGAAATCCTTAAAAAACCGGTCATGACATAGCGTCGCGAAGGGTTTTGGCTTTTTCAATTTCCTTGACTATCTTTTCTTCAGAAACCTCGTTCTTTAAAAGATCGCGCAGTTCCAGAGGGGCAGACACGCGATCCATGAGATCCATAAGAGCTTTGGCGACAGCTTTGTTGGACTCTACCAAACGGGCACGATATTCATCTGTCAACTGTACTTTGCCGTATTTTTTGCGTACATTACGAAACTCAATTGTATTGAATGCGCGTTCCAGACCGGCCATCTGCTCCATGGTAGTGATTTCATTGAGGTTTTTCACGATATTAGCCATAGCGGCTTCAGCCTTTTCTATGCCTTCATTTGCAAATTCCTCAGTAATTTCCGTATCGGCGGCGCGGCATACAGTAGCACCGACCATTACTGCCATTACAAACATGAATGAACGCAAGGCGACTTTTAAAGTAGATTTCATTTTATGAATAATGTTATTGATTTGATTTTCGGCAAATATACGAATTTTATCTAACCCAAACTGTCTAAAAAAATATATTGGCTGTTTATTTTTGGACATGCGTGGAAATAAATCCATTCAGATCCTTTCCTTCTTCCGATATCAGGAGCAATGTATCGGACAGATGTATACGTGTCTCACCGGTAGGCACAAGATAGCGGTCATCACGCTTTACCATCACTACTAGCGTATTCGGAGGAAATTGTATCTCCTTAAGACGATCCCCGGCAGTAAGAAGCGTAGGAGTCACCGGCATCTCATTCATGGCAGCCGTAATCTCGTCAGGCAGGTCAAGATTGAATTCTTTCTCTTTTATCTCCTCCTTAAGCCCAAGCAACCTCGCCATGGCATTGACCGTTGTTCCCTGCACAAGCAAAGACAGGATTGTGATGAAAAATACCATATTGAACATAACCCTCGCATGCAATACATCCGGAGAAGTGAGGGCATATGTAGCGAAAATAATAGGAACAGCACCTCGCAAACCTACCCATGCCACATAGCAGCGTGCCTTGAATGAGAATTTGCGGAAAGGGAGCAGGCAGAGGAACACTGCCGCCGGCCTGGCCACCAAAATCATAAACACACCTAATGCAAGACCGGGACCTACCACATGCGGCTGAATTAACTCATTCGGATTTACCAGCAATCCCAACGAAAGGAACATCACAATCTGCACCAGCCATGTGAATCCACCGAAGAAAGTGGTAATTGTCCGTTTCAAGGCTAGTTTGCTGTTACCCACATACAGTCCGGCTATATAAACAGCCAGATAACTATTACCGCCGGCAAGTTCCGTCAACGAGAAAGCAAAAAACACGCACGCTATCATCATCACCGGATACAGGAACTCGTTGCTGACCTTAAGATGATTTATAACTTTAACAGCAGCATAGCCTACAGCGAGGCCGCCCAATGCACCCAAAGCGAGCTGCACTGCCAGCAAACCTAAGGAGTGCCAAACCACCGCACCTGTGATCTGCGCACCACTTTCTATTATCTGTATCAAGATTATCACAAGCAGATAAGCCATGGGGTCGTTGCTGCCGCTTTCAAGCTCCAAGGTAGGACGCAGATTCTCTTTAAGCCCGGTGCGCGAACTGCCAAGAATCGAAAACACAGACGCGGAATCAGTTGACGACATTATAGCGGCAAGCAGCAGCGATTCTGTCCATCCGTATCCGAACTCCGGCGCCACCGTCTGAAACGTGAAATAAATGAACGCACCAGACAAAGCTGTTGTAAGCAGCACTCCAGCGGATGCCAACGTCAATCCGGCACCAAGCACAGGACGTATGTCTGAAAACTTGGTATCGGCACCACCAGAGAACAATATGATACTCAACGAAACCATACCGATGAGCTGCACAGCCTCGGCACTATCGAAATGTATCCCGAAACCATCTACACCTGCTACCATGCCCACACCAAGGAAAAGCAACAGGGCAGGCATACCGAACCGGCTTCCCGCTTTACCCACAAAAACACTCAGTGACAGCAGCACAGCCATCACCAGCATGATATTATTCGCAGTTATCTCCAAAGTATAAACGTAAATACAATTAATCCCTCAAAGTTACTCAATTTACTATAAAACAACAAACAACAGCGGATGTTTGCCACGTTTTGCCGCGACAATAACTTATTAAAAATATATGGCTATATCAAGGAAGGAACAGCTTTATGGCCATACCATCCACAGACACTATAAACAGCCCTTTCTGCCGGATCATATTCCACGATCATTCCATATACATTCCACGCAGGATCGGTCTTATAGGTTTCTAGAGACCCTGCAGGCACATAAAGTGTTATTCCCGAATAATCAAGACCGTTTGATCCCAACGGCTCGTTTTCATTTATTTTCAAAGAAGTTTCACCAGTAGCATATATCCGCACAATATGTGTGCACCCGCTGAAAGCACTCGAGCCGATCATCATATCCGACTCTGCGGATAGGACAATATCTTTCAAGACAAGAAAAAGCACGCCCATAAATCGAATTAAATTTTCAAAGTGATATAGAACCAAAAACCAACATTTCCACACAACAAATTGTTAACATCTCATAGCAGTGATTAACAATACGAATTCATCATAAAAATATGAAAAGGACATTCATCGCATTAGCTGCGACTGCGGCAATAGTAATGTATGCTCAGGGCGGCACCAAAAGTCTGGTAGAACAACATATTGATTCATTGATAAGGACGACACGAGTCGTAAATTTGGAAAATGATGGTCCAAAAATGGTGCGGTTTTCACCGGAACCGGAGCTTTCCCCGGAACAGGACTCCATACGCAATCTTGTACTTGCCTTCTATTACGACCAGTTCCGGCATTCCCAGGATCCGGAAGCGCCGACTTTTCTCTTTATGAGCAAAAGCGCCAATATGCTTATGGGCATAGGTGGAGTAGTGCGCATGCGAGGATGGTATGACTGGGGCGGCGCCATGCCTGGAAGTGCTTTTATGCCATATATGATCCCGATTCCCGAAAACCCCGCATCAACACGACGACTGGGAACCACTCCGGCAGGAACCGCACTATTTTTCCAGATGATAGGACGTAGCAAACTCGGCACATACCGGCTGTATATAGAAGCGAACTTCAACGGATACAACAACCGTGATTTCCATCTAAAAAAAGCATATGCAACCCTTGGCCCATGGACGGTAGGTTATGCCAACTCCACATTTTCAGACCCTACGGCCATGGCTCCCACTGTGGATGCCCAGGGGGCGACAAACAAACTGTCGCGTACCGACGTGCTCGTGCGATACATGCCGGAGATCACCAAAAACTGGACGGTGGCTATCTCGCTTGAAAACCCCTCAACCCAAGTTGACCTTTCGGCCGGTGGCACCGAGGCTACATCCACCTGGCTTCCGGATGCTGCAGCTTTTGTACAATATCAATGGGGAGGAGGCCAACATGTGCGCCTGGCAGGAATTGTGCGTGAACTTGGATACCGGGACATCGCCTCCGGCAAAAACCATAATATTGCCGGATGGGGACTTCAGATAAGCTCCATGGCACACCCACACAGAAACGTCACAACTTATGTCACGGCCAATTATGGAAAAGGATACGGTGGCCTGCTCAATGATCTGCTCGCCGGCAACTACGACCTTGTTCCAAATCCCGACAAACCTGGTGAACTATACGCTCCACGGGCTTTCGGCTACAGCATCGGGGTACAATACAATTTTTCTGAAAAACTTTTTGCCAGTGCCAATTTCAGCCAGACACGCTATCTGCCGAAACATGCCGTGGCAGGAAGCGAATATAAGTACGGATGGTGTGCCGATATAAACCTTTTCTGGAATGTATGGTCTCGTCTACAAGTAGGAGCAGAGGTTGACCTTGGAATGAGGATGAATATGGACGGGTCACACAGATATGCCCGACGTGCCGGAGTGATGTGCCAGTTCTCATTTTAACAGTGTTAAAATGAACTAATATTCCTCAATGAGCATTATATTACCGTAATTCTAAACTTCAGGATAATGAAAAAACAACGCTTTAAACTGCTGGCATTGACAATTGCCGGTGCCAGCATTCCGGTTATGGCACAAACCACATACATAATCACCCAATCACCTGATGTTTTGTATGAAGTCGGACCATTCGAAATCGTAGGCACATCAAATGAAATAGGCAAATTGCTTGATGAAGGACGTCCTGTAGAACCAAATTCAATACCACGCCCCAAGTTCGCTATACGCACAAAAAACAACAAGTTCATAATGTCGATAGGAGGCAAGATCAATCCTATAATCGGATACGACCTTGGAAATGATCTTTACAATGCTCCAGGCGGAGGTGTGTCATTCACCACCGGCAACATACCCGTTCCCCCGCAGGCAGGAAGAAAAAGCGCGTTTTTCATAAATCCATTGAATGCATACCTTGATTTTACTGTAATCGGTCTCGCAGGTACGGCAAATCAGGTAACCGGTTATATCAAACTTGCCACCAACCATGACAGCAAAGGGATACTTCTCAAGCGCGCATATGTGACATGGCGCAATACAACAGTCGGCATGACCCAGACTTTGTTCCAGGATGGACTGGCAGTACAACCACCGACAATTGACCCGGAAGGACCTTGCGGCGACATCGGTGCTACAGCCTACCAGTTAGCTTACAATTCGCCGTCATACAACGGTTTCGCGTGGGGTGCCAGCATAGAAATGCCCACATTCTACAGTTCAAACGGCATATACCGCGGCAAGGATTACCGCCATGAATATGGAGGAATTTCCGTAACATCCGAAGCTAGCCAGAAAGCGCCGGACATACCAGCATATATTGAGTACGCGGCATCAGACCAAAACCGCATACGCCTTTCCGGCATACTCCGAAATTTCTTCTACCGCGATCTGATAACCTCCAAAACCCGCTACCTGGCAGCTTGGGGAGCATCCTTATCAGGCAATTTCAGTTTCTACAAACCGCTTACCTTCAATTTCCAGGCTGCTTACGGTAAAGGCATAGCCAACTATCTACAGGATATATCAGGCCGCGCGCTTTCCTTTACTCCAAAAGACAATGATCCCGGCGAAATGAAAGCCAATCCTATGATGGGGCTTGTATTCGGGGCATCATACAATGCAACTCCAAAACTGCAGTTCAACGCAGTGGGATCATACAGCCGCATCTGGAAAGTAAGTGATTATGCAACAGCAGGCGACGATAACGGAATCGCCGGAAACGACAATTATAAAAGTTCCATATACGTTGCAGCCAACTGTTTCTACAACATCACCGACTACCTTCAGGTAGGGATCGAATACCTATACGGCAGACGTTATACCTGGAATATGGGTGGCGCCAATGACAATCGTATCCAGACCCAATTCCAGTTCACATTCTGATCTTCTTACCTTTACAAATCCATGAGGGTTTGTCATAATGGCCCCTCAGGCCCCTACCATCTGGAACCATTCTGACAGCACCCTCTCCATCCGGACAGAAACAAGTCGGCGTGTCAAAATT
>CANRWW010000022.1 GCA_947643665.1 uncultured Porphyromonadaceae bacterium | reverse complement strand
GTTAGCGGCTTAGCCAAGGCTGAACAACCTCAAATTTTACCGAATCATTGTAATTAATGAACAGATTTATAAAATTATCAGGAAGTGCGATTCTGGTGCTGTTGGCAATGCAGGATGTCTGTGCTGAAAAATTGGTGATGGTGCATACCAATGATACCCACAGCCAGATTGACCCGACAGACAAGGGGCTGGGAGGAATACAGCGGCGGAAGGTGCTGATAGACAGTATCAGGTCTGAGCATCCTGATATGTTGCTTATTGATGCCGGCGATGCAGTGCAGGGCACATTGTTTTTTACTCTCTACGGTGGTGAGGTGGAGATGAAGATGATGAATGAGCTTGGCTATGATTATGCGATATTGGGTAACCATGACTTCGATAATGGCATGGAGGCTTTGGCCTGGAATTTGAAAGAGAGCAAAAGCCAATGGATATCCACTAATTATGATGTCGGCGGATCTGATATCGAACCGTTTATCAAGCCCTATGCGATACGTGAGGCAGGGGGTAAAAAAATAGGTATCATAGGACTAAATCTTGATCCTGAGGGGATGATCTCCGAGGGTAATTACAATGGCGTAAAATATCTTGATGCAATCAAAGCGGCAAATTCCACGGCATGGCATCTGAAGCATAATGAAAAGGTGGATATGGTTGTTGCCGTGACCCATATCGGATATGACGAAGTGCCACCTTCCGACCGTGATGTGGCATCGTTGTCGGAAGATATTGATGTGATTCTCGGAGGCCACTCTCATACTCTTATAAAGCCGGGAAGCGGTGAGGAATGGGTGGAAAATGCGGTGGGTCGTCCGGTGCTTGTCGTTCAGAATGGCAAAAGCGGCCTTAATATATCTGAGGTAACTGTAGATCTGGATAGCATAGGTGTCAGATTGCCTGAATATAAACAGATTTTAGTAGACAGCCGGTTGGACGGACGTGTTGACCACCGGATAGATTCATTGCTTGCCCCATACCGCAGGGGAGTAGATGAGATGATGGGTACGAAGATCGGTAAAAGCAATGCTGAACTTTCCAATCTGGAAACTCCGTTGCTCAATTTCCTCTCCGATTTCTGTCTTGATGAAGCAGGTAAATTGGTTGGTGGCAAAGTGGATCTGGCTTTGATGAACAAGGGCGGGATACGCCGGGGATTGCCTAAGGGAGATATTACCCAAGGACAGATCATTATGATGCAGCCGTTTGACAACCGTATTGTCGTAGAGGAGATAAAAGGCGCGGATCTTGCCGAGGCTTTTGATGTGATGGCTTCACGCGGGGGCGACGGTGTCAGCCGTGGTGTGGAAGCAGTGTATGATCCACAGACAAAAAAATGTGTCTCCATAATGATCAATGGCGCCCCCATTGATCCTGAACGTACTTATAAGGTGGCGACAATTGATTATCTTGCCAACGGTGGCGACTATATGAAACCTCTTACCCGTGGCAAGCAAGTGGCAAAAAGCGGTCGTGTGGTATATGCGGATCTGATTGACTATATAAAGGGCATAAAGAAGATAAAGCCCCGTACTGAGCTGCGCATGCACCCGGTGCGTTGAGTGGCAAATAATACCGGCGGCACCCTATGCCGTAAGGATACAAGAGAGGCGATGCGTCCAAAACTGGCGCATCGCCTCTGAATTTTTATCAGCGTTATGTGATTAAAGCTGAAATATTGTTTTGCGTCAGATGCTAAAGAATATTTCAGTCATCAAGACCGAGTTTGTCTTTCGCAGGGTTGCGGTAATGGATTTTTCCGTCCACATATTCCTGGGCTGCGATAAGTGTGGGTTTAGGAAGTTTTTCGTAATAGCGTGAAATCTCAATCTGTTCACGGTTTTCTGAAATTTCCTCAAGGTTGTCGTTGAGTGATGCGAATTCCTGAAGTTTCTTATCAAGATCGCGTTTCATTTCGCCTGCGATCTGGTTGGCACGTTTGGCAATAATGCTCACAGTCTCGTATACATTACCGGTATCTTTGCACAGATCCATCATGTCGCGGGTCACGGTATTAAGCGGAGCATTTGTCTTCTTGTAATCCATAACTCTATATCTTTGTTTACTTTTTTCGAATAATATGGTTTATATTAGTCCTTGACGTAACGGCGGGCAATTTTGAGGATATTGTCAGCTTCATCACGCTGGGGACTGTCTGGGTAGTTGTTTACGAAACTGTAATATTCGTCTATCACATCGCGGAAACGTTCAACTTTGCGCTCGTCAACAGAGAGGTTGGCTTCCTGGAAGCGCGCTTTCAGTACGAGCATTTCAAGTTCCTCCTTGTATTTAGAGTAAGGGTATTCCTTGATGGCGTTTTTTGCTGTTATTATTGCGCTCTCGTAGTTGTTGCCAAGGTATGTGCCGAGGTTATAATAAAGTTGCGCGTTCTGCAGTTCTTTCAGCGTGAGCTTGTCCTGCATTTCGAATATCGCGTTTTGTGCCAGTGTCACTTTGTCCGACCGTGGAAAATAGTCAAGGAATCCCTGAAGCTCTTCAATGGCCTTTATTGTGCCAGACTGGTCAAGCTGCGGTTCCGGCGAGTCAAGGTAGTAGGCATATCCGGCATAATATCTGGCGAGTTCGGTGTATTTGCCTTTGGGATATCTTTGGTAATATGCCTTGAAGTATGCCGCCGCATCGGGGTACTCTTTGTTTTCGTAATAACTCAGACCGAGCAGATACATTGATTCTTCTGCTTTGTCGGATCCTTTAAGCTGGGTTACGACATCCTTAAGCAGGGTATATGCCTGTACATATTGCTTATGTTCGAAAGCGCGTTTTGCAAATTCGAACTTATAATTAGGGTCTGGGCTTTTGAGTGCTTTCTGATACTCACCGCACGAAGTGAATATCAATATGCCTGCAAGAGCCATCAAAAAACGGCTTATTAGGTAATTGCGCATAGTCAGTCTTCCGGAAGGAAATTCTTTTTCAAGCCACAAAGTTAATACTTTTACTTCTAAAATAGGTTGTGGCCGCCAAAATATTTGTTAAATAACCTTTGGGCAGGTAAGGTAAGAGAATATTGAACGGTAAAAATTTACTAATTTTGCGGCATGAGAGATTATGATGAAGAAGACAGATATGGCCGTGGGTATGATGATGCTCCGCGTAGAGGAGTACGTGGGCGTGAGCCACGGTATGATATAGGTTTCGAAAACCGTGAGTTCCGGCGCGGTCAGTGTGATCGTGACTGGGCCGACGATTTCGATGAGCGTGATGGCGGACGGTCACGCCGTTCATACATGTATGGAGATGGACGGTATGATGAGGAAGATTACGTAAATGCAGCTTCGCGCGGACGCTCTTCACGCCATGGGCGTGGGGGGGATGAGGATTATGAAATGAAGCCAAAAAAGAGTTTTCGCAAGCGCCATCCTGTGCTGATGAATTTCATATATATTTGTATCGCCTCATGTGTGACAATATGGTTGTTGCTCCTCTTTCTTGATTTCTGGACTTTCCATGGAGAAGAGCGTGTTGTGCCTGACGTGAAAGGCCAGACATATATTAGTGCCTCGGGCAATGTTGACCTGGCGGGATTGCGCCCGGTTCTGTCTGACTCAATTTTTGACGCGTATACAAAGCCCGGAACCGTCGTTGAGCAGATGCCTGTGCCTGGAGCGAAAATAAAGAAGGGGGGCTCTGTGTATATGACAATTGTGGCTTTTTCTCCAAAACTTATAACGGTTCCTGATTTTTACAATGCCTCTGTGAGGCAAGCCCGTTCCATGTTTGAAGGTCTGGGTATAAAAGAGGTGCATGAGGTGCCTGTGGTATCGGAATATGACGGTCTTGTACTTGGTGCCAAATTCAATGGGGCCTCTCTCCAGCCTGGTGCCCGCATTCCGGTGTCAGCTGTCATTACCCTGGAAGTCGGTACCGGAATTGAAGAGGAGGAGACGGGAATGTATGTGGATACTGTCGCCATTGATGATGCCATAGAGGAACTGGATATTGAATGATTCTCATGATTGACGCCATTGAAGATAATTACGGTATAGATGATTTGGAACTGTATGCGGATGGCGATGCCGATGGCTGCCATGCTTCCGCAGATGCTAATGGCATGTATGAGCATTTCCGTTTTGTCGCCGACAAGGGACAGCAACTTCTGAGGGTTGACAAGTTTCTTGTGGATCATATGCAGAAAGCGTCACGCAACCGCATACAACAGGCGGCAGATGCCGGGTGCATATTGGTCAACGGCAAGCCTGTCAAGTCAAATTATCGGGTTAAACCTGATGATGTGATTACGATTGTGATGGATCGCCCTCGTTACGAGTTTGAAGTCGTGGCGGAGGATATACCTCTGGATATTGTATACGAGGATGATTTTGTATTGGTGGTAAACAAGCCTGCAGGGCTGGTGGTGCATCCTGGGCATGGTAATTACAGCGGTACCCTTGTGAATGCGCTTGCCTGGCATTTTCGTAATAATCCGGATTATGATGCAAGTGATCCACGCATGGGGCTTGTGCACCGTATTGATAAAGACACTTCAGGTTTGCTTGTGGTGGCAAAGACGCCGGATGCGAAGACGCATCTGGGGCGCCAGTTCTTCAACAAGACAACCAAACGTGAATATGTGGCGGTGGTATGGGGCACTCCTATGCCTGAACAGGGCACCGTGAGGAGCAACATAGGCCGTGATATCAGAGACCGTCTGCGTATGGCGGTGTATCCCGATGGGGGGGTGGGTAAGCATGCGGTGACACATTATGAGGTTATGGAGCGTCTGGGGTATGTCTCCGCAGTCAAATGTGTGCTTGAGACAGGACGCACGCACCAGATACGTGTGCACATGATGCATACCGGTCATCCGTTGTTCAACGATGCGCGTTATGGCGGGGATGAGATATTGCGCGGTACCACATCGGCGAAATACCGCCAGTTTGTAAAGAACTGTTTTGAAATATGCCCGCGGCAGGCGCTTCATGCCCGAACGCTAGGTTTTGTGCATCCTGTCACAGGGGAAGAAATGTTTTTCAGTTGTCCGGTACCTGCCGATATGTCGGCTCTTATGGAGCGTTGGCGCAAGGCTGTATTTGAATAAAAAGTACCGGTAGCTTTCAGTTTGTCATTGTCATATCTTTTATCTCCTTGACTTCTTTCCGCCTTTGCGAGGGTGTCTCATTGCTGTTGCGCATGATTACGTACTGTTCGTAGTAGGAAAGAAGAAGCGTGGTGAGCGGGAGTGCTATGATCATGCCTATAAATCCGAGCAAAGTGCCCCAAATGGACAGGGACAGTAATATTATGGCGGGATTCAATCCCATGGCTTTGCCCATTATGCGTGGCGTAAGTATGAGGTCGCCGATAATCTGAACAGCGGCAAATGTGGCTATGCATTCCCACCACATGGTCCAGAAATCTGCTTCTCCGCTGGCCGAATCCACCAGGCACAAGAGTGTGACAGGTATTATGGATAGATACTGGCAATACGGGATCATAAACAATACCGCCGTGCCAAGGCCGATGACTATCGCCAGCGGCAATCCCGCAAGCGAGAAGCCCACGCAATAGACAACTGCCACGCAACATGATATCAATGCCTGGCCACGGAAATAGTGGTTCATCGAGTTTTTTATGTCACGTCCTATTTTATATGTGATTTTCCGGTATCTCGGAGGAACCATCAGGCGAAAACCGAGCATGAGGCGGTCGTAATCAAGCATTATGAAGATTACATAAAGAAACACTATAAGCCATCCTACAATGGCGAGCATTACGTGCAGTCCACCGTTTATCAGAGCCATGGCCCTGTCAATGACGGTGTTCATGTCCTGATTCGCAAGTTTTTTAGCAAGAAGGTCGAAATCAATGCTCCTACGCAGCCATTCGTGAAGCTCCGGCGGGAAATATTTGATTGATATTTCGCTGTTTGAATAGTGCTGGAACAGCTCCCCCATATGGCGTATTTCCACCACGACCGACGGAATAAAGAAATAGCATAGAAGTCCGAAAAGGAAAATTGCCTCGAAAAGGGTTACGAAAATCGCTACAAGCCGCCCTTTGAGTTTGAGCAGGTGGCGGTTGTACTGTACGAAGGGCTCAAAAAGGTATGCTATAAGGCATGCGACCAGGAATGGCAGCAATACATCTTTAAGTATGTCTATAAGCCAGATTATGGCGCCGAATACCACTATGGTGATCAACATCCTCACCACCCGGTCGAAAGTATATGGTTTTGACTGTAAACTCATAGGGATAAATTTAATGCAATCTTGTGCAAAGTTGACCTGGCAAATTTAGGGAAATTAATCGGAGTGGCAAAATTATGTGTTTCCGGGCCGTCGGACGGATATGTGTGTCGGATTTATTGGTCTGAAAATGAGATGTAATTATACCTAAGATCTTTCTGCTGTCAAAATCAAAGTATTATGTGAACGGGATATGGGATAATATTTCGTATTTTTATTGTAACTTTGCCAAGTGCAGTGCACATAACCAAAATACCAATAAAACCATACGAAATGAAACCTAGGATCAAACAACTGGCCATATTGTCATTACTTTTGATTGCTGGAGCTGCTGATATGTATGCTCAATCGGCAATCTATGCGTGCGGGCACATACGCCGTAACCGCGCACAGGCTATCACGAATCTGCGCAATTCAGGATACACCACAGCCATATTGTTTAATGTAAATGTGGAAGAGGACGGTACGCTCACTACCGATTATGACTGGAACAACCAGACGGCTGCACCTGCGGGGGGCATCATCTGCCAGGACGGTGTATATGTATTTGATAAATATCAACCCAAATATGTAAGTGATATAAAGTCGCTGCTTAAGGCGCCTACCTCTATAAACCGTATAGAGATATGTATAGGAGGATGGGGCAATGGTTCCTATGGCAATATAAAAAAATTGGTTGAAAACTCTGGTACCGGGGAAGAGACTGCGCTTTACAGGAATTTCAAGGCTTTAAAAGAGGCGATTCCTGAAATTGTGGCCGTGAACAACGACCAGGAGCAGGATTACGATGTTTCCTCAGCTGTCGCATTCCATAGGATGATGGCTGAAATAGGATATAAGACAACGGTTGCGCCATATACTTATAAATCGTATTGGGAGGAGCTGGTATCGGAGCTGAACACAGTTCCGGGTACATGCGAACTGATATATCTCCAGACATACGGCGGTGGAGCCGGTAACAATCCAGCAGACTGGCAGGTGTTCGGCGATGTGCCCATGCATGTGGGGTTCGACTGTGAGGCGAGCGGTGATCTCGGTCTCATGCAGTCCCGGTTTGAAAACTGGCGCGACAATGCAGGAGTGACAGGCGGATTCTTATGGAATTATAACAGTGAGGCCCGCGACCTTAACGAATGGGCGACGACTATAAACCGCATCTTCAAGGCACAGGCTACCGATGCGCCTGTGGCTACTTTTTACCAGAATGCAGACTTTGGCGGATATGCCATAGATCTTCCTGTAGGCACATTCACGCAGGCTGATATGGCGGTTTATGGTATAAAAGCCAAAGATGTGTCATCAATCAAGATACAGGAGGGCTATGAAGTAACCCTCTGTACTTGGGAAAACATGGACAGAGGCTCAAAAAACACATGGAAGGAGTCCACGCCGTACGTAGGTGATACCTGGAATGACCGTGCCAGGTCAATAATGGTAAAACCTATAGAAAATTCCGGTATCTCCGATGTGGCTTTGGCTGACGGAGGGGATATCAAAGTTGAGATGTTGTCAGGTGCCGACTCTTTTTCGGTGAGCGGCACATGCGGCAATAACATCCAGATGTACAGTGCCTCTGGCATGAAAATCGCAGAGGTGGAGTCTGATCCTGACGGGAATACAGTCATAAATGTAGGCAGCATGCCCGATGGTGTATATATATTGAAGTCTGGCAGCAGGTCTGCCAAGCTGGTCAAGCATTAAATATTAGTATCGTACTGTTATAAAAGTCTTAAAAACCAATTATTATAACTTTATAAGATGACAAAAAACGCTATCGGTAATTTGAATGACAAGGCTTGGGCAAGGTGGACGGCTCTCGGCTTGCTGGCGTTCGCCATGTTCTGCTCCTATATTTTCATGGACATACTGTCGCCGATCAAGGATTTGCTGCAGTCAACAAGAGGATGGGACTCCACCGCTTTTGGCACCATGCAGGGGTCGGAGACATTTCTCAATGTGTTTATTTTCTTCTTGATCTTCGCAGGTATAATACTTGACAAGATGGGTGTGCGTTTCACAGCCATACTTTCAGGTGCAGTGATGCTTGTCGGTGCCACGATCAACTGGTATGCGCTTACAGATGCATTCCGTGGAAGCTCGCTTGATGTATGGTTCACCAACCATCTGAACTACATTCCGGTATTTGATGAACTGGGTATATCTCCGTTTTATGAGGGCATGCCTGCATCTGCCAAATTTTCTGCCGTAGGTTTTATGATTTTCGGGTGTGGTGTTGAAATGGCCGGCATTACTGTGAGCCGCGGTATAGTAAAATGGTTCAAAGGCCGTGAGATGGCTCTCGCAATGGGGTCGGAGATGGCTCTTGCCCGTCTGGGTGTGGCCACATGTATGATCTTTTCGCCTATGTTCGCTGAACTAGGAGGTAACATAAGTGTGGCACGCTCTGTGGCTTTCGGCGTGGTGCTTCTGATGATCGCACTGATAATGTTCATCGTGTATTTCTTTATGGACAGGAAACTGGACGAGCAGACACATATGGAGGAGGAGAAAGATGACCCGTTCCAGCTCCGTGATCTTGGTAAGATCCTTTCAAGTGGAGGTTTCTGGCTTGTGGCTCTCCTTTGCGTGCTTTATTATTCGGCGATATTCCCGTTCCAGAAATATGCGGTTAACATGCTCCAGTGCAATCTGACACTGGATCCGCCTGCTGCAGATTCTTTCTGGGGATCGGATGCGGTTACCGTGATACAGTATGTGATAATGATTGTGGTGGCTATAGCCGCATTTGCCAGTAATTTTTCGAAAGGTGCGGTTAAAAAATACGGCTTGCTTGTGCTTGCGGTGGTAGCTCTGGTGGCTTATTGTTTCTTTGGTTTCATGCGCCAGTCTGCCGCAGCTATTTTTGCTGTCTTCCCTCTGCTTGCCGTAGGTATTACCCCTATTCTGGGCAATTATGTGGACTACAAAGGTAAAGCCGCATCCATGCTTGTGGTTGGTTCGCTGTTGCTTATCGCGTGCCATCTTACATTCGCTTTCATACTTCCGATGTTCAAAGGCAGTCCTGTTGGGGGGGTATGTATCGCATATCTTACTATCCTGGTTCTTGGTGCTTCTTTCTCCCTTGTGCCGGCATCGCTTTGGCCGAGTGTGCCTAAGCTGGTTGATTCCAAAATAATAGGTTCTGCCTATGCGCTGATATTCTGGATCCAGAATATAGGCCTGTGGCTGTTCCCGTTGCTTATTGGAAAGGTGCTTGACAACACAAATCCCCAGATTGTAGAGGGGCTCGCCAATGGCACTATGACTATGGAAGAGGCTGCGGTAAGTTATAATTATACTATGCCTTTGGTCATGTTGGCGTCGCTTGGTGTGGCGGCGTTGCTTATAGGCTTGCTTCTTAAGGTGATTGACCGCAAGAAAGGCCTCGGTCTTGAGGAGCCAAATATCAAGGAACCACAGGCAGAAGTGCTCGAAAGCGAGGTGGCTGCCTCCGAGGAATAAACCGTAAATGTTTTTTCTTACAGGGCGGGAGTCCTGTAGATAGATGAAATTAAAGTAGGCGTGTCAAAATTCATGAATTTTGACACGCCTACTTGTTTCTGTTCTGATGGCGAGGGTGCAGTCAGTCATCGACCTGTGGTCGCTTGGCTCAGCCAAGAATGGTTCCAGATGGTAGGAGCCTGAGGGTGACGGGAGTTGACTTTGGTCAATGACCGAACCCGAATCCCTCAGGTGACGACCCAGATGGGCCATTATGACACACTCTCTTTAAAGCGGTTGTCTCAGATTAGTTCGTGGATCACTAGTCCGGAACGTAGTTTCGGTTCGAACCAGGTGGTTTTTGGTGGCATTATGTTGCCGGTATCTGCTATGTCCATCAACTGTTTCATTGACACAGGATATAATGCGAGAGCCATTTTCATTTCGCCGGAGTCGACACGCCGTTTCAATTCCCCAAGGCCTCTTATTCCTCCTACGAAATCAATGCGTTTGTCTGAGCGCAGGTCGGTTATTCCGAGTATGTCGCGGAGTATGAGGTCTGATGAGATTGTTACATCCAGCACTCCTATGGGATCTGTGTCATCGTATCGTCCTTCGCGTGCTGTGAGCGAGTACCATTTTCCCTCAAGGTATAGCGAGAAGTTATGGAGTTTTTCAGGTGTGTATGTTTCATTCCCTTTTTCCTGTACGATGAAGTCTTTTTCAATACGTGCAAGGAACTCTTCCGGGGTGAGCCCGTTGAGGTCGCGTACAACCCTGTTATAGTCTATTATCCGCAGATGCGATGCCGGAAATGCTACCGCAAGGAAGTAGTTGTATTCTTCTTCTCCGTTGTGTGCGGGGTCCTCTGCAGCTTTTTCCAGCCCTACGCGTGCAGCTGCTGCCGAACGGTGGTGGCCGTCGGCAATGTACAGGTGCGGCATGGCGGCGAACTCTTCGGTGATGGTTGCGGTATAGGCGGGATCTTCCACCACCCAGAAGTGGTGCCCGAAGCCGTCGGGAGCCGTGAAATCGTATTCAGGTTGGCCTGCGGTCACTTCACGTATGATTTTTTCAAGACGTTCGTTGTCAGGAAAAGCGAAAAACACCGGTTCTATGTTGGCATTGTTCACTTTGACATGTTTCATTCGGTCATCTTCCTTGTCGCGGCGTGTCAGTTCATGTTTCTTTATGACGCCGTTCACATAGTCGTGTACATTGGCCGCGATGACGATACCGTATTGTGTGCGCCCTTCCATGGTTTGGGCATATATATAATAATGTTCCAGGGGGTCTTGGATGAGCCATCCGTTTTGGCGGAAAGCGCGGAAATTTTCTACGGCTTTGTCGTAGACTTTGGGATCGTGCTCGTCTGTTCCCGGTTCAAAATCTATTTCAGGCTTGATTATATGGTATAGCGATTTTGGGTTTCCCTGAGCTTCTATGCGTGCTTCATCTGAGTTCAGGACATCATAAGGGCGTGAGGCGACCTGTTCGATGAATTCTTTTGGAGGCCGGATGCCCCTGAATGGTTTGACTTTTGCCATAATCGGTCTGTTTTGGTATTTTATATTAAGGTCGGTATTATGCATCATTTTGCAAAAAGTCTTTAAGCGGTTTTGCACAATGATGCTTTCACAAAGATAGATAATGGCTCATGATTTACAAAATAAAAAATGCCTATTGATAATTGTGCGGATTAGGAATTTCTTCTTTTAAAGTGTGTTAAGGGGTGGAGTGCGTAATTTTTTTGAGATTTTTTGCTAAAACGCTTGCCAATTCAAAAATAATGCGTACCTTTGCAACGCAAACGACAAAACGGGGTGCCTGGCGAGGCAAAGCCGGTCTTTGTAAACGGAAAACTTGCGAAAATAGCTCAGTTGGTAGAGCACGACCTTGCCAAGGTCGGGGTCGCGGGTTCGAGTCCCGTTTTTCGCTCAGAACCATCATTAAATTGAATCTCAAAACCCTCGCGGTCTGTTGGTGATTTTGTTTACTATACGGACTTTGTTTGAGTGTATACAATACAAGCAAATGATGCAAGATTAGAATGTCCGGATGGCGGAATTGGTAGACGCGCTACTTTGAGGGGGTAGTGATCATTGGATCGTGTGAGTTCGAGTCTCATTTCGGACACTTTGGAAAATCCCGAGCAATTGAATTTCAATTGCTCGGGATTTTTCTTGTATATTATTGTTCCCATTTTGTCCCCCAATTTTTATTCTACGAATTTTTGTCCCCATTTTTTAATCAATTTCGGGTCAATTAAATCAAGATAATTAAATGTTGAGATATTTTTAATGTTAAAGTTCATTGAAATATAGCGTCATTTAATCGTCATCATATCTACAAACAAACTAATGGCGAGGGTAGCATATAGCATTGCTACCCTCGCCATATTTGGATTAGAAGAACTTTACTGAACGCGTAATTTAATTACTCGTTCTACTTCGCTTCGGCGGTAACAAACATTGCGCCCTACTTTGACGGCTTCGAGATAGCCTTTGTTGACAAACGGAATGTTGTGTTGCGGTTCAAATTCCATATAAGGAGAGGGCGTAAAGAACCCGGACTGCCGATATTGAGTCTTGTGCCGGCTACGCAGTAGCATCGTCACAAGGCGTTGTAGGCAGTCGGGGTTTAGCCCGCTCCCGTAGTCGGTATGCGGCCGGAAGGGGTCAGTGAGCCGCCGGATCACCGTCACCATTCGACGGCATACCGACGAAAATACCCTGAGCCGCCACTACTATGGTTGTTTTTAAGCCGTAATTCTGCAATCAGAATCAGTATCAAGCCGTAAAACAATATGATAAATGCGTGTGTCATATTGCATATCAATATTGGCACACGCATTTGTCTATTTATTGAACAAATTTCTATTCCGGCAATTCGACGAGTTCTTTTTTCATATCCTCGTCTATTTCTCAATATCTGGCAAAAGCCTTACTATCTTCGGCATGACCGGATAGGGAACCTACAAGGTTGGGAGCCTTTACATTCTTAATATAGGTTGCCTACGAATGTTCGCCGTGCAAGATGGCTGCTGGCTAATTCATTAATTGGTCGTTTTTCCTCTTTACCTGTCAAGGGGTTAAGAACTGTTACCATTCTCCTGATATCACAAACAGTAAACACTTTCTTTATGGCGTCATTGTATTTTTGTGAGCTTATGAAAGGAAACAGTTTGCCTCCACAATCCCTGTCCTTATAGAATGTATGCTCGGCGCGCAAGAACTTCTCAAACTCGTTAACATCTTGCAATGAAAAGTGCACATTCAAGAGATTTGTGGCATCAATGCTGCGCGATTCTTTTTATAATCTGTCGCCGATACGCCGGCGCCCGATGCGGCGGCACATAAAATTACCGCTATAGTTCGCTTAAGCATAATAATTTGTTTATGCACCGTCATTTTAATTCAAACGGTACCACACCTTTGATATCGCGCGATGACGCACCGATAATAGCCTCGAATTTGCCTGGCTCTGCAACCCACTCATGTTTCTGATCATCGAAATAGCTCAAGGCATCTTTACCGATGGTGATGCTCACTGGTTTCTCTTCGCCGGGAGCAAGTTTCACCTTGCTGAAACCTTTCAGTTCTTTGACCGGACGTGGCAGGCCAGATGCTTTATCCGCAATATAGAGCTGTATGATTTCTTGTCCCTCTTTGTCACCGATATTACGCACATTCACACTGAAGGTGATGGTGTCGTCGGTGGTAATGGCCTTCTTGTCGGCTGTCGGCCTGCTATACTCAAATGTCGTGTAGCTCAATCCATGACCGAATGGGAAAAGCGGGGCAGTCTTCTCCTTGTCGGCCCAGCGGTATCCCACAAAAATATCTTCGCTGTAATATTCCGGGATAGTATCGCCCCACTCCTTCGATGCAGCCAAGGCATCTTTGTTGCCGGGATATTCCCCCTTGGCATGTGCACCTACATCCTCAAGGCGTGCAGGGAACGTAAACGGCAATTTACCGGAAGGATTGACATCGCCGGTAAGCACATCGGCAATAGCGTTGCCGGCTTCCGACCCGATAAACCATCCCTGCACCACGGTAGGCACATTCTTGATCCAAGGCATCGCCACAGCGTTGCCGGAGATATTCACTACCACAAGATTCTTGTTGATTTTGGCAATCTCTTCTATAAGACGGTCTTGTCCGTAAGGGAGACCGAGACCTTCGCGGTCGGCATCCTCGCAGTCCTGATGCGGCGCCTTGTTGAGACCGCCTACGAATATAACATAATCAGCCCCTTTTGACACATTCACAGCCTCGGCAAGTAATTCCTCGGCGCAACGGCTGTCAGATATGTCTTGAATCTTCATCCCATCCTGCTGTGCCACAGGGTCGCCCACATATCCACGGGCATAAACCACCTCAACATCTTTCCCGACCCGCTGCTTCAAGCCTTCTAGCGGAGAGATCTCCTTACGAGCTTTCAACGAGGAACTGCCTCCACCTACCGTCATCATCTTTATGGCATTCTCACCGACAACAGCAATTTTCTTTTTACCGTCAAGTTTAAGCGGCAACACCTCTCCTTCATTCTTCAGCAACACGATACCCTCGCCGGCAATCCTCCGGGCTGCGGCCACATGTTCCGCCGAATTTATCGCACCGAAAGGTTTAGTAGGATTCATGGCCGTGCGGAAAATCAGACGCAACACATTTCCGGCCTTTTTGTCAAGTTCCTCAGTACTGACCTTACCCTCTTTTATAAGTTTGAGATAAGGGTAAGCCATATAATAGCTGTCGTAGGCGTTTTTCATACCTTCCGACAGGCCGTTGGTCCATGAGCCGAACTCAAGATCAAGACCGCCGTTGACTACCTGCTCTGTATCGTGCACAGCGCCCCAGTCGGATATCACCACACCGTCAAACCCCCATTCATCACGAAGGATATCCTTGAGCAAACGCTGATTCTGACACACATGCGTACCTTTGTAAAGGTTATATGATCCCATAATTGACCATGAGCCACCCTCAGTGACTGCCGCCTTGAACGCCGGCAGGTAGATTTCATATAGTGCCCGGTCGCTTAGGTCAACATCGGTGGTGTGGCGGCGCTGCTCCTGATTGTTAAGGGCATAATGCTTCACACAGGTAGCCACTCCGTTGGCCTGCACCCCTTTGATATATGGCACAACCATGACCGATGCCAGATAAGGGTCTTCACCCATATATTCGAAATTACGGCCGTTCAACGGAGTGCGGTAAATGTTCACACCGGGACCCAGCAGCACATCTTTTTCACGATAACGGGCTTCTTCACCGATACTTTTGCCGTAAAGGGCTGCCATTTCAGGATTCCAGGTAGCGGCGAGACAGGTCAGAGCCGGGAAAGCCGTGCATGAATCATTTGTCCATCCAGCCTGATCCCATTCATCCCAAAAGACTTCCGGACGTATGCCATGGGGGCCGTCGGTGCACCACAATTCAGGAATGCCTAGCCGCTGCACACCCGGTGAACTGAATTTCGATTGTGCGTGTATGATTGCAACTTTCTCCTCGGTGGTCATGCGTGAAAGAGCATCTTCTACCCTTTCATCCAAAGGTTTGTCAGTGTCAAGATACACCGGCGTTTCACCACCCGCCGCATTCATTATGGCACCAATTGCCATCGTAGCGGCAATAATCTGTAATTTCATGTTATGTTCGTTTTGTTTTGGTTTACTATTTTCTGATTTACGATATGTATTCTCCATCTTGTGTGCTTCCAATCTCTTTCTGAAGTGTTTTCTGTCTCTTATTTGGAGGCAATAAGACTACACCACAAAGTTATGAAACACATGCAACATACGTAAACTTTTGCAAATAAACCTGTAATCAGGCTTTTATCAAATCATCTGACCCATGAGGTAAGGTGGAAACTGCGGCGGTCAACATCACGGCTGTTGGGGCCGATCATCAGTTCAAATTCACCCGGTTCTGCCACAAAATCAAGGTTTTCGTCATAGAATTTAAGCATTTCAGGCTTTATAACGAATTTAACCTCCTGGCTCTCACCTTTTTTCAGTTCTATCCGTTCGAAACCTTTAAGTTCCTGCACTGGGCGGGTAATGGTTCCTGCCACGTCGCGGATATAGAGTTGCACAATCTCTGTACCGTGGCGGCCACCGGTATTCGTCACTGTTACGGCGGCAGTAATGCTTCCACTGGCATCAAGCGAGTCGGCGCTGAGTGCCACAGGCGAATAGGTAAACGTGGTATAACCCAATCCGAAACCGAATGGATAGACCGGTTCATTCGACACATCAAGATAGTTGCTGCGATATTTTTCGAACCATGTTGACTGATCTTGCGGACGACATGTGTTCCGATGGTTATAATAGAACGGGCACTGTCCCGAAGATCTCGGAAACGATGTGGTTAGCCTCCCTCCTGGAGCTGCATCGCCAAACAGCACATCACATATGGCGTTGCCTGCCTCACTGCCAGGAAACCACACATTCATTATGGAGGGCACATTTTCGTTTTCCCATGTCATCACCGTCGGACGCCCCGAGAAGTGCAGCAACACCACTGGCTTACCGGTGGCAAGCAGCGCTTTCAGAAGGTCGCGCTGGGCTGCGGGCATCTCAAGGTCGGTGCGGCATGAGCTTTCACCGCTCATCTCCATCATCTCCCCCAAAGTAGCCACAATCACGTCGCCCCATCGTGCAACCTCCATGGCCTCCTCAAGCAGCGACTTGTCATCGCAGTGCTCTATTTCTTGTCTGCCATTGACATGGCAGTTCCAGTTTCTCACCCACGCTCTCTCTTCCATTTCAGGGTCATAGTCAAGATTGCTTCCACGGGCATAGCGCACCTCGGCTTTACCATTCAGATTACGTTTCATAGCCTCAAACACCGTTTCATACCGCTCATAACTCCTGACCCCGCTCCACATGCCGGTAATCTGAGTGCGGGCATTGCCATGCGGCCCGATAAGCGCTATCTTACCCTGTCGTTTCAGCGGAAGCAGATTGCCGTCGTTTTTCAATAGCACGAATGTCTCGGCGGCGATTTCACGCGCGGCTTTTCGGTGCTCTGGAGTGTAAATCTCATTTGCGGCTCTATCTTCTGAAATATATTTGAACGGGTCGTCAAACAACCCAAGACGCATTTTTGCCTCAAGAATCCGGCGGCATGCCGTGTCAATGTCGTTCTCGTTCACCAGCCCTTCGGCAAGAGCCTTTTCAAGTTGTCCGGTGTAAGCTTGCGAATTCATGTCCAGATCCGTACCGGCTTTGAGCGCACGCACTGTCACGGCCGTTATGTCGCCGATGCTGTGAAACGGCAACTCCATTATCGCCGTGTTGTCAGTTGTGACAAAACCGTTGAAACCCCATCTGTCCCGCAACAGGTCGGTCAGCAACCATCGGCTCACAGTGGCCGGCACACCGTTGACATCGTTGAACGAGCTCATCACACTTGCGGCTCCGGCTTCTATAGCAGCCTGATATGGCAGGAAATATTCGTTGAACATGCGGTTCCGGCTCATATCAACCATATTGTAGTCGCGTCCTGCTTCTGGCGCACCGTAAAGCGCGAAATGTTTCACACAGGCCATTATCTCGTCGTTGCGGCTGAGACTGTCGCCTTGGTATCCTTTAACCATCGCCCTGGCTATCTGCGCTCCCAGCCACGGATCTTCTCCTGATCCTTCGGCTACACGTCCCCAGCGGGCATCTTTGCTGATGTCAACCATTGGCGAGAAAGTCCAGTTCAGCCCGTCGGCACTCGCCTCTATCGCCGAAATTCGTGCCATACGCTCTATTGCCTCCATATCCCATGAGCACGACATAGCCAGCGGAATCGGAAACAGTGTCTCGTAGCCGTGAATCACATCTTTACCGAAAAACATCGGAATTCCGAGCCGCGTCTCGTTGACAGCACACTCCTGAAGTTCCTTGATTTGCTTCACCCCCTGCAGGTTGAGCACGGCGCCCACTTCGCCACGACGTATTTTCTCTGTGGCGTTGTCGTCGTTTGGTGTGCTTGTGGTCACAATCGAACCGGTGCTCAACAGATTTAGCTGCCCTATTTTCTCTTTGAGTGTCATACGCACCATCAGGTTGTCAATAAACACTTTCTCTTCTTCGGCAGTGCGTGCTCCCGTCGCTAACGGTGCAATGAGAGCCGCGAGGGCAAAAATGCCCCCGCGAATTTTGTTTTTATACATCATGTCAGCTCCTATTTCCGGTTACTCATTCATTCTCACAGAATTTATGTAACCTTCAAACTTCTCGCAGTTCTTGTATTTGCAGTTTTCTATGAAATCAGCCATAGCCTTGCGAGCCACATCCTGGCCGCACTTCTCACGGGCGGCAACAATATCGTCGTAATTCATGCGCGGTGATTTTTCGAATTCAACGATTTTATCCCAGTTGTCAGGCTGACGCACGCCAACAAACGAATCCCATCCTGAAATCTTCTTATATGGCCACGAAGTGTATCCGATGTTATTGTCGCGAAGCACCTTTGAGAATGTCGACTGCCACTCCCATGATTCGCCATGCCCCCATTCGCTCATGAACATCGGCAGGTTGACCTTGTCGCGGAACTCCGTGAAATTCCCTATCCACTGGCTTCCGTAGCGGTGGCAGGCAAACATTATTTTATTGTCAAAAGCAAGATCATTCACATCAAATACTGTGAAATCGTCGTTATAGTTCGCGCCGCCCCAGATAACGATATGGTTCTGGTCAACTTCGCGGATAGCTTGGGTTATGCGTTTCAACACCGGATGAAGCTGAGGATAAAGATGTTTGAATGTGCTCGGAATTGGCTCGTTCAACAGCTCATAGCCCAACACAATGGCTTCTCCTTTGCAGCGGTCGGCAATCTTTTTCCACAGTTCGCATGTTTTGCGCTGCTGGGCATCGCTCTCAAACAGCCAAGGATAACCATGGCTGTCGTCAATATTGTCGCCGCTGTTTCCGCCGGGAGCACAATGAAGATCCACAACAACATACAGACCCGTCTGTTTGCACCATTCTATGACCCTGTCAAGAATCTCAAAACCTAGATCGGGATCGTTTGATCCCATGAAATCCTCATTGGTAAACAATTTGTAATGCAAGGGCAAACGCACTGTGTTGGCTCCTGTTGATTTTATAAACTCCATATCTTCGAGAGTGATATAGTTGTCAATGAAATCTTTCCAGAATTTGGCCGTGTATTCTGGTCCCACAAGCTGGCAGAACATCTCATTGATCTGATGTGCTGACCTTTTCTGGAAATTGAACATATATCCCTCCTGATTAAGCCAATGAGCGAGGTTAACCCCTTTTATGAAAAGTTTAGAGCCATCAGGCTGAACCAGATTTTGCCCATTTATGGTTACGCAACGCACATTCACAGGTTTCGGCTCTTCAGTTTTGCCATTATTGTCTTTCGAACAGCTCCATAGCATCAACAACGACAACGCCAGCAGCACAATTGATTTTAATTTATTCATTGAAATATTATTTTGTCAGTTATAAATTCATGTCATTTTCCGCATCACCAGTTGTCGGTGCGGAACGGCGCAACCGGCAAACCGCTTTTGCCAAAAAGGCTGACCTGCGGATTATCGGCCCATGCATATCTCACCGCAACCGGCACTTTTACCTGGGGTGCGCTCACCGCCAAACGGTCGCCATCCCAACGGGCATACGCCTTATGGAAAACCCCTTCTGTTCCTGCCACTATGAACCCGTCATACTTCTCTTTTTGCATAAAATCCCTGGCCGGGGCATCAAAGGTCAGATACATAGTGTCACCCTCAATGTGGTAATCCTCATAATGCGGCGCTTTCCAATCGGTCTTTTTCCCGTAATCGCGGCTAAGAGCAATAAGCGCCAGCCTGCGGGCTACCTCCTGTTTGTTTTTCGGATGAATATCATCGGCGTCGCCTACATCCACCGCCACGGCCATAGCTGTGTTAGGCATATGCAACGCTTTCTGCTGCGACTCCCGGAGGTAAGCCCAGTCGGAATGCGGTTGCACCTCTTTGCGCTTGCGCCAATTGGCAAGCTGCACGAAATAAAACGGCATATTTTTGTTGTCCCAAAGTTCACGCCAGTCGTTGATCAGCCTCGGGAAAAGGAAGCCATATTGGTAGGCACGGTCGGCATTGTTTTCCCCCTGATACCACAGCACACCTTTTATGCCCAAACGGGTCAATGGTCTGAGCATGGCATTATGGAGTTCTGCGGGATAAAATGTGTGCCCGTCAATTGTGCCTGGGAAACCATCGTTATGGCATAAGCAGCGCTGTTTACCGTAGCCACAGCGTTCACTCCTTTCGTGTCGCTCCAACAGTTCTTTGTAATGCGCGCGGATTGCGCCGTCGGCAAGACACTCCCCCTTGAAATCCTCCACAACACTCTTGAACCCTTTAGCTTCGGCAAGGGTAGTATAACTAAGCCAAGACTCAATAGGCGAGCCTCCCCATGTGCAGTCAATTACCCCAACAGGCACATCCAGTTCCTGCCATAAATGGCGTGCGAAAAAATACGCTATCGAAGAAAATTCCTCCACCGATTGCGGCGAGCACACCTGCCATCCTCCCCCTGTCACTTCCGTGTTTTCCTGCGGCACCATATCGGTATGGCGTTTTACCTGCAGCAACCTTATATGGGGATAAACAGCTCCGGCAATCTCCTGCTCATAATTGAGTACCTTTCCCCATCCGGCCACAGGCATCTCCATGTTCGATTGACCTGAACAAAGCCATACTTCACCCACAGTCACATTATGCAATGTTACCTCCGATCCGTCGGCAGTGTCGGTAAATGTCACCTCAAATCCACCCTTCCCTCCTTTCGGTGTAGGCAACACCACATCCCACCTGCCATCCGGGCCAGCATTTACAGAAACCGGATCTTTAAGCCATCCGGCCCCAATTCTGACCACCGCATCAGGTGAAGCTGTGCCGTGAAATGGTGCTTTCCATTTTTGCTGGACCACCATGTTGTCGGTGTAAATCTGCGGCAAAGTCACCTTTGCCGCAGATTCCATAACCGACAAGCTCAAAAACGCGGCTACTGCTGTTTTGACTGTCGTATTCATCATTGAAAACATCAATTTAGAGCCACTTTCTTAACCTTGCCGGCTGCCTTAACCATATAAATGCCTGTTTCCAGATGATCCACACCTACAACTGTACCGGTTGATGACGCCACCAACTGGCCGCTGACAGAATAAACCTCAATGCCTGAAGCGCCGAGAACTGATATGCTACGTGCGGAAATAACTATTTCAGCAGTTGATTCCAAAGTGTCTACATCTTCAATTCCGGACACTACGTCTCCGGGTGTGTAAAAATACAGCCCGTCAAGCGCGAACACCGCATTCTCTTGGGGTTTGCTATCTGGATCTGAAGGTACTGAGATATGGCATACGCGGCCAGTCCATGGCGTTTTAAATCTGCTATAGTCAATAGCATCGTCCGCCTTACTTGCAACCAAAAGTTTTGTCAATTCCCCGATTGTAATGTCAACACCTGTCCATTCGCCGGATTTCAGCTCACCCACCACAGGAAAAGATGCTTTCTCCATTCCGTTTGCACTTGCCAGTGAAAAGCGTATGCACTGGTTGTCTTCACCTCCTGCCGCCTGCTGCTCTTCGTCGCTTTTACGCAGAAGTTTGAAATCTATAACCAAAGGCACAGTCTCACTGGGTACTTTCACTGCACAATGCACATGTGTGTCAGTATTTATATGCGACAGATCAACAGGCTTGTCCGCCGCCTGGTCAGCCCAGCCTCCGGCCCACCAATTATACCAATACTCATAAATCGCAAACAACGACATAGCCTGGGATTCGCAGACAATGCCGCCGTCACACCCCTCGGTAGCAATCCATTCATCGTTGGCGACACCATTCCAATGGCCTCTTCCAAGGTCTCCCCCGGTATTGATCCAATGTTCAAGCTGATTCAAGGTGACGTTTTCATTGGCATTTAAGGTTTCTTTAGCTGCGTTTCCCATGATGCACACATCATAGGTAACCGTATGGCCGGCCCAATTAGGGAATGTCTTGTCTACTGAAGGAACGTTATCCTCCGCGGATAACGATACCGCCGCCATTGTCAACGCAGTAACTACTAGTGTAAATTTTTTCATTTCAATAAAATTTAAGGGTTAAAAATCTATATTTTAAAGTTCTGACTTTTCTCTCCTGCCTGGCGGTGGCGGGGACTTTCGGTCACGAAGCCCCCTCCGCCAAGCCAAACCTAAATAACTATTAAATCTGTAAAATCCAGTACCTAAATCATCGCTTATTTACCATAGCCATAGATTTCAGCAAAGGTGCCTACATCCTGGCCGGCACCGCCGGAAACAACCTCAACTTTGATATATCGCCCTGTTGAGGCAGGAATATCTATCACTTGTTCATCTATATGGCTAGTACGCAACTTATGCACCCCTTCAATTGCCATCCAGCCGTCGGACTTGCCGGCATTGTTACTCCAGACAGATGGGTCGGAGCTAATCCAGAATCGGACTTCCGCCACATGGTTTCCGTCCCATCCGAAATCCTGTCTCTGTTGCAGCCCGATCTGGGTGAATGTATGCTCGCTTTTCGAATCAATCATTATGCAATGGTGGCCCTGCCCATGGAATTCACATGAGCCTTCACCTTTGGAGCCGTATTTGTAATGCCATTTGGTGGCGGGATCACCATCAAGCACATTCTGTGCGAAAAGATCCACATCCTCCGACCAGCCGTCGAACTGCTCGGCTCCCTGCCAGGAACATGCACGCGCTTCCCATCCGGAACGGTCAAGTTTCTGTCCGAGAATATGGATAAGGGCTGCATAATTGGCATGTTTTGGTGACACTGAAAACATTGACACATCTGTCAGCGCGATAGGAATCATCATATATCCGCCTGTGCGTTCCCCGAAATCAGGTATGCAGATCTCAACCGAGGCTTCCTGGCGGTCTTCAGTCAAGGCAACGCTCTTTGTCAGATTGTAGCCAATGTCGGGCAACTGATATGCTGTGCCGTTTTCGGCATTATAATTTGCCAGAAAACCGTTGTCTATTCCAATGCCGATATTGATGTTCCAACGATTCTCCACGTCTACCAGGCTCACCGGAATCTTAAGTGAGAAAGGCTTCCCTAAAACGCAATTGAATTCCTCCACCCCTGTTTTCTTGAACCCTACCAACGGTTCGCTCACATTATTGATAATCAGAATGTATCGGTTGTGTTCGGAATTTACAGAATCGGTAGCGCTCACAAGTTGTAGAGGCAGCATATATACCGAATTTGCATCGGATTCAAGCACATTGCGTATTTTAGCCACATTCAGCTTTACACCTACGGTTTTAGCCATGTCGGACGAACCGAAATCCAACTCTCCGGCACCTATGGTGTAAAGGTCGGATGAAAGCACCTTATAAGGTTCTCCATAGGGGATACTGTAGGTCTCATCAACCGCCTTCTGGGTCATGACTTCAATGCGGCCGCTAGCGCTTTGGTTTGTGTCGCTCCCACCTTTACATACTTTGAAGGTGTATTCGGCATCTTGTCCTGTCACATAAAGCGTCACATTCTTCTCTCCACCGTCTTTGATATAGAGAATCTTTTTGTAGGCGTCGGGAAACAGTTCCTGCACATCACTCTCGGAACATGCAGCTACAACAACCAGCGCCGACAGTGGCATCAATATGTTTTTGATATATCTGTTCATTTTTCTTTTTTGACAGCGTTAAGTTATTAATAGTCCGGTGCCTGTATAAGTTGTGGATTGGCATAGACCTCATCATCGGGAATAGGCTGAAGATACATGCGGTTGCTCCATTTCAGATTCTGCTTGATCTGACAGGGAGTGTTGAACTCCTCAAACGAAGGGTCTTTGATCATTGAGTTCAGACCACGGTAGCAGTTGCCGCTCATGCGTTCCGCGCCCTGCATGTTCCGGCGGATATCCTCCAGACGCATTCCTTCGAAATAAAGCTCTATGAACCGCTCGGAAAGCACTGCCTTTAACATGGAGCCGTCGGCGGTGACATCTTTTGCCTGGAGTTTGTCCACACCGGCGCGGTCGCGAACCTCATTGAGCCATTTCAGCCCTTCCTCCACATAAGTGCCGCCGAGGTGGGCGCAGCATTCGGCAGTCATTAAATAGAGGTCGGCCAGGCGGAAAATACTGTTAGGCCGGTTTTCTATGCCACCTATGTTGTTGGTCATGCCGGGGTTGCTGTAACGGAGGTTGGGATGCACATTTTTCTTGTTCCAGAAGCCGGTCTGGCTCTGGTTGTTCTGTCCGAACAGTTCAAGGTTATAACCGCATTCCTGCGAATCGCGGGCCTTGACAACCAGCGGACGGCCACCCGCTATCACCGGTGAATATTCGTCACCGTCAAACGAGATATTGGCGTAGAAGCGTGGTTCGCGCCCTACACACAGCTTGATGATGTCGGGATTCTCCAGCCCGGCCGAAGTGAACCACTCATCCTCGCGTGGAAACTCCATGTCGTCAATTGGCAGTTTGCCGTTTTTGGTGTAGAAATGCTCAACCGTATAGAGCGTCGGGCTGATCATGCCCCATCCACCGCCGGGAACACCTTTCTCATCCTTCATCACAAAATGGGGTATTGACGCTGGCGATGTGGCCCAATAGTTGTTCAGGTCAAGTGAAGCCCATATGAATTCACGGTTACCCTGGTTGGGACGTGCGGTCACTACATAACGCATCAGCATGACCTGTTTGGCGAACTCCTCACCCTCTGCGGTTGAATTGTCAATGCCGGGGATTGTAGGCAACGGAATATTGTCATTGGCGCGGATAGCCTCCGAATCCTCAAGGCGCATCAGGCCATGACCGGCTTTCGACGCCTCTTCTATCGCAGCCTCGCAAGCATCATAGGCATCTTTCCATTTCTGCACGTCATAGGTGTTGCTCACCAGGGCACGGCCATAGCCCGGGGTCTCATAGCTCGGATTCTCCCATCCTGGCCAAGGGAATGAACCGTTCCAAAGGGGAGATGCGGCAAGCAACCTCACCTTGGCCTCAAGCATACGGCACACCGCCTTGGTGGCGCGGCCGTAATAGCGCTCGTCGCCATAGGTTATCGGAAGGTTGGAATATGCTTCCTGACACAAATCCACGATATATTTCACCACAGCGTCGAAATGCGAGCGGCCTGGCAGGTTTCCCTTGTCCATATCCATCGGCAACTGCGAATCCATGATAGGTATCGGGCCGCAATAATTTAGCAACATATAGTGGTAATATGCTTTGAGGAATTTCGCCTCGGCGATATACTGCGTCTTGTCGTTGATGTCAAGGTTCTGCACGTCATAGGTGGCTATATCGTTAAGGAACTGGTTGCAATATCCGATGCCGTTGATATAATCGTTCCACACGCCATATTGCGCTGCATTATGGCCGGTGATCTGGTCGCCCTGGAAACGGCGGAAATCGTCATACACACTCACACATTCCACAAACTCGTCGCTGCCGAAATGGTAGTTGCTGTAGCGCTGTTTTTGTGTTTTTTCGTTCTGGATCGGTCCGTAGCAGCCGTAGAGATATCGAAGCGCGCTGGCCGGATCGGTGAGCATGTCGTCGCGGTCGGGTGTTTCTACAGGCACAACGTCAAGATATTCACATGAAGCCGCTCCGGTCAGAAGGCACACGCCTATGCCCCATGCCATTATAATGTTTTTTATATGCTTGTTCATTGTTATCGGTAATGATTTTATTGGTTCTGCTTAGAAATGGAACTGCACTCCAAGATTGAATGTGCGGCTCAACGGATAGGTGTTGTAGTTAAGCTCCGGATCCCAGTACTTGAACGGCGACCATACTGCCAGGTTGTCACCGCTGAAATAGACACGCAGGAACTTCCAGTTATACCCGACCTCAAGTGTCTTGAAACGTATGAAGTCGGCCTTTTTCATCCAGAATGAGCTTTCATTGAGATTGTTCTCATACTGGGCTTGCAAAGTGCCTAGACGTGGCCACTCGATGTTGCTGTTGCCCCCACCCTCAACCCAGTGGTTGTCGGCAATCCATGTCATTAGGTTGCGGTCGGCAGTCCACATCTGGTTAAAGGGCTGCAACTGTGCCGGGTCAAGCATTATGCGGCGCTGTGCCGATCCGTTGAAGAACACGCTCAGATCGAAATCGCGCCATTGCACACTCACTCCGAAACCATATTGGATTCGTGGCTGGTTGCCGTAGGGCGAGAGCATCACACGGTCGTCGGTGTTGATCTGTCCGTCGCCGTTGACATCGCGGTATTTTATATCGCCGGGCATCACAGTGGATCCGAAAAAGCTCTGGTCGGCATGGTTGTCTATATCAGCCTGGTCTTTGAAGAGCCCGTCGGCAATGAAACCGTAAGTGGCTCCGAGCGGCTTGCCGGTCTCAACCTGCCATGTGTATGGGTAATCCGGTTCGTCCTTATAGACCAGTTTGTTCTCGGCATATGTGAAGTTGCCGCGCAGGTCAATCGCCAGGTCTTTTGTCAGGCGTTTGATCCAGTTCACGCTCAACTCGAAGCCACGGTTGTCAACCTTACCCATATTCACCCAAGGTTTCACCCCTTGGTAGCCCATAATTGATGGGAACGATGCGCGTTGCAGCAGAATACGGTCGCGTTTGTAGTTGAAGTAATCAAAGGTGATGGCAACTTGGTCAAACAGTCGAAGGTCCACACCGACGTCAAACTGTTTCGACCTTTCCCACGAACCGTTCACAACAGGATAATCCGTAATTTCAGGACCTGAGGCCTCGAATGCATTAGACGGGGTCTGACCGGTCTTGAAGAATGTACGCCCATATGGGTCTTTGCCGTAAAGTGCCACGCCATACTTATACATGTAATATGGAGCGCCGGCGTTCACACCCGTCTCATCAGAACCTACAAGGCCGTATGAACTGCGCACCTTCATGTGGGTGACAATGCGGTTGAGCGGCTCCCAGAATTTTTCGTTGCTTATCACCCATCCGATAGAAGCGGCAGGGAAAAACTCAAAGCGATCATCCTTTGCCAGACGTTCGGTCCCGTTATACCCGAAGTTGAACTCCACCAGATATCGGTGGTCATAGTCATATGTGGCACGTCCTGAGAAGCCTTGGTTGCGGCTTGGAAGAATGTTATTGCGGTTCTCCCGCATCATATACATCAGCATGCCGGTAACGGAGTGGGGGCCGAAGGTGCGGTTGTAGTTCACGCGAGCATCGAAATAAAACAGGTTGTCGCCGGTTTTGTAGATGCTTGACTCGTTGATGAAATCCTCGCCTTTTTGCAATTGCTCAAGTACATAGGTGTCTGCGGCAGGGTTATAGCTTCCGGGAAGCACACGATAATAATATGGTTTCAGGGAGCGGGTGTATGACGAATAGTACCAGCTGTTGAAATTGACAAGCGCCGTCAGCGACAGGCCTTTGGTCAGGAAATCAAGTTTTTGGTCAAGGTTGACCGATACGTTGAGCTTGTTCTCATTTGACTCCTTGAAGGAGTTGAGCATGTTGGCATATGGGTTGGTGAAATATGATCCCGCCGAGATGATGTCGGAACCGAATTTCAAGTGGCCGTTTCCGTCGTCGGGATATACTGCCGGATAATCCACAGGGTTGTTATACTGTACTTGCTGGAAGATTTCCGACGAAGATGTGTTTGGCGAGGTCTGATGGGCTATCTGTGCATTGATGCGCATGCCCAGTTTGGTTGACGAGGTTACCTTATACTCTATATTGTTCTGGAATATATAGCGCCACAGGTTGTGGTTGTTGTTTAGCGAATAGTTTTTCGGGACATCAAGCGCACCGCTGTCGTGGTTCATCTGCAGCGACATGTAATATGTCACCTTCGAACCGCCGCCGGTGATGTTTACATTGGCGCGCTGGCTCTGTGTCAGTTTCTTCATCATCAATCCGCGCCAGTCAACATCGGGGTAGAGATATTGGTTGATACCTGCGCGGGTATTGTCAATGCGTTCCTGTGAATATTTTGGTGTCACATCAGGCAGACGCATCCGCTGGGCTTCGTTGTAAGTTTCCATATAAGTGGCACCGTCAACATACTCCACCATGTTGACCGGCTGCAGGAGCGAATGCTCATAAGTCACTGAAATACGGGCCTTGGTGTTCTCCTCGCCGTTTTTGGTGGTTACAAGCATCACGCCGTTGGCACCGCGCGCCCCGTATATTGCTGTAGCCGAAGCGTCTTTGAGGATTGAGAAACTCTCAATGTTTTCCGGCGGGATGTTGTTGAGGTCGTTTGCCGATATTTCCACCCCGTCAAGAAGGATAAGGGGAGCCGTGCGACCGCCGAATGTGTTGATGCCTCGGATATAGAAACTTGAGCCGCTGCCGGGCTCTCCGCTGTTGGTCACGGCTATCACACCAGCCAGTTTGCCGGCAAGATTGTTGGTGAGGTTCGACGATGGTGCACGGAATTCGGCACCTTTCACAGTGGAAATCGCCCCGGTCACTGAAATTTTCTTCTGCGTGCCCGCTCCCACTACTACTACTTCTCCCAGCATCTCGTTTGCCGGCTGCATGGTGATGTTGACCGTCCCCTGGTCGGTAATATATACCGACTGCTTGTCATAACCGAGATAAGAGACCTCAAGCGTGCAGCTTTTGCCGGTAAACGAAATATCGAAATGACCGTCAATATCTGTAACGGCATTTGTCTTTGAGTCTTTTACACTCACCACAGCCCCGATAATAGGTTCTTCGTTAGCGCCGTCAATAACAACACCGCTCACTATGCGTTTCCGCTCGGTAGCCGTCTGTTTCGATGTTTTTTTGAGGCTCACACTTTTGCCATGTACCTGCCATTCCATGTCGGTGCCACCAAACACACATGCAAGCACTTGCTGGATATCCCCTTCACAGTTGTATGTCAATGCCTGGATACCTTTAAGGTCATCGGCATTGAATGAGAAGGTATAGCCCGACGCTTTTTCTATCTGTCTGATAGCTTCAGCAGCGTCAATCCTCTCACCTTTGACTGCAATCTGGGCTGATACCGCCACAACGCCTGACACAACAAGCAGGAGAGTGGTAGCAATCCTCCGCAGAGCCGTCAATCGCAATTTGGAAATTAGATTCATTGGTTAATGATTGGGTTAGATAATTAAGGTTAATATAATATTGTATCGGCACACCTGCGGATTGGAAGCGCCGGTGTGTATAGTCACACTGTAAATAAGTATCTGGCATGTCGTTCATCTTTGCGGCTGCACCGACATGAAATCTGGCTCGGAATCAGTTGCCTCCTTCCGACAACACATATTTCTTCCCTCTTTGCGCACAATCAAGTTTGAATACATAGCAGATCCGGTCTATAATCGAATCCACAGGCTCGTCATACCTCACCGAAGCGGTCATGCGCAAATTGTTTTGGTTCACATTGCCTGCCACTGTAATTTCCACATCATAACGGCTCTCTATGAAATCCACAAGATCATGGAGGTTGATTTGCGAAATCCTGTAGGTTCCGTCGTCCCATTGCAACGAGCGCGGAATCTCCTTTACCTCCACTTTTCCGTCGGTGGCATTATAGGTCAGGAGTTCTGAAGGATGCAACTCTATTGATTTCCCTCCTTTCGACGGTATAAACTCAACCGCTCCGCTAAAAAGCGTCAGATTCAACTTAGCCCCGTTATGGATTGAAAAACATGTGCCTTTTACTACCACATCCGAACCATTCGACACCACAGTGAAATTCCGTCCTTTAACCTTAGCCACATCAAAAGTTGCATTACCGTCAAGATTCACCCTGCGGTCATCAAGAAAGTTTTTCGCCACTGTTATGCGGCTGCCGCTCTCAAGCCACACCTGAGTGCCGTCTGGCAACTGGTAATTATGCGGGCCGACAGATGTCCACACTTCGTCCGGCGCATCGGCATAGCGCTCTTCATCACCGCTACTTTTGGGAAACCACATCAATAATGCAACGGCAAGCACCGCTATGCTGGCGGCTACCCCGGCTCTTGTCAGTATTCGGATACCGCGCCGTCTGCTGCGGTTGATACCTTCCACAACGCCATCCCATATACGTCGCTTAACTTCAGCTTCATCAGTCAGTTCCAATGAGTCCGCAGATTCATCCCACTGTTTTTTGAGAAGGCTGGCAAAAAGTTTCCACTCTGATATCAGTTTAAGGTAATTTTTATTCATACAGGTAATCAGGCAGAGTTTTGTGCCTACATAAATAAATACGCTGCCGGAGAAGCTGCTACTACAACCTCTCTTATCATTTTTTTAACTTTTTTATTTAAAATGGCACAATACGCCCGGTTACCCCACATCGCTGTGCCTCCCGGCACACTCCATAAAAAGGATAAACATCGGCAGATGCTTCCTCAAGAACTTAAGCGCCAGATATATGTTGCGCTCAACCCCCCTTTCCGATATAGACATCCTGCTTGCGATATCTTTTACACTCAGATGTTTGTAACGGCTCAATATGAATGATTCGCGTTGTCTCTCAGGCAACAGTTCAACAAGTTTTTCAACATATTCCCTGAGGTTATCTGCATCAATCTGCTCCTCCATGTCATACTCTATCTCGGCCATCTGTTTTAATGCATCTTTCAAGGCCGATTCGTTGAGCGATCTGCGTCTGCGGTCAAAAATAAGATTTCGTGTTATGATAAACAGCAGTCCGTCAATGCTTCTATGATGGTCTATCTCATCGCGCATCTCCCATAGCCTGATAAAAGCCTCCTGCACGACTTCCTCCTGTTCATATGAATCGGTCAGATACAGACGCGTGAACCAGAGTACCTTTTTCCAATATCCGTCATATATCCCGGAAAAGACGCCAAATTCATCATTCCAATTACTGCCATCTGTTTTTAGCTTCATACCTCATTGGTTATTAACATATTATCACATGTAAACTGGGTATTCTGCGCAATATGTTTATTTTATAACACCGTAAAGTTAGCAATAGTTGTGAGATTTACATAGGAAAGATAGTATTTATGCTTGGCACCAACAACGGTTTTCTGCATTTCCGCAGCCATCATACTTGGCAGTTATTGATCTTTTGATTGTTGAGAGTAGACATATCGGAGATTTGGATGGGTAATTGTTAAATAGGTAACTTTGTTGTACCTTTGCTTAATCAAAGATTTTTGATATTGAAAAAATCAATTTATAATTAGTGTCCTCTTCTTGGGTGCTTTATAAAATCGGAATGGGCTTAAATTTAGCTTGTTGGGATTTTTTATTTTATATCGGTTATACAACGGTATTGCCTGTTTCAGGTTAGGCTGTTTTAATTCAGGGGATACATAATCTATCGGAAATATTATGAAATATAGGTTTTGTGGAAATAGCGGGCTGCAGTTGCCTCTGGTCTCACTTGGCATGTGGCATAATTTTGGTGATACCGACAGGTACGCCACGATGAAAGAGACCGTGTTTTGTGCTTTTGACAAGGGGGTCACACATTTTGATCTTGCAAATAATTACGGACCGCCTCCGGGAAGCGCAGAGACCAATTTCGGCCGCATTATGGCTGAAGGGCTGAGAACTCACCGCGACGAGATAATCGTATCGTCAAAGGCGGGGCATCTGATGTGGGACGGTCCTTATGGCGACGGTGGATCAAGGAAATACCTGATTGCAAGCATAAACCAGAGCCTTAAGCGTACCGGCCTGGAGTATTTCGATATATTTTACAGCCACAGATATTGTCCGGAAACACCGCTGGAGGAAACGGTGCAGGCTCTTGTTGATATTGTAAAGCAAGGAAAAGCGTTGTATGTCGGCTTGTCAAAGTATCCCGTGGACAAGGCAACCGAGGCATGCCGCATTATGGCAGAGCAGCATGTGAGATGCCTTATCTATCAGGACCGGTATAACATGATGTCGCGCAAACCGGAGGAGGCACACCTTGACTTTGTGAAAGAGAAGGGGCTGGGACTGATCGCTTTCTCCCCTCTGGCGCAGGGTCTGCTTACCAACCGCTATCTTGACGGGATCCCGTCGGATTCGCGTGTGGCGAAAAGCGGAGTGTTCCTTCACCGCGAGGATATCACTCACGAATTGCTTGGACGCATCAGCAAACTCAATGCGCTGGCACTGGAGAGGGGGCAGTCGCTTGCTCAGATGTCGCTTTCATGGCTTTTGAGCAAGGATATCGTCACATCGGTAATTGCCGGTGCAAGTTCGTCGGCACAACTTAAAGACAGCCTCAAGGCATTGGATAACCTGTATTTTACGACTGATGAATTGAAGCGGATAGACGAGATACTGTTATGAACGATATAAAAGCACTATTTTTTGATATAGACGGCACTCTTGTGCCTTTTGGCGCCCAAGAGCCTTCGGCAGAGGTTATAGAAGTTCTGGCTTCTGTAAGGAGAAAGGGGATAAAAGTATTTATAGCCACAGGACGCCATATAAGCTGGATTGATAATTTAGGCGCGCTTGAGACCGACGGCTTTGTCACAGCCAACGGCAGCCTTTGCCTTGAGGCTGACAAGAAGACTGTGATATACAAGCATTGCATACCGTCTGATGATATGGACCGCATGATAGACTTCGCGGCTGTAAGCGATATGCCTATTGTGGCGATTCCGGATGATGGCGGGATAATAATCAATAAGGAAGACGAGAATGTGGCGCGTATAAAGGAGATGCTCAATATGCCATATGTACGCACGGCTCCTCTTGATACGATCCGCGGAAAAGAGATCGTGCAATTGATGGCTTTCGGGTCGGAACAGGCACGTGTACATAGCGGCCTGTTCGATAAGGTCTTATTGGGTTGCGAGGCTACGAGTTGGAATCCTTATTTCTGCGATATCATACCCAAAGGGAGTGATAAGAGCGTGGGGATTGACTGCATGCTTGAACGGCACGGGCTGCTGCTGTGCCAGACCATGGCTTTCGGCGACGGCGGCAATGACATGGGGATGCTGCGGCATGCCAATATCGGCATTGCCATGGGCAATGCCGAAGAGCAGGTGAAGTCTATCGCCGATTATGTGACTACTGCCGTGGACGATCACGGTGTTGTGAATGCTCTGCGTCATTTCGGTCTCCTCTGATACGTAGCCCTGTCCCAGTTTGTGCGCCGGTATCCTGTCTGCCGAATCTTATCGGCACGGTGTATCTGACATTGACCTTCTTATACCCGTCGTTGGTGTACATCCCGCCAGGCGTCCATCGGGGCATCATACGACAGGCGCGTATGGCCTCGTCGGTGAAAATGCCGATGATCGTGGAGTCTGTGCAAGCCGTCATATCGGCATTCTTTAACCGACAGCGTATAATTTTAAAATCCCTGGTTGAGCCATCGCTTGCTACGACGAAACTTACCATGACTCTTCCGGTGATTAAAGAGTCCGGAAACTCGGCAGGATATTTCACATTTTCTTTTAGATACTCAGTGAGGGCATCCTCTCCTCCCGGAAATTCAGGCTTTTTCTCTACTTGGGAGTAAACATCCCAGGAGGCGGAAACAGGGTTCAATATATCGGCATATGCATGTTCACAGTCTGTTTTCAAAGTAATATTGATTATGCCGTGTTTTGCCGGTGTTCCGAACCGGGCTTCATATTCCGCCTTTTTCTCCTCATCCTTATAGACCCTGATGCTGTCGATGTCTTCGACATTGAAGATCTCAAGCAGGTCAAGTTTCGCTATCCTGCGGCCGTTGACAATCACGAGCGGCTCCTCATCTTTTTTGGAAAGGGACCTTGTTCCCCGCACTTGGATTTTATCGCCGGATTGAATCTTTTTGCTTGCGACTTCAGTGTGTGTGTTGGTCGTATCTTTGATCATAGGTGCGGTTTGCGCTATAAGCAGGTCAGATTGCATGTGATCCGGATTAATGTCGTCGGGCTTATGGCAATATTCACCGTTGGCAGTATTTTCTGTCAGCAGCAATACTTCCTGTCTGGTTGTGAATGTCTTGATGCCCCAAATTCCAAGGGCTGCCACAGCCATAGCGGCAATGCCATGCATCCAACGCATGTATATGCGTTTTGCCGGTTGGCATACGGCAGCATGCTTTGTCTCTCCTGCAATATATTTGTGGCTGAAATCCTGCCATGCGGCCTCCACATCCACAGGTTTGTCAAGTTCGGCCATCATCTCCTCTATCTGGCCGTCGGAGTAATTTTCCGGATGTTGCTGCATATCCCAAAATATGTCTTTTATATCGTCTGAGTGTCTCATTTTCCGCTTGAATTAAAATTGTTTCTGATGATGTTGAGCAGATGTGACAGATGCTTCCATACAGCTACTTTGCTGATCCCTTCCATGACGGCGATCTCCTCATAGCTGTATCCTTCGGTGAAGCGGAGGTGGAAAATGCGAAGATCCTGTTCGGTAAGGTTGCGTTTCGCGAACTCCACAACCTCATTCAGGCGGTTATCTTCATCGCTGTCTTCCGGATCAGGATCATAGCTGTCGGCAAACTGCCGTTTTACCTCGTTATGGTTCAGTCGTTTTATGCATTGGTTCCGGACGCTTGTCAGCAGATAGCGTTCGGCTGTATCAGGCGAGAGCACGATCTGTCCGCGAAGCAGTCGCTCAAAGATGTCGCTGACCACATCTTTGCTCTCATGCTCATCGTACAGTATGGTTCGTGCCACTCTGTACATTTTGGCATAGTGACTGATAAACAGCTGTTTGATTTCTTCCTTAGTCATTTCTTGTCACGTCTTTTATCTTAAATACCCTTAAGTAGAAAAAAGACTAACCTTTTAATTCATTTTTTTTGCGATTCACATACGGCCATATATCTGTATGGGTGTGCAATATATTTTGTTGGATGTTTTAAAGATACGGATAATCCTGGATATGGCAAAACGCCGGTCTGAACAAAGAACCGTTCCGGTAGGTTTTATTTAACAAACGAACTTGAATATTCTCTTATATGAAAAAACAAAGACTTACTGCAGAAAACGGCAGGCCGATTGCCGATAACCAGAACATTCAGACAGCAGGAGTGCGTGGTCCCGTATTGCTTCAGGATCCATGGTATACTGAAAAGATTGCCCATTTTGACCGTGAGGTGATACCGGAAAGGCGCATGCACGCCAAGGGATCCGGGGCTTTCGGCACTTTTACGGTAACAAATGATATAACGGAGTTTACGCGTGCTTCCATTTTTTCGGAGGTCGGAAAAAAGACTGAATGCCTTGTGCGGTTTTCCACCGTTGCCGGAGAGCGTGGAGCCGCCGATGCCGAAAGGGACATACGCGGGTTTGCCATGAAGTTTTATACCGACGAGGGTAACTGGGATCTTGTAGGTAACAATACTCCGGTATTCTTTTTGCGTGATCCGTTGAAGTTTCCTGACCTGAATCATGCGATCAAGCGCGATCCGCGTACAGGGCTGCGTAGTCCGACAAGCAATTGGGATTTCTGGACCCTCCTGCCTGAAGCTCTCCATCAAGTGACAATAACCATGTCTCCAAGAGGTATACCGGCGTCGTTCCGGCATATGCACGGCTTCGGAAGCCATACATACAGTTTCTATAATAAGGACAACAAGCGCACATGGGTTAAATTCCATTTCAGGACTTTGCAGGGGATAAAGAATCTCACTGATGAAGAGGCGGAAAAAGTGATTGCCAAAGACCGTGAGTCTAACCAACGCGATCTTTTTGAGGCCATTGAGCGCGGCGATTATCCCCGTTGGCTTCTGCAGGTTCAGCTGATGACAGAGGAAGAGGCCAAGGAATACCATATCAATCCGTTTGATCTTACCAAAGTGTGGTATCATAAAGACTTCCCGCTGCGTGATGTAGGAATCCTGGAGCTGAACAGAAATCCAGAGAATTTTTTCGCTGAGATTGAACAGGCGGCGTTCAACCCGATGAACGTGGTTGAGGGAATAGGCTTCTCTCCAGACAAGATGCTTCAGGGGCGGCTCTTCTCATATGGCGACGCACAACGTTACAGGCTTGGGGTGAATAACAACCTTATACCAGTGAATCAGCCTAAATGCCCGTTCCATTCATATCACCGTGATGGTATGATGCGTACTGATGGAAACGTTGGTGCTACAATTTCGTATGAACCTAACAGTTTCGGGGAATGGAAAGATTCTCCCCGGCTGAAAGAACCGCCACTTGAGTTGCATGGAGCAGCATACAACTACGATGAGCGTGAATATGACGATGACTACTATACGCAGCCTGGAAAGTTGTGGCGTCTCATGCCCCCTGAAGAGCAGAAACTGACGTGTGAGAATACGGCAAGAGCGATGGAGGGAGTTCCGTTGTTCATAAAACAAAGGCATGTGAGGGCGTGCCATAATGCCGATCCGACTTATGGTGCGAAACTGGCCGATGCATTAGGTATCAGCCTTGAAGAAGCACTTGTGGCAGAGGATCCAGCCCATCCCGTATGGGACAAACGTGAGATTCCTGCACGTAAGTGACGTAGCCGTTCGCCATAGGGCGGTTGTATGCCGGGTATGATATTTTTGTTTCAGATATTGTAAAACCAACCGGCCATTTGGCTTCTTCCAAATGGCCGGTTGGTTTTTTATCGCTTGGAATGGTCTGGTTACATGGCACTATGCAGATGAGGACATGCCTTTGCGCCGGAGTCGTATGATGTTTATTTCACGCAATGTGATTCCGGTGGGTATATTGCTGGAGATCAATATATATGATCTTCCCGATTCAGTTCGTCAGTGGTGATGGCAGGAGATGTCATTTTATGCCATACATATGCGATATAACCAACGACAATTGGCAGCAGGGCGGTAACCCATGCCATAACCTTAAGCGTGAAATAGCTGGAAGAGGCGTTGTGCAGGAAAAGTGAGCTCCCAGGATGTGTGGTAGACGGGAGGAAAGCGGTGTTGTGATAGCCGCTGATACAGAACAAGCATGTGACTGCCAGGACCACACCAGTGCCTGTCCACCAGAATCCATGACGGAACCGGCTGTTCAAGGCGCTTCCTGATATCCCGTATATTACCATCAATACACCGATAAGGAATATGGCTCCGATCCACCACAGATCAATAAAGTTGAAGAAATATTTGTATGGCACAGAAACTACCAGCCCATCTTCCATACGTGAATATCCGGGGGTGGTGAAAAGGGCAAACAGGAATGCCAGGAACAGTAGTACGAACAATGTGCCGTTGACGAGTACGCGGTAGCGTGCGCGCTTGAAAAATGCTGAACTGTCTGTCGCCTTTATACTTTCCATAAAGAATAGCGTGCCCATGGTGCGTGCCAGGAAATATACGGCGAATCCGAGTGTAAGATTGGGTATGGCGAAAATGACATCAAAGCCATGCGACGGGTTCCATGTGGAGATTACCGGTGAAGTGCCATTGAGTATGCTGCCGCGTGACACTTCGAAATCCGCACCGAAAAATTGCATTGCCACTGCAACGCCGAGCAGCACGCAACCCAAGCAACCGTTGATCCATAGAAATGCATCGTATGTGGCGGTGCCAAAGATGTTTCCAGGTTTGGAACGAAACTCGTAGCTTACAGCCTGAAGGATGAAACTTACAAGAATGAGCATCCATAGCCAGTACGCGCCTCCGAAACTTGTGGAATAATAAAGGGGGAAAGAGGCAAAAAATGCGCCTCCGAATGTGACGAGGGTGGTGAATGTCAGTTCCCACTTTCGCCCGAGTGCGTTTACGAGCAGGGATTTGCGATTGATATCAGACTCGCTCCAGATCATAGTCTGTCCTCCCTGGACGAACAACAGGAAAACAAGAAGTCCTCCAAGTAGCGAGATCACGAACCACCAGTATGTTTGTAATGCTTCCATTTCTTTTTTTTTGTTTTAGGGATTTGTCAATCAGGCCTTCTTGTCGTGGCGGCTATGTTTGTCGTTAAGGATGTCCTGCCGGGTGGCTTTGGCTATTTCGTGTGCCATAATGCTTGCGTCTGCAATAAGAAGTGCGGCGAATACGACGACGAACATCCAGAATGTGAGTTGTACAGACTGCGGTGAGATCGCGCTGATCGCAGCCTTGCAAGGGAGAAGTCCCTCTATGGTCCATGGCTGGCGTCCCATTTCAGCTGTCACCCATCCGGCTTCGCTTACTATCCATACTACGGGTAGGCTTATCAAGCCCAGGATTGTAACGATCTTTTTTTCCAGAATGTGGGGTTTGCGGTAGCTCAATATCAGCATCACAACGAATAGCATAAGAAGGTATCCGCCTCCGATGACCATTATGCGGAACATATAAAATGTGAGTGCCACAGGGGGTATGGCTTCATCCACGCTGTCAAGATATCCGTAACCGAAATATGGGAAATCAGCCATGAATTTTTCTTTTGCCAATGCCATGTTTCCGGCATCTCCCTCCGCACGCGCCTGGTCATAAACGCGCAGCCATTCCTGTGCCTGCCGTCCGCGGGCTATGCGCTCCTGATAGCTGACAGTGTTTATGGTGTCTCCTTCGGCGTTGATGCTTACCCCGTTTATGATATCGTTGATACCGGGCACGAAACTTTCCGGATCATGGTTGGCTAAAACCGACAATCCTTTGGGTATGCTTATTTCTCCGAGTAGCGCAGGCTTGTCGTCTGTACGTTTCTTATCGGGGTTTATGATTCCGAAAGCTACAAGGCTTTGTCCGGTGGTGCCATTGTAAAGGCCTTCCATTGCGGCGAGTTTCATCGGTTGCACACGAGCTACCTGCACGGCAGATCCGTCTCCGGTCCACATTGTAAGTATTATGCCGGCCAATCCTACCCAGGAGGCGATTTTCATTGAGTCTTTGGCAAATTGTATATTGCTTTTCCTGAGCAGGAACCAACAACTTACCCCTATTACAAATGTGGCGCCCAGGACCCACCCTGAGAGCACTGTATGGAAAAACTTGTTTACGGCGACCGGTGAGAAGACTACGTCGCTGAAAGAGGACATTACGTTGCGCATCTGCTCCGGATCAAACTCCATGCCTACGGGATATTGCATCCATGCATTTGCCACGAGTATCCAGTATGCCGACAGGCAGATTCCTATTGCAGTAAGCCATGTCGCTGCGAGATGAAATCCCCGGCTCACGCGGTTCCATCCGAAAAACATTACCGCAATGAATGTTGACTCAAGGAAGAAGGCGGCGATTCCTTCTATGGCTAGTGGAGCACCGAATATATCTCCCACAAACCATGAATAATTGCTCCAGTTTGTGCCGAACTCAAATTCGAGTATAAGTCCGGTTGCTACTCCGCAGGCGAAATTGATGCCAAAAAGAAGCATCCAGAATTTTGCCATACGTTTCCATCGCTCGTTGCCAGTTCTGTACCAGATGCTTTCCATTATGCCTACAATGAGTGAAAGCCCGATGCTTAACGGCACGAAAATCCAGTGTACGATCGCGGTAAGGGCAAATTGCGCCCTTGACCAGTCAACGGTGCTTAATAGTTCATCCATGATATGTTATTTGATTTGTTTATTTCATGTCGTGGGCAGGGTGCTATTTGCGTGTCGTCAGGGCTGTGCGTACAGCCTGTGCGCGTTCTGTGTCGTCGTCATATTTTACCTTTAATATGTCGGGAAAGAAAAACATCTTGAATACCAGAAACATAATAGCCAGTTTTATGAGAATGAGCGTCCACAATTTTCGTCCCACGGTCATGGACCGGAAACCGTCAATTTACATGCTGAGTACTTTATTTATGAATCCCTCTTTTTTCATTTTTCTTGTATTGAGCCTTCATGGTCACCGGTTCATAAATTTTAGTTGCAAAGTTTGTACATTCTGACTAACTTTGCCCTGCTTTTAGGGAAAGAGCGCCTAAATGAACCTTTCGAGGCAAAATTAATTAAACTTATTTAATATTACAAAACAATTACAAATTAAGTTTTTGAAAATTTTGCAACCGGAAAGCAGAGGCCTCCGCTTATCCTGAATATGGCAAATTTTTTAAGAATAACAGACAGCAATTATGGCAAACTGGTTTGAATGTAAAATCCGTTATGACAAAACCCAGGAAAATGGGTCAATAAAGAAAGTTACAGAGCCTTATCTGGTTGACGCTTTGAGTTTTACTGAAGCTGAAGCCCGTATAATAGAAGAAATGACCCCGTTTGTAAGCGGTGAGGTGGATGTAAACGCTGTAAAGCGTACGAAGATTTCGGAGATTTTCTGGGATGATTCTGCAGACCGTTGGTTTCTTGTCAAAGTGGCATTTATCACAATTGATGAGAAAACTGCGGTAGAAAAGAAATCAACTTCATTGATTCTTGTGGCTGCAAATGATTTCAAAGGAGCCTATGACGCGTTTATGGAAGGCATGAAGGGCACTATGGCTGATTTTGAGATAACATCCATTGCCGAGACTCCCATAATGGATGTGTATCGTATCAAAACAGGTGACAAACCTGCCGGAAAGACGACCGAATGACATTGGATAAAATGGCTGGGATAGCTGATAACCTGACAAGCATCCGTTCCACTCTCCCTGCGGGGGTGGAACTGGTGGCTGTGTCAAAGTTTCATCCTGTAGAGGCTCTTATGGAAGCCTATTCGGCGGGGCAGCGCCTGTTCGGCGAAAGCCGTGTGCAGGAAATGTGTCTGAAAGTGCCAGCGCTTCCAGACGACATCAAATGGCATTTTATAGGCCATCTCCAGACGAATAAGGTAAGGCAGTTGTTAAAGCTGCATCCGTATATGATAGAAAGCGTGGACTCCCGGAGGCTGCTTGATGCGATAGACGGCGAGGCTGCACGTCTTGGCACGGTGCAGAATGTGCTGTTGCAGGTGCATGTGGCACAGGAGGAGACAAAATTCGGTTTCACTCCTGGGGAACTCATGGAATATTTTTCTGGAAGGGAGTTTGAGAATCTGAGATCTACACATATATGCGGTCTGATGGGCATGGCTTCAAATACAGATGATCTTTCCCGCGTTGCTGCTGATTTCAACGCCATAGCATCGTTGAAGCGGGAGATAATGGCGGAATGCCCTGATCTGCGTGGCTTCAATATCCTGAGTATGGGCATGAGCCATGACTACCGGATCGCGATAAATGCGGGTAGCACGCATGTGCGTGTTGGAACGGCGATTTTTGGCGACAGGGATTGACAGCAGGAGACGGCATTGTGATGGCAGTGTGGCTCTCCGCTGTTTTTATTATGCCGACAAACAAGTGAAAATATTTTGTGCCAAGCGAAAAATTTGTTTAAATTTGCAAATCCGCAATTGCGGGTTCTCTTATGGTTCTCCTCGAAAAAATCTTTTATGACGTTCAGATACCATGACTGCATGATATTAGAAAATAAAATTTCATAAAATTATAATTACCTTAAAATCAAGTAAATTTGCTATGAATCAAGTAAAATCCAGCTCTAACGGGCGCTTGATAGCGATTATCGCAATGTTCTTCCTTTTTGCGATGATTTCATTCGTGACAAACCTCGCCGCTCCTATAGGTACCATATGGGGTTATAAATTCGCAGGAAATTCCACGCTCGGAATGATGGGCAACATGATGAACTTCCTCGCATATCTTTTCATGGGTATACCTGCCGGCAACCTGCTTGTGAAGATCGGTTACAAGAAAACCGCTCTCTGGGCTATGGCGATAGGTTTCATAGGCCTGTTCGTACAGTGGCTTTCAAGTATGGTAGGAGCCGATGTAAATGTTTTTGAAATGACATCGACTGTCAAGGAAAATGGCGTTGAGTTTGCAAAGACATTCATTGTGCCACTTAACTTCCTGATATATCTTCTTGGAGCTTTCATCTGCGGTTTCTGCGTGTGCATGCTCAACACCGTTGTGAATCCCATGCTCAACCTCCTCGGCGGCGGTGGCAACAAGGGCAACCAGCTTATCCAGACCGGCGGCTCACTCAATTCGCTGTCTGCCACACTTACCCCGTTCTTCGTAGGAGCGCTGATCGGTTCTCTCAGCCCGGCGACTGCCATGTCTAATGTGGCTCCGCTGCTTTGGATCGCCATGGGTGTGTTTGCTGCAGCCTTCGTGATCATCTCTTTTGTAGCTATTCCGGAGCCGAACCTTACAACCTCAGGCAAAAAGGTGAAATATGCGCATTCTCCCTGGAATTTCCGTCACCTTGTGCTCGGTGTGATTGGCATCTTCTTCTATGTCGGCATTGAGGTCGGTATTCCCGGTACACTCAACTTCTATCTTGCCGACCAGAGCGCCAATGGTGCCGGTGTGGTAGGTGAGGCTTCTACCATAGCTGGTGCTATTGTGGCTATTTATTGGCTTCTTATGCTTGTTGGACGTTTCTGTTCATCAATCATCAGCGGTGCAGTATCCACCCGTGCACAGATCATCACGGTATCTACTGTAGCTATTATTCTTGTTGTAGCTGCCATTGTCATTCCCAAGACTGTCACACTTCCTGTGCCTGAATTTATCTATGAAGGTGGTGCCCAGGTGCCTGTGAGCGCCTTCCTTCTTGTGGTTTGCGGTTTGTGCACATCGGTGATGTGGGGCGGTATCTTCAACCTCGCTGTTGAAGGACTCGGCAAATACACGGCCCAGGCTTCCGGCATCTTTATGATGATGGTGGTAGGTGGCGGTATCATGCCACTTATCCAGAGCTATATTGCCGGTATTGCCGGATATATGGCTTCATACTGGCTGATCGTGGCTATGCTTGCATATCTTCTGTTCTACGGCGTCAGCGGTTCGAAGAATGTGAATAAGGATATTCCCGTAGATGATGCCGTTCAGGACGCTCTTTAAATAAACAACCACGTATTCCCAACATAATCAACTGGGGATACGCTGCATAAGACCCGCCTCCGGTACCTTGGTGTCTCCGGAGGTGGGTTTAAAAAAAATAGCAAGTCTCCGCTTAAGGAGGCCATACTATAAAATCCCGGACAATACAACTAAGTACGACAGTCCAAGAACAGTAACAATTCAGACAACCCCAATGAACACCGACGTAATCAACAAAGCGGCCGATACCATACGCGTGCTCTCCGCTTCAATGGTTGAAAAAGCCAAGTCAGGACATCCCGGTGGCGCCATGGGTGGCGCCGATTTCGTGAATGTGCTTTATTCGCAGTTTCTTGTTACAGATCCGGACGATCCAACATGGATAGCCCGTGACCGCTTCTTCCTTGATCCCGGGCATATGTCGCCGATGCTTTACAGTGTGTTGGCTCTGACGGGCAAATATACCGTGGAGGAGCTTAAGCAACTGCGTCAATGGGGAAGTCCCTGTCCGGGGCATCCCGAGTTGCATGTGGAGCGTGGAATAGAAAACACTTCCGGCCCGCTCGGGCAAGGCCATACCATGGCGGTGGGCTGTGCCATAGCCGAGCGTTTCCTTCAGGCACGTTTCGGTGACGTCGTGGCGCATAAGACATATACGTTTATCTCTGACGGCGGTATACAGGAGGAGATCTCGCAGGGTGCGGGGCGTATTGCCGGTTTCCTCGGACTGTCTAATCTTATCATGTTCTATGACAGCAACAAGGTACAGCTTTCCACAGATGTGGATGCCGTGGACCGTGAGGATGTGGCGATGAAGTATCGTGCCTGGGGCTGGAACGTATTGGATATAGACGGAACCGATCCTGTGGCTATTGCCGACGCGCTTGCAAAGGCCAATGCCGAGACCAGTCGCCCGACGATCATAATAGGGCATACTATAATGGGTCGTGGCGCCGTGACTGCATCCGGTGACAATTTTGAGGGGAAATACTCCACACACGGCCAACCGTTGAGCAAATCTGGAGCCGATTATGTGAAGACTATGGAGAATCTGGGCGCGGATCCGGAGAATCCATGGCTTATACCTGCGGAAGTAGAGAAACTATACGCCGACCGCAACAAAGAGTTGAGGAAGATCTGTGCCGCACGTCATGCGGCAGAGGCTGAATGGGCCAAGGCAAATCCAGATCTGGCGCGTGAGCTTGACGATTTCATAAACGGGAAACTTCCGCAGATAGATTATTCTGCCATAGTTCAAAAAGCGGATAGCGCGACCCGTACGGCTTCTGCCGCAGTGCTTGACACATTGGCCCAGCATGTGAAGAACATGATTGTGAGCAGCGCCGATTTGGCAAACTCTGACAAGACAGACGCTTTCTTGAAGCATACAAAGGCATTTGCGAACGGAGACTTCTCCGGGGCTTTCCTCCATGCTGGGGTCAGCGAGCTTACCATGGCAGCAATCATGAACGGTATTGCGCTTCATGGCGGATTGATCGCAGCGTGTGGCACATTCTTCGTGTTCTCAGACTATATGAAGCCAGCCATACGTATGTCGGCACTTATGGAACTCCCTGTGAAATATATATGGACCCATGACGCGTTCCGTGTCGGTGAAGATGGACCTACACATGAACCGGTCGAACAGGAAGCGCAGATCCGTTTGATGGAAGAACTTAAGAATCTTTCAGGAAAACCTTCAATGCTTGTGCTTCGTCCGGCAGATGCTATGGAGACTTCCGTGGCGTGGGAGATGGCGATGGAGAATGACAAGACGCCCACGGCGTTGATCCTTACCCGCCAGGATGTGAAGCAGCTTCCGGCCGCCACTGGGGACCGTTATCAGGAGGCTCAGGGCGCACGTTTGGGAGGATATACTGTGATGGATACTCCTCATCCCAAAGTAGTGCTCGTTGGCAATGGTTCTGAAGTATCGCTTCTATGTGAGGTGGCAACGATTCTGGAGGCTGGTGAGATCCCTTGCAGGGTGGTCTCTGTGCCTTCAATAGGTGTATTTGAACAGCAGGACAAGGAATACCGCGAAAGTGTGATACCGGCAGCAGGTGTGCCGGTGTTTGGCCTTACTGCCGGCCTGCCGTCTACTTTGCGGGGATTGGTCGGTGCCCATGGCAAGGTGTTCGGCCTTGACCATTTCGGAGCATCTGCCCCATACCAGGTCCTTGACGAAAAATTTGGTTTTACAGCCCAGAACATAGTGGATCAGGTGCTGAAGTTCATCGGTAAATGAATATTAGTTTAACCAGCCGGTTTCCGGTTGGCTGATATGGAATTACGGCATGCAGCGCTTAAGCGTTTGCATGCCGTAACCATTATACGAGTGTTAAAATTGACGTGTGTTGTATAAGTTCTGAACTCATTTGACAAAAATATGGTTATAGAAGTATAACTCATGTGAAAACCGGCATTAAAGGCTCTGTGGAGCTTTGTTTTTTCGGAGGCTAATGTAAATTTTCACCTTGAAATGTAAATTTATTAAAAAAAAATCTATAACTTTACACCGCAATTGCACTTATTCTATATACAGAATGTGCGATAAGCAGTGATTCAATTTGTTAGCAGTAGGCAATGCATGAATTTCCTCAGGGCTCATACCTTTATTGCTCAAGCGGCAAAGTGATAGAAAACAAATAAAAACTTTCATATATATCAACAAAACGTTTTTACTTTATCTATGAAAAAGAGTTCA
>CANRWW010000021.1 GCA_947643665.1 uncultured Porphyromonadaceae bacterium | reverse complement strand
CGCAAATTTAACACTTTTCCAAAAATTCATGCACCGGCATTTCGATTTGAGCCGCTTTTTCATAATTTTTGAGTTTATTTTGTTGATAGGCCGCACGCTGTTTAATAACATGTCGTGCGGCTGTTCTTTTTCTTATAAAAGCTGTACCTTTACAGAAATTTTGAAGATTATATGGCGCTTATGAGTCTGAAAATATTAGGTGTGGTTTTCTGCCTGTCCGCGGCTCCCTTATGTTTGTCGAAGGATGCCACAGTGGCAGAAGAGTGCGGTGTGGAGTTTGCCGATCCGTTTATACTTCTTGACGGGGATACATATTATGCTTACGGCACTATGGGAAACCGCGGGATTGAGGTCTTCACCTCGTCGGACCTGAAACATTGGTCGCACGCCGGTTTGGCTCTTGATAAAAAAGATTCATATGCCGATAGATGGTTCTGGGCACCGGAAGTCTACCGTGTCGGTGACCGTTACATGATGTATTATAGCGCTGACGAGCATATCTGCGTGGCGGAAGGCAATTCACCCCGAGGACCATTTGTGCAGAAGGATCAAGTGCCCATGTTCACATCCGAAAAAGCCATTGACAATTCGCTTTTCATAGACAGCGATGGTACGCCATATCTGTATTTCGACCGTTTCAACGATGGGTTGAACATATGGGTGGCAGAGCTTGAACCGGACCTTATGACCATAAAACCGTCCACACTCCGTCCATGTATAAAACAGAGCCAGAAATGGGAATTTGAAGGAGTGAACGAAGGATCGTTTGTCACCCGCCACGGCGACACGTATTACATGACCTACTCAGGCAACGGTTACACTTGCCCGGAATACGGTATCGGGGTTGCCACGGCATCATCTCCTATGGGACCATGGACAAAATATGATGCCAATCCTGTTTTCCAGTTCCCCGTCACGGAAAAATATGGACGTCTTGAAGGAGTGGGCCACAGCGCCATGTTCCATGACAAGGAAGGCAACCTGCGCATAGTATTCCATGCACACAAGCGCCCCGGCACCGTCCATCCTCGCGAGATGTACATCTCCACTGTCAGCTTTACCGGTGATTCCGTGCCGGTGATGCGGATATCTTCGGAAGACATAGTTAAGGCCGTAAGGAGCAAGTAACATACTCCACGATTCCCGCTGTTTGGAAAAATTTTAGTAATTTTGTACCCGAAACAGTAGCTGTTACAGACAATGACTGAAAATTTTGAAATGGTGGCTAAAACCTTCCAAGGGCTGGAAGATGTTCTCGCTGAGGAATTGCGCAACCTCGGGGCCATTAATGTTGAGCCCGGTAGAAGAATGGTTTCATTCGAAGGGGACCTCGAGATGCTGTATAAGGCAAATCTATGTTGCCGTACCGCTTTGCGCATATTGAAACCGATATATAAGTTCACTGCCCGTAATACGGATGAACTTTACGAACATGCCAAGGAATTCAACTGGGGTGAGTTGATGTCGGTAGGAAGCACTTTTTCAATTGATACGGTGGCATTCAGCGACGAGTTCACACATTCGCGTTTTGTCACATATCGGGTCAAAGATGCCATTGTTGACTGGTTCAAGGACCGTTATGGTGCAGACAAGCGTCCGGGGGTGCGCCTGCAGGATGCAGATGTGATGATCAACGTGCACATTGCAGGTGAAGATGTCACGCTATCCCTGGATTCGTCGGGAGAGAGCCTGCATAAGCGCGGTTACCGCGTGGCACAGACAGAAGCGCCCATCAACGAAGTGCTTGCCGCCGGAATTATCCTCCGTAGCGGCTGGCGTGGCGACAGTCCGCTGGTTGATCCGATGTGCGGATCGGGAACATTCCTTATTGAAGCCGCACTGATAGCTGCGAATATCAATCCCGGCATCTACCGCAAGCATTATTCTTTCGAGAATTGGAAGGATTTCAATCCCGAACTTTTTGACCACCTCTACAACGACGATTCCGGTGAACGGGAATTTACCCATAAGATATATGGCGCCGATATATCGCCAAAAGCGGTGGAGATCGCGTCGCGAAACATTCGCAGTGCGGGCGTCGGACGCATGATAGAGCTTCAGACCAAGCCGTTAAGCGAGTGGTTTGATGCCCCGGCCGATGGCGTGATGATTACCAATCCCCCTTATGGAGAGCGCATAACCGCCGAGAACATGGAGGATCTGTACGCCCTTATAGGGAGCAAGTTGAAAAACATTTTCAAGGGGTATCATGCTTGGATCATCGCTGCTAAAAACGAGTTTGTCAATAAAATCGGCCTTGCTCCGAGCGAGAAGATACCTATCCTTAACGGTTCAATTGAGTGTGAACTAAGGGAATATATCATATTTGAGGGAGATTACAAGAGTTTCAGGCGTGAAGGCAACCGTCTCCGTGAGATTGACGACAAGAAAGCTGAGAAACGTGCCGACAGGAAAAAGGAATTCGGAAAAGCACGTCGCGATTTCCGTCGCGACGGAGCGTCAAGAAAAGGTGAGCGCGACTTTTCAGACAAACGCCGGGAACGTCGGGAATACAAGGCAAAAGAACCCCGCAATAAACTTGAGGAACGTTACCGTCCTGGAGGGAAATCCTTTGGCAAGTTCGCTTCCGGAAGGGATGACCGTCGTGACGACCGCGATCGCCGCGACAACCGCCGTGATGAACGTCCCGGAGGTTTCAGGAAATTCCGCGACGACAGAAATGAAGCACCGCAGAAACGGAGTTTTCCAACGCAACGTCAGGAGCCAAGTGAGAATCCTTTCGCGGCACGCCGCAGTGAGGAAGCTCTCCGCAGCATAACGGGCAAACAGCCTTCACTTCCCCCGATGCGTAGACGCAAGGAAAAGTAATTTTCCTCCGCATCATTCAATCAAGACCGATTTAAATAATTTTTGAACAGTTACTTAACCGATATGAACATTCTCCTTCTAGGCTCCGGAGGCCGTGAAAGCGCTCTGGCATGGAAAATATCCCAAAGTCCACTTTGTGACAGCCTTTTCATTGCCCCGGGCAACGGAGGCACAGGCGCTTATGGTACAAACGTGTCTCTTTCCCCGCTTGACTTCCCTGCGATTCAGGCATTTGTAAAAGAAAATGGCATTGGGTTGCTTGTGGTTGGCAATGAGGATCCTCTGGTAGCAGGGATAACAGACTATTTCCGTGATGCCATGCCGGAACTTCTGGTCGTTGGTCCGTCACAGCAGGGAGCACGCCTTGAAGGCAGCAAGGATTTTGCCAAAGAGTTTATGACAGAATATGGCATCCCTACAGCCCGTTACCGCTCGTTCACACTTGACACGATAGAGGAGGGTTTCCGTTTCCTTGAAGAGCTTCGTCCGCCTTATGTCCTTAAAGCCGATGGACTTGCAGCCGGCAAGGGTGTGCTTATTATTGATGATCTGGACGAGGCAAAACGTGAACTTAAGGAGATGCTTTCCGGAATGTTTGGAGCAAGTTCAGCTACGGTGGTGATCGAAGAGTTCCTGAAGGGTATAGAATGTTCCGTTTTTGTGCTTACGGACAGTCATGGAGGTTACCGTATTCTTCCCGTTGCCAAAGATTATAAGCGTATCGGAGAGGGGGATACCGGCTTGAATACCGGAGGCATGGGTGCCGTAAGTCCCGTTCCGTTTGCCGATGAGGCGTTTATGGAAAAAGTTGAGGAACGCATAATAAGACCCACAGTAGAGGGACTGGAAAAACGAGGTATAGACTACCGTGGTTTCATTTTCCTCGGCCTTATCAACGTGGATGGTGAACCGATGGTGATAGAATACAACGTGCGTATGGGGGATCCTGAGACGGAAGTGGTGATGCCACGCATTAAGTCCGACATGGTGGAGCTGATGAGAAAGGCCGCTGAGGGAAATCTTGGCGATATACCCTTGGAAATAGATCCCCGCACGGCAGTGACAGTGATGATGGTATCGGGAGGCTATCCCGGTTCCTATCAGAAAGGGATTGAGATTACCGGCCTTGAACATGTAAGCGACACAATTCCTTTCCATGCGGGTACCAGGCTTGACGCCGACGGGCGTCTGCTTACCTCAGGCGGACGTGTGATAGCATTGACATCTTATGGCGAAAACATCCCGGAAGCTCTTTCACGCAGCTATGATGCCGCATCTCATGTAAATTTCAGTGATTCATATTTCCGTCGCGACATTGGGCAGGATCTGATGAAATAACATAAGAAGCCAAGAGACTGGAAAAAGAAATTGAGAAATTAAGAAAATAAGAAGTTGAGAAACCTCTTAATCTCTTAACTTCTCAATTTCTGACTTCTTGTTCCTCAATTCCACTGTTTATGTTGTCTGAAAAACATATCACTTCGTTTCTGCACCAGAGAGGCGCCACGGCACTGATGATGGCTGTGGTATGTTTTTGCTGCCTGTTTGCATGGCAGCGCGGGGCGGTGTCACCTATAGTCGGTAACCTTGGATGGGGGCTTCCGAGTGCCAATCTGTGGTTTCGGTTCGGCATCGCTTCCGCTGTATCCAATCTTGTGGTCAGTCTTTCGGTGGCATTGCTCACTGTTTATATAAACCGCACATTCAATGTGTTGAGGAGCCTTACTTCGCTTGTGGCTACTATGTTTCTTGCCATGCAGGTGGCTCTGCCGTCGCTTCTGGGGCAGTTTTATGGCGGTTCGTTGCTTGTGCTGAACGTTATGCTCTGCGTAGGAGCGCTTTTCTCGGTTTTTTCTGACAACCGTGGACAAAGGCGTGTTTTTCTCATATTCTGCATGCTTGGTGCTGAAGCACTGACACAGATTGCATGTCTTTTTTATGTTCCCGTCTTTCTGTTAGGATGCGCACAAATGCGTATTTTCAGCTTACGCACATTCCTTGCCGCCCTGTTGGGGCTTATAACCCCCGCATGGATAGTGCTCGGTTTCGGGATTGTGGAACCACAGACGCTTTTGCAGACACCGCAGACGTCATTTCTGACACCGGCATGGTCAATGTTTGACTCTGCTGATATGGTACAGGCTCTTGTCACCACCGGCATAACCATAGTGTTGGGAATAATCTTCATGGTGGCAAACCTGTTGAAAATTTTGAGCTACAATTCACGTGTAAGGGCTTTCAACGGTTTCCTCACATTGCTGTTTTGCGCGACTGCGATATTCACCATATTGAATTTCAATAATTTTACTTCCTATATTCCGCTTCTTAACGTTCTGGTTGCCTATCAGATCGCCCATTTCTTTACATACCGCCGGCAACGTCGCACATATATTCCCCTGCTTCTGATCATGGCGGGTTATATAGCATTGTTTGTATGGGGGGTATGAAAAAGAAATTGAGAAATTAAGAAGTTAATAAACCCCTTGATCTCTTAACTTCTCAATTTCTCAACTTCTCACCTTCTTAATTTCTAGACATCTATTTTCATGAAAATCCTCATTGAGTCCCATATACCATTTATCGGGGGGGCGCTGGATGACCTGGGCGAGGTTGTAAGGCTCGCGCCGGATGAGTTCACACCTGACACCGTGGCAGATGCTGATGCGCTTATCGTGCGCACCCGAACCCGCTGTGACGCATCGCTGCTTTCCCGGTCAAAAGTCCGTTTTGTAGCTACTGCGACTATAGGCACAGACCATATAGACCTCTCCTGGTGTGCTGCCAATGGCATAACTGTGGTGAGTGCTCCAGGATGTAATGCGCCTGCGGTGGCGCAATATGTATGGGCTTCAATCTTGCGCCTGCTCCCTTCTTTAGACGGGAAAACAATCGGCATAGTGGGGTTGGGACATGTTGGAAGCATTGTCGCCGGATGGGGACGGCGTCTTGGTGTGCGTGTCCTTGCCTGTGATCCTCCGCGTGAGCGCAGGGATTTCGGGTGGAATACCGCAAATCCGTATGAGGCAGGAGGTGAGCCGTTTGTATCTCTTGGGCAGATATCCCGCGAGGCGGATATCGTCACATTCCATACTCCGTTGATCCGAGACGGTGAGGATATGACATTACATATGGCTTCGCATGAATTTTTCCGCTCCCTTTCACGTAAGCCGATAATCATAAATGCCGCACGTGGTGCTGTGGCGGATAATACCGCATTGGTGGAAGCGTTGAAAGAGGGCGCTGTCTCGGCTGCCGTGATGGATTGCTGGGAGGGGGAGCCATCCATTTCGCCCGAACTTCTGGAACTTGCCGCCGTTGCCACTCCCCATATAGCCGGTTATTCCATTGAAGGCAAGCAACGGGCATCGGCGGCATGTGTGGCTGCACTTCGACGTTTTGCAGGACAGGAGGCTATGGCCGGTACCATAGGAGAGATACCTGCGGTTTCAGTTTACACTGAGTCCGGGCATATGGATCCGGTTCTTTTTGCACAACGGATAACAGAGTCATATGACCCATTCGTGGACACGGCATGCCTGCGTGCAGATAAATCGGCATTTGAGGCATTGAGGAACAATTATAACCTACGTCATGAGGTCTTCACCTTATGACGGCCAATACGGCTTCAACCATCCGCATGGTTGAAGCCGTACCTTTACCACCTAGATAAAGAATAAAGATATCATGCCATGAAGAGATTTTTGCAGTCATTGTCATTGTCGGCATTGGCCATGTGTTGTACCACAGTTTATTCGCGCGACCTTATGTCTGATACTTGGGTAGCTACAGATGGCCTGGGACGTACCATGCCGGCACCAGGAGCTGATGCCTCCCGCGAGGAGAAGCCTCGCACTGTAGGTATTTTCTATATCACCTGGCATGAAGAGTTCCTGCATTCTTCTCCTGCCGGATACCGTGATGTCACAGACATTCTTGAGGCTGATCCGCAGGCGCGTCTGACAGATGCCACAGGCCTATGGGGACCGCCGAGCAATATAGGCAGTTACCATTGGGGGGAACCGGAAACAGGCTATTTTCTCAGTGGCGACCGTTATGTGATACGCAAGGACATATCCATGCTGGCAGATGCCGGGGTTGATGTCTTGATACTTGATGTCACCAATGCCGTATGCTACTGGAAGGAATGGGAAGAGCTTTTCACGGCGCTTGAAGAGATGAAAAGGGAGGGCAATCCGGTGCCTGGAATATGTTTCTGGGGGTACAACGGTCCGGTAATAACCCGTGTACAGGAAATTTTCGAGCGTTATTACAGGCCGGGAAAGTTACGGGATCTGTGGTTCTACTGGGATGGCAAGCCTCTGTTGCTGTGCAATATGCGTCCGGAGCTTGATGCCGGCGGTGGAGGAGCCGTAAATCCTAATCCGAACTACGACCCCCAGGCCGCTACGGATCCCGCCAATCCTCATTACGGTGATCCGGATTATGCCGAGGAGTTTTATCGCGATTACACCCGGGAGGTGAAGGATTTCTTCACTATGCGCAATATGTGGTGGGGATATGACCGGTGGGGTGGCAAACCATACGCCGGAACGGAAGATAACTGGTGTTTCGGTTATGAAATGAACGATCCCGCTGTGGGATCGCGCGATCCGCAGAAGCGGGCGGCGACACATCGCGGAAGGCTTGAGCAGATGGCGGTGACTGCCGGACAGCATCCCGTGTCGGTGACCGGAAAATGCTGGCGTGTAGAGACCGGAGAGCCTCCCCTCAACGATTATGACCTGGTGGACAGCGCCTATGTGCCTTGGCTTGGGAAGACCGTGGAGCACCCCGAAGCCTATGGTATATATTTTCAGGACAGGTGGGACGAGGCTGTTTCCGTTGATCCGGATTTCATTTATCTTAACGACTGGAATGAGTGGACTGCAGGAAAATATGTCTCCGGACGTTTTCCCGACGGTAGGCCTGATGGCCCCACAACCTTCCTTGGGCGCAATGAAAACACGTTTTATTTCGTGGACCAGTACAACGCCGAGTTCAACCGTACCATCCAGCCTGCCAAAGGTGTCTGTTCCGACAATTACTATATGCAGATGGCTCAGAATATACGGCGTTACAAAGGTTCGCGCCCTGTTCCGCAACATTCGGGCATACGGAGGATGGCTGTGGACGGCCGTTTCAATGACTGGAATGAAGTGGCATCATATTATTTTGATACCAGAGGAGACATATGGCATCGTGACCACAACGGTTATGCCGGACACCACTACACAGATACCACCGGGCGCAACGACATTGTGGAGTTGAAAGTTGCTGTGGGTAAGCGCGACATTTATTTTTATGCGTTGACAGACAGCGCCCTTACGCCATCTTCCGATCCGAACTGGATGCTTCTGCTTATTGACAGCGATAATGACAGCTCAACCGGATGGAATGGATATGATTTCATCGTGAACCGCCATATTGCGGACAGCCGGAAAACAACACTTATGCGTTACGACGAGGCGAAAGCCGGTTGGGTGAAGGTGGCTGATCTTCCATATGCCGTGGCAGGATGCGAACTTGAACTCAGCATCCCACGTAAACTTCTTGGGTTGCAGGCAGACAGTATAGTGTTTGATTTCAAATGGGCGGATAATCCGCAATCGCTTGATGATGTGAGGGATCTATATGTGTCTGGTGACACCGCTCCTAACCGGCGTTTCAACTACCGCTACATCTGGAACCGTAAAACCGCTTCTGAATAGAGGTTTCCTTTAGATAAAAAAATTAATAAAATTCATAATCTTGGCACTACTTCAAGTTTTATGAAAGGGTTTAAACATACTGCTTCAATATATCGTTTTGATTTTGGGGTTTGGTGTTGGTGACGTGCAGTGTTTTTGTGAGATACATAAAATTTCTGTAATTTTGTCCCCGATTATCCAATTCATACTCAATCAGGAGTAACAACAAGCGAACACCATGGTTAAGAACCTCGTCATAGTAGAGTCTCCGCATAAAGCGAAGACTATCGGTAAATTTCTCGGCCCCGATTTTACGGTGATGTCGAGCTACGGCCATATCCGTGACCTTAGGAAGAAAAATTTTTCCCTTGACAAAGAAAATGGGTTCGAGCCGGAGTATGAGATTCCTGATGACAAGAAAGCGCTTGTTGCCGAATTGAAGAAAAATGCACGTCAGGCCGAGACTGTATGGCTCGCTTCCGATGAGGACCGCGAGGGTGAGGCCATAGCATGGCATCTTTACGAAGTGCTTGGGCTCAAACCTGAAAAAACACGTCGCATTGTTTTCAATGAGATTACCAAACAGGCGATACTGCATGCTATAGAAAATCCTCGCAGCATAGACCTGAATCTGGTAGACGCCCAGCAGGCACGCCGTGTGCTTGACCGCATTGTCGGATTTGAACTGTCGCCGGTATTATGGAAAAAAATCAAACCGGCTCTTTCAGCAGGCCGTGTACAGTCTGTGGCGGTGAGGCTTATCATGGAGAGGGAGAATGAGATCAAACAGTTCAACTCGGAACAGTATTACAGGGTCAATGCGGAGTTCAAGGCTCCTGACGGCACTGTGGTTACAGCAGAGCTTTCGCGTCGGCTTACAGACAAGGCTTCTGCCGAGCAGTTTCTCCGGGATTGCATAGGAGCGGCATTCAGCGTCTCGGAAGTAAACGTGCGTCCCGTAAAGAAATCGCCTGCACCACCATTTACAACTTCTACACTGCAGCAGGAAGCGGCACGCAAACTAGGATTTACCGTGTCGCAGACGATGATGATAGCCCAGAGGCTGTATGAAGCCGGTCATATAACGTATATGCGTACTGACTCATTGAATCTCTCGGCTTTCGCCATAAACGCCCTTGAAAAGGAAATCACCGGAAACCTGGGGGAAAGATACCTGAAAGTACGCCATTACCATACCACGTCAAAAGGCGCGCAGGAAGCCCACGAGGCAATCAGGCCCACTTATGTGGATCAGCAGACCATAGATGGCACACCGCAGGAAAAACGGCTCTATTCGCTTATCTGGAAACGCACCATAGCCTCACAGATGGCGGATGCGGAAATAGAAAAAACCACGGTTGATATTGCCCTGCAGGCGCGTCAGGAGCATTTTGTTGTGACTGGCGAGGTGATAAAGTTCGACGGATTCCTCAAAGTGTATATGGAGGGCAGCGACGATGAGGCGGATGATAACCTCCAGGGGCTTCTGCCTCAGATGAAAGAGGGAGACGAGATGCTTCCTGTAAGCGTCACTGCTACAGAGCGTTTTACCCAGCAGCCTCCACGTTATACCGAGGCTTCGCTTGTGAAAAAGATGGAAGAGCTTGGCATAGGACGTCCGTCCACTTATGCCCCTACGATATCAACCATACAGCAGCGTGAATATGTGGAGAAGGGTGAAAAAACGGGCACTTCACGCGATTATGAGGTTCTTACCCTGCGTGACGGTGAAATATCTTCTTTGACACGTTCGGAAACTGTAGGATCGGAACGTGGCAAACTTATACCGACCGATATCGGCGAGGTGGTAAACACTTTCCTTACGGAATTTTTCCCTGACATACTTGATTACGATTTCACAGCCCGCATTGAGGAGAAGTTTGACGACATAGCAGAAGGTAAGTTGCCGTGGCACAATGAGATAAAGGCTTTTTACTCACAGTTCCACCCCACGGTGGACAGTGCGATGAACATGCGGATGGAGCATAAGGTTGGTGAGCGGCTTCTTGGCACTGATCCGTCTACAGGAAAACCTGTCTCTGTCAAGATCGGTCGTTTCGGCCCTATGATCCAGCTTGGAGGAGGTGGAGACACTGACGAGAAACCGCAGTTCGCATCGTTGCTCAAAGGGCAGTCTGTGAGCACCATTACCCTTGAAGAAGCGCTCAAGCTGTTTGAATTTCCCCGTAATATCGGTGAATATGAGGGTAAGGATGTGACAGTGGCTATCGGCCGTTTCGGCCCTTATGTAAAGCATGACGGAAAATTTGTCTCCATACCCAAGGAGATGTCCCCCGCCCATATCACTCTTGAAGATGCCATAGAGCTGATAAGACAGAAGCAGACGGCCGAGGCAAACCGGATAGTGAAGACATTTGATGGCGATCCTGAGCTGCAGATCCTGAACGGGAGGTATGGTGTCTATATTTCCTATAATAAAGGCAACTACAAGATCCCCAAGACTGTGTCGGATCCAGCTCTGCTCACACGTGAGGAATGCATGGAGATAGTGGCATCCGCAGATGCCAAGCCTAAGCGTCCGCGCGCACGTAAAAAACAATAATATCATCCCGTAAAACGATGAAAAAGCCTGTTGTGAAACCAGGAGCGGAAAAGCGCCGCTTCTCCCCCGATACGATCCTCACTTTTCCCGTCCAGGAACCCAAGCCGCTGCTTGAATTCCTTATGGTTTCCATGCCTGACCGCAAGCGCACCAACGTCAAGGAGCTGCTGAAATATGACCAGGTGATGGTCAACGGTGGTGTGGAGCATCAGTTCAATAGGATGCTGGAAGCCGGCGACGAGGTCAAAGTGAACCTTACGCGTGCTTTCATAACCTTTTACGACCGTCGTGTGCAGCTTGTTTACGAGGATGATGATATCATAGTAATCAACAAAGGTTACGGGTTGCTTTCGGTAGGTAACGATAAAATCAAGGAGGGTACAGCCTATAGTATCGTACGCCAGTATCTCAAAAACAAGGATCCGCGCAACAAGCTGTTCATAGTTCACCGTCTTGACCAGCATACATCGGGACTGATGATAATGGCAAAGAATGTGGAAGTGAAGGAGCATCTGCAGCACAACTGGAACAATATGGTGCGCCAGCGCCAGTATGTGTGTGTCGTTGAGGGGAAACTTAACCCGCCGGCAGGGGAGGTGCGCAGTTATCTTGCAGAAAATTCACAGTTCCTGGTATACTCTACCGACAACCCTCAGGAAGGAAAACTCGCTGTAACCAATTATAAGACCATAAAGAGCGCAAACGGATATACCCTGGTAGAGGTGGAACTGGAGACAGGACGCAAGAACCAGATTCGTGTCCATATGCATGACCTCGGTTATTCCATAGCTGGTGACCGCAGGTATGGTGCCAAGACATCGCCGATACATCGTCTTGCACTACATGCACGCACGATCTCTTTCGTGCATCCCATATCACGCAAACTGCTCAATTTCTCTACCCCGGTTCCCGCATCATTCCTTTCAATGGTGAAATAGCCGAAAGCCTGGTTTTTATTTCCGGTTACCTAGACGGCACAACACCTTCATGAGCATCGGCGATTTTCTTATCAAGCCGAAAGCGCGTGAGCGCCGGCTGAGCACATTCTGCTCCCCATAACAGACAATGTGCTTCTTTCTGGCAGACGCTATACGGCAGAGAAAATCGGCGAGCATGTCATCGTAGTCTGTCGCGAGGTCTTTCAGGAGTTTTGGGGCGCGCAGCATCTTGAGGTATGCTTCCGGATCGTTATCAATGCGCTTCACTGCCGCGGTAAGCGCTTCGGTGGTGTCATAGTCCCCGGCGTTTATGAACGCTTCTGGATTAAACTCTTTCTTGACATAATCGCACCCCCAATAAATAGGCACCGTAGAGGCCGTCAGAGGCTCAAGAATCTTTTCGGTGACGTATCCCTCCACCAGGCTGTTCTCAAGCGCCAGATTGAATTTAAAGCGCGAAATGAACGGTTTCTTTTCGGCCACGCACCCTCCGGTGTTGTTGCGGAAGCTGCCGCCGTAAGCCAGGGGGCGGTATTGTTCCATGCAATCTATTATTTTCAGGCGTTGCGGGTCGCAGTTGGTTGAGTTGCGCATAAGCAACGAGCAGAAATCCCGTTCGAGCGCATCGCTGTCAGACAATGCGACAGGTTTGTCAAGCTGGTCATACCCATACAACATGTACAACGGATATCTCAGGTGCCTGTCTCCCAACGCCAGCGGGTAGAAAGAAAGCGCATAATCGCATTCATTGAAGTCGGGACAGTCGTTTTCACCTGTGTAATATATCTTTATGCAATCATAATATAGGTGCCTCCCGTTGCCGCAACGTGAATAGAACAGCAGGTCTGGCACTTCCTTGCCTTCGGTGGGAAGTACGGTCACATGGAACTTGGAGCGTAGCGCATCCACAAACTTGTTGTGCTCAACATCGAATGTGGGCCAGAAGTCCACAAATTTCACGCTTACTGTATTGCTTTCCGTTCTGTCCATAAGATATTTGTATTACTTTGCTGTAAATATACGAAGAATTTGTGAGTCTTTTGGGTGTTTTCTAAAACACGGTTCCGTTTCTTTCATGTATCAGCAGGCATAGTATCCGAAATTCCCGGATACAAAAAAGGCGATATGCCGGATTCTGACACATCGCCATAGGGTTATGTATGGGGCGTATTACATTTCTTCGGGGGAGACGGTGATTGTAGTGGTGCTGTCTGTGCCTTCTTCGGTGTACACGTATTTCAAACCGAGGTTAAGCGCTTTCAGACGGCTTATTGCGGATTCTCCTGCTGATTCCACTATTGCCTGGCGGGTTTCCGGAGAGTCGCTCACTTCCAGGTCGGCATCCTGCGGATAAGTCGCATAGCTAACCATATATCCGTCCTTGATTTCCATTTTTGTTAGCTTAAGGCCGTTTCCCTGCTCCATCGGGAGTTGTTTGTTGACATTCTCAACCTCTTTTTCGAGGGCTTCCATTTTCCTTTGCTGTTCAGTTGAAAGTTCGGTCTTCTCTCCGTCAGTGTTTTCACCGGAGTTTTTTGATCCGCATGAGGCGGTACCTGTCATGAGTGCCACAGCAGCTGTGCAAGCTGCGAAGAGCTTTAAAATTTTCATATATCTTTATGAATTAAGTTGGTTTCAGTCTCTGTTGCCGAAGAAACGCAGGAGGTAGAGGAAGAGGTTGATGAAGTCAAGATAGAGGCTCAGGGCGCCAAGTGTGGCCAGGCGGCCGTTTGCCATGGTGGGATCCGCTTCTGCCATCTGTTTGATCTGCTGGGTGTCCCATGCGGTGATGCCGATGAAGATGAGCACTCCAAGGCCGCTTACTATCCAGTCAAGGGTGGAGTTTGCCCAGAAGATATTTACCACGCAGAGGATGATGAGGCCGAACAGCGCCATATAAAGGATCGAGCCTATTTTGGCGAGGCTGCGGGTTGTGAAGTATCCGTATACACTCATTGCGCCGAACACACCCGCTGTGATTACAAACGTCTTGAAAATAGACGGCAAGGAATATGCCACGAATATGAGTGACAATGTGAGGCCGTTGACTATCGCAAACAGGAAGAACAAGCCGGTGGCCATGCCGGAGCTCATGCGGCGCAAGCCGGCGGAAATCCAAAGTACAAGGCCTAACTCAGCTATTGCCAGTCCCCAGTACAGCCATCGGTGGGTGGCGAGGTAGTACAGGAAACTTCCGTCCCCTCCGGCTGTGGCTGCCACAATCCAGGAGGTGAGTGCGGTCACTAGCAGACCGAGGAACATTTTTAAATAGACGCTTTTCATTACGGTCGAAACCTTGGCGTCAAGAGCTTCGGGTGAACCTCCATACTGGTTTGACCAGGAGTTGAGATTGTAATTATTCATGTTACTTGTTTATGAATTTTAGGGTTTGTGGTTTGCCGCAGGTGTGGCAAACTCCAGATATAACAAATTAGATGCAAAAACCGCCGAAAGGTTTAGCGGATTTCTTACATGCGTTCGGGCACACGTATGCCGAGCAGTCCCATGCCTGTGGCTACAACGCGTGAGGTGGCATCACACAAGGCCAGACGCAACGAGCGCACGGCAGCGTCTTCTTCCTTCAGTATGGAATAATCGTGATAGAACTGGTTGTATTGTTTTACCAGTTCATACACGTAATTGGCGATTATCGCAGGTGAATAGGTGCGTCCAGCCTCCTGTACTGTGGCAGGGAAGTCGGCGAGTGTCTGTATGAGCGCTATCTCTTTTTCGTTTGGAACCACAGCCGGGTAGTCTTTTGTCTCAAGATGCATTTCGGCGGCTTTACGTAGCACTGAACGGATGCGGGCATAGGTGTATTGGATGAACGGCCCTGTGTTGCCGTTGAAGTCAATGCTTTCTTTGGGGTTGAAGAGCATGTTCTTGCGGGGATCGACTTTGAGCAGGAAGTATTTGAGTGCTCCAAGGCCTACGATTTCCGAGATTTCTTCGGTTTCGGCTTCGGTTAGGCCGTCAAGTTTTCCAAGTTCGCGTGAAACCTCACGGGCGCCGTTCACCATCTCTTCCATAAGGTCGTCGGCATCCACTACTGTACCCTCGCGGCTCTTCATCTTACCTTCAGGGAGTTCCACCATGCCGTAGGAGAAGTGGACAAGGTCTTTTCCCCATTTGAATCCGAGGCGGTCAAGCAGTAGCGACAGTACCTGGAAGTGGTAATTCTGTTCATTACCTACCACATAGATCATCTTGTCTATGGGGTAGTCCTGGAAACGCAGTTTGGCAGTGCCTATGTCCTGTGTCATGTAAACCGATGTGCCGTCGGAGCGTAGGAGCAGCTTGCGGTCAAGGCCGGCGTCGGTGAGGTCTGCCCATACCGATCCGTCGGCATCGCGGGTCATGATACCCTTGTCAAGCCCCTCAAGCACCTTCTCTTTTCCTTCAAGGTAGGTCTCGCTTTCGTAATAGATTTTGTCGAAGTCCACTCCAAGACGCTTGTATGTGTCGCCGAAACCGTCATATACCCAAGAGTTCATCATTTCCCAGAGCGAGCGTACTTCAGGATCTTTCTCCTCCCAGCGGCGGAGCATTTCGCGTGCTTCGGCCATCAGTGGCGATTTCTGCTTGGCATCATCTTCCGATATGCCTTCACGCTCCATGATCTCCTTGACCTCCTGTTTGAAATGTTTGTCAAAGAGCACATAGAAATCGCCTATAAGGTGGTCCCCTTTTTTGCCGGCTTTTTCAGGTGTGATGCCGTCGCCCCATTTCTGCCATGCGAGCATGGATTTGCAGATATGGATGCCTCGGTCGTTGACTATGTTGGTCTTTACCACCCGGTTGCCGCATGCTTTCAGGATCTCGGCAAGCGAGAATCCGAGCAGGTTGTTGCGCACATGCCCCAGGTGCAACGGCTTGTTGGTATTGGGGGAAGAGTACTCCACCATCACCAAGGGGCTTTGGTCTGTGGCCTGGGTGATACCGAAATCTTTGGTGTCTTCAATGTGGTGTAGTACCGAGCACCAGAAAGTAGGCTCTATCACCAGATTCAGGAAACCTTTTACAACGTTGAAGCGGTCAACTGCCGGCTCATTGTCTACAAGCCACTGGCCTATTTCGTTGCCTACCTGTTCAGGGCTTTTCCGCGCTGCTTTTACCCATGGGAACACTACTACGGTAAGGTTGCCTTCAAATTCCTTGCGGGTGGTCTGGGGTACGATCTGGTCTGCCTGGGTCTCTACACCGTAAAGTTCTTTTACGGCATTAGCTACCCCCTGGGCTATAATCTGGTCTATCGACATGATGTTGCTGGTATTTTTAATAAAATAAGTAACTGCCAGGATATCCTGATATAATGAAAAAATCTCTCCGTGTGGAGAGATGGGACACACGGAGAGTGCAAAGTTAACGAAAAATCGTGAGATGCAAACGAAACAGCGGCTATTTAAAAGCCAGACAGCCATGTGGAGAGGTCGGTGAGCATGGCTTTGCGGTATTTGAAAGCGGGATTGCTTCCCCATCCGTGGCGTCCTTCGGGGTAGATATGGAGTGAAGCGGGTACCCCGGCGTTGTAAAGTGCCTCATAGTAGCGCAGGGCGTTGAAAGGGTGCACTATGTCGTCATCTGAGCTGAAAAGTATTATGGTGCGAGGGGTGTCGGGGGTCACCTGCATCTCATTGCTGAATTCTATCTCTTTCTCGCATGTGAACGATGGCCCTAGCAGGCCTATGCGGCTTCCGCCGTGTGAGTACTGCGGCAGGAAACTGATTACAGGATAATACAGTATGGCGAAATCAGGGCGGCAGCTTACGGGATCGGCGTTTACCGGTTTTGCGAAATGGGTGGAAGCGGTTGAAGCAAGATGGCCGCCCGCTGATGACCCTCCCACACCGATGGCGTCGGGGTTGATGTTCCACTCTTTGGCGTTGCGGCGCACAAGGCGCACAGCTTCCTGCACATCTTCCACCGGTATTTCCCATGTGCCGTCCGGTAGCCGGTATTGGAGCACGACCAGCGCTATGCCCTGCTCGTTGAAGAAGTCTACCCACCCGTAGCCTTCGTTGTCAATGGCGAGCCATACATATCCGCCGCCAGGACACAATACCACAGCCTTGCCGTTGGCTTTGGATGGAGCGGGGAGGAAGACATGCACCTTTGCGGTATCACCCATCTCTTTGGGCTCGCGCACCTTACCTTCGGCATCAGGTTTTATTTGCTTTGGATGCGGTGCTCCATCGGGCCACAGGAGCTGTGTCCATGCCCGCGGTGTATCGGAAGGGTCTGTTTTCGGGGATTTTTTTGCAAAAGAGGGGAGGGCTACAGCTACAGTGATCACCATAGCTGCCAGGATTCGTAATAATTTCATGTCTATGCTATACAGGATTTAAGGAGATTGTTTTCATCATTAACTGCGGCATAAAATTACTAACAATATTTCATGCAGTGAAATTATTGGACAATTATCCCTGAATTATGCCCCCTCCTCCTCCGCAATTGTCCGGGAATCTGGCGCGGGATGATTGAATGTCTGGACTCTTCAGTTGAGTATGGCGGAGGATGCTCCCCCTGGGGTCTGTACATCCTGTCTGTCAGACAGTTTTTTGCCGTATGGTATCGAATAGCTTACCGAAAGCTTGAACCATTGGTGATAGGTGGTTCCAGACAGTTGCGTCTCTTTTCGGTAGCTCTCGGCAACGAGTAGGCTGCGTGCGCCGTTCCACGAGGTGCGACAGAAGTTGTTGGCTCGTGCGGATATATGCAGATTGCCGTTGCCCCATCCTGCCATGAGGTAGTAATATTCCGGGCGTTCATTTCTGTGCACAGCAGAGATGCTTTTGTTTCGGTGGCTGTAATATCCCGAGAAATAGAAATTTCCTATGGAATATGTGGCTTCTGCGCTGAGATGCAGGTAATCGCCGCGGTATTCCTGTACTCCCCGGCGGTCGTAATTCAGACCGGTCGCATTCAGTTTGCATGTCAGATTTCCGTCAAGAAGGCGCAAGGCTATCGAACCGCCATATTTCCATTGGTTAAGGAAACCGCTGTTCACGTACCGTTGCACCATTACCGGGGTAGCGCTCCCCTCCAGAGGGAAATAGATGTCTGATACCGGGCGGGTGTGACGGATGAACTGCCCGAAGATGGTGAACGAGATCTTTTGCGCAGGCATCCAGTCATATTGTGCCAGAACGGAATTGTAGCGTGATGTCTTTAGGTCTTCTCCACCCTGCAAGGCGTCTATCTGGTTTAACAAGATGGTGTTGGGGCCTTGTTCGCTCATGGGAATTGTCCAGTGGGACAGTTCGGAGCAAGGCTCAGGCGGTTTTTATCGTTGATATTGTATCCTGTCGCTATAAAATACCGGGGATATAGCTCGGTCTTCGATGTGTTGTTGATTGAAGTATGGGAATATGCTCCCCCGGCATTTCCCTGTATCCAGAGTTTGCCGAATCTGAGATTTCCTACAATCTGGATATCAGCGAAATTGAACCGTGTGTTGACTTTGGCGGGATTGGTGCCGGCATAATTCATGCGGTTGCCGTTGCCTCCTCCGGAAACGGATAGTCCAAGACTTTGGTTGCCGAACTGTTTCTGCATCGTTGTCGAAAGATTGTACTGCCATGCGTCGTCTGTGGCATGGTTGGTAATGGGGTTTCCTGATGATACAAACGAATAGTCGCGCCTGTAGCGGCCATATGACGCAGTTGGCCGCATGGATAGCGAGATCTCTTTCGGAAGCGTGAACATATAGTATCCTTCCCAGGATGGGGAAAGACCGCTTTTGTCTGATTGCGTGAGCGAGATATCGGAAGGATATACACCGGGGGTGAACGATGTGGCATCGCGTCGGAAATTGCCGGGTGTTTTTGTGATTACAACCCCTGCGGTGTTGGAGATCACCGTAGCCCCGTTTCTGTATAGCGCGCGGAAGGAGGCGTTACCTCCATGCTGCTTGTCAAGGGAGGATTCTGTGGCCATGTCGCGTGTCACATGCATATCGGGAAAGATATAATCGGTAACAGACGTTTCTCCTGTGTGGGTGTCGCGCGAATAGTTGAATGCGCCGGCCAGATCGTAGGTCATGCGTTTGCACACCATCTTTGAATTCACGGAATATGATCCCATATCCGTGACGAAAGTCTGGGCGGCTCCCACCCGTGTATATCCGCCGTACTCATACTTCTGCATTACGAAATTCACCACATGGCGCGCACCTGAGAAACGCGGGTCTTTAGGATAGTCGAACACCTCAACCCTCGCCACATCCATAGTGCGCATCCCGGCGATTTCTTCTTTTGATGCGGGAACATGGTCAATATATATCGCCACTCCCTCGCCGGCGGCCGTAGTGACCACGTTGTTTTCAGGGTTTACATCCAGTGAGGGTATCGCCATTGCCTGCAACAGACGTGTGCCTGAGGAAGAGATTTTTTTGTCGCGTCTTGACGGCACATACACGCTTTTGTCATCGGTCATATACTGGCGGTCGGCCTGCACAGTCACCTCCGACAGCGATTGCATGAGCATAACATCCGGGATGCGTATGGTGATACTGTCTGTCGGTTCCGGTATATCCGTGGCCCATTGGCTCCCGTCTATCACATACCTGATCTGTATTGATTCGTCAGGAAGATCCTTGAACCGGTACTGATGCCACACCCCTTTGGCGATAGTCCATCCGTTCGGGTAAGTGGCTTCCGGAAAAAGACCCGCCACCGCGCTCCGGCTCCGTTCCGTCTCAATCTTCACCCGGAGGTCGAAACCGCCGGCAGCATGGGAAACTGTAGCTGCCAGTATGCAGATGGCAATATTCCTGATAAGTCCGTTCATAAAAGGCTTGAATTTGAATGATTGTGTTGATGTTTTGGCAAAACTACGAATATAATTTCAAAACTGCAAGTTCAAGCCTCGAACTTGTGTGGGTTTATGCGATTTTTCCTGTTTCTATTTCGGACTTGAGGAACTGGAAGATGTAAACTGATCCCTGATAATAGAGGCCACATTCGGGATCGTTGAGTCGGGCGAATGTTGTTGAGGAATAAAGTTCGTCAAGAGCCTGGCGGATGTCCCAGCCATATTCATTCATCAACATCTCTGTCAATTCAGTGGCGAGACATTCTATCTGAAACTGTATGTCTTGTGTCATAACTCAATCCTTTTAAGAAAGTTTATGGCACGTGTGGTGCCAAAGAAATATTGTATTGCATGGTCTCCCTTGAATTTTAATTCTTCTACCAAGGCAGATGCCGACATATACCCCATTGTGTAGCGGCGAATCTGTACACCGACTGTATCATCTGCGATAGGGCCGATTACAATATCGTATGGATGCGCCGGTATGTCTGAATTGTTTTTACGGTTCATAACTATGAATTCAGCCAATTCCACAGAATACTCGGAAAAGGTTTTTATATTCAATCCAGTTTTAAATGCTTCGTCTTCATGAAACTCAAGCATGACAATGTCGGTTGTCCTTCGTTCATAAAACGGGACGTTCAGATTGCCATTGCCATCGCCTGTTCGGGATTGGCATTCAGATAGAATCCTTGACCAAAATCTTTGCCTCGTTTACTTCGAGAGAGGTCAATTTGTTCAATGGCAACGTTGGAACCGTGATAGAGCAGGGTCATATCTTTCCTCCTTTCCTGTTGCAAAGTATCTGGAGGTCTGTTACAGCATCGTCAATAGAGAGTGTGTGTTCGGCGGCGTAACAGTCAAGAAGAAAATCAATGCCGGTAAAACGTCGCAGATAAGCATATGCCTGCTGGTTGGAGAGATTGTATCGCTGTGCAAAAGCCCCGATACAAGCCACCACATATTCTATTCTGTTAAATATTTCTTTCTTGTCCATGTGTATGCTCTGTTGCTTGCTATAAGTTATCAACATCAACGTCATACGATCTAAATTTCATGAGAAGATGCTAAACGTAAAGTTACAAAAAATATTTGGATGATAATCAAGTATGTCTAGATAAATACATTTGATCGGCGGTCAGTGTTTGCGAAGAGGTGATGTGAGGATTGATAATCGGGCTTTTTTGTTTAATTTTGGAGCATAAAAGCATTAAACAAGCGTCACAATATATGGAGAAAGGAACGACGTACCAGAACATAGCTATATTCGCTTCCGGAGAGGGAACGAATGCCGAGAATATAATACGGCATTTTCAAGCGGTGCCATGCGGTGCCAAGGTGGCGCTTGTGGTGACCAACCGTGCTGATGCCGGTGTTATAGCACGTGCCGGCAGGTATGGAGTGCCTGTGAAGGTGGTGCCGAAAGATGGGATCAACGACGAGGATTTTATGACCGCGCTGCTTGACAGCCACCATATAGGGGTAGTTGCCCTGGCCGGTTTCCTTCTTATGGTGCCAGGATTCCTGATAGAGCGTTACCGTGAGCGGATGGTCAACATACACCCGTCGCTCCTTCCGAAATATGGGGGCAAGGGGATGTATGGACGCCGCGTCCATGAGGCTGTAGTTGCCGCGGGTGAGCGGTATACTGGAATTACAATCCATATGGTAAGCGAGCATTGCGACGAAGGACGTATCATTTTCCAGGACACTGTGCCTGTGGATCCGTCTGACAGTGCCGACGATGTAGACACTAAGGTGCGAGCCCTGGAGATGCGGCATTTCCCAAGTGTCATACGCCGCACTTTTTTCAGTGAGGTTATGGAAACAAGCAGGTTTGTCCTTAGGCCGTGGCAGGACAGTGATGCCCCGGCTCTGTTCAGATATGCGTCTGATCCGGCTGTAGGGCCTATTGCAGGATGGGCGCCGCATGAGTCTGTGGAATATAGCCGTGTGGTGATACGCGATGTGTTTTCCGCACCTGAAACGTATGCCGTGGTGCTAAAAGAGGCAGGGGAACCGGTCGGATGCTGCGGACTGCTGTTCGGAGACAGCCGCAATTCCAGGGAGATGGAAGATAATGAAGCCGAGGCTGGATATTGGCTTGGAAAACCTCATTGGGGCAACGGGATTATTCCGGAGGCTATGGCGGCCTTGCTGAGACATGCTTTCGGCAAACTTTCACTTGCCGCCGTATGGATCAGTTGCGATGAGGCGAACTCAAATTCACGCCGGGTGGCCGAGAAGTGCGGGTTCCGTTATCATCATGCCGAGAAGGGACACAAGTCATTCACAGGAGCCGATACCACGTTCTGCTTCTACCGGTTGTCGGCAGAGGATTATGCTTCTCTTCGTCAGGGGCGTGACTGATTAGAGCCGGGTTGTGCCGGCATTTGTGGCTGTGCCGTGGGATTGCCGGGCGAATTACGGAGCGACGGTGCGCCGGTACCGTTGAAGAAGGGGTAGGGGACACCGAATACCGTGTCAATATTTTTGCCAGGGCTGAGATAACCGTCAATTATCGTGTCGCGGCCAGAAGGATTCTCGAATGTATAAAGACCGAAAAAGCGCAACATTGCGGCGAGGTTTTCGAATACAGTGTCTTGTATGGCCTCATATGGGAACCATGCTGAAGTGGCAGTGAAACAATATACCTGGAATGGTATGCCGGTGGGGGTCTGCTCCAGAGTGGATACGAAGCAGTCGCTGTCATGGGCTATGTGCGGGTTGGCATCAAGCCACATTTTCATGTATGCGCGGAAAAGGCCCAGGTTGGTGTCTATTGTTCCGTCCGCAAGTCCGTCGGGGTTGTTTACGTCGGCAATCTTGCCTGCCGCTTTCTGTGCGAGTTTCTTTGTTATGTAGTCATCCATGAACGGGACTTTGCGTATCTGTTCAAGCATTTCCGGACTGGCCGGCACCACGCTGTCGGCGTCAATCATGTAGCTGCGGCATATGCGACGTGTATTGCTCTTCTGCATCGTGCGGTAGTTTGTGAAACCTGAGCTTATGAGGCTATATGGGGGCAGGGTAGTGGTTGTCTTGTCCCAGTTCAGCACCTTTACGGCTGTAAGCGATACCTCTTCCACAGTGCCATTCGCATCCGTGCCGTTTACTTTTATCCAGTCTCCCACATGCAGGCTGTCGTTTTCAGAGAGCTGCACTCCTGCCACCACTCCGAGTATGCTGTCTTTGAAAATAAGCATCAGCACGGCGGCGAATGCTCCTAGCCCAGCCAGAAGTTTTCCCGGTGACTTGTCAAGTATTATCGCCACGAATATTATGACTGCGATAATCCAAATAATCCCTTTTATGAGTTGTGCTATCCCGTTGAGCGGCAGTTTTCGTTTGTTGGCATGGGTGTTGATCTGCTGCCAGATGCCCATTACCAGTGCCGAAAGCGCCATTGCCATTACGAAAGTGATATAGACCAATGTGATCCGTGTAAGGATATTGGAAAGGGCGTTATGGTTTGAGAGAGTGAACTGTATGAGGATGAGGAATACTACAGGAGGAATTATACGGCAGATTTTATGGAAAAACCTTACGTTGGTCAGGGCATGGTACATGTCTGAATCCCAGCGGTGGGCTATGGCCTTTACCCCCTTGAGCACTATCCATTGCACTATCCATCCTGCCACGATCGCTACCCCAAGCACGACTACGGCATACATGAAAGTGACTACGGTTGTATTCTTCTCAAGACCGACAACCCCAAGCAGCCAGTTTACTATGTTCATGATAAACTGCGCGATTGCATAGGAGAAGCCGTCGCTGTCGCCGATGAAACGTGTAACATCTATAGGCTTCTGGCCGACAATCAATAGAAGGGGCATGACGAATTGGGCAGACATGATGAATATATTAAAAAGACAAATTTTATTCCGATGCGAGGCACATGAAGGGTTGATCAGTATGATGCAGTGCCTATTTAAGAGACAATCCAAACCTCGCGGGTGTTCATTGAAACAGTATTTCTTTGTCTTTTATTTCAAGTGTCCGGCTCCTTTGCTATTGTTTTAGCGTATGTAGTGTGGCATTTCTTCAGGTACAGCCATGGAGATCTCAGCCATGCCTACTATCTTGCCGTCACGGCGCCACGGTGTCTGGTAAATTACTTTACGAAGTCCGTTTTTGGAAATAGTATATGCGTTGCTTTCCCCAGTGGCAAGCATATGGCGTATTTTTGCCTTGGATTCTTCAGAGTGGCATTCAAACAGGTTCTTGCCTATGAGGTCGCCATGGGAGGCGAATGTCTCTTTTGCGCGGTCGTTCATGTACAGGATCACACCGTCCATATCACATACTGTTATGGCGCAGTTCACATTATCAGGCCATTGTAAATATTCCGGAATCATAGCATCGTTTTTATTATTTTGCAAATATACTCAAAACTTTGTTTAATTTTGTACCTGAATTTTAATGCAAAAGCTAGCGCTATGGTTTCTATTACCCGTAATATAAGGTTCATTGGAACCGAAGATGACAATCTGGATATGTTTGAAGGGCAATACCCCTTGGTCAACGGAATATCGTACAATTCTTATCTTATTGAAGATGAAAGAATCGCGATAGTGGATTCTGTGGATATACGCAGGTGTGGCGACTGGCTTGCGGCGCTTGGGGAGGCTCTGGAAGGCAAGATGCCGGATTACCTTATTGTCCAGCATATGGAACCGGATCATTCGGGTAGCATACATGAGCTGCTGATGCGTTATAGCGACCTGAAGATTGTGGCGACAGCAAAGGCTATAGCGATGTTGGCAAACTTCTTTGACGATATTGATTTCAGTCCGCGTACGGTTGCGGTAAAGGATGGCGATACGTTGTCGCTGGGGAATACGACCCTTCGGTTTATCACCGCGCCTATGGTCCATTGGCCGGAAGTGATGATGACATTAGACGAGACAGACAGGGTGCTTTTCTCTGCTGATGCTTTCGGCACGTTTGCCATGTCGTCGGGTTGTGGTTGGGATGATGAGGCGCGTCGCTATTATTGCAATATTGTGGGGAAATTCGGCGCAAGCGTGCAGACTGTGATGGGTAAGCTCACTGGGCTGAAATTTGATATGATCGCACCGCTGCACGGACCGGTGTTGAAAGATGATCTTGCGCATTACTGGACACTTTATGACAAATGGAGCCGTTATGAGCCTGAAACCCGGGGTGTCCTCGTGGCATACGCATCTATATACGGAGGTACTGCCGAGGCGGCCCGTCGCCTTGCATTGATGCTTCGTGAGCAGGATGCCGGTGAAGTCGTGCTGTTTGACCTCGCGCGTCATGATGTGTCGTATGCCGTGGCTGAGGCGTTCCGTATGAGCCATATGGTGCTCTGTTCGGTTACATATGACGGCTCTGTTTTCCCTGCCATGCATACTTTCCTTGACCATCTGGCAAGAAAAAATTTCCGCAATCGTGTGGTCGGTGTCATGGAGAATGGTTCGTGGGCACCTGCGGCGGGAAGACTGATCTGCGATGCTGTTTTAAAAATGAAAGATATGACGGTTGTGGATCCGATGGTGACGTTACATAGCCGGCTCCACAACTGCGATCTCCCTGTGATTAGGGAGCTTGCCGGCGCTATTTGCAAAACTTCCCGTTGCTGATACAGGCTGGCAGAAGAAACATCCAGGTTGTCACACAGAACGGTGCGGTCAATGCCGGCAGTTCCCATGTGGATAAAAACGCGTTTGTGGCCGCCTGCATGAATACAGTGGTTATAACGGCGAAAATGGTCCATATGGCAGACCGTAGGCCGGGCTTGTTGAAAACGCACCCCACAGCGATAGCCGTCAATACGGGACTGAACCCGAACAGTCCGTTTTCTATTCCAGATGCATCGGCACCGAAGAGAAAGGCTATTGCAATACCTATGGCAGATCCGGCCATTGCCCACGCGGCAGCCATGCGGCTGCATACCGCAAGTCCTATCAGGAACAATATTCCGGTGATCCATGAATTTATGAGAAAAACCTGCGATATGCCTTTCAGCCAATATATGGCGAGCGATGCCATGGAGAATCCGTCTGGAGATGATACCGGTGCGGCAGCATTCAACGGGATAAGACTATCCATCACTCGTGAGGCGAGCAGAAAGATCCATGTGAGGAGCACGAACGGGAAAGTCAGCGAATTGATATGAAACTTGCCCAGGACATTGTTCATCCCTGCGCGCACCCATGTGGAAAGCACTGCACAGAGCACCAACGAACACCACATAAAGACGGTAGGGGCAAAGAATGTGGGGAAGGCACATCCCACAAGTGTGCCGTTGAATCCCCATAGCCCTGATCTCCCCTCGGAACAGCCTGTATTCACGGGAAATGCCGCCAAGGTGGCGGCAATCGTACCTGCCAGCGCTCCCCACGCTACCTGAGGAGTGCCGCACTCATATGAGCCCCAGAAAATGCCGCAAAGGAAAATCAGGCCGGTGATTGCGCTTTGCTGAAACATGACCTGACCCACACCGGTGGATACGGATTTTATTCCGATCCATATACGCCTGATTATTATATTGTTTTCCGTCATACTTTCTTTATCGGTTGTCTTGAACTTACAAATTTTTTATCCCGCGGATTTTCGATTCCTTGATGATTGTGTTGGACTTTTTTGCAAAAGTAGTAATTTTGCACCGTAAATTCTGACCGTTTTATGGTGTGAAGGAAAGAATACGTTCCATATTGGTTGTCCTGATGATGGCGGTGTTCGTGAATTTCATATTCTCGAACACAGTCTTCACACATACACACAATGATGGAACTTATGGCACTGTAACCCACTCCCACCCCTACCTGCCTTCGTCGGGGCATGGGCACACACATAATTCATTCGACCAGATCGCCGGCTTCAATGCCGCCGTGGCAGCTTTCCAGGGCACGGCTGTCCTTGAGCTATCCGCCCCGGAAACACAGGCATATTCAATAGAGTGCCTTTATAAACCTACATCTTTTGTCGCGCGGGAGAATCTGATCTCGTTGCGTGCTCCTCCGGTCTATTGTTAAAAAACATTGAAGAGGGTGAGGTTGGCCATCCAGGCACCACCCTCCGCATCCTGGCGAAAAACAAGGCAGTGTGCAGTCCGGAATTTAGGATTTTGACATGCACTCATCGCCGGTAATTCCTGTTTTATAACATCCCATTTTTAACGATCGCCTGAAATGCCAGTAGTTTCACCGGTCTTTCAGGCTTATGGTTGCCGGACATATGCTCCGGTGGCCGCTGAACAATAGACCAAACATGACTAACAGAATGATATCCGCAGTCATGGCTTTTGCCATGGCTCTGACGATGCATGTATTTGCATCTTCTGCCGGTGCCGGCAGCATATCCGGCCAAGTGACTGACACAGAGAACGGAAGTCCGCTTTCATATTGCAATATTACTATTTCGGGCACCTCACAGGCATGTGTCGCCGATGAGGATGGCAATTATGCTTTCAGCAATCTTGCCCCCGGGGTTTATAAGATTGAAGCGAGGTATGTAGGTTACGTCGCCGGTCAAGCCACCGCCGATGTGGCCACCGGCAAAACCGCAAAACTTGATTTCCGGCTTTCCCCTGATGCGTTTATGCTGGACCAGGTGGTGGTCACATCTTCAAAGACTGAAACCAGGAGGAGAGAAAGCCCTGCCCTGGTGAATATAACTTCTGGAAAACTGCTCGGTAACATCGGCGCCTGCTCGCTGGCAGACGGGCTGGATTTCCAGCCAGGCGTGCGTGTGGAGAATGATTGCCAGAACTGCGGTTTCACCCAAGTGCGCATCAACGGGCTTGACGGGCACTATTCACAGATACTGATGAACTCACGTCCTGTGTTTTCCGCATTGGCAGGGGTGTATGGCCTTGAGCATATACCTGCCAATATGATAGACCGTATTGAGGTGATGCGTGGAGGAGGATCGGCATTGTTCGGTTCGTCTGCCATCGGTGGAACCATCAACATAATCACAAAGGATCCACAGGCAAATTCAGCCCAGCTGTCGCATACGTTGACTTCAATCGGCATTTCCGGGAGCCTGGAAAACAATACCACTGTCAATGCCTCGGTGGTCACAGATAACAATAAAGCCGGAATCATGGTATATGGCCAGAGCCGTTACCGCGACGGATATGACCATGATGCGGACGGCTTTACGGAAATAGCGTTATTGAAAAGCCAGACCATAGGCGCGCGCACTTTTGTCCGTCCGGGTGATTCGTCGCGCCTTACGCTTGAATATCACAATACCCATGAATACCGCCGCGGAGGGGATAACACGGGTGAACCGCCACATATGGCGATGGTGGCCGAGGAAGCAGACCATAACATACATGCGGCTGAAGCCACGTATGACCTGTGGGTACGGCAGCGTCGCGACCATATTTCGATATTTTCCGCCATGCAGAGCACACGGCGTAAAAGCTATTACGGATCTGAGATGGATCCGGATGCATATGGCCGCACGTCGGATGTCGTTGTAACTGCGGGCGGCCAATGGACCCATCCGATGGATCGCTTCCTGTTCATGCCCGCAGAGTTTGTGGGTGGTGTGGAATATTCTTTCAACCGCTTGCATGATGTGACCTTAGGCTATGACCATGATATCCTGCAGCAGGTAAACATATACAGCGCGTATCTGCAAAATGAATGGCGCGACGAGCGGTTCGGTTTTCTTGTTGGCGCACGCATAGACAAACATTCAATGATAAAGAAAGCGATAGTATCGCCTCGTGTCAATGTGCGTTTCAATCCATCTGCCAATTTTAATTTCAGGGCGTCGTATTCTACCGGATTCCGCTCGCCACAGGCTTATGACGAGGATTTCCATGTGGCAATTGTAGGAGGGGAGCGTGTAGTGACAATCCTTGCTCCGGGTCTTAAACAGGAAAGTTCACAGAGTGTGAGCCTTTCGGCAGACATGTATCAGCGGTTCGGCAATGTACAGACAAACATTCTTGTGGAGGGATTCTTTACTGACCTGCGTGATGTATTCGCTCTCCGTCAGCTTGAAGGCAAAGACGCACTTGGAAATGCGGTTTTGGAGCGATACAACGGCTCCGGTGCCCGTGTCATGGGTCTTAACCTGGAGGCAAAGGCTTTTTTCTCAAGCCATTTAGATATGCAGGCTGGCGTGACTCTGCAGCGGAGCCGATATAAGAGGCCGGAAGTGTGGAGCGACAATCCGGCAGTAGCCCCTGAAAAGAGGATGTTCCGCACCCCCGACATTTACGGTTACCTTACCGTAAACTGGGAGATAATACACCGACTTAAAGCCATGCTGTCTGGAACACTTACAGGTCCTATGACGGTGCAGCATCTGGCAGGTTCCGGTACTCCGGTGGACATGGCTGTGCGCACTCCCGCGTTTTTCGACGCGTCACTACGTTTTACATATACATTCAGGTTGCTTGGCCGCATTTCGCTTGATGTGTCTGCCGGCATGACCAATATTTTCAATTCCTACCAGCGCGATTTCGACAAAGGGCATGACCGCGACTCAGGTTACATTTATGGTCCGGTGATGCCTCGCTCGCTTACCACGGGTGTTTCTGTTTCCATCTGATGCCTATGGTAGAAAAATATGTTTTGGGGCTGTAATAATGATCCATCCGGGTCGTCGCCAAAGGGTGACAACCCGGATGTGAGCCAAGCATGACTGACAGCGCCCCTGTAATCAGGACATACTGCCATTCTACTCAGTGCGGCATCGGTTATTTTACAATACGCTTTATGGAGCCGTTGCCGGTTTTTATTATATAAATTCCGGCGGGAAGTGCGAGCTGTTGATCCAGATCGGCATCTTTAAGCACAAGTATGCCGTCGGCAGTATATACATCTCCATGTAAGGAGCCATTGCCGGTCACAGCATCAATACCTGCCGACGGTTTTATACAATAGTTGTATACGAATTTTGCTGTGAAAGTTTTTTCCCCACAGAATTCCGCCTCTACAATCGCCATGTGTTCCCCAAGGCCTTTTTCCAGTTCGGGCATAGAAGTTACTGTCATCGTATGGTCCGGAATGTTGCAGGTGAAGTTTACAGCAGCCTCTTCGTCCTGTGTGAAACAGTCTTTGTCTGCGATTGCCAGCGGGTTAAGCAGTTTGCTGTATTGGGTAAACGGTGAATTGCTGTAGGCTGCTACGTCAGGAACATACATTTTTAGTTCGTCGCCAATGGATATAGATCCACCTTCGGGAGCTTTGAGAGGGAGCAATATGGCCTGTGTAATTGACTTTCCTTCCAGTCCCCATGTACCGATGTGTGTCACTTTGCCTGGAATTATGATATGCTTAATACCGGTATTGTAGAAAGAGTTGTCATCAATGGCCAGAAGGCTTTCCGGCAGATTGATTTCTGTGAGCGCTTTGCAGCCGCGGAATGCCCCGCTGCCAATTTCAGTCACTGAGCTGCCTAAAACAACATTGTTCAATGTGGTTGAGTTCAAGAACAGCTGGCCCGGGATATAATCCACTTTTTCGCCGACGATAAAATTCTCTATCGGCGCGCCGCACCGGTCTGAAGTATGGTACAAGTCAAGTTCTTTGCTCTGAGTGCGCACGGCGTTCCATTTGAGTGTGGTGAGTTTCGGGCAGGCAGCTAAGAAGTAATAGTAATCGAATGTCTTGAGGCCTTCACCGATTGTTACTTGCTCAATCTTGGCACAATTGTATATGGCAAGCCTGCCGAGCGTCTCAACGCCATCTGGAATTTCGAGCGTTGTTATACTGTTGCATTGCTCGAATGCGTTTTGTCCGATTGTTTTCAGTGATGCCGGCAGTGTTATCTCTTTCAGTGCGGTGCAGCCTGAGAGGAATTTGTCAGGAAGCATTTCAACTTTGTCTCCAAATTTGATGGATCTGAGTGCTGAGGAGAAAAGTTTGGATCCTTCGTAGTCTCTGATTTGCTGTATCCCTATAGGATTCCATTCGACTTCGGTAAGGGAGCTGCACCCGATGAATGATTTGTTGCCGATGCGGTCCACCGTTTCGGGTATGACAATTTTTTCGAGGCGTTCATTGTTCTCGAATATTCGGTCGGTGATGCTTTTTGTTCCCGGATCAAGCGTAACCGCGATAGGCTCGACAGCATATTCGTCAACCTTATATAAATAGGCCGCTTTGTCCAGATAGATGGTTTTTTCGGATTCTTGCATATTTTCCCAGGTGGTCTTGTTGAAAGCCATATATCCGACGTAGCTTATAGTGCCGGGAGTATTTATTTCCGACAGCGAACTCACATCACGGAAGGAGTGTGCCGGAATTGAGATTACGTTTTTCCCGAATGTCACACTGTGGACAGAGCTACCAACGAAAATGCCGGTATAGCGGGCTACCGGATCAAAAACGTCGGCTTCGCAGTTGATGGCATTCCAGGTTACTTTAGTAAGCGACGGGCATTCGTTGAATGATCCTCCGCTTATTGTCTTGAGGCCTTCGGGGAGGGTTATCTCTTCAAGGCTCTGGCAGTTGGAGAAACTGAAACCGTTGTTATTGTAATTCAGTAACGGATCGCCGATGGTTTCTGTGGTCTCAGGCAGTTTTATGCCTTTTAGCGACAAGCATCCGGAAAATGTGAAATTTCCGATTCTTGTCAACCCTTCAGGCAGGATAGCGGATTCAAGTTTGTTGTATTTGTAAAATGAGAAATCGCCGATTGAAGTTATGCCGTCTTCTATTATTACATGGTAAATATCGTCTTTGTGTTTATGCCATCCGGGATATGTCGCGTTAATGTTTCCGGGACTGATGAAATCTGTTGTGGCGCCTGAACCGGAAATACGTAAAGTATGGTCTTCAAGTGTCCAGGATGCGTCGTTTCCGCATGAACCGCGGTAAGTGGCTGCTGTTGCTGGCATTACTGCAAATAAGATGGATAACGCAGCTGTGTGAAGGATGTTCATTCTGCAATGTGTTTTTTTATAAATGAATATGTGTAGTTCTTGAAATTCGGCAAGTTAATTTGTGTGTGCGTTAATTTTACCGGCAAATTTATGTTACCATAGCAAGAAAAGATCTATCCTACCTGTTGGTGGATATATAATGGCTCGCAAAGTTACAAATTATTTTTTTAAGTATCCATCATGCGGCTTTTATTTGGGGGGTACGTTACCGGACAGCTTTTTATTCATTGGAAAACAGTATCTTTGTATTCTATGAATATAAACGTCGGTTAAATTATGGATAAAAACTTATAAGAACCCCGAGAATAGAGGTTGTGGATGCTCTCAGAGGGTTTGCCGTGCTGGCGATCCTCCTTGTGCATAATCTGGAGCATTTCATATTCCCGGTATATCCGGCTGAGACTTGGGGATGGCTTGCACAACTTGACAAAATCGTGTTTGATGTGGTGTTTTTCCTGTTCTCCGGGAAAGCCTATGCCATTTTTGCATTGTTGTTCGGCTTCACGTTTTATATCCATAATCATAACCAGGAAATTCGAGGTAAGGATTTCGGCGGCAGATTCCTTTGGCGCCTGTTGCTTCTTGCGGGATTCGCCACTTTGAATGCCGCTTTTTTTCCTGCCGGTGATGTGCTGCTGTTGTTTGCGGTGGTAGGGATTGTGTTGGTGCCGGTACGTAGGTGGAGCGACACGTGGATAGGTGTCCTGGCTGTATTGTTTTTGATGCAACCGATTGAAATGTTCAATATGGCGGTGAATCCGCGATATGAGGTGCCGGACCAGAATGTAGGTGCCATGTATGAGGCTGTGGCGGAAGTGGTGGAATCGGGAAATTTTGTTGAGTTCATAAAGTGCAATATCGGTCTGGGCCAGAAGGCCAGCTTCCTGTGGGCTGTCAATGCCGGACGCATGACGCAGACGGCAGGTCTTTTCTTGTTGGGTTTCCTTATCGGACGCAAGCGCCTTTTCGACTCGGATATGACCGATATCCGCTACTGGATATATATACTGGTTCTGTCCGGGTTTCTTTTTGTGCCGTTTTATTTCATTTCCGATATGCTTAAGGACTCCACAGATGTGGTATCCATGCAGTTGGCCGTGATATTTGACATGTGGCAGAAATTGTCGTTCACATTCGTGCTGGTATCCGTCTTTGTAATTGTATACAGGAAAACGGCGTTCGGGCGCCATTCACATTCGTTGCGCCTGTACGGCAGAATGAGCCTTACAAACTATATTTCACAATCGGTTATCAGTGCGTTCATATATTTCCCGTTCGGCCTGTATCTGGCACCGCATTGCGGCTATACTTTAAGCATGCTCATCGGGATTGCCATTTTTATTGTCCAGATTATATTTTGCAAGCAATGGCTGAGACATCACAGGCAAGGGCCGCTTGAAAAGATATGGCACCGTCTCACTTGGATCGGTGGTGGCGACAAGGTGGCGCCGGCAAATGCCGGTTAGCTTTTCTTTCGTTTAAGCCAGCCTCCATGTTGACGGTATGTACAATGCCGGTTATATAAATTTTATGTATTTTTCTTGGAAAATATGTCCAAAATCGCTATATTTGCGAAAAGAAAATTAATAACACCATGGAAATCTGGGTTGTGTGGCTTATAGTTGCCGCAGTTCTTATCGTTTTGGAGGTCATCACGCAGATGATGTGGGCTTTTTGCCTGTCGGTAGGTGCGTTAGGCGCCATAGCTTGTGCGTTTCTCGGGTTGGATCTCACATGGCAGGTCGTAGTGATGGCTCTCCTGAGCGTTGTCGCATATCTTGTCTTCCTTCCGCTTTTCAAACGCTGGCATGCACGTACGGAAATACATAAAGCCCGTACAGGCATGGATGCTTTGCTAGGCAGGCGTGCCACAGTGACGCATGCCATTCATCCCGGCCAGCTCGGCCGTGCCCGTATTGACGGTGACAACTGGCAGGTAAAGGCGCCCTCCGTGCCCGGCACAATCCCGTCTGGAACGGAGGTAGTGGTCACGGCATACGACAGCATCATCCTTACCGTGGCGTTGCCGGAATGATGCTCCACCGGCGGCTAATGAATCATTTGTCATTTTAAATCATACTCTTATGACTACCTACATCATCCTTGGCATTATCATATTGCTTGCCATAGTAATCATTTCGGCAGGAGTAAAGGTCGTGCCTCAGTCGGAAACACGTGTCATTGAACGCCTCGGACGTTTTCACAGCGTGCTCTCTCCGGGTCTTAATTTCATAATACCTTTTGTGGACCGTCCCAAGATCATATACACACGGCGCACCGATACCGTAGGTGGCCGCAGTTATGTGCGCACGGTGGCTACTAATGTCATTGACCTTCGCGAACAGGTGTATGACTTCCCCTCCCAGCAGGTGATCACCCGCGATAATGTGACAACAGAGATCAATGCGTTGCTCTATTTCCAGATCACCGATCCCAAGAAGGCCGTATATGAGATTGACAATCTCCCTAACGCCATAGAGAAACTTACACAGACTTCGCTGCGTAATGTCATTGGCGAGCTTGAACTTGACGAGACACTCACATCCCGTGATACGATCAACACTAAGTTGCAGGCCATTCTTGACGATGCCACCAACAAATGGGGCGTAAAGGTAAACCGTGTGGAGCTGCAGGATATAACACCTCCGGAAAGTGTGCGTGTGGCAATGGAGAAGCAGATGCAGGCCGAGCGAAACCGCCGTGCCGAGATCCTGAATGCCGAGGGAGAGAAGCAGTCGCTGATCCTGCGTTCAGAGGGAGAGAAAGCATCGCGCATCAATGAGGCCGAGGCACACAAACAGTCGGAAATTCTGCGCGCTGAAGGTGAGGCGCGTGCCATAATCCTTAATGCGGAAGCGGAGGCTGAAGCCATACGCCGTGTAGCGGAAGCGGTCGCGGCTGGAAAAACAGATCCCGCCACATATATGCTTGCCATGAAGTATATAGATACCTTGCGTGAAATGACCTCAGGCCAGGACAACAAGACGGTCTATATCCCCTATGAGGCAAGTTCCGTGCTTTCCTCCATCGGTTCTATCCGTACGCTTTTCAAGGAACATTGATTTCAGGTATACGGCGCCTGTTGCAGGGCTTGCCTGGATAACATATGACGCGCTGTGCAAGGACATGGATTTATCTATTCCTGCACAGCGCAATTAATTTATACCTGCCAACAATACAAGGCGTTCGTCCGTTATATATTGCATGATGGCAGTGTTGAAAAGGATGAAATGTTTTTTCGTGCCGTTTGCCGGTGTGTTGTGCATGGCGGCAGGAGGCTCATGCTCCGCGCATACGTCATCGTCCGAATCCAATGATGGGAGTACCGACAACATGAAAGAAAGCAAGGATATATATTTCGCAGGCGGCTGTTTCTGGGGTACGGAACATTTCTTCAGTCTTGTTCCCGGTGTGCTTGAAACAGAAGCGGGTTATGCCAATTCCAAAGTTGCTGAACCGGGTTACCGGGAGGTTTGCACCGGACGTACAGGGGCTGCCGAGACAGTAAAAGTGACTTATGACTCGGCAAAAATCAATCTCCAGGAATTGGTCGGGTTGTATATGCTCACTATTGATCCTGTGTCTGTGGACAGGCAGGGTAACGATGTTGGCACACAATACCGTACAGGTATATATTACGCAGACAGCCGCCAGGCTGATTGTATAGACAAGGCTTTGAAGCCTTACCGGTTGCGTTACGGCGATAGTTTTGCAGTGGAGGTAGAACCTTTGGCTAATTTCTATGCGGCTGAGGACTATCATCAGGATTATCTTGAAAAGAACCCCGGAGGATATTGCCATATCAATCCCAAATTATTTGACATTGCACGCAATGCCGATAAACCTGAGGTATCAAACATAATACTGCAAGACAGGCTGACCCCCATCCAATATGCTGTGACACAGAAAGGCGCCACTGAGCCTCCTTTTGACAATGAATATTGGGATGAACACCGGAAAGGGATATATGTGGATGTAACAACGGGAGAGCCGCTGTTCTCTTCTTCCGATAAATTTGATTCAGGGTGCGGATGGCCGAGTTTTACCAGGCCTATACGAGATGGCATAGTGACAGAGAGACGTGACTTGAGCCATGGCATGGATAGGGTGGAAGTTCGCTCTACCAAGGGTGACGCACACCTGGGGCATGTCTTTAATGACGGCCCTGACGATGCCGGCGGCCTTAGATACTGTATAAATTCGGCATCCTTGAGGTTCATCCCTTTGTCGGATATGGAAAGTGAAGGATATGGCGAGTATGTCAGATATGTTCGGTAATACCTGTGACTAGTTGAACAAAATGGGTGTGACAGCAGTTTATTTGCTTAAAATACTATGATTTATGGAAATGAAACATAAAAAATGCGATGACGATTGGCGGTCACTCACAATATACCAGGTAATGGTAGCATCCTTTGTCCATGCAGAGGATGGGGCTGAGGGATATGACCGTCTCTGGGGACCTGCCGGCGAACGTAAGAATGGGAATCTGAAGGGAGTGATATATGCTCTTGACCATATTGTGCGCCTTGGGGCAAATGCCATATGGCTTACACCGATATTTGACAGCTCTGAAGCTGACGAAAGTGAAAAACTTCAGGCTACAGGTTATTTTGCAAACGATTATTTCAAGATAGACCCGCATTTCGGTACGGAGGATGATCTGAGGGAACTTATAGAAAAAGCCCATGACAGGGGATTGTATGTGTTTTTAGACGGTGTTTTCGGCCACCATGGAGGTGTCAGCCACCCATCTCCGTCGGGCTTCCGGATAGATTCCACTCCAGCTCTCAGTGACCGTGGGGAGGAAGGGGGAACGAGAAATGTGAAATATCCGGAATCTCTTGATTACTTCAAGGAGGTGGCCACATATTGGATTGACAGATTCAATATTGATGGCTGGCGTTTCGACCAGGCATACCAATTGTGCCAGGATGGCCATAATTATTGGTGTGAGATATCCCGGGCTGTGAGAGAGTTGTGTGAAAAGAGACGCAGCGAGGGCAAGGAGTGGGGTATTCTCGGTTACATGGTTGGGGAGGACTGGAGCGATGCCGGCGGCATAAGTTCAAGAATCTTTCGTGAGGGCGGTCTTAAAAGCGCTTTTGATTTTGATGGGAAACAGTTGATAAGCGGTTCTATGGACGGACAAGGGTCAGGTGGCCTTGACAATGGATGGGACGATGTGATCAGGGTATATTCTTCACCTGTGGAACGAGGGTATTCTTCTGATGATGTGCTTCCCAATCTGTTCCTGACCAATCATGACGGGGTGAGGGTTGCGGATAATTTTTATGACGGCGATGATGAAATCAATCTGATGACACGTTTTGCCATATTGGCTGGTTATCCCGGTCCTGTAACACTATACTATGGCGACGAATTTGCAGATCTTTCACGCGACTGCGAAGGTGGGCAACCCGACAACGCGTCGCGTACATCCGGCCATCTTAAAGCACATGATGACCGTGAACGCAGGCTGTTCAATTATGTATGCGACGTAATTAATTTCCGTCGTGACAATCCTGCCATGTGGAGAGGTGCCAATGAGTTTGACAGGTACCGTAAGGAGGATGCTGAAATACTGGTGGTTACAAAACACGATCCTGAAACAGGAAACCGCGTGGCTATGATATTTTCCGACCGTGATGCCGAAGTGGCATTGCCTGGGGAGGACACGCCGCGAAAAGTGAGAGGTTACGTCCCCGAACTTATCAAATTGGAATGATGTGGCAGTTATTCCAAAATATTCGTATCTGGAAACAAATTATTGTTAAAACCATTGGCTTCCAGTAATATTCCTGATAAAAGAACAGGTGTTATTCGTATATTTGCCGATGCCGGTTACCGGTCTGCACGATGTGGCGGCTGGAAAGAGTGGCAAAGCGAATTTCAAGTATTTTACCGAATAGCACCATATGTTACGGTCTGCCATTATAATTATTTTGTTTTTCTGCTCCATATATTCGGTGGAGGGACAAACACGTAATGCCGTTGTTGTTGATTCTGTGGCACGTACGCCTTTGTCAAGCGCATCTGTATTTGACCGGCAGGGAAATACCATAGGCATAAGCGATGTCCGCGGGAGGTTGCCTTCAATTTCTTCAGGTAGTTATCCGATCACAATCCGTTATCTGGGTTTCCAAGAGAAAGTAGTGCCGTTTGCGGGGGCTGACACTATTTTTTTGCAGGAAAATATGCCCGAATTGCCGGAAATAGTCGTTGAATCCAGGCAATATAAGGTGTTACATATGCTGGCTTATGTCCGTGAATACTCAACTTTGACTACATATGCCGATACCGTTTTTCTGTTCAGGGAAAAGATGGTTGATTATATGTTGCCTACGGAAGAAAAGATGAAATTCAAGGGATGGTCAATCCCGAGGATCTTGACAAGCAAGTCATATTACAGATTTACGAACTCCCAGGGGCTTGACAGTGTAAGCAATGTAAGCAATCACCATTTCTCATGGTCGGATTGGGTGGGTGTTGCTCCTTCTGCCAAACTACCGGATGCTTTGAGAAATACAGAATGCGGGGCTGATACGCTTCGCGGCAGATATAGTCCCACAGAGATATGGACAAAAAACAACGGCAGGGTTATTGCCGATGTCAATGTGTTGGCTGATACGACAAGCAGGAAATGGGTGCCTAATCTAATGTCTTTCTTTAGGAAAAACCTTGATTTTGAAAATTTCAGGGTGCGTTTCAATTATGACAATATTGCAGATGATTCAATTCCGCCATCGGATTTGACAGGATATTCGTTCAATATAGAATCTAACGGCAGGGGGCGTGACATGTTTAGGTTCAACATGGTCAATGAACCGTTTTTTGTAAGCACATATGCGGAGGTATATATGCTTGACAAGGAGTATATCACGGTAAAGGAAGCGAAAAAATGGTCTCGCCAAAAATTTGATACAGGAGAAATCGGTATCTATGAGCCACCGGAGGCTCCGGAACTTCAACCTTTGATACAGGAATTGGTAAGCAGGGTAAATAATATCAATATTGACAAGGTGAGACTGGATATTGAGCCCGATCAAAATCTTGTCAGCAAGAACTACGGCAAAAAAGGGAATTTCAATATCGAACGCAGGGTGTTGAACCTTCTCAAAGGTGTTACCGGAATCAGCCGCTACAAAATGAACCGGAATCTCAACCGCCGGTGGGATGAAATCAAGGAGGAAAGAATGGCTGAGAGAACTTCCCCGCCAAAAGAATAACTGACGCACATCAGTTTATAGGGGGCAGGAAATTGACAATGCCCCAGATTGGTTTGTATTACGATCCGGGGCATTATGCTTATATTTTTGAATATGAAAGGTGTGTGCAGTTTGTTGCTCTCCACATATTAGCGGTGAAACATGACAGCACGCTGCTGCGGTTCAACCGAGTTCTCCGCGCATGAAATCAAGGAAAGCCGATAGTGCAGCCTTGCCCCCTTCACCCATGGCGATCACCACCTGTTTGTAGGGGATGTCGGTGACGTCGCCGGCAGCATATACACCTTTGACAGCGGTACGGCAGCTGCGGTCTACTTCTATCTCGCCACTTTTGTTGATTGCCAGTTGTCCTTTGAAGAGCGAGCTGTTAGGCTTCTGGCCGATCTGCACGAAAACCCCGGCCACGGGATAGACCGATACCTCTCCCGATATGAGGTCTTTGACCTTGATCCCTGATACGCTCCTGCCGTCACCTACGATTTCTTCTACCTGCGAGGAGAGATGTATGTCAACGTTGGTGAGAGTGGCCAATTTTTTCTGGAGCACCACATCAGCTTTCAGGGAGTCTGTGAACTCAAAGAGGTCTACATGCGGGCAGAGGCTTGCCAGGTCAATTGCTGCCTCTATACCGGAGTTGCCTCCTCCCACCACAGCCACACGGGTGCCTGCATAGTACGGACCGTCGCAATGGGTGCAGAACGCCACTCCGTGACCCACGTGCTCCGATTCGCCAGGCACGGAAAGCTGTCTCCATCCGGCGCCGGTGGCGATGATCAGCGCGCGGCTTCTGAACGTTTCGCCGGTGCAGCGTAGTTCTTTGGCGGATCCTTCCACACTGGCACTGTTGACAGTGCGGTTCTCAAACAGTTCGATAGGATAGGCTGCCATATGCGTCTTGAGATTGGCGGCAAGTTGCGGTCCTGTCGTTGAGGTAACGGAGATGAGGTTGCCGATATCCATTGTCTCAAGTACCTGGCCTCCTATCGTACCGGCCACTACAGCCGTAGTGAATCCCTTGCGGGCACAGTATATCGCCGCGGCACATCCGGCGGGTCCTCCCCCGAGTACTGTGACGTCGTATTCACGCACTATTGGAGCCGCATCATTGGCGCATGCGGAAGTACCGCATCTATCTTCAAGTTTTGCCAACAGTTCGCCGAGTGTGATACGGCCTACGCTGACGAGTGTATCACCGGCATAAACTGCGGGAACCGACTTTATGTCAAGTTCCTTTACCATTCCCGGTACCACGGCGCCGTCGGTAACGGTATTTTCTACTTCAGGGTTCAGAAGCGCAATTACATTGAGCGCCTGGGCCACGTCGGGACAGTTTGTACATGTGAGCGACACGAAAGTGCGTAGGCTCAAGGGACCTTTGAGCGCTTTTATACGGGTTGTCAGGGCAGCATCAGGCAGATTTTTTCCCTGGCCATCGGCGTTGAGCACTGCCAGAAGCAGGGTGGAAAACTCATGTCCGTTGGGTATGCCGCAGAATTTTACTCCAGTGGCGGCTCCCTCCTTTAAGATCTCGAACTCCGGAGCGTCTGTATCGGCATATACAGCCTCGGCCGAAAGCCTGGGCGACGTAGACGCCACATCCTGAAGAAACTCCAGCATCTCTGCGGAGCGGACGTCTTCCTGGCGCGAGAGCATTCTGAAAGAGATATAAGACTGGAGCTTGGAAAAAATATTTTTCAGCTGTTCTTTTATGGTATTGTCAAGCATAATCAAAAAGTTTTTGGCAAACTATGTAAATGATGTAAAAAAATCCCGGACAAAGATATCCTCCGGTCCGGGATTTAAGGTCGGTTATTGGACAGTCTTCCTTAGATCTTGCCTACAAGGTCAATGCTGGGTTTGAGCGTGGCCTGTCCCTGCTTCCATTTGGCAGGGCAGACTTCGCCGTCGTGGGTGGCTACAAACTGGGCTGCTTCAACCTTGCGCAGCAATTCTTCGGCATTGCGGCCAATGCTGTTGTCCTGGATTTCCATAAGTTTGACGATACCCTCGGGATTGGAGACAAATGTGCCGCGGTAGGCCATGCCCTCCTCTTCGATCATCACGCCGAAAGCGCGGCTCAACAGACCTGTCGGGTCGGCAAGCATGGGATACTGGATTTTCTTAATGCTGTCGGAGGCATCGTGCCATGCCTTGTGCACGAAGTGGGAGTCGGTGCTCACCGAGTAGACCTCCACGCCGAGGCGCTTGAACTCCTCGTATTTGTCGGCCATATCCTCCAGCTCGGTAGGGCATACGAAGGTGAAGTCGGCAGGATAGAAAAAGAATATTGCCCATTTGCCGAGCACATCTTTATCGGTTACTGTTTTGAACTCGCCGTTGTGATATGCCTGTACTTTGAATTCGGGAATATGGGTGTTGATTATTGATTCCATATTGTCTGTTTTTTGTTTTACAATGTTTTCGACAATAAAACAGACTGTGTGCCAGCAGAGTTCAACCCTTCTGACGTACATTAAGAATCTTTATATGCCGTTTGATAACTTAAGTTAAAGGCTTGCTCTCACGGTGATCTGCTTCCTGCGGCTGTCTACATGAAGCAGATTACCAGAAGCTGGGCAATCACGACGCGTGCGAACATTGACAGCGGATAGGTGGTGGCATATGCTACCGGTGCGCTGTCGCCTGGTGTGATCCCGTTGGCATATGTCATTGACATGGGGTTTGCCATGGCTCCGCTCACCATTCCGGCGGCTGTACCGAAGTCAAGATTCCACCACCGCATGGCCACAATGGTCATAACCAACGATGGCAATAGCGTGATTATGAAGCCGGCACCTATCCACGTTAGGCCTTCACCGCGCATGATGGTATTGATGAATTGTCCTCCTGCGTCAAGCCCCAGACAGGCGAGGAATAGCGATAGCCCTATGCCGCGCAGCATCAGATTGGCACTCCGGGTGGTGTAGGTGACCATATGGAACTGCGGCCCGAAGCGGCCGATGAGTATGCCTACTACGATGGGACCTCCTGCGAGACCGAGCTTTATGGGTACCGAGATACCCGGGATGGAGATCGGTATGGATCCTACGATGAGCGAGAGTACCATGCCGATGAAGATTGCGGCCAGGTTGGGGTCTTTGAGGTCTGTTACGGAGTTGCCCACCAGGGCGCCGACTTTGTTGATGGCGTCGGGAGTGCCGACAATGGTCAGGCGGTCGCCAAGCTGCAGTATGAGGTCGGGGCGTGCCAGCAGCCGCACGCCGGATCGCGACACGCGCGAGATGTTTACGGCATAAAGTTTGCGTAATTTCAGTGAGCCAAGGCGGCGCCCGTTGAGCTGTGGTTTGCTTATGGCGATGGTACGCGACACGAGGTTCTTGTCAAGTGTGTCCCAGTTTATGTCGGGTTTGTTCCAGTCGCGGTCGCTCTTCCTGCCGAAAAGCACAGTCAGCTTCGCCACCTCCTCCTCGTTTGTGATTACCAGTACCCGGTCGCCCTCTGAGAGCACGTCATCAGGTCCGGGAATTGACACCTCGTCGCCATGCCATATCCGTGATACCACGAACTGGGTAGTCCCCAGTGCGCTTATCTCCTGCAACGACATGCCGTATATGCCAGGATTGGTCACCTGGAACTCAGCAACATATGTATGGTCGGAGTCATCCTGGCGCCTAGGTTCGTAGTCTGATTTGCGGGCCACGAACTGTTTCACCACAATAAAAGCCAGAATGACCCCCACGACTCCGAGTGGATAAGTCACCGCACAACTCAGTGCCGCCCCTTCGGCGGGAAGTCCCAATTGGCTGATAGCCTGCTGTGCCGCTCCGAGCGACGGCGTGTTGGTGGTGGCGCCGCTGAGAATGCCCACCATGTCGGTCATAGGGATCGCCATAAGATAACTCAGTCCGATGGCAACGGCAGTACCGGCCAGAACCAGACCTAACCCCAACATATTCAGTTTTATGCCTCCCGTGCGGAACGAGCTGAAAAATCCCGGTCCCACCTTAAGCCCCAGTTCGTAGACAAACAGCATCAGACCGAAATCCTCGGCATATTTGAGGATTTCCGGATTGATGGACAGGCCCAGATGTCCTGCCAGGATACCAGTGAAAAACACAAATGTCACCCCAAGCGAGATGCCGCACACACGTAGCTTGCCCAATCCCAGTCCTATAGCGATTATTACCGAGATCACGCAGACCGCCTGTAGCGCCGATTGCTCTAAAAACAGACTTTCAAGCCAATTCATACTGCAAATTTACGCATTCTCCCGCCCACAACCGCACTCCGGCACTAAAAAGTGCCGGATATTGATAATTCTTGAGGCACCCCGTGCTCTGAAATTCAGGATTGTATAGAGACATTTTTGCGGTATGTTTTTTCTCCGTTTTATTTGGAGATATATATATTTAAGAGTACATTTGCCATTGAAGCGTAAGCCGCATGGTTTTGGCTTTCTGTTTTTACATTGAATCATCATTACCTTAAATCATCACAAGTATCATGGAATTACCTTTCGCCGAATCATGGCGCATAAAGATGGTTGAGCCTATCCGTACCAGCACACGCAAGGAACGGGAAGAATGGATCAAGGCCGCACACTACAACGTGTTTCAACTACCTGCCGAACAGGTATATATCGACCTCCTCACCGACTCCGGCACCGGCGCCATGAGCGACCGCCAATGGGCTGCCATGATGACCGGTGACGAGAGCTACGCCGGAGCCAGATCGTTCTTCAGGATGAAAGACACGATTGAGCGCATCACCGGTTTTCCATTGGTTATTCCCACCCATCAGGGCCGCGCTGCCGAAAACGTGCTGTTCAGCGCCCTTGTGAAAGAGGGCGACGTGGTGCCTGGCAACTCCCATTTCGACACTACCAAAGGCCATATAGAGAGCCGTAAGGCATTTGCTGTTGACTGCACTATTGATGAAGCCCGCGATACCCAGCTCGAACATCCGTTCAAAGGGAATGTGGACATTGACAAACTTGAAAAAGCCGTGAGCGACAATAAAGGACGTGTGCCTTTCATTATTGTAACCGTCACCAACAATACTGCCGGCGGACAGCCTGTTTCGATGGAAAACCTTCGCGCCGTGCGCGAACTCGCCGACCGCCACGGATTGCGTGTGATTTTTGACTCCGCGCGTTTCGCCGAGAACGCTTATTTCATCAAGACCCGCGAGGAGGGGTATGCCGGCAAAAGTATAAAAGAGATTGTACGTGAGATGTTCTCGCTGGCCGACGGCATGACCATGTCGGCCAAGAAAGACGCTATCGTAAATATGGGCGGATTCTTCGCTACACGCCATAAGGACTGGGCAGAGGGGGCACAACGCTTCTCAATCCCATTTGAAGGTTACCTGACATATGGCGGCATGAACGGACGCGACATGGAGGCTCTGGCTGTCGGGCTTGAAGAGAATACCGAATTCGACAATCTGCATACACGCATCCATCAGGTGGAATATCTGGCAAAACGCCTTGATGAATTCGGCATCCCCTACCAGCGCCCTGCCGGTGGACATGCCATTTTCGTTGACGCGTCGAAAATACTGACCAATGTGCCAAAAGAGGAATTCCCCGCCCAGACCCTTACCGTAGAGCTTTACCTCGAAGCGGGCATACGCGGATGTGAAATAGGTTATATCCTTGCCGACAGGGATCCAGTGACACGCGAAAACCGTTTCAATGGCCTTGACCTGCTGCGTCTGGCCATACCGCGCCGCACTTATACCGACAACCACATGAACGTGGTGGCTGTGGCTCTCAAGAATGTGTACGATCGACGCAACGAGATCACACGTGGCGTGAAAATCACATGGGAGGCTCCTCTCATGCGTCACTTCACCGTGCAGCTCGCCCCAGCGGCAGAATAATCCCATTCAAACAATACCAGCCGACGAGGACGTGTCGTGACGAGACCCATCCGGGCCATCATGACACGCCCTCATAGGCTCTAATTGAGTCTGGTAATTCTTACGGTTGATTATGCATTTCAATTGCCGTAAAATCAGATATGGCTAGTTCAAAGGGGTTTAACTGCCATTGTTTGCGTGAGAAGTAAAATTGGGCTAAATTTGCGCTATAAAAATATAACTGCGGATGTTCAAGAAATTCGAACGGATATTGGTCGTTGTGGGTGCCGTGGTCGGTATCCTTAGTCTTGTGCTTGCCTACGAACAGCTCAGGCATGACAAAGGCGGTGATCTGGAGGTATTGTTCAACTCAAAACCTGTGGGGGGCAACACGGGCTCACGCTCAATCGTGGTCTGTCTTGACGATGCCGGCACAAACATATCAGACCTTCAGTTTGCCCCTGCCTTCAACAATATCTCCAAATATCCTGTACGCGATTTCAGTCTGCAGCATTCGGTAAATGCCAACGGTGTTGATATCTGTGCCAACGGTTTCTATAACAAGATACACTACAACGGCAACACCGATGTCTACTCTTATATTCAGGACAAACTTCCCTCGTTCTCAATGACGCCGTACCCATTCGAGAATATCTCCATTCTTAAAAACGATGCGGCATGCAGTATCACTACACGAGCCTCTTTCGATGGCGCCGACGCTCCCTACGAATATGAGACAAAGCTCTATTTCATGGTGATTCCGCGAACTTGTGGAGATTTTGAGGTGTGGAAGCACAAATGCAACGAAAGGCTCTCGCGCAGCCAGCTTCCACCCGAAACCGACGTCTATTACCGGGCATCTGACGGCTTCGCATACTCAATACTTGTCAATATTGACAAGACGCCCGAACCTATTGCGGCAGTTTCCACAAGCTCTGGAACAAAAACTACTGAAAAAACGCGTAAGAAACATGCCGCATCAATATCCGCCACATTATCCAAACCTGAGAGCATACCTGCCGCCGATGACAAACCGAAAGCTGCTGCCGATGTTGCTTCCGGATCAGCCGTCGAAGCTCATCCAGCTGAAGGTCCGATAGTTATTGAAAGCTATAGCTATAACCCGGAAGATTCCGTATTCAGTTTCACTATAAAACCCTTAAACGAGGATGTTATGGCTGTGGTGCGAGTCATCAGCTCTGATGGCCAGCGACAGTATGCATGTTTCCCATGGTTCAACAAATACGTAACTGAGTATTGTTTCAAAGTCTACTGGAACCAGTTTGCAGAAAATAAAGATAACAGCAGTCAGACAGAAGTATCCCGTGCCGATATCATTTATCCGGATTCTATACAGGAGAAAATTAAAATGACCACTGAGACCGGTAATGACGGTCAGGTCTATACAAAAATCAGCTCGGATAAAAATCTTATAGCCATATTCGGAAATAGCCGGGTAATAGGCGTTCCTCAGAGGTCATATGTCACCGTAGATGGAGATCTAAGCAAAAAATATAATAGTCTCATCACATTTACACTTCCCGAGCTTGATAATGACAATGGGAAAAACAGAGGTGTCATAGAAAGATTTGGAGGATGGTTGGATTTTTTAGTAGCATTATTCTGTCTTATTGTTTTTCCGCTAGGGTTCATAGGTAATCTGTACGTATTCATTACTGGGCGTAAAGACAGACGTTTGTTTTGGAGCAATCTGGGTTGGACGGTTCTGCTTTTGGCCATTTCAATTGTTTCCGTTTTGGGTTTCTGGTATCGGTTAAATGGATAAATAAGACTGTTGAGACAACGTTTGCCGAAATGAATTGTGAAACAGTCAGATTTGTGAAAATTTCCGTATGTTTGGTGTGTAGGTCATGAGTTAAATTATTGAGTCAGTAAGCGGATTAGCGAGAGCTCTCTTATGATTTGTAAATGCCGAAGCAGAAGACGTATTGGCATAGCAGTAGAGGCATCCATGCGGGCAGGTACGGCAACAGCGGAGCCGGATTCTTCGACCAGAAAACAATGAAACGGGCATTTGCGAATGAAACATAACTATCCTGCCCTGAGAAAGGATTACGCCACCTGAGACCATAAAAACCCAGGGCTGGCGCATGAGATTTAACTCAAATTCAGTCAAAAATTCACCTGATT
>CANRWW010000020.1 GCA_947643665.1 uncultured Porphyromonadaceae bacterium | reverse complement strand
GTCTGCAAAGGTAAGTTTTTTATCACACAAACACAGGTTTATTACTATGCGCCGAGTCACTGAGAATTCTTGCAGCCTTCAAACAGGTCCGGATTCAGTTATGGATTGGATAATTCTAATTGCTGCCGGCTTCTGTGAGGTTGGTTTCGCCTATTGCCCCGAACGGGCAAAATCCGTTGAAGGCCTCGCTTTGCGGGGGGATGGCAGTGCCACCCGCCGAACTGTGTCTGAGCTCCTTGTCTTGCTTAAATTCTTAAATATTAGTAATTTGTTGTACAAAATAAATAGATAAATATGAAACCGGCTGATAAGAGAACGAATGAAGCAGAAATAAGGATTTACCAAAGCCTGTGGAAGAATATGCTTTTGGTTGCCCTATGTCTGGCTTTTGCCGTGGTCGGATATATGATTATCCGTGATGATGATTGTGGTCTGGTAAAGAAAATGTTGGGCGGCTGGTTGAATATCATTTTCTTCGGTGGTGGCGGATTGTTTATCGCAGCCATTACGATCCATAACAGGATCCGCCACATTCCACTTTTGGTAATCTATGAAGACAGGCTTGAATTATACGAGCAGCGCAAAGGGTGGTATTACAGCATCAATTTTGCAGATGTGGGAAAGTTCCGGTTTGTCAATGGTTCTTCTCTCAAAATGATAGCCGTGGATTATAAGGCCTCCCCATTGATACATAAGTTTGAGGAGTCTTCCGGTTTTAAGCAGGGATTGATGAAATATAATTTCAATGAGACCGGTGCAATAGAAAATATCCCTGTTGTTAATCTGACAATGAAGGGGAAAGAAATATGCGATTTGTTGAACAGGCATTTGAAATAACATGAATGCCATGGGCGGATTCCTTGTTTGTCTTTTCTTAAGCTCCCAATCATCCCTACCATTATCTCGTTGAGCATATGGCGATGTTTGATTTTATCAAAAGGCTGTCTGTATGCCGCATTATGGACATGTTGGAAATAGGCTGATTTAGTAGTGGATAGTTAAATTAATATAATTATTCAGTTCTAAGTGTTAAAATTACAGGCTTCAATTCGAAATAATACCTCCCGACGGGGCAAATAGGTTGCAGGAATGGGAATAAAACCGTAAATTTGCAAGGAAGTTATCGGAGGAGGCTGAAAGGCTTCCTCCATTTGTTATGTAGACTCATCCTGCGCTTTGGCGCAAATTAACAATATATCACGGAATGATAGACAAAGAGTTGCTGAAGCAGTCGGTGGAAAAAGCCATCGCCGGCACCGATCTTTTTATTGTGGATATCAGGATTTCGGCTCAAAACAATATAGTGGTGGAGCTTGATTCCATGGGGAGCATAGATATTGATACGTGCGCTTCGGTGACCCGCGCTATTGAAAAAGACTTCGACCGTGATGTGGAAGATTACGAACTAGAGGTCGGCTCGGCAGGTTTGACCGCGCCATTCAAAGTGCGTGGCCAGTATCTGAAAAATATCGGCAACGACATAGAGATGCTTACTTGTGACGGGCGCAAGCTCCAGGCGGTGCTTAAAGCCGTCGGGGACGATGATTTTACGTTCGAATACCCCGTGAAATATAAGGAACCAGGTGCGAAGCGTCCTACGGTGGTCATGCAATCGGAAACACTTCCCTTTACCGGCGTAAAGCAGGTGAGATATCTTATCTCTTTCAAATAAAATACAGTGCCTCTCCCTCCATACTGAAACTGATAATAACAACTACCATTTATACCCATGGCTAAAAAAGAGGAAACTCCGAATATGGTGGAGCAGTTCGCCATATTCAAAGAACTGAAAAATATCGACAAGACCACCATGATCAGCGTGCTCGAGGAGTCGTTCCGCAATGTGCTTGCAAAGATGTTCGGCACAGATGAAAACCTCGACGTGATTATGAATCCTGACAAGGGAGACGTGCAGATATTCCAGAACCTTGTGGTCGTGCCCGACGGCGAGGTGGAGAATCCCAACTTGCAGATTTCACTCACCGATGCCCGCGCGGATGACGATCCCGAAGTGGAGATAGGTGAGGAACATACCAAGGAGATCATATTTGCTGATTTCGGCCGCCGTGCGATTCTGACATTGCGCCAGACACTCCAGTCAAAGATACTGGAACTGCAGAAAGAGGCGATATATGCCAAGTTCAAGGATCTGGAAGGTGAACTTGTGACCGGTGAGGTATATCAGACCTGGTCGCGTGAGACACTCCTGCTTGATGACGACAAAAATGAGTTGCTTCTGCCTAAGAACCAGGCTATCCCCGGCGATTTCTTCCGTAAAGGTGAGACCGTGCGTGCGGTTATTGCCAATGTGGACAATGCCAATAACAATCCTAAGATCACTGTGTCGCGCACGAACGAGAACTTCTTGCGCCGCCTTTTCGAGCTTGAAGTGCCGGAAATCAACGAAGGCCTCATAAGCATCCGTGCTGTGGCGCGTATACCGGGTGAGCGTGCTAAAATAGCTGTGGAAAGCTATGATGACCGAATTGATCCGGTGGGTGCTTGTGTCGGTGTGAAAGGCAGCCGTATCCATGGCATCGTACGCGAACTGCGCAACGAGAATATTGATGTGATCAATTTCACGAACAACCCTACGCTGTTCATCCAGCGTGCGCTTTCTCCAGCCCGCATATCCTCCATTCGCATAGATGAGGAGGAGAAGAAAGCGGAAGTGTTCCTGAAACCTGACCAGGTGTCGCTTGCGATCGGCAAAGGCGGCCTTAATATCAAACTGGCATCCATGCTTACCGGATATGTCATTGATGTATATCGCGATACTGACGAGACATATGAGGAGGATATCTACCTTGATGAATTTAAGGATGAGATCGAGGAATGGATCATTGACGCTCTCAAAGATATGGGATGCGTGACAGCCAAGAGTGTGCTTAACACCCCTCGTGAGGACCTTATAAACAAGGCCGACCTTGAGGAGCAGACTGTTGACGAAGTGATCGCGATCCTGCGTGCCGAGTTCGAGGATGACAATGACACTGCTGCACCTGCCGAAAATGACAGCCCCGCCTCTTCTGATCCCGCAATAAATGCTGCGGCTGACGAGGAAGAGGAGAATGTATGATACTTTCCCTCAGTTACGGTTATCCCGATTCCGCGGCATCTCACTTCTCTATCCACAATCTCAAAGATAATATTAAAACCATTTCATGGCGAGAATCAAAATAAGTAAAGTAGCAAGAGACCTCAATGTGGCGCTTCCCACAGTGGTGGAATTTCTGCGAGGTAAGAACATCACTGTAGACGACAATCCAAACGCCCGTATAGAGCAGGAGGTTGCCGATCTGTTGGTAAAGGAATTCAAAAGCGATAAGGATCTGAAAAGTAAGTCGCAGGAGTTTTCCAGTACCCGCAGTGTCAAGACCAAGCCATCCACTCCGCGGGCATCCGAGGAAATCAAGGTCGAGACACAGATCAACCGGCCTAAAATATTGGGTAAGATAGAGCTGGACCGTCACGGGAATCCCGTAAGGCCACAGCCTGCGGCGCAGGAACCAGCAAAGGCTCCAGCTCCTCCCGCCATGACCGGACCGGAGGTTGCTCCTGTGGCGGCTCCGGCAGTAGAAAAACCTGCGGTTGTGGAGGATAGCCCCAAACCGGCTCCCCAGCCAATCGCTCCCAAAGAGGAAGTGAAGCCTGCGGAAGTCGTTAAGCCGGAGCCTGTGAAATCTGTAGCACAAGCTCCTGTATCGGAAAAACCTTCTGTCCCCACCCGCGATGTATCGCACCCCAAGGTTCAGAAGCATAAAAACGAACAGCCTGCTCCGGTGGACAAGGCGGCGCCGGCTGCCGCTCCGGTAGCAGCACCTGCTGAAGAAGTGAAAAAGAAGGAGGAGGAGATTTTCACACTCGCTCTTCCCCAGGATCGTCCCACAATAAATGTAGTCGGGAAAATAGATTTGTCCACGATAAACCAGAGCACACGTCCTAAGAAAAAGAGCAAGGAGGAGCGCCGTAACGAGCGCATCGCCAAAGCCAATGCCGGGGGTGCAGGTGGCTCCGGTTCCGATGGCGACCGCAAAAAGCGTAAACGCATCGGCGGGAAAGAAAAAATAGATATTGAAAAGAGCGCTAACCAGCAGGGTGGCGGCAATGGTAACGGCAACAACGGTGGCGGTCGTGGCGGCGAACGTCGTGAACGAGGCAACAAAGACCGCAACCGTCGTGGCAATGCCCCTGTACATACCGAGGTTAATGAAGAGGATGTACAGAAGCAGGTAAAAGAGGTGCTGGCGCGCCTCACTGCAAAGGGACAGAAGCGTGGCGTGAAATGGCGTAAGGAAAAACGTGAGGCAAATGCCGAGCGTGAACGCGAATTGGCTGAATTGGAAGCAGCAGAAAGCAAGACCCTTAAACTTACTGAGTTTGTGACCGCCAATGACCTCGCTTCCATGATGGATGTGCCTATCAACAAGGTTATCGGCACTTGCATGAACCTCGGAGTGATGGTGTCCATCAATCAGCGTCTGGATGCGGAGACCATCAATATTGTGGCTGAGGAGTTCGGTTTCAAGACTGAATTCGTATCTGCTGAAGTGGTTGAAGCAATACAACAGGAAGAAGACCGCGAGGATGACCTGCTTTCCCGTCCGCCGATTGTGACTGTGATGGGTCATGTGGACCATGGCAAAACATCTCTTCTTGACTATATACGCAAGGCAAATGTGATTGCCGGAGAAGCCGGCGGTATTACGCAGCATATCGGCGCCTACAATGTGAAACTGGCAGACGGACGCCATATCACATTCCTTGACACCCCGGGTCATGAGGCATTTACCGCAATGCGTGCACGTGGAGCAAAAGTTACCGACCTCTGTATCATAATCGTGGCCGCTGACGACGATGTGATGCCTCAGACGGTTGAGGCAATCAACCATGCGAGTGCAGCAGGAGTCCCGATCGTGTTCGCCATCAACAAAATTGACAAACCGGCCGCAAATCCCGACAAGATCAAGGAGCAGCTGGCAGCCATGAATTATCTTGTAGAGGAATGGGGCGGCAAATACCAGTCTCAGGATATTTCCGCGAAGAAAGGTCTTGGAGTGGAGGAACTTCTTGAAAAAGTGCTTCTGGAAGCAGAGATGCTTGACCTCAAGGCTAATCCTAACCGAAATGCCACCGGATCGATCATAGAGTCGTCCCTTGACAAAGGCCGCGGGTATGTGGCTACTGTGCTTGTGCAGAACGGTACACTCCGTCAAGGTGATATAATCCTGGCAGGTACGCACTATGGCAAGATCAAGGCGATGTTCAACGAGCGTAACCAGCGTATCAAAGAGGCCGGTCCCGCCGAACCTACATTGATCCTCGGTCTAGACGGCGCTCCCACTGCGGGTGATACGTTCAATGTGCTTGACTCGGAGCAGGAAGCACGCGAGATCGCAAACAAGCGCCAGCAGTTGCAGCGCGAGCTGGGGATGCGCACTTCCAAGCGCCTTACCCTTGATGACATTGCACGCCGTCAGGCACTCGGATCATTCCAGGAACTCAATATCATTGTCAAAGGTGACGTTGACGGCTCCATTGAAGCTCTCAGCGACTCGCTTATCAAGCTCTCCACGCCGGAAGTGCAGGTCAATGTGCTTCACAAGGCTGTCGGCGAGATTTCGGAAAGCGACGTTACCCTTGCAGCTGCTTCAGATGCCATTATTATTGGTTTCCAGGTGCGCCCGTCCCAGGCGGCACGCCGCGAGGCAGAGCGCGAAGGTGTGGAAATACGCCTCTATTCCGTGATCTATCAGGCAATAGAAGAGGTGAAAGACGCTATGGCAGGCATGCTCGCGCCGGAAGTGCGTGAGGAGATTACCGGTACGGCAGAGGTTCTTGAAACATACAAGATTTCCAAGGTGGGTACTATTGCCGGCGCTCTCGTACGCGAGGGCAAGATTAAGCGTACCAATAAAGTGCGTCTTATCCGTGAAGGTATCGTGCGCTATACTGGTGAACTTGGTTCGCTGAAACGCTTCAAGGATGATGCCAAAGAGGTGGTAGCCGGATTGGAATGTGGTCTTTCCATCCAGGGTTACAATGACATCCAGGCAGGAGACCTCATAGAAGGTTTTGAGGAGATTGAGGTGTCGCGTACCCTATGATCCGGTAAATGTAAATATTGCAATACGCTATAGGCAATTGGCTACGGCGCATGTAAATATAGGTTCTAATCTCGGAGACAGCCACGCTTTGCTTGAGCGGGCTATCTCCGGGATTTCTCTTTTATCTGTTGTGGCGGATTTGAGGTGTTCCGGATTTATCAAGAGCGAACCATGGGGGTTTGAAAGCGCACACGGATTTCTCAATGTGGGATTGGAGTTGTCGGTGGATTGCGGACCGGAGGAGCTGTTCAGGGAGTTGATATCGGTCCAGAACGGTATCTGTGCGGCCGGTCACAGGGGGCCGGCCGGGGAATATGCCGACAGGTTTATAGATATAGACCTGATATATTATGACGATGCAATAGTTGAAATGCCGGAACTGACCCTGCCACATCCGCGAATGCATATGAGGGAATTTGTGTTGCTTCCAATTGTGGAGCTTTCGCCTTGTTGGCGCCATCCGGTGTCGGGCTTGACAGCCGCAGAGATGCTTGCCTGTTTGAACGGCGGTTAAAGTTGGTGGATTATTGCTGCTGGAGCGCTTGTTTCATGGCTTGGCGATTTCTGCTGAAAGCATGCGGTGCCCGAACCGGCAGTAGATGCACTTGCTTTTCTCGCAATACTCGCGCCGTAATTCTATCAGGGCCTGGGAGGTGAATGCGTCAAGGCATTTTAGTCCGGCAGTATTGAAAAGCCTTGTTATGGAGTTGTTTTCTGCTGTCAGATTCTGCAATAGTTCCACGGTTTGTTCCATGCCGCTGAAATTCTGTAGAGTCATATGACGTGCGTGCAGCAGAGGTATTGCCACATTTATAAGCAATGTGTCTATGGAATCGCGGCTCAATGCGGTTGCGCGGCATGCCGGTGCGCTTTCTCTGAATGTAAAATGAGTGGCCCAGAAGCCTTGCAGTTCTACATTGAAAATTTTGCGCAATTGTTCAATTGAGTTGCAGTCGCATATTTCTCTTACCAGATAGAATCCTCTGTGGACAAGCTCGGCAAGCAGTGCGATACGCCGGTGAGGGAAGTTTTGTGGTCTTGTGCGTGACATTTTCCATATGACTTGCTGTTCCCTGACTTGGAATTTATGCGACATGAACAGAAATTCTTGTCTCAACCGCGTGACATAGGGATCTTCCGATGGTTCTGGTGCGGGTATCAGGCCGGCTGGTCCGAAGAGCAATGCCTCTATGGCTAAAAGTTCGTCGGAATGTTTGTTCAGGAATTGCAATGGCATGTTTTTGGCAAGCTGCTCGAACGGGTCGCTGTTAAGGCCGAAGCCAAGACCACGTGCCAGAGTGATGAAAGCCGCTCCCTCCCAGTGGCCTGCAGTATCTTTTACCAATTGCAGTATTCTCTCGCTTTTGCGGTAGAGCCTTTCCATTGCAAGGGCGGTGATCCAGTCAGTGATGTATATATGTGGGGTTGACGCAATGGTCTCTCTGCAAGGCAGGCTGCGTGTGGCATCAAGCAAAAGGGTGTTGCATCTTCTGGCTGCTTCTGGTGTGCATCTGAGTATGGCTTGCGGTATGACTGAACCGTCGCCGCGTCTCACTTCCATATCGTTTTCCTGCACTAAATGGAGTATTACGGAGTCGTAAGCTTTATCTATGTCATGGCGGTGCCTATACCAGTCTGACGCTTTGACATGGATTTCGATATTTCCTACCCATGTCTGTCCGTCAATACTGATTGTCGCATTGAAGAAGTCGGGTCCGGCATCGGTGTTCAGCTTTCCTTGGCTGATGATGTTCAGACGCCGCCCGTCCACGGTTGTCATACCCGGCCTTATGCCGAAACCGTGCTGCCAGACAAATTGCATCAACTTCTCCATGTCATAGATTTAAGGTGTGTATGCCGCATGAAGTGCGGCGGTACTTTGCGGTTATTGGGAACACGCAATGATTTGATACGTCTACCAAAATTAATTAAAAAATTGGAATCTACCATGACAAGTGGCTTTTTGTGGAGATATTTATAAAAACAACACGAAAAACAACAGCATCAACAACGTCTTGTCGTTGCTTTTTCTTTAATTTTGCAACCATTGATATTTATGCGTTTGTCGCTATGTGCCGATGTGCCCGATGATGCTTTATATATTTTTATGGGGTCGTCGCCATAGCATATAATGTTGCGCTTATGTCATCCGCATGATATTCTGATATTCCTTTAAAACCTAATAATAACAGTTCTGCCTTATATCTAATTGGCCGATCCTTTTGTAAAAGTAACCAGATAAACCGATATGATCGTCTGCCACCATCAAATCTTGATCTCATACGTGTCCACTGCGATTCTGGTCACACTGGCGGTTGTCCTGGCAGGTTTGCCGACGCCTCGTTCACGGAGATGGTTGCGGTGGTCTATTTCGCGTTGGTTTATGGTTGCTACTTTTAGTGCCCTTGCGCTGGTAAGTTATCTCATGGCGGAATGCACTGATGCCATATGGCAGAAAACCGTTGTGATATGGGATACAAGTTTTCAGGCTCTTCTGTTGGCAGCTACGGCAACAACCCTCGTGGCGCCTCTTGAGGTGACTATGCGTCGGATAGTGATACAGATCGTACTTATCATGTTGCTTGCCGCCCAGTTGATAGTCGTGCAGTGTTATTTCCCTACGTTGTATTATTACAGTTACGGGCTTTATATATGCTTCTTTATATTTCAGGTAAGGTATTATGCCGGGCGTTTCAGGCGTTTCTATAAACAGACGGAAAGTGCGTTGTACGTCAATTATGACGATGAAGAAGCCTCGCTGCGTCTGCGTCCTGTATTGCATATATTCTGCAGTGCTTTGATTATAGGAGCCGTAATGCTGGTAATATTCGTATTGCCTATGTCGTCATGGTTATATACGGCTCTTGTCGTGCTGTATACGGTGTATTATACCTGGGTATGTGTGACAATGATAGGTTACCGTATAAAAGGGGATTACATCATAAAGATTGTCGGCGAACCGGTTAAGGCGATGATGCCAGATGGTGGCATTCAAGGGTGTGGCCCTGTTGTCTCGTGCGGATCAGATTGTTCCGGTGTTTCTATCGCTTCCCATTACGATAAACTGGAAGATGCGTTGCAAAGGTGGGTAGAACAGAGGGGTTTCATAGAGAGCGATGTTACCACTGAACAGCTGGCTGAACGAATGGGAGTGTCGCGTAACGAGTTTATTACTTATTTCCAGCAGGTTCATAACACGACTTTTCGAAGTTGGCGCATGCGGTTGAGGCTTGAGGAAGCCGAACGTCTTATCCGTTCTACTCCTGGTTTGCAAGTAAGTTGCCTTTATGAGCTTGTAGGTTTCAATGACAGAAGTAATTTCCATACTAAATTTACCGAATTTACCGGTCTCACTCCAAGGACTTACCAGCAGGAAAACGGTCCGCGTTTCTGAGACGAAATGTACCTCTCAGTCCGTTGCGCGGTATGCGTGATTGTGATAGCTGGCGATGGATTGTCGCTGTGTGCCGGCATGTTCCTCCCCCACTTTCTGTTAATCTGAAAATTGTGGCCCGTAGTATATGAGTAAAGCCGGAAGATTTCACAATCTTCCGGCTTTCCAAACAAAATGCTATGTACAACAATTCAAAATGTTCGGTATCGGATCGCCTTTGGCGAATGGGCTAAGCCTTTATAATGCTGTTTGCCGTGCGCGATCTTGCGCTACACGGGGCATCAGTCAATCGGCTCGTCTGCATGATAGCCGCCCATCTCGCGGATGGCGTTTTTCAGCATTACGTATTGCTGGAAGAGGTGGTTTACGGGCACCTCGTCTTTTGTATAGTCGTGCATGGGGCTCTTGAGGAAGAAGCTCAGGAAGCGCTGTATGCCATAACGTCCGCAACGTGCGGCGAGGTCGCTGAGGAGCACGAGGTCAAGGCAGAGGGGTGCTGCGAGGATTGAGTCGCGGCAGAGGAAGTTGATCTTGATCTGCATGGGGTAACCCATCCATCCGAATATATCAATGTTGTCCCATCCCTCTTTGTTGTCGTTGCGCGGGGGATAGTAGTTGATGCGTACTTTGTGGTAATAGCCGTTGTGCTCGTTGCCTTCGCCGCCGCAGTTTACTCCGTAGAGGTCGGGCTGGTCTTCGGGAACAAGAATAGACTCAAGTGTAGAGAGTTTTGATACTTCTTTTGTGCGGAAGTTTGCGGGTTCGTCAAGTACGAGACCGTCGCGGTTGCCGAGGATGTTTGTTGAGAACCATCCGTTCAGACCGAGGCAGCGTGTGCCGATGATAGGAGCGAATCCTGATTTGACGAGGGTCTGGCCTGTCTTGAAGTCCTTGCCTGCAATGGGCATTTTGGTCTTTTCGGCGAGCTCCCACATGGCAGGTATGTCTACCGTTGTGTTGGGTGCGCCCATGATGAAGGGGCATCCTTCTGTAAGTGCGGCATAAGCGTAGCACATGGAAGGTGCGATGTTTTCCTTGTCGTCTGCTTTCATAGCAGCTTCAAGGTCTGCAAGTTTGTAGTGTACCTCTTCATTTACGGGAACATAAACTTCTGTTGAAGCTGCCCACAGAACTACCACGCGGTCTACTCCGTTTTCTTTCTTGAAGTTGCGGATATCCTCACGCAGTTGTTCTACCATCTCCCAGCGTGTTTTGCCGACCATGATGTTGTCGCCGTCAAGACGTTTCGCATAGTTGTGGTCGAAAGCGGCTTTCAGGGGCTTGATGGCTTCAAGTTCATCCTTCACAGGGTTTACGTCTTTCTCTTTGAGAACTTCTGCGTGGATAGTAGATTCGTATGCGTTTGCAGGATATACGTCCCATGCTCCGAACACGATGTCGTTGAGGTCGGCGATGGGTACGATTTCGTTGTATTTGAGGTATTTTTTGTCGGCACCTTCACCAACACGGATTTTGTCGTATTGGGTCATGGAACCAACGGGCTTTGCAAGTCCTTTGCGGGTCATTAAAACGCCGGTCATGAAGGTGGTGGTGACAGCACCCAGACCAACAACCATTACGCCGAGTTTGCCTTCGGCTTTCTTTACGTTACTCATTTTGTTGTTATATGTTTTAATATTTTGTGTTTCTGGCTTTTTGATCCCTGCATTGCGGATTTTCCATTTGCCTTGCATGAGATAACGCCGGAAAATGCCATGCAACTGTCCGGCGGTTATGGTTTGTGAAAAGATGTTTTCAGGGCTTTCTCTGAAAAAATCATGTAAAAGTACATATAAGTTTGCAATTGCAAAATTTTTTCAGTGGTAAAATTTGTGCTTTTTTGCAAATATGAGCTAAAAAAGCGGCTATTTACAAAACAAATGTTAAATAAGCGGTCTTTGACAAGCTTGTTTGTTAATAAAAGAAAATTGAGCTTGCCCGCGTTTTGTTAATGTCAGCTATTATTGCTGACATATTTTTCATAACGGCACATAAATTTGGAAAAAACAGGAATGCGCATTATGATATACTCAAAAACAAGATATCCGATAAGGGCGCAAGCTATTCCGAGTGTTACGTCTATTATATAATGGTGCGATGTATATACGGCGGTGAACCATATGCCAAGCGTGATGATTCCCAACAAGGTTGTCATCCACCATGGCGACCGCGAACGGATGGAGTATATGAAAGCGACCAGTGTATATGCGGAATGCAGTGAGGGCACTGCTGCAAATACATTGGAGTTGCGGCCATACAGGCCGTTGAAAATGCCAAGGCCGGTTGCTTCATCAAAAGCGCCAAGACCGGCAACGTCGCCAGGTGTGCCCAGTATGAAATCAAATCCGTATTTTGCGACATACCATGGTGGGGCGGCCGGGTGGATGTAATATCCGGCAAATCCTATGAGGTTTACGAAAAGAAACACTATGGCGAAATGCAGGTATGGCTTTACATTGCCGCCGAAATAAAGGTAAAGCCCGAACAGGATAGGCACCGGCACCCAGCAGAGATAGAAGAATCCTCCTGCTATGTCCATCCAGGGGATCCTGTTGAGGCGGAAAAATTCATTGGGGGTGAGGATGCTGCCGTCGGAGGCCGTTATCCCGAACAGTGATTTCTCGGCTTGGTATATTCCCTCTATATCTACGGGATTGACATCATAGTTGTGCACGATGTTCATCCAGTCATAAGATATCCCGAAAATTATAAATGGCAAAAGAGCCACTACGAGCCGCCTGGTTGTCGGTGTGCTGAAAAACAGTATGGCCAGGAATAGCGAGATCCATAAATGCTCAGGACGGAATCCCACGCACAGGGCTGTTACAGACAGCCATATGGCAAGGACGCACACCAATGTCAGTGATTCTTTGCGTGTAGGCACTTGAAATAATTTGTGGTTGTTATTTGATAATCAAGCTGGTCAACGACATTAATACGTAAATAAATTGACCGGCTTATTTAAGTCCTTTGCGGCATACGTCTATACGTGCAAATGCAGTGAGGTTTGCAAAGAGGGCTATTATTGCCATGGCGATGACAAGTATTGTGAAAGCCGTATTTGGTGTGTTGGGAGAGACAACGCCTGTGATGCCGCAGGCCAGACACCCTATGGCTGTCACTACCACACGCTCCGGCCTTTGCATGAATCCGACTTTGCATTCAAGGCCTACACCTTCGGCGCGTGCGCGCACATAGCTTACCATAATGGATCCTACCAGTGCCAGAAAAGCCACCAATGCGCCTATTATCCAATGATTCATTATAAGATAATAGCTGAGTGCCCCTAGGGTGAACAGCTCGCAGTAGCGGTCAAGTACCGAGTCATACAATGCGCCGAACCGGCTTGTCATGTTGCCCAGCCTCGCAACTTGTCCGTCAAGCATGTCAAACAGGGAGAATATGATTGTTATGGCGCCTCCCCATGTGATAAGGTCGAAGCGCGGATTTCCGGTGAGTTGGGCTTCATATCCGGCGTATGCTATGATTGCTGCGGCTGCGACGTTGCCTAGCAGTCCGATGGTGGTGACCATATTAGGGGTAATCCCAATACGGATCAGAAGTTTTACAAACGGGTTTATTATGGCGTAAATGCCTTGTTGCAGGCCGTCGCGTTCTTTCTTATAGTTGTTCTTTATCATTTTTTTAGTGGGTTTTGTCTGCTTTTGATTGTCTGGTATTGCTCTTTTTCAGTTTCTTTCTATGTGGTGTGATAAAGTCTATGAATTTTATCGCAAAAGGATCGAAACGGGTGTATACATATACGAAATTTTTCTGTAGCAGAAAGTTCCATGCAAGTGATACGATGAGCGAGACTGCGAGACGTGCAAATACGAATATGCCGTCGGCTTTGAAGCCGATATGTTCAAGCCATCCAGCATGTTGCAGCAGATGGTCAAGCGCTGTGGTTCCCACGAGGTTCAGCAGGAAACTGCCTCCCCAGATCAGGAAATATTTGACTGCAACAGCCTTTACCGAGCAATGCTCTGCCCTGAAGGTGAACTTGTAGTTGATGCAGCAGTTCACTACTCCTCCCACCACCAATCCTATGGCAGTGGCCAGGAAGGAGCGAAGCGGATCTTTGCCTAGCGGCATGAAAACCCATGCGTAGAATATGAAGCAGACACCCATGTCTATCCATGAGGCTATCTGTGAGGCTACAGACGATCGCAGGAATGTGAATATTCCGGCGCCGGTCATGAATTTGTCTGCGACACGTCGCGTAAGGCTACGATTGTTGTTTTTCCCGGCTGTACCTTTTGCTGTGTTGTTTTCTTGTATGGCGTTCATTTCTTTCCGGGGTTGTTTTGTTCTTTTACTGCCGATATTACAGCCTTGGCTATGCTGGCTGCGGCTTCTGTGCGGCATGCGGAGAAACTAGGCCAGTCATTGAAGTCTATTATGGAAAGTGAGCCGTCTGCTCCCTGGATACATTCCCCTCCGTAGACCATTATGTTGAGCTCGCGGGCAGCCTTCCTGCATATGCTTTTCAGCTGTTCTTCGGTGCGCCGGTGCTCCTCTTTCTGCATTTTCGTGTCTTCGGGATCGAAAGGACGGAACCAGTGGAAAAACGGGGTGCCTTCCACTCCGTAGAATTTTACCAGCTGTCCGGGAAGGTGGCGCGATATCACAGCCCGTTTGAATCCGCGCAGGAAATATTCCTGAAGCACGTCTTGTGCCTCATGCGCGGAACGTACGTAGCTGACATCTTCTGCATGCTGCGCATGGTAATCGCCGCGTTTTATCCAGCATTGTTGCATGCCCATGCGTATAAGCCGTTGCTTCACGACTTCGTCGGTATCCACCACGATGCTCTCCGGATATGGGATGTTGCTGCCCAGCAGGATGCGTGCCTGTCTTTCACGGATGCAATTCTCAATGCCGTAGCCGGAATTTATGATCAGGCGTCCTTCATCCTCAAGCCGTTGCAGGAGGTCTGTGGAGCGTTTTTCGCGGCACATGTTTATTATCACCGGCTCTTTTGCTGCTCCGGTGGCAAATTGCTCCTCGCTGTAGATATTGACCTCGCATCCGCGTTTGCGCAATTGCTCGGCCACGGTATTCATTATCGTGGCGTCATTGCCTATATGATTGGGGGAAAATGCCCCCGCGCGCATTATGGCTGCAATCTGCGTTGTCGCCATGGTCTGTAGGTTAAATCAAAATTTGTCCCAACACCGTTTCCAACCGACAAAGTTAACTATTTTTTTGTGAATACGCGAAATCCTTGCCGTTATAAGGTTAAAACGGGGTATAATGCCGGACGTAATGCCGGACGGATCGCTGTGTTGCCGGTAACGGGTATGGCTCTTTTTCATCCAGGAAAAGAACATGGCGATGTGCCGGAATATGACACATCGCCATGTTATGAAGTTGGAACCTTACTGGTTCTATGGATCAATCTGTTATCTTACTGCCACTTTGGCTACGCTGGTTCCGGCATTTACGATGTATACGCCTGGAGTGAGGTCGATTTGCACTGTAGGAGCGGCTTCCTCGCGGGCCACGATGCGGCCGTCTGCTGAGGTTACGGTGACAAATCCTTCGGCAAGGCCTGTTATTGTCACTTTGCCTGTGGAGGCGCTGATGGAGATGCCGTTGCCGGCGGATATGCCACTGATGCCCGACATGAGGATGTCAAACATGTCTGACGGGCGTGATTCGCCGTTTTCATATACTGCTGTTACGAAATAGGTGTATTGGCGTCCGTCAACAACGTTGGCGTCGGTGAATGCTGTCTCTGTGACGAGGGCGTCGTTGATCTTCACTCCGTTGCGATATATGTTGTATCCCTTGATGCTGAGTTGTGCGGGTGCGCCCTCTGCGGGTACGAAGGTTATATCGTCAATGAAGAGGAAGAATTTGTTTGTGGAACGGCTGCGTATGGCAGCGTATTTCGTGCCTTCGGGCAGCTTGAACCGGTACTGTGTCCAGGCATTCGGCACGTCTGTTACAGTGGCTATTGTTTTGAAATCTTCGGTGGAAGTGGTGCCTTCTGATGCAAGCACCTCGAATGTTTCAAGGTATTGCGGGTCGAAGCTCTTTGCATAGAAACCGAGGGCTTGTGTGCCGCCGTAGAGACGTGGTGATATTGCCCAGTCGTCGCTTTGCACGCTGGAACCGCCACGTTCCACATACTCCGAGGCGATGTATTTGTTGCCTGAGTGTCCTACCCAGCGTTCATTGCCGTTTTCGCCGAATCCTGCCCACTGGCTGTCAACCACGAACCATGATTGCAAGCCGGTGCATGGGAAGCCTGCGGTCTGGATGCCACCGACAGGCGCCTTGTCCATGTCAATGAATTTCCATCCTTCTGTGATATTGCTCCAGCTTTCGGCATTTTCAAATGTCTCGGTGTAGGCTGCCGGTGCGGCCTTGCTTAGATCGGGTGCTGTCCATGTAAGGTTTACACCTTCTTCGTTGCACACGGCGCTGAGGTTTCCAGCCACAGGCACTATAGGCGCTATGATTCCCACGTTTGCGGTTTCAGTATCGTTGTCGTTTTCGATCTGGTCATCGCCGCAAACGATTGTCGCACGGAACCCGGCATATTCACCGTCGGTTATGGTTACCGTCGGTTCGAATGTGGTTACGACAGTCTGGTTGGGCTCAATCCGACCGCATTCCTTGAAGTCAACGAGGTTATCCCCGTTCCATAGCTCCAGTGTATAGTTGCGCACGGCATTCTCGCCCGTATTGGTCACGGATACTCCTACTTCAAAAGGCTTGTCGACATCGGCTACTGCCGGCGCTGTGATGCGTGTGGCGGTAAGGTTGTATTCCACATAGCTGCTTACACGCAGGTTGTCAATGGTGTAGATTGCCAGCGCGGGATCTTTCGGCATGATGCGGAAGATGACGCTTTGTCCTTCGAAGTCGGTAAGTGGAACTACTACCTTGTTCCACTGGTTGGTAGGGCCGGTCTCGGCTACCACGTTGGACTGCACGGGAACAAATCCGCGTCCGTCTCCGTTGTCTGCCTGGATTTCGATAGCATTGCTGTATACGGCCGAGGAGCTGGAATAATTGTAGGTGTAGTATGTGAATGATGGGTTGTTGAGCCCTTCGAGGTCAATTTTACCGGTCACGAGGGCGGTCAGGTCGTTGCCCCAGCATTCGAAGTATGCGAAACCGTTGTCTTCATCCTGTGATGTGATGCCCCAGTCGTGCTGGTTGGTGAACTGCCAGGGCTCATTTCCCTTGATATAGTTGTATCCGAATATCGAACTTATCTGGCGGTCTTTGAATGACTCCGACCATGGTGTGGCATAAGGGGTTCCCACGGGCTTGTAGTCTGTCGCGGCCATCTTGTCGGATTCGCCGCCTGCTGTGATTGCGTATACGGCGAACTGGCAGAAGGCTTGTTCACCCTCAGGTACGGCGTCATATGTGAATGATGTGCCGGTGAGTTTATCGGCAATGGTGTTCATCTGACGGTCAATCACACGGTATGTCACAGCCTCTGGTTTGATGGTGTTGCCGTTCACATCGGTGGTCACTGCGTCCCATGAGATTGTCACTTTGCCGCTGTTGTCCTCTTCAATGAATTTGGCTGATTCGGGAGCCACTGGTTTGCGGGCACCTACAAGCACTTCCATTTCTGCAATTGTGCCGTCGCCATACTTGTTGTATGCCACTGCCGAGTACAGGTGTGTGCCAAGCGTGAGGTTTTCTGCCCTGTCGGTATATTCAACTTTGTCTCCTCCGGAGATACCCTCGGTGAGTGTGGCGATGACTGTGCCGTCTCGTAGGATTTCGATTTTGGTGGTGGCGCTTTCACCTTCGAGTGGCGCGCCGGAAATGTCTGTTGAGGGGGCGTTGAAAGTTACGGTTACTTCGCGTGTGCCGTCAACCGGCGATTCTGCTTTGAAGTTGTCGCATGCCGCGGGAGCCTTGGCCATGATGCCGGACTCAATGGAGAATCCGAGTATGTTGAGTGTATTGGATTTACCCTCTGTCATACCATGTATGCCGATGTATATCGTGCCGGTCTCTTCAGGGGCGATCTCGCCGGTAAGGCGTGTCGCGGTGGTTGATTTAAGTGTCGCAGCTTCAACAAGGGTATTGGTCATTGCCTCAGGTGTGGGTGCTGTACCCCATTTTACCTCAAATGTCTCTTCGGCATAGCTGGATGTCTTTACATCAATTGTGAAAGGATATGCCGTGCCGGCTTTGACTTTGACCGCAGGTGTGATAGCCCAGTCGTTGAATCCTTTTGACCCGTAGAGCTGGAGGGCTTTGTCGTAATTGCTGTATGTCCACTTTGTGTTGTCCTCATTGGCGTCAATGATCGTCCATCCCGCAATTGAGGTGCTGCCGGTGAACTCCCCTGTGAACGGCGGTGTGATGGGACCGAGTGCTATGACAGTTGATTTCACATCTGGTGCGGCCAGGCCTTCCACTGTGGTGGAAAGCACGTAGTAATAATCGGTGCGTGTTTCCGGGGATGGAAGCTCGTCTGTGGTCTTGCGGTCGGTCGCGTTTTCCACGATGGTTTTCATGTCGGGATAACGTACCACGGTGTATGTGGCGGAGGAATAGTTTACATTGCCCCCGTTGATTCCGGTAGAGGATGGCGATGACCATTGCAATGTCACGGTGTTGCCGGAGATCGTGGTCTGGAACGAACTTGGTGCCTTTGGAGAGTCAGGACCTACGAATTTATGCGCACCGGTCACGGGCGACGTACCTTCGGCATTGGAAGTGGTCACGGTGAAATAGTAGTTGTCAACCTCTATCATTTCCACAGGTACTTCCACGCGTTTGTTGGGTAGGCATTCACCTGTGGCAATCTCTTTCCCGTTGGCTTTTACTGTGTAAGTGATGTTCTCTTCCGCAGGAAGAACGGTGTTCCCTATGGTGAGACGTGGTGAATAGAAGCTGATCTTACCGTTTAGCGATGTCCCTGAGAAGGAAGTGCTGACAGATGAAATTTTTGCCGGTGCCCCTTCTGCCGGTTCTTCCGCAGTTACGGGAATGTACATGCCGCAGAGCTGTTCCTCGTTGATAAGGTCATATATCTTGGTGGCTTTTGCGGTGGTTATGTCCACGCTGTAGAGGCCGTAATTTGTATCGGTTGTCGCACACCAGTACATCGTGTCGGTCGCAGGATCAATTGTGGCGTCGCCTATATATGTGGATTCCACGCCGGTGCTCCCGATAAGTGTCATTGCGCCGGTCTTTATGTCAACGCTGTAAAGGTCGCCGTTGCGCTCAATGGCATAGAGGGTGCCGTTTGACGAGAATGCACATCCGCTCCAGGGACGCTCCAGTGCGCATATGGTTGCGGAGGGAAGAAAACGGTCGTAATTCCACCGCACGAAGTTGTATCCGTTGCGCTCTGCATTGATAAAGCACCCGTAAGCCTCGTCGCGCAGTGGGTTGTATGCCATTGTGGTGGCTACATAATCAATGTTCCCGTTGTATGGGCCGTCATATATTTTCCAGGTGGATGTGAGATAATTAAGGGTCGCAATCTCCTCAAATCCCATTACCTCGCGGTAGCGGTTTACATAATATTTACCATTTGCCTCCAGGCCACCTCCTGTGGCAAGTATTTCCGGGTCGATAGACAGGCGTGTAGGGTTCCATTCCGTGGTGCTGTAGCTCCACATGCCTTGGGCGTTGTTCGGATATACCACACTGGCGTTGATGGTTACCCCTGTAGCCTCTGCAAGCCCTGCTGCACGTCCCGAAGGGACTTTGGCGGCAGGAGCAATTGCTGTGCCTGAAGCGAAAGCCGTGTTTGAGGAGGATGTGGTCCTCAATCCTAAAAGCTCCGCAAGAGGCTTTTGGGTCAGAGGGGCGGCAGTGGCGCTGATGGCGCTACATATGACAATTACCCCCCCCGCTAATGTAAATAATTTTCTCATTACAAGGATGATTTGTGATAAATATTAATGAGTTTATCTGTGAATGCTTGGTGGATTGTTCTTATTGACCTTTGGCTTTTAGAATATTAAAGCTGATGGACTAATCATTTTCTGCAAATATAAGATTTATTGTGACAATTGACAAGAAATAAAAGTTAAAAGTGAGCGGCTCACTCACATACTGATACATACAAGGGATGTGTCAAAATTGACACATCCCTTGTGTGGGTGATTGTCTTATGTAAAGATCCCGGCATCCAAATCACCTGGGTGAATATCCCAGAAGTGCCCGGCATAATGTCCTGTCTGCATTTACCAGCTCTGCTAATGTGACGTCGGTCGCCTGAAATTCATCGGAAGGCGGCATAGATGACAGGCGCACTTCCACATGTTCGTTGTAATACGCCTCATGCAAATAGTTTATCTCGAAACGGGTAAGGCGGTTATGGTCGTGGAAATCAAGGCTGCGGCAATTGAGCAACAGCTCTATATAACGCGATGAGTTGACATGGCGGTTGAAGTCGATGTCGCAATAGGTGAATCGGTAATCTATTGTCTCATAGTTGGTGAGTGGACGCAGCCGTGCCAACTGCGCTGCTTTGCATGTCTTGTCGTCTGGAAAGAGTCCACGTATATGGTACATGTGCGACATGTCGGCAGCTTGACGGTTTTCGGTATTCAGTACAGCCCATACGGTACGTGCCCATCCGATTGTGGTGCCGTTGCCGTCAAGGATTTCAAAATCGCGGTCGGAAAACAGGCGGTTTATGCCGGACATCCATGTGCGCACGGTGTATTGCTCATTTACAGCAGGATAGCGGTCCATCTCCACTCCTACCCGCGAGAGTACCCATGTCTCATTGCGTGTGACCAGGTATGTGTATCCTATACCGATTTCGTTGGCGTGCAATGTGGCTACCTCTATCAGACGGTTGATCAGGAGGGTTATAGGCATACGCCCCTGCGGATTACATTCCGCAGGGGTGAGGAAGTATGTGCGTTCAAAAATCTTGTCCATGCTGCAAAGTTAGTCAACTCCGGTATTTTTTGCAATCGGTGCAGATGTGCCCTCGCCCAGGCTGTTATAGAAGGTTCAGGCGGAAGCCTACCTGTACCAGTCCTTGCGCTCCGAAACCGAGTTCGCCGAAAATTGTCCATGAGCGCGAAAGCCCTACCTGTGCTCCGAGCGGAGAAAACTGATAGGCGAAATAAGTCTGGTTATAGCTGTCGCCATGATGTGGCATCATATGTGAGATTTCGGCGCCCAGACCCAAATGGCCGTATAATGTGACGATGCTGTTTCTCCAATAGTTGTATCGGCCGTTGAGCATTATGGCATGGTATGCTATGGATGAATGTTCCGGTCCCCTGCCTGCGGTGCATGATGAGAATGTATAACTTGGTCCGATGTAGAAATTGCGTGCCACCTGGAAATTGACGCCTACGTTGAGTGCTCCCCAGGCATTGTTCACATGATGCCATCCGTCGTGGCAATCAGTGGCATCCATCTGTGTGTATCCGCCGTAGCTTAATGACAGATCGGTCTTCTGGGCAGATGCGCCGGTAGCTATACCGATCATTACCGTGAGCATAAATAAAAATTTTTTCATTGCTGTTTTGGTATTTTAAGTTTATATAACATCTCTATAACGTATTGAGGCACGGTAATAGTTCATATGTTTAAAAAAATATCCGTTAATGCTCCATAAAGCCTATGTTGATGAATAGCCGCAGGTTTATTGTGTGATTAAATGGCTAATGATGCAAAAAGTTTGTCAGTTTGTAGAAAATGGTCTATCTTTGTTGCGATTTTGCTGGTGAATATAGGGTTGATGTTAAATATTCGATAAATATACAGTCGTATATGCAGTTTTTATGCATTTTTTGGTTTTCCCAATTGTTACTATCCGTTTGCATAAATAAACTATAAGTTTGTGGGTAACCGGTTGAAATTATTTTAACAATTTATGCTGGAGGAACTTTAAAAGTCTTTTTGCTTCATACATGGTGCTGAACATGATACATGTACGGCAAGGAGATCGGAATGCTTGAAAATAATATCGGTATTGATTGGAATAATCACCGATGTTAAAACTGGTTTTGGACAATTTGCTATATAAATAATAGTGTATCAATCAACATGAGGAAATTTTACACGACATTGCTTATGGCTCTGCCGTTTTTGGCCGCTGATGCCGGCGTGCTTGATCTGCAGAGCAAAATTGAGCTGCGCACCCGTAAACATATGCGTAGCCCGGAGATATCTGTGCCGTCTGGCGTGCGTGCCAGATCTTTTTCAAAGACCGCAGCTCTTGCCGGACGTGAATCAACTCTTGCTTTTGTGCGGATTGCAGACGGATATACGGCTGATGACCTTGTGGCTGAAGGCGTTGATGTCATGAGCGTGCGCGGGCAAGTGGCTATAGCGGAGATCCCCTATGACCGTGCCGAAGAGTTTGCTGCTTTGGATTGTGTGCAACTGATACAGTTCCAGCGTCCTGTGCAGGCCACGATGGATCTGGCACGTGAAGCCTCCGGCACGGATGTGATGCATTCGGGTGGTGAAGGGCTCCCCAAGGCATACACCGGAAAGGGTGTGATAGCAGGTATTGTGGATCAGGGGATAGATCCCAATCACGTTAATTTCCTTGATCCGGATGGTGTGAACCGCATAAAGTATCTTTCTCTGATGCGCTACAACGCTATAGGCACTGAGGTCGCTCCGGTATATTACGGCTCTGATGTGTTGGATGCCCGTCCCATAACTGATTTTACCACAGACGAACCGTCGGCATACCATGCCACCCATACGCTTGGCATAATGGCGGGCGCATACAAAGGTGAGGTGGAAGTGTCTGAAGGCCTTTCCCAGACAGGCAATTCGATAATCAAGAGAGTTGCCAATCCATATTACGGTGTGGCTACTGAGTCTGATATTGTTGTGTCATGCGGATTGCTTACAGATGTATGCATCGCTTATGGCATTGACTACATGTACAGCTACGGGCGTATTTACAAAAATATGCCTATGGTATATAACCTGTCTCTCGGTTCCAACGTGGGGCCGCATGACCCGAAATCTGTAATGTCTGATTTTCTCGACAGGGTAGGCCAGGAGGCGATAATATGTGTTTCTGCCGGTAATGAAGGCGACTCGAAAAATGCTTTGAACAAGACCCTGGCAGATGACGACAGGACGATCAAGACATTCATTCATCCGCGTGTCTACCAGTATACGCCTGATGGAACCACGGCAGAAACTATGAATACATGGCGCTATGGGCAGATCGGAGTGTATGGAGATGATGATACGGAGTTTTCATTGCGTGTGGTTGTATATCGCAAGAGCCGTGGCTACCGTGTAGCTTATGAAATGCCGGCTACCGGTGAGAATGGCAATATGACCTATTATTGGACGGCTGCCAATTCCAATGTCGCCGCAGGCGATGTCGTAGCACCGGCCAACACCCCTTTCGCACAGTCTTTTGACGGTTATGTGGCTGTAGGACGGGCTCTTGATCCTGCAACCAACAGGTATTATTGTACAATAGGAATTGACCTTTTGGACAAAGAAAACAATTACCTGGATAAAGACGGCAATTACCGTGACGCTGAATTGCTGATCGGTATAGAGGTGACCGGCGCTTCGGGGCACAGGTATGATTTTTATACGGATGCCCTTACCACAAGTTTTGATAACTATGGAGTGGAGGGTTTTACCGACGGATCCCGCAACGGCACAATATCAGATATGGCCGTGGGACATAACATAATCAGTGTGGGCTCCTATAACACGCGCCAGGAATGGAATACGCTTGATGGCGGGCGCCCTTCATATCCTGGCGATGGATTCCGTCCCGGATATGCGAGCGAATTTTCTTCATTCGGCACTTTGGCAGACGGCCGTAACCTTCCGGATGTCTGCGCTCCAGGAGCAGCCATAATATCTTCCATCAGCACACCGTATCTGGAATATGTGACAGACCGGCTTGCCGCTGAAAACGGGGTGAAACTCACAGAGGAGATGCGCCGCGAATATTATGAATACCTCAATTCCGCACGTGCCACCGATAGCAAAGGTGGTGCGCATTATTGGAAGCAGGAGGTGGGCACTTCGATGTCAACTCCGTTTGTGGCAGGCAACATAGCCTTGTGGCTTGAGGCTGACCCTACCCTTACGGTGCATGAGGCGAAAGATATAATAGCGCGTACCGCAGTATGCGATGAATATGTGGAAGCCGGTGATCCGGTGCAATGGGGCGCTGGAAAATTCAATGCCCTTGCCGGGCTTAAGGAGGTGATCCGCCAGGCTGGAATAGAGGGGGTGGGAGCCGACGGCCACAACGACCGTATGATGGTGACCAAGGCTGGTGACAACCGATTTAATGTATTTGTCGGTCAGGCGGATTCGGTAGAGGCGACCCTTACATCCGTCAGCGGTTGCCGCATGCTTACAGCGTCTGCCCCGGGCGATGAACTGGTACTTGATGCCTCAAGTCTTCCAGCGGGTGTGTATATCCTTTCTGCCAACGGCCATTCCCAGAAAGTGACCGTGAAATGACAGGCGACATTTCGGATTACATTAAATCCATAAGTAAAACATAATAAACCTTTCATATAAAAATGAACAACATGTTTCAGAAATTGACAGCAGGTGTTCTCATGTCCGTTGCCATGTGGGGCGCTCCCTCCGATGCCATGGCACAGAACGGTGCAGATAAGCCGATTATCACGCTTAAAACCAACATCTACGATACCTATGGCGCTTCGAATAGCTTTCATATTGTGCTCGGTAGTACAGAGACCGATTATTTCGATGTGGATTGCGGTTTCGGAATGGTTGAAGCCGAAATTTCCCCTGCGGTTTTTGATAATGAATCCCAGTCTCTTGTCGGCACAGCAATACAATGCTGCGTAAGCGAGGATGGTCTGGTAAAGATATATGGTGATCCTTCGAAAATCGATTATATAAACTGCGAGGGTTGCTATCTTGACTGGGTAGATATTGAGCAGATCGAAAATCTGGAGATAATAAATTTACAGCACAATGAGCTGAAACGGCTGGACCTGTCTCCATTTGAAAAACTCTATGCCGTATATTTGTCGGACAATCCCTTTACAGCCGAAACACCGCTGAAAGTAGGCTCCAACCACCCCGGTCTTGCCATACTGGAGCTTGACATAATCGATTATATGGACCAGTCGTTCAATCTGAGTGATTATCCGGGACTGGTCACTTTCGACGGGTACCATAATTTCGGCCTTTATAAGGCCGACCCATCCGGATGTCCCGATCTGCAGGTGCTGTCTCTCGAACTTACCAATGTGGAGACACTTGATGTGAGCAAGAACTCTAAACTTATGAGATTGAATATCTCTGAAAGCCGCATTCGTTCCATAGATGTAAGCAAGAATACCAATCTGCAGCATCTATTTGCCCAACATGTATCAGGATCCATCAACACAGATGTAAAAATAGATGCCATAGATGTGAGCAAGAATCCGAATCTTACGATTCTCAATGTCTCAGGCAACAATCTGTCGTCAATAGATGTGACTGCGAACAGATATCTGACTCATCTGAACATACGCGACAACAATGTCTCGGAAATAGATCTGAGCAAGAATCCGAATCTGTATCTGGTAGATATAGCGAACAACAATTTTACATTTGCCACCTTGCCGGATGCTGATCCCAACTGGGGAGAATATTACTATTTCCGTTCACCTCTGCCATGCGACCGCAGTTATGAGGTAGGCACGCCTGTTGATTTTTCGTCGGATGTATTGCGTCCGAACACACAGACCTCAGTGCGGGTGTTCGGCTCGCCTTATGATGGTGAGAAGGTGGAGCTTGACAAGTCTGTTTATTCATATGAGGATGGCAAAGTGACCTTCAACGAGGTGCCTTCCGATTCGGTTTTTATTGAGTTTGCCAACTCGGCATTTGAGATGTATACGTTGCAGTCCGGTATGTTCAAGGTGAAAAGCCATGCGGATATGGGCCGACCCAGTAATGTGGCGGTAATGAATGTTTCCGGTCGTGGCACATTCTCGTTCAAGGTCGGTGTGGACCATGCCAGCGATGATAGCCCGCGTGAGTTTTATGTGCAGGTAAACGATGGGGCACTACAGACTTTCAGCGCCACATCCATAACATCGCCCGCACAGAACAATGTGACAGTCTCGCTTCCTGCTGGCATCGGGGAGTCTGCTGTAAAAGTGCTGATGCCTGAAAATTCGGTAATGACGGCTCTTGAGATAGTGGATATGCCTGTCATATCATCCGTTGACCTGACCCGTGCCACAGAATTGCGCACTCTGACCATAAACGGTTGCGCCCTCCCATTGGTGGATCTGAGATATAACCGCTGCCTTACAGATATAAATCTCTCAGGCAATAGGCTGGAGGAGCTGGACCTGTCTGGTATTTACGGCAATTATGAGAAGTTCGCCCTTAAGAACCTGTATGCTTCGCGGAATGCTATCGCGACATTTGATATAGTCGCTCCAGGCTCGCTTCGCACTCTGGATCTCTCATGGAACCAGCTTTCCGGTATGTCATTGAAGAATTATGACAATATCGAGCATCTTAACCTCAGCCATAATCTGTTTGGTGAGGATGCAGACCTTTCGTATTTTGGGAATGCCGTTACGATAGATCTGTCATACAACAACTTCACTTCAGTCACTACAGTCAACATGCCCAAGATTCAAAAACTGGATGTGACCAATAATGCGCTTACACTTGCCACTTTGCCATATCTTCCTGGCCTGGATGCTGAAACCTACATCTATGCTCCGCAAAAGGATTTTGAACTTATGGCATTCGCACCAGCAATAAACTTATCTGAGCAAAATCGTGTCATAGAAGGGAAGGGAACGGCTTTTGTCTGGAAAAAATCTTCTGACGGCACTCCTCTGATCCAGGGCAAAGAGGTTGATTGTGTTGACGGTGCCACCCGGTTCCTTGACACTGCGGTAGGAAAAGTCTATTGTGAGATGACAAACCCCGCTTTTCCTGAGCTTACAGGAGCCAACGTATATCGCACCACCGAAACTACGGTTACTGCCGCTCCCACGAAGGTCGTGGCATCGTTTACCACAACTTCTTCCGGTAATGGCGCTGAGGTGATATTGCGCGGTAACAAGACCACCGCACTTTATATTGATTGGCGCGGGGATGGTAGCGAATACAAGCAGTATCCGGTGTCGGCAAACACATATATTCCTTATCCCAACCAGCAGTATTATGCAGGTGCTGATGTGAAAGTATATACATATGAGGATGCCTCTGACATAACCGTATTCTCTGTTTATGATACGCCGATGGAGAATCTGGATCTTTCGCCGCTGACTGCTTTGACGGCGCTTTCTATCGGAGGGTGCGGCATTGACGAGGAGAACATTGTTTTTCCGGCAGACGCACCGATTGCGGAATTAAACCTTACGGATAATAAATTTTCCAGCAAGGATTTTAGCGAGTTTGGAAACCTTCATACTCTGAATATAAGCAACAATGCATACACTGCGTTTGATGCATCCAGGATACCCGCTCTTCAGGCACTTTATATAGACAATAACAAACTTTCCGAAATTACTTTGGACAATCCGTCCATGTGGTGTCTGTCAGCAGCAGGAAATGAACTTTCAGATATAGATTTGACCAAGGCGACAAAAATAAGCCAGCTCGTACTGTCTAATAACAACTTCAGCACTATCAACCTCACCTCAGTGTCACGTCGGTTGGTGGCTTTGGCTGTCCAGGGCAATTGCTTTGATTTTGCTACCTTGCCCAGACAGGCATATTTCCCCTCCCTGACATATTTTACATATAACAATCAGGCAGAAGTCAATATAGAATGTATGGATGGGAAGGTGGATCTTTCTTCACAGGCGACTGTTGAAGGTATGCCCACCAAGTTTGACTGGTATCTCGGTGAAATCAGCTATGATGCCGAAAATGACATTATAATCGGTGAGATGCTTGACGGCACCGGTGACAATCCGGAATTTTCTGTCAATAACGGCGTGACATCATTCCACAGTACGTTTGATGATACTGTTCGCTGTCTTATGACCAATCCTATGTATCCGAACCTTACCCTTTACACAAATGCCGTAAACGTAGACCAGGCAGGTGTGGAGAATGTAGTTGTTGACGGAGAGGATACTGCTGTTCCTGTGGATGTTTATACTGTCGCCGGAGTCAAGATCCGCTCCCAGGTATTGCCTGCGGAAGCGACAGCAGGTCTTCCGTCCGGCATATATATCGTAGGTACAAAAAAGGTTGCTGTAAGATAACGGGTATCTGCCCTTTGGCGGCTGTGATATAGCCTGCTGCCATCCGGACAAGATAAGGCGGCATGTCAAAATTCTTGGGTTTGACATGCCGCTTTTTCGTATCCGGGCAAGAGGGCACTGTATGGTTTAGAATATCACCTGGAAGCGGGCTTGGATTATATTTACATGGCGGTCAGAGGGGGATAACGCGCGATCGCGTACGGTAGTATAACTGTAACGGAGGCGTGCTATCATGTACTTGTTTATATAATAGTTGAAAGTGCATGATGCGTCATGTGAGATGCCTCCGAAAATTCCGGCAGACGTGTCGTTGGCGTTGGTATAATTATACATTACAGCCATCTCAAGAGACCCCGGAGCCGGAGTGGCTATACCGCATTCGCTATCGGAATAAGCATAGTCGCTCCCTTTCAGGATGCCGCGGAGGATGCCGTATGCGCCTTGGGCATGGTAATTGCCGAAACCGCTTTTGCGCCATATGTTCATGTAATAATACTGCGCTTCAAGAGCCACGCGACCTTTGCCGAGAAGTAATTCAGGCGACATCTTGAACTGGTCTTTTGCCTGGGTTATATCGGCATCAAGCAAGCATACTTTGGAGACACGCGACGGGAAATTGGAAGAGAAATGGTAGCTGCTGTGGTTTTCCCCTTCTTTGGTGCTGTATGTAGGGGTGGCATAGTTGAATGAGCAACCTATATGGGCAAATTTACCCGCTTCGTGGAATGGGCGCCATACGAGGCGAGTCTGGAATCCGAAGCCCTGTTTCCCCATTTCAGAGGCGTTCCGTTTTATGGCCTCACCTTCTACGAAGGCACTTGCCGCGGCGAAATACCGGCCTTTCTGGAACTGGTACATTATGCCGAGAGAACGTGGATTGGCGTTGAAAAACTCGTTGCTTGTGGCCTCCTCCTCTGTTTCTTTCATGGAAGAGCTTGTTACGGAATTAAGACCGAACTGCTGTACGAAGTAGCCTCCGCGTAGAAGATTTGACTCGTTGAAGTCGTATTCCACATAAATGTCTTTCATGTTTACTTTCGCATATGCGAATCCAAGGTCGATTTTTGCTTTCCAGTTGCCGTAGCCGGCTTTTACACCGACTCTGACATCAGGAATGGCAACGCCGCTGACAAATCCGTCTTTTTCATTTCCGGGGAGGTATATTGCGCCATCGGCGAGTATGCGTCCTGTGGGTTTGATGGTGAATTTGTCGCCGGTATCCTGTGCGGCGGCAGAGAGTGCGACGGTTGCCGCCACTATGCTGAGATATAATGGCTTCATGATGGTTGTCAATTAAGATTGTTGTTATTAATCTTTGAGCGGTTGTGCGGCAATTGTTATTCCGTAGGTGTGGGAGTCGGCGTGCCTTTTGCAACTTTCCCTTCTTTTTTGAGACGTTTGAATTCCGCTTTTGCTTTTGCCAGTTGCTTGTTGAATCCGGGATCCGCATGCAGTCGTGCCACTGTTGTGGCTCCGGTGATCCGTCCGGCGTCAACGTCGCTCTGGAAATGGTATCCGCATATAACACGGCTTTCTCCCATCTCATATCCGCGCTTCAGTATTTCATTTTGGCGTTCGGGGTTTATTTCAGCCAGTACCAGTGCCGTAGCCCATCCGAGCGAACTGTGTCCCGATGGATATGAACCGTTGCCTGAAAGTTCGGCCTGTTGTTCGGGGTTGCATGTGTCCTCTTCATAGAATATGAAAGGCCGCGTGCGGTCGTAATATCGTTTGGCTTCGCGCGTCCCTAGATCGCCTGCATCCTCGCGCATCCCCACTATCAGTTTCAGTATCTCAGGTGTGTTCTCTTCGTTTATTTCCACTCCGAACGACTCGGAATAGGCTTTGGGAAGACCGTCGCCTGTGACGCGTGCGTCTTGTGCCGCCTGTTCGCCACGTGCGGTTTTTCTTTGGAGTTTGCCCCAGTTGTACCGCGCCTGGTCATAAAGGAAAAGTATTGAGCCGCCATCAGGAGGACCAGGCAGTATTGTGAGGCTATTTGGGCAATCGCCCTCCTGAAGGAAGAACAGTTCCGGCTCGGTGCGGTGGTCTTTGATGTCGTTGGGATTGAGAGGGGCTTGTGCTGGTGCAGATGCATAGAATGTTACGGCGATCGCACCTGCGAGCATGTTGCGCAGGGAGTTTTTTGTTGTAAGTCTCATTGTAGTAAAGTAAATAAATAGTTTTCCAATTGACAGGCGTTGAAATATCCCTCGTTGATAATTGGCGTCTGCCGTTAACGTTAATTAGAATCAGGTAAGTAAAGCCGTGATGGTTGTCTGGCCGTGACAACCATCTAAAAAAGAAACATAGCTTGGGCTGAAAAGTTTGAGTTATTCCGGAAAATATGCATATGGAGGGAGTGCGGCGCGTTTTTACGCGCCGCACTAACGGTTTTGTGTGATAAAGGGGGTGGTGTTATGAGGTGTGTTATGAGGCTGATGCGGGGCGAATGGAGCGTAGACGCGGTATTGCGTACAACATCAGAAGGGCGGTGACCACGGTGGCAAGTATGTCGGAAATGTAGAAAGTGCTCCAGACACCATCCAGTCCCATCCGTCCCGGTAACCATAGCAGAAGAGGTATGAAAAAAACTACCTGCCGTGTGAGGCTGAGGAAAATTGACAGTCCGATTTTTCCGATGCTCTGGAAATAAGTGGTGGATACGATCTGGAAACCTACGACAAAGAATACCGTCATGCCCGTGCTCAGGGAATGGGCTGTGAATTTTACAAGTTCCTGGTCTGCCACAAATGCACGGGCTATTATTTCCGGGCAGAACTGTGCTCCTACCCATCCTATGGCACTGATGGCAGTGCCCGCTATCACAGCTAGACGGTACACCGAAAGCACGCGGTCAGGGGCGCCATGCCCGTAGTTGAATCCTGCTATCGGTTGCATCCCCTGGCATATGCCGAGGATTATGCAACACAGCATGGCTGTGTATGTCACGAAAATGCCTGAGGCGGCAATGGCTTCCACGCCGCCATATTGCAGGAGCGAGCGGTTTATGACAATATTGATAAGGCAGGATGCCACATTCACTATGCATGGCGCGGCGCCTATGCCGATGATGTTCCATATGATTTTCCAGTCAAGGCTGAAAATGCCGCTTCGAAAGGTGACCGGTCCATGCTTGGCTTTGAAAAAATGTGCCATTACGAATATCATGCATATTGCCATGGCAATGTCTGTGGCGATGGCGGCTCCTTTTATTCCCCAGCGGAACACGTAGATGAAAAGCGGGGCAAGTATGATATTCAGCCCTGCTCCGATGAACATGGTTACCATGGCTTTTACGGGGTAGCCGGATGCCCGCATTATGTTGTTGAAAGAGAAGGTGAGGTTGGTGAGCAGCAGTCCCGGAAGTATGTACAGCATGAAGTCGCGTGCGTAGGGGAGTGTGACTTCGTTTGCCCCGAACCATCCAAGCACGGTGTCCATGCCCCAGGCGAACGCTCCTATGTATACAATGCCTATGCCGAGCGTCAGCAACAACGAAGTGCCTAACACACGGGCTGCCCCGTCGTAATCGCGTTGCCCGAGGTGTATGCTTATCCTTGCCGACGCCCCGGCTCCAACCAGCACTCCGAGCGCCGTGGCGATGTTCATTACCGGAAATGTTATGGCGAGCCCGGCGATAGCCTCAGGGCCTATTACCTGTCCGATGAATATCCGGTCCACGATATTATATAGTTGCATTACAAGCATTCCAACCACAGCCGGGAGCGAGTATTTCCATAGTAGGCGCCCTATAGGCATCGCAGATAGTTCGCGTAGGTTTTCGGATGTGTCGGGTAGTGTATTTGCGCCCATAAATGTAACTGATGAATATGCAAGGTTGTATTATGCAAAAATAGCAAAAAAATAATTAGCATAAGATTTATGCTATCGCGAAATATGGGAGCAGGGGGCGATTTAAGTTTTTTTTGATAAATTATTTAACGGAGACGTGGGAATTTGGCTAACTTTGTCAGTTGGTTGTGTGTTTCCTTTTGAAAGGGATATCCGGCCGTTGGTGGAAGGTTCTCTTTTTTAGATTTAACCGTCTGACAGACAATTAAAAAAAATATTTTCCTCAATTTATGGAAAACAACGAAAACAAGGGTCTTGACCGCATAAGTTATGCGTTGGGACTTAGCATGGGCAACAATTTCCGTGCGTCAGGTATCAATGAGATCAACGTGCAGGATTTTGCCGATGGCGTTGCCGCAGTGTTCTATGGCAATCAGCCCAAAATGACCTATGACGAAGCCAAGGCTGAAATACAGGCTTATTTTACCGAGCTTGAGAAGAAGCAGCGTGCGGCAGCGGAGGAGCTTGGGAAGCAGAATCTTGAGCTTGGAGAAAAATATCTTTCTGAAAACGGCAAACGGGCAGGGGTGAACACCCTTCCCAGCGGCCTGCAATATGAGGTAATTACCGAGGGAGACGGCCCGATGCCTGAGGCTACCGACCAGGTTGAGGTACATTATACGGGCAAACTCATTGACGGCACTGTGTTCGATTCGTCAGTAGACAGGGGTGTACCTGCTACTTTTGGTGTCACACAGGTGATCCCGGGATGGGTTGAGGCTCTCCAGCTGATGAAAGCAGGCTCGAAATGGCGCCTGTTTATCCCGTCGAATCTGGCTTATGGCCCGAATGGCGCTCCCGGCAGCCCTATCGGTCCCAATGCCACTTTGGTATTCGACGTGGAACTTTTGAAAGTGATCGGTAAATGATTCTCAAAAGGGCATTTTTACCGGCTTTTTTAGGCGTGTCGGCCATATGCGGTATGCATGGCCGGGATAATAACGATACAGCTTTGACATCTGCACAGCCGGCTCAGTCCCAGGCACAGGTGCCTGCTGATTCGTGTGCGGCGGCTTTTGCCACGGTAATGGCAGAGTACCTGCGTCCGGAGCTTGAAAAACAGTTTCCGGGGGACACTGCCGCTGTATATGAATTTGTCAAGGGTGTTGGGCATGCCTTTGAAATCAAGAATGAGGATGCTCCTTGTTTTTTCGGCGTGCGCAGCGGTTTTGCCCTTATAGACAGGGTTGAGGCCATGCAGGCGATGGGCTTTCCGTTTACTTCTTCCGAGTTTTGCAACAACCTTGGAGCAGCCTTGCGTGGATCTGCAATGGGGTTTGATGTGAAAAGCGCCGATGAATTTCTGCGCACGGTAGTTGAGCGCATGCGGCCTGCCGGTGATGAGATTGAAGGTGTCAGTCCTGAGTCGCAGCAAGAGTTTCTGGATGCGCAAAGAAGCCGTGCCGGTGTCTCTGTGACCCCATCTGGGCTGTTGTTTGAAATAATAACAGAGGGTGAGGGAGATTCTCCAGGTGATGCTGATAAAGTGAGGGTGACCTATACCGGGCGTCTCGCTGACGGTACTGTTTTTGACGAGACTTCACGTCCGATAGAATTTCCGTTGCACGGTCTTGTGAAAGGTTTCAGTGAAGGACTTAAGATGATGAAACCGGGAGGGGAATACAGGATATTCATCCCTTCGTATATAGGATATGGCGACAGGGGCGCAGCCGGAGTGATACCTCCCGGTGCGGCACTTGACTTCACAGTAAAACTGCTGGATGTCATAAAGGGTGAATGATTCTGTTGTGCCTCTTTATCTGTAATTAAACTAGAAAATATCAAAAACTGAACAACTAAACAAATTTTGCTTGATATGAAAAAATTGATTTTAGCTTTTGGCGCTGCAGCTGTGATGGTTGCAGGGTTTAGCTCCTGTGGCAATGGAACTTCTTCTAATGCCAGTGTAAGCGCTGAGGACAAGGCGCTGGCAGATTCAGCATCTACCATTATCGGTGAATTTGCAGCTGCACGCTCCGCTTCAGACTATGAGCGTCTGAAAGAAATGCAGCCTGAGATGGCTAAAAAATTCTCAAAAGCAGCTTTCCTCAAAGGTCTTAAAGAGGTGCTGGATGCCGATACCACCGACATGGCATACTATCAGGGTCTTCAGATGGGTCTCCAGCTTGTAAATCCGATCATCGGTATCAATCAGGAAGCTGGCATACCTATTTCTAAAGACGCCGTATATGCAGCTTTCAAAAAAGTGTATGAGCAGGACAGCGTAGCCGATATGGGCGCTTACTATAACCAGTACCAGGATGTGATGCGTGAATTGTCACAGCGTGCTGAAAAGAAACGCGAAGAAGCTCTTGCCGAGTCGGAAGACGCTAAAAAGAATCTTGCCGAAGGTGAGGCTTATTGCGAGAAAATGGTCAGCGAAGGATATCAGAAAGCTGCCAGCGGCCTGGTTTACAAGATTGAGAATCCCGGCACCGAGCCTAAGGTGGTTCCCGCTGACCGCGTAGTCGTACAATATACAGGAAAACTCGTTGATGGCACTGAGTTTGACAGCAATGTAGGACATGCTTCAGCTATGAATGCGGGCCAGTTCGTGCCAGGTTTCAGAGAGGCTCTCTGCATGCTCGGAAAGGGTGGCAAGATGGTTGCCGTAATCCCGGCATCGCTCGCTTACGGAGTAAAGGGTGCTGGAAGCCAGATCGGACCGAATGCAACTCTCGTGTTTGACATTGAGGTGCTTGACATTGAAGCTCCCAAAAAATAAGATATATACGGTACATTAACAGGACAGGCACACCCCCACCGGGGTGTGCCTGTCCTGTTAATTATTCTTTTTGAAGAGGTTAATTAACATTGATTAAAGAGATTGCCGGCGCATTATGCTGTTATTTAAGATAAATGGCTTTTAGCCTTTTCTTTAATAATAACGATAAAACTATAGATTATGGGAACCAGACAAGATTTTCAGAACAGGCTTCCTGAACATCAGGAACCTTTGAGATTGGGCCGGCATGAAGAAAACTGCCGGTCGGCCGGATATAGAAAAATATCGCCGGCGGCAAAAATGCATGGTGCCGGTTCGTTCGGATGGGCGGCATTGGCTGCGATAGCGGCTGTGATTATGGTAGGAGCCATTTATTTTTTCGCTCCAAAAGGGAAGACCGGCAGCAATTGCCTGCTGGCGGATCGTAATGGAGGCTCTGCAGCGGCTGCCACAAATCAGGATGAGACATATCTGGAGGTGGTGGAGGTTACAGAAGCCCCGTCGGATACATATGCAGACTCATCTGTTTCAGCAGATGCAGTGGGCGAGATTGAGGATGTAGTGTATTTATTCCCGCTGAACGGTTCTGAAATAAAGGAGGATACGGATTTAAACAAGGTGGCTTCCGTTGCAAAACGTTCAGGAGCGGATGTGACTGTTACAGCATATACTGATGAGAGTGGCCGTGCGTCCTATAATCAACGCCTTAGCGAAGAGAGGGCAAAAAAAGTGGGTGACTATCTGGTTGCGCATGGTGTGGATAGAAGCCATGTCAAGACCCGCGGCCTAGGACCTACGCATGCATATTCCACACCGTCCCTCAACCGGCGGGCTGAAATCCATGTCGGAGGGTGATCGGGTTGTAAGCTAGGTTATGTTGCCGCGGTGTCGCACGTGATTGATTGTGTGATACCGCGGCAAATTTTTTCTTTTGGTTTTAAACAAAAGATTACTAACTTTGTAGGCATATTACTCATAACCATGAAAGAAACCAATCTTGGGAGAAGGGAATTCCTGAAAACTCTCGGGGTGGCGGGCGCGGGCATACTCGCAGCCACCAGTCCCTGGCTCTCCGCATTTTCTGAAGTGAATCATACGGCCAGGGACCGATGCCGCATTGGCATTATCGGTCCTGGCTCACGTGGACAATTTCTGATGGGGTTCCTCGCGCAGAATCCCAAAGCCGATATAGTGGCTATTGCCGATATATACCAGCCGTCCATTGACGGTGCCTTGAAAATAGCTCCTAAAGCAAAAGTTTATAAAGACTACCGTCGTCTGCTGGCAGATCCTGAAGTGGACGGTGTGATAGTGGCCACGCCGCTTAATACACATTACGGCATAGTGATGGACGCTTTCGATGCAGGGAAACATGTGTACTGCGAGAAGACAATTGGCTATACGATGGAGGAGTGTTTCAACATGTATAACCGCCATATGTCTTCCGGCAAGCTGTTCTTTACAGGGCAGCAGCGTCTTTTCGACCCACGGTATATCAAGGTGATGGATCTGGTGCATAGGGGGACTTTCGGTAAAATTTCTGCTGTAGATGCATACTGGAACCGTAACGGCGACTGGCGCCGTGAAGTTCCGGATCCCTCCCTGGAGAAATTCATCAACTGGCGTCTGTACGGCGATTCATCCCGCGGACTCATGTCGGAACTCGGTTGCCACCAGTTGCAGATTGGCACATGGGCGCTTGGCAAACTTCCTGACCGTGTGATGGGGCATGGCGGCATCACGTTCTGGAAAGATGGCCGTGAAGTCCACGATAACGTACATTGTATCTACGGCTATGATACAGGTGAGTCGCTTACCTACGGTTCTGTGATCTCAAATAAATTCTACGGCCTGGAAGAGAAGATAATGGGCAACCTCGGCACTGTTGAGCCTGAGAGCGGTAAATATTATTTCGAAGAGGTGGCTCCTGCCCCTGCGTTCCTGCAAATGGTCAATTCGTGGGAAAATGCGCTGTTTGAAGAGATACCTTTCGCCGGAACGAGCTGGGCACCAGAGACGGCAAACGTCAATAAAGGTGAATTTATACTTGGTGAGCGCCCCAAGACCGACGGCACATCGTTGCTGGTGGATGCCTTCGTTGAAGCTGTGATAACAGGGAAACAGCCTGAACGTATCGCCGAGGAGGGTTATTACGCCAGCCTGCTCTGTTTATGGGGGCACAAGGCCATAGAGACAGGCCAGATGCTTGTTTTTCCGGAAGAATATAAGATAGATTATGCCCCTTACGGCACAAAAAAAATTAACCCTGCCACTGATTCGCCCGCATGAAAGATATAGTGCTTACCGGCCGTCGCCAGAAAAAGGAGCTGTGGTATTTGCTCGGCTCGTTTGTGATTGCCAATCTATTTAACCTCGGGGCTATATTGTATTATGGATCGCCTATGACCGAGATGTTTACGTCGTTTTTTTACGTTCTCTTGTTCACGCTTTTCATATATGCCCTGACACTGATACCGCGCCTGCTTTACAATATGCTGAAAAAGAAGGCACATACAGAAGTGAAAAACTAATCCTCAAGACCAAATATGACAAGCAGAAGAAATTTCCTCAAGACAATGGGAATGTCGGCCGTGAGCGTGGCTCTCGGCGGAATGGGGGGCGCTATGGCAACCCCGCTTACATCCGGGCAGTGGGCTTCGGCAAAGAAAGACAAAGTGCGTATAGCTTATATCGGCATCGGCAACCGGGGCGAGCAGAATATAGATGAGTTCGCCCGTACAGGTATGGTCAATGTGACCGTGCTGTGCGATATAGATATGGGTGCCGCCCATACCCGCAAGGTCATGGGGATGTATCCGAAGGCCAAGCGTTTCCGTGATTTCCGCGAGATGTTTGAAAAGGCGTCCGGCGATTTTGATGCGGTATGTGCCTCGGTGCCCGACCATATGCACTTCCCGATCGCCATGCTTGCAATGGCAAACGGCAAACACATATATCTGGAAAAGCCTATGTGCCGCACCTTCCTTGAAGGGGAGATGATGATGGAGATGGCACGCAGGAATCCGCACGTGGTCACCCAGGTAGGCAACCAGGGACATTCCGAAGGCAATTATTTCCAGTTCAAGGCATGGAAAGATGCAGGTATCATCAGTGATGTCACGGCCATAACCGCGCATATGAACAATCCCCGCCGTTGGCACGGGTATGATGAAAAGATGCTGCACATGCCTGGTTTCGAAACTATCCCGGCAGACATAGACTGGGATACATGGACCGGACCATGCGCATACCATGGTTTCTCTGACAAGTATCATCAGGGCAACTGGCGCTGCTGGTACGATTATGGCATGGGTGCGCTCGGCGACTGGGGCGCGCACCTCATTGATACGGCACATGAGTTTCTTGAACTCGGACTGCCTTATGAAGTGGACATGAAGTATGCAAAGGGGCATAACAGCTATTTCTTCCCTTATTCTTCGACTATCCTGTTCCGTTTCCCCGCCCGCAACGGCATGCCGCCTTGCGATATAACATGGTACGACGGAATAGACAACCTCCCGCCGCTTCCGGCCAATTATGGCGCTTCTGAATACAATCCTGACGTTCCGGCCACAAACCAGGGCGACACTCCCGTTTCCCAGCTCAATCCCGGAAGGATTATCTATGGACGTGACCTTACTTTCAAAGGTGGCAGCCATGGCAGCACATTGAAGATGATCCCGTCGCAGAAGGCACTTGACATGGAATCGAAATTGCCGGAAGTGCCTCAAAGCCCGTCAAACCATTATCAGAATTTCTTGCGCGCCTGTATGGGGCAGGAAAAAACACGCTCTCCGTTTGAAATCAACGGTGTGCTCAGCCAGGTTTTCTGCCTCGGTGTTATAGCGCAGCGCCTCAATACACGCCTGTTCTTTGACCCGCGTACCAAGCAGTTTACGAACAATGCGTTTGCCAATGCCCTGCTTTCCGGCATGCCCCCGCGTAAAGGTTGGGAGGATTTCTACAAAATGGTGTGACGGCCGATAAGCAGTTACTTGAATAATATAAACCACCGATAAAGAATTGCAATGAAGAAAAACTGTATAGTGTTGCTGTGCATGCTCTGTGCCGCCGTAGTGTCGGCACAGAACTGGCAGCCGCTTTTCAATGGGAAAAACCTGAACGGCTGGAAGAAGCTCAACGGCAATGCCGAATACAAGGTAGAGGATGGTGCCATTGTCGGCATCTCGAAAATGAATACTCCCAATACTTTCCTGTCTACTAAAAATAAATATGGCGATTTCATTCTTGAATTTGATTTCAAGGTGGATGAAGGACTTAATTCCGGTGTTCAGCTCCGTAGCGAAAGCAAAAAAGACTATAAGAAGGGTCGTGTGCACGGCTACCAGTTTGAGATAGATCCGTCGGAACGCGCATGGTCAGGAGGCATTTATGACGAGGCTCGCCGTGGTTGGCTTTATCCGCTTGCCAAGAATCCTAAAGCCAAAAGCGCCCTTAAGCATGGACAGTGGAACAAAGCCCGTGTGGAGGCTGTAGGCAACCGCATTTCCACATGGATCAATGGTGTGCCGTGCGCCAATCTGTGGGACGACATGACACCGGAAGGTTTCATCGCCTTGCAGGTCCATGCTATCGGCGATCCAGCCCATGAGGGTAAAAAAGTGGCGTGGCGCGACATACGCATCTGCACGGAAGATGTGGACAAATATGTAACCCCTTCGGCCGCTCCAGAAGTCAATGCCATTCCCAACACGCTTTCACCAGCGGAAATAGCCGACGGATGGAAGCTGCTTTTCAACGGCAAGGACAGCGAGGGATGGCGCGGCGCCAAACTAGACGCTTTCCCGACAAAAGGTTGGGTAATAGAGGATGGAATCCTCAAAGTGATGCCTTCAGATGGTGGCGAGTCTACCAACGGAGGTGATATAGTGACTACCGAGAAGTATAAGAATTTTATTCTTTCGGTGGATTTCAAAATCACCGAGGGAGCCAACAGCGGCATCAAATATTTCGTGGATCCCGGTCTTAACAAGGGTGAGGGTTCTGCCATTGGCTGTGAATTCCAGATACTTGACGACTTGCGCCATCCGGATGCCAAGCTGGGAGTTAAAGGCAACCGCAAACTCGGTTCGTTGTACGACCTGATCCCTGCTCCGGAGGATAAGCCGTTCGATATAAATGGCTTCAATACCGCAGTTGTGATTGTAAGAGGCAATCATGTGGAACATTGGCTAAACGGAGAGAAACTCCTTGAGTATAATCGTAATAACCAGATGTTCAATGCTCTTGTCGCTTATAGTAAATACCGTGACTGGCCAAATTTCGGCAACCGCTCCGAAGGCAACATATTGCTGCAGGACCATGGAGACGAAGTATGGTTCAAAAATGTGAAAATAAAAGAATTGCCTGATAGGGCACCGCGTGAAAGGAGACCGCGCGGCCGCCGTTAAGGTTGTGCCTGATCCAGCCGCACCTTAAGGCAAAGACACATACACAGACTGATGCCTCACATCATAAGGCAGCTCCCCTCTGATGGGACAGCCGTGTATGTATGGTTTGAAGCCATGCATACACGGGTTGACATATTGCTTAAAAGTGCTGTCCAGGATGCAGACGCGCTCCTGGCGGTATCAGGGGAAATGCGCGGTCTTATAGAAAGGATAGAGACCGCAGGCAATTGCTTTGATCCTGACAGTGAGTTGTCGCGGTTTAATGGTCTGATGCCTGGTGAACGTATGCTTGCTGGTGACTGCCTTTATGAGATGTTATCCCTGTGCCGGCGCTATCATGCGCTGACACAGGGATTTTTTGATGTTTCGGCAGGATCGCCGGGTCATACGCCGCATATGCTTGACACCATGCATATTGAACCTGACGGGGAGATATGGAGGGAGAGCGATGCTTTAAGGTTGAATCTTTCAGGGTTTATAAAAGGTTTTGCCCTGGATCGTATCCGCGTATTGCTTGGCAAAAAGGGCATATCCGATGCAGTGGTGAATATGGGAAACAGTTCCATAATGGCCATCGGGGATGTGCCTGTAAAGCTCAACGACGGGTGCCTCACCACTTCGGGCAATCCTCCCGGGCGTCCCTGCCAGATCGTTAACCCCATAACGGGGGGGCTTGTCATGTCTCCTGGCCGTGTGGAGGTTGCCTCCCGCAGTGGTGCCGAGGGAGAAGTGCTGTCAACGGTGCTTTTCGCTGCCGGTGCCGATCCTGAGTATGAGGAACTGCTACGCTCCCGTTTTACCATTTACCGTATCACCAGATATTTTTGATTTATGATTGATCATACACAAGAAAAATTGATTTGCGCGAGGATTTGCTGGCTCTGATGCTTGCATGCGAGCAGGCAGGCGATAAGATGCTTGAGAATTTGGATTTGTCTGAATGTGATACAAGTGGCCTGAGTTTTGAGGGCTATGAGTTGAGGAACATATCCTTTTCGCGGTATGATCCGTTGTGCGAAAATAAAAAGAGGATATTTAATGTTTCTTTTGTAGGTGCGCGGATGCATAAAGTGTCACTTTCGGCAGCGATACTGGACAGATGTAATTTTGACAGATATATAAAAGCCGGGCAGGACAATATTATTGAGGAAGTGGATTTCTTTTTCAGTGAACTGTATTTCTGCCGTTTTAGGAATGCCTGTATAAGAATCGCTGATTTTCGTTATTCAGTTCTTCACAATTGCTTTTTATCTGGGTGCAGGATCGAAATCGGAGATTTTTATATGTGTGCTTTCACGGGAACAACCACTTTGCTCGGGAGCATCTTCCGCTATTGCAGTTTGTCAACTCTTGTTTTTGAGCATAATTGCCTGAAAATAGAGAATATTGATAATCTGATACAGGATGATTGTGAGATGTATAAGTTCATGATAGAGAAGACAAGCGGGAGGATACATAATCCCTGTTGCCCTTATGGCAGCAGTAAGCATAGGGTGGTTTTTAATGAAAGCAACCGTCTTGAAACGTTGAGTTCATTGGCGCTTGAGGGAGCTTCGGTATATCAGGCTTTAAGTGGCACATATGCGGGCAAGGGGTATAATAGGGATTCCAACATCGCATATAAACGCTTTTGCGACCGGCGCATGAAATATCATCTGATTGAAATGTCACGTGCCAATTCATGCGGGGTAAAGATGCGCCATGCGATGAATTATCTGAAGCATATCGGCATCTGGAGCCTGGGATATGGTTACCAATGGTGGAAAGTTCTCGCTCTTTTTCTGTTATTGGCTTTTATCGGCGGCTTGTATTTGCATCTGCATGTGCCCGAAATGGATGCTGTCGAGGCGTATGCCCGAAGCCTTAATAATTCATTGGGGCCACAGGAATCCTTTGCCGAGAAGGTCGGGAGCTTTTTCTCATCAAGCACTCATTCGGCATTGGGGCTTCTGATTGTCGGTTTTCTAGGTTTTATTCTGGCCAATAAAGTGAGGAATAACTCATAGGCCGCTGTCTTCGTCGTGTGAGGGGGCGGAAGACTGCCGTGCGTCCTTGAATTTCTGTTTCATTGTGGGGTTGCCGTGGGTGAGTTTGCGGATGGTAAGGGCTTCCACTTTGTCGTTGGCAAGCCGGAGGTTGTTTTCAGATCCGACAAGGGAGTCGCGCACTTTCTGGAGTTGTGATATGGAATTGTCTATGGCTTTGATGGCGTCGTTGAATTTTTTTGATGCCTGCATGTAGTTATATCCGAAGCCTTCACGGAATTTGGCGAGTTTTTCTTCAAAATTGGTGATATCAATGCTTTGGCGGCGGGCTGTCTCAAGCTCTGCCTTGTATTGCGCTGCTTGGCGGGAGGCTTTGGTGAGCAGGGCGATTATCGGGATGAAGAACTGTGGCCTTACTACAAACATTTTGTCGTGGATGTGCGACACGTCAACTATTCCGTCATTGTAAAGGTCGCTGTTTGGTTCGAGGAGGGATACCAATACCGCGTATTCGCATTTTTTTGTGGTACGATCCTGGTCAAGTTTTTTGAGGAAGTCGCTGTTACGGTGTTTGGTCGCTGTTTCATCGGCTTCGTTTTTCATCTCGAACATTATGGAGATATATTCCACGCCGTCTATATAGTCGCGGAATATGAAGTCTCCTTTTGAGCCTCCTGATGCGTCGTTGTCCTTGTCAAAGAAGGCATTGGGATATGCCGTGGCGCGTATGCGGTTGAATTCATTGGCGCAATGTATCTCAAGCGACTCTCCGATCATCTTTGTGCTCATGCGTGCTTTCATGTCGCGGTAAAGTTCTATTGCGGCGTCTTTTTCGCGAATAATGGCTTCGTGGCGTTCGCGCAAACTCGCTTCCCGGAGCATGGCTTCGGAGCGCACGGTTGCCACTTCGTTCGTGATGCGGGCTATTTCGTTGTCTTTTTTCCGTATCTCTTCCGATGCTTTCTGGCGTTCTTCAAGCAGTGCCATGCGGCGGCGGTCGTCGGTGTTTGACAGTTCGGCTTTCAGCCTGGCAATCTCTGCATCGCGGCGGGCAATGTCTGCCGCCATTTCAAGTTCCCGGTTTTTTACGGCTGAGTCAATACGGTTGTTTAGCGCTTCTATTTTTGCGTTGCTTTCGGCGAGTTGTATGTCGCGTTGGCTGAGTTGTTGCCGGAAGCGGTTTTCCTGCAGTGTTGACTGTGACGCGGCTTCAGCTTGTATTAATTTGCGGTTTTCGGCAGTACGTCGGTCAAGTTCCTCCTGGAAGGCGGTGTTGCGTACCTGGTTGGCCAGTGATTCAAATATGTCTTCGTCAACGCTGAACACATGTTGGCAATGCGGGCATTTCAGTTCTTTCATATGGAGATTTTCTAAAGATCCGTTGGAACGGTTCCATGTATGTCCTGATGGTGCTGTTAAAAAATAGAATAACCCGGCTTGCTTCTTTTGAGCCGGTATACCGGTGTATTAATTTTTTATCGGCAACTTATAAATTGATCTGTGTTGTAAAGTTATGCAATTTTTTCTGAATTTTTGCAGGGTGAGAAAAATAGCGCTATATTTGTGAAATAAAATGGAGTTGTGCTCCATTAAACCTAAGAACAACAAGGACAGATGAGAACGAAATATAAGAGAGTGCTTTTGAAACTGAGCGGTGAGTCGCTGATGGGTTCGCAAGGGTATGGTATAGATACTGTGCGCCTGAGCCAGTATGCCGAGCAGGTAAAAGCTGCAGTGCAGGGTGGAACCCAGGTTGCGATAGTCATAGGTGGAGGAAATATTTTCCGTGGCATGCAAGGTGCTGCAAAAGGCTTCGACCGTGTGAAAGGTGACCAGATGGGTATGCTTGCAACGGTTATCAATTCGCTTGCACTGAGTTCTGCCCTCACGGCGATAGGGCAGAAAGCCAAGGTTTTCACAGCCATCAATATGTATCCTATAGGTGAATATTACAGTAAATGGCACGCCATAGAGGCCATGGAAAATGGTGAGGTGGCCATACTTTCAGGTGGTACCGGGTGCCCGTTTTTCACAACCGATACGGGAGCAGCCTTGCGTGGTGTAGAGGTAGAAGCTGATGTGATGCTGAAGGGCACGCGTGTTGACGGAGTGTATACCGCTGATCCGGAAAAAGATCCAACTGCCACGAAATTCAATGAGATCACTTATGACGAGGTATATAACCGTGGTCTGAAAGTCATGGATCTCACGGCCACGGCTCTTTGTAAAGAAAATAAGTTGCCTATCATCGTGTTTGATATGGATACAGTAGGCAATCTTGCCAAAGTGCTTGACGGCGATTCTATAGGCACACTTGTTTATTGACCGGGAAAATTATAAAACTAAATATACAATGACAGATCCTAAGACTTATCTTGACCCCGCCGAGGAGAAAATGGAGATGGCTGTTGCCTATCTTGACGAATCGCTTGCGCATATACGTGCAGGCAAGGCTAATCCCAGAATCCTTGACGGAATACGTGTGAGCTATTATGGCTCTGCTGCCCCTATTTCGAACGTAGCCAATATCTCTGTTCCCGATGCCCGCACTATCGCTATCACGCCATGGGAAAAAGCGATGTTCAAGGAAATTGAGAAAGCGATTATCAACTCAGAACTTGGCATTACTCCTGAGAACAACGGGGAAGTTATACGTTTGTCCATACCACCGCTTACGGAAGAGCGCCGCAAGATGCTTGTAAAGCAGTCCAAAGCAGAGGCGGAACAGGCAAAAGTGAGCGTGCGCAATGCCCGCCGCGATGCTATAGAGGGGCTTAAGAAAGCTGTCAAGCAGGGTATGCCGGAGGATGTGGAAAAAGATGCCGAGGCCTCAGCCCAGAAGTTGCATGACAAATATCTGAAGAAGATAGACGATCTGTTTGCAGCTAAGGAAAAGGAGATACTCACAGTGTAACACATAGCTCTCTGGTTTGTGAAATTGGCTGACAAGTAGCGTGCAAGATTCCATAAGCTACAGATGTCGTTTGATTTTTAATAGAGAATTAATATAGGAGGCCGGTTTCCTGCAGGAGGCCGGTTTCCTGCAGGAGACCGGCTCCAGTTTTTCAAATAATTTATGCAGACTATTCTTTTCCATTCTACAATTTTCGGACCTATACATTCGCGCCGTCTCGGCACATCGCTTGGTGTGAATCTTTCGCCTGCCGACGGTAAAGTGTGTACCTTTGACTGCCTGTATTGCGAGGCCGGATTCAACGCGCAGGGGGCAGGCCGCGCCGGTTTGCCGTCGCGCGACAGTGTGCGCTCTCTTCTGGAGGCCAAACTCAAAGAGATGAGAGACGCCGGAAGCGTATTGGATGTGATTACTTTTTCTGGTAACGGGGAACCTACGATGCATCCTGATTTTGAGTCGGTTGTAGATGATACGCTAAGGCTACGCGACATGTATTTCCCTGAAACGAAAGTGAGTGTGTTGTCCAATTCCACAAGGATCGGACGTGAGGATGTGTGCCGGGCGCTTCTTCGCGTTGACAACAATATATTGAAACTTGACTCGGCTGTTGACGGCACCATACGTGTTATAGACCGTCCTAATTCTCCGGATTTTTCTGCAGCCTCAGTCATAGGACAGCTTAAGCGTTTTGAGGGGCAGGCTATAATACAGACTATGATGTTTCGCGGGGAGTATGGCGGGCAAGTTATTGACAATACCGTAGAAGAGGAGATTGCCGCACTCATAGAGGCATACAAGGTCATAAAACCGCGCGAGATAATGATTTATTCGCTTGACCGCCCTACTCCGGCAAAGGGGCTCGTCAAGATTGAGGCGGAGGAACTGGCCGGAATAGGGGAGCGGATACATGAGGCTACCGGAATCAAGATACAGGTAAATTGAATTTATGGAAGGTCTGATGAATAGAAATCTCCCGGCGGCCATGCCTACGGCATTGAAACCGGGGGACCGGATAGCGATAGTGTCGCCGGCGTCAAAAATTGCGCCCGAGCTGATTGACCATGCTGTTGAAATGCTTGGGAAAGAGGGGTATGACCCGGTGGTTATGCCCCATGCCAAGGGGGGATGCGGGTCGTTCAGCGCAAGTGCAGAAGACAGGTTTGCCGATATGAAAGCGGCGTTGGAGGATGACAGTATACGTGCCATAATCTGTTCGCGAGGTGGATACGGTTGTGTACATCTGTTGGAAAACCTTGACAAGCTGCCCTCTGGATGCTTCAGGAAGTGGCTTGTTGGTTTCAGTGACATAACGGCTTTGCATTGCCTGTGGATGCGCAAGGGCGTCGCGGGGTTGCACGGAGCCATGGCAAAGTATATAGGGCGTGGCGCCGGTTTCGGATATTATGCCCGTGAGATGGGGATACTGTCGGGAGAAGATGGGGAGGTGTTGAATTATGGCTTTAAAGGGCATGCGTATAATGTTCCTGGTATATGCGCGGGCAGGGTCGTGGGGGGGAATCTTGCAGTGCTTGGAGGACTGGTAGGAACGCCGTTCGATCCAGTCGGAAAGGGAGACATTCTGTTTATTGAGGATATTGCAGAGCCGATATATAAGGTGGAGAGGATTCTGTGGCAGTTGAAGTTGCGTGGCGTTTTTGACAATATCGCAGGTCTGATGGTTGGAGCTTTCACAGATTATCGTCCATCTGTGGACCATCCCGATATGGAGACTATGATAGATCGTTTTTTGGGAGGATACAGTTTCCCTCGTGCTTATGGCATCCCCTCAGGGCATATTGAGAATAATTGCCCGCTGATATTGGGAGCGGAGGCCACCCTTGCTGTCGGTGACAGTTTGGCAGGCCTCCGCTATGATTGGAAATAGGATTGCGGTTTTGGGGGATTACTTGTACCCGAGGCGTTTTGCTACCTGTTTCAGCGTTTCCCGTGAATTGAGGAGCTGGGAATAGCATATGCCGTCGCTGCACTGGCCACCCAGGTTTGCTAGATGCCCGGCATATTTTTCCCAGTCTGTTATGGGACGACGGCTTACACCGGAGTCCATAGCGGCACGGGCTACGGCTGGCGGAATGGTGAGTATCAATCGGTTGTCCATGGGTTTCGGCAATATGTAATTTTTGCCGAATGCCATGTCCGGATTGCCATATGCGTCTTTGACTTTCTGTGGCACAGGCTCGCGGGTTAGTTTGGCGATGGCATGCGCGGCTGCCAGCTTCATTGGCTCGTTGATTGCGGATGCCCCGCAGTCAAGCGCACCACGGAATATGTATGGGAAGCCGAGTACATTGTTTATCTGGTTGGGGTAGTCGGAGCGTCCGGTTGCAAAAATAAGGTCAGGCCGTGATTCCATCGCTATATCATATGCTATTTCAGGATCGGGGTTGGCAAGTGCGAATACGATCGGATTCGGAGCCATAGACCGTATCATGTCGGCTGTGAGCACATCGCGTACGGAAAGTCCCAGAAACAGGTCTGCGTTTACCATAGCTTCCTGGAGCGAATGTATGTCTCTTGTGGTGGCAAATTCCAGTTTCTGTTCCGAAAGTCCGGCCCTGTCAGAGCGTATCACTCCTTTGGAATCACACATGACGATGTTTTCGCGTTTTACTCCCAATGCTGTGTATAGGCGTGTGCAGGATATGGCTGCGGCACCGGCACCATTGACCACAACCTTTAGATCTTCCAGCTTTTTGCCTTGTATGTCGGCCGCGTTTATCAATGCCGCACCGGATATGATGGCGGTTCCGTGCTGGTCGTCATGCATTACCGGAATGTCGCATTGGCGTTTGAGCTCCGTTTCTATTTCGAAACATTCCGGGGCTTTTATGTCCTCAAGGTTTATTCCCCCGAATGTCGGTGAGAGTGATTTTACGATTTCAACAAATTTTTTAGGGTCTTTTTCGTTGATCTCGATATCGTAGCAATCCAGACCGGCGAATATTTTGAATAAAAGGGCTTTACCTTCCATTACGGGCTTTCCAGCAGATGCGCCGATATCTCCAAGGCCAAGTACGGCGGTTCCGTTTGATATGACTGCGACCAGATTGCCTTTGTTTGTGTATTCCCAGACCTTATTTTTATCATCTTTTATTTCAAGGCAAGGGTACGCCACTCCTGGGGAATATGCTAGAGCGAGGTCGGCAGGTGAAGAATATGGTTTTGTAGGGATAACTTCTATTTTTCCGGGGCGCGGATCACGGTGGTATGCAAGCGCCATTTTCTTTAATAAATCTTCCATAATACTTATATAAGCGTAACGGAGAGCGATTTGTTTTATAAGCAGGTCTTATTGTTGTAAATAATTTATTAGTGGAGGATACCACGATCGTTTCTCTGGTGTGTTACCGGATATGGCTGTGGCGGGCTAATTGCTTCAGGCAATTCATTTTGCCCTAAATTCCAAGCCCATGCCATAAGAATCATTATGGCGGCATTCTCCTGTACCGACACGGAATTTGATGTGTCTGATTTTTTCCGACTCCTTGAATCATACCCTTGTAGCGAATCGTAAGGATCGGTTTTGGCGGTATGAATTGAAATATCCCAGTTGATGCGTGTGGGAAATGCCCGATTTTCTCGCAACAGTTAGGATATTACCGCAGTTCGCTTATTCTTTTATGCCGTAAGCGAGGTCTCCAGCATCTCCCAGGCCTGGCACTATATAGGAGTGTGAATTGATTTCAGGATCTATGGCGCCAATCCATATTGTGGTTTTGTCTTTTGGGAAATGGGCTTCAATGTAGTCAACGGCCTGTCTCGAAGCTATCACAGAGGCTACATGTATGTGTGCCGGTTCACCCTTTGTGAGCAATGCGCGGTAGCTGAGTTCCATGGAAGCTCCTGTGGCAAGCATTGGGTCTGCTAGAATCAATGTCTTTCCTTCAAGCCTGGGGGAAGCAAGATATTCTATGCACACGTCGAAGTTTTCTTTTTCTTTGTATTTGCGGTATGCCGAAACGAAGGCGTTTTCTGCGTGGTCGAAATAGTTCAGAAATCCCTGATGGAAAGGTACGCCTGCCCTGAATATGGTGGCGAGTACAAGTGGTGTGGATATTATTTCGCTTTTGGCCGTGGCTAAAGGAGTGGCAGTATCTATTATGTCGTAATCAAGGGTCTTGCTTATCTCATATGCCATAATTTCTCCAATCCTTTCAAGGTTTCTTCGGAATCGGAGCATGTCGGTTTGTATTTTTGTGTCACGCAACTCTGTCATATATTGGTTTATGAGAGAGCGGTTCTCTGCGAAATTTATTACCTGCATGAATTTTATGTTGTATTTGATTTATTATTCCAGTAATTATTTGTCTCAATCTAACACAGATTCTGGAAATTTAATCTGCGTTTATGCCGTCTGGCATGGAATGGATTTTCCGATGCAAAGTTAAAAAAATAATTTCTACTTGCTCCCATATAAGCTGCCTGATGACTTATATTATGGTTTTATAATATTATATAATAATGTGTATTTGGTACTTTGCGCTGCCATATGTGAAATTTAGTTAAAATAGGGGCATTAAATGAACTTTTTAGCTG
>CANRWW010000019.1 GCA_947643665.1 uncultured Porphyromonadaceae bacterium | reverse complement strand
TGGCACATTCAACTTTTGTCACATCACCGATCTCGCCGTTCCAGATCCAATCGCATACAAGGTTTGTGCCTTCCCATGATGCACCCTGGTTGCCCATCTGGGTTGCAACTCCGGTGGTTTTTGCTAGTTTAGTGAGCAGGCGTGACTCGTAAACGGAGTGGGTAAGCGGTTTCTGCACATACACGTGCTTGCCATTTGTCATTGCGTCGGCGGCGATGATGGCATGTGTATGGTCGGGGGTGGCAACGATAACCGCATCGATGTCTTTGCCCATTTCTTCCAGCATCTTGCGATAGTCCCAGTAGCGTTTTGCTTTCGGGAATTCATCAAATACGTCTTTGGCATAATCCCAGTTTACATCACAAAGGGCGACGATGTTTTCGGTCTCCTTTACGGCGTTGATGTTTGAGTGCCCGATGCCGCCTATGCCGACAACGGCAATATTTAGTTTGTCGCTTGGTGCAGTGTGACCGAAGCTCTTGCCTAGCACTGTGTTAGGAACCACTGCAAGACCGATCGCGGCAGTGGCGCCGGACTTGAGGAACTGTCTTCTTGAGATATCTCCTGACATATGGTTTAGTTCTTTAAGGTGAAAATGATAGTTTATTATAGTTTGTTTTATTTATTGTTGTCTTCCGGATTGCCTGCGCCTTCTATGTCTTTTTCAATGTTGTTTATGCCCTCCTTGAATGAGCGCACACCCTTGCCGATGCCTCTCATCAGTTCGGGTATCTTTTTGCCACCGAAAAGGAGAAGCACTATCAGGCATATAACTACAAGTTCGCCGGCACCGAAGTTGCCGAGAAACAGAAGCGGATTTGTCATAATTATAATTGTATATTGTTTGAGTTACAAATTGATTTATTTCAAGTGGGAAGTTAAAGGTCAACGGTATGTCTGTTTGTTCAATAGCCCGTATCCGTCTGTCATTGTACGGCGGCGGATATGTATCTGCTCAAGTTCTTCCGTTGTGCCTTTTACTGGCATGTCGTGGGTGGCGGCATCTTTAAGGCAGTGCCATGCGAACTCCGACGCAATGGCTGAATCCCTGAACGAGGGCAAACGTTTGTCTGCTATCCCGCTCTCTATGGAGTCTGCCATTATTTCAATAAGGGATCCGATATTTTTGCCCCCGTAGGGCTTTTCGATACGCTCTGTCCTTGTCACTCCATGTATTTCCACCACTGCGGTCTTGAAATCATGGGTCATGCGCATGATACCTTTGGAGCCGATGATGTCAATATATGAATTGTGGGTCTGTATATCGGACAACTGTCCGTAGACATGGCCTTGGGTTATGTCGTATACCACACCGTTGTGGAAGGTTCCCTGGCACTGGAGCCACCAGGGATCTTTATATGCCCACATGCGCACTGCCTGTGCACGGCATGTCTTGTATTCCGAATGGGCAAGCCAGCGGGCCACATCCACATAGTGCATGCCGCAGTCGTGGAACGCCGGGCCTTCCGCTTCATGTCCCTCTCCGGGAGAGAGGCCTGGTGTCATATGGCATATGCGTATGATGGCAAGCTCACCCAATTCGCCCGAAGATATGCAATCGTCAATGGTCTTGAGGTACCAGGAATTGCGGATATATAGATTTACCGCAGAGATTATGGGCGCAGACTCTACCGCTTCAACGGCGCGCCATTCATTGGCGGGTGTGTCGGCAATCGGTTTTTCTGCTATTATATGCTTACGGGCAGCTACAGCTTTTTGAATCTGGGCTGGACGTGAATCCGCAAGGGCGGCCAGTACTACTACCTGAATTTCTGGATCGTTGAAAATGATGTCTTCGTCGGTGACGATGCGTGCATCCGGCACACGTTTGGCTATGCTTTCATGCCGGTCGGTGTCAAGTTCGCATATGGTGGTGACTTCCCATCTTTTGTTCTTCAGGAATTCATTGAGATAGAAGCCTCCCATGCGGCCTAATCCGATGATGCCAACCTTTATAACGTTCATCCTAATCTTTGCACAGCATTATTTGATGCCGTGGTATTGAAAATAATGGTTATTAGATAAAAAGAATGTTAATATAAGAGTGCAGTCAAATGCATATCCTCTCAATTTCCAAAATTACTAATTTTTTTGTTATAAGGAGCTATTTAAAGGCGCTTTTAACACAATGTAACCTAATAAACCATATGCGGCGAACCTATTTAAGGAATCCTATGTAAAACACGGACACCTCCGGCAGCTGCCCAGGAGGTGTCCGTGTATGTTTTTTCAGAGTGGTTTTTACCGTTCGATGGTCTGTGTGCGGTCCGGGCCTACGGATACGATCGCTATCGGTGTGGCAAGCTCTTTTTCAAGGAAAGCGATATAGTCATTGAATTCCTTGGGAAACTCTTTCTCGCTTGTCATGCCCGACATAGGAGTCTGCCAGCCTGGAAGTTCCACATACACAGGTTCTACCTTGTCGCTGTCAATGCTGAATGGGAAGCGGTCGGTGAGTTCGCCGTTGACACGGTATGCCGTACAAGCCTTTATTACAGGGAAGTCATCAAGCACATCGCTTTTCATCATTATGAGTTTGGTCACCCCGTTGATCATTATGGCATATCGCAGCGCGACAAGGTCTATCCAGCCGCAACGGCGTTCGCGGCCTGTGACAGCGCCGTATTCGTGGCCGAGGTCGCGTATGCGTTTTCCGGTCTCGTCAAAAAGCTCTGTAGGGAACGGGCCGCTGCCCACACGTGTGCAGTATGCTTTGAAAATGCCGAATACATCGCCTATTTTGTTCGGGGCGATTCCCAGGCCTGTGCATGCTCCGGCTGTTACTGTATTGGAAGAGGTGACAAACGGGTATGAGCCGAAGTCCACGTCAAGCATAGTGCCTTGCGCTCCTTCGCAGAGCACGCTTTGTCCGGCGGCAAGGGCGTCGTTTACCAGAAATTCCCCGTCTACTATTTCGTATTCCTTGAGGTATTCGACTGCTTTCATCCATTTTTCCTCAAGGTTTTTAAGATCGTCGGCGTCGGGGGTCGCTCCCAGTTGTGCAAGGCGGTCTAGATGGCGCTGGCGTGCCATACCGTATTTTTCAGGGAAATTATCGTATATGTCTCCCAGGCGCACGCCGTTGCGGGCAATTTTGTCGGTATATGTCGGGCCGATACCTTTCCCGGTGGTGCCTATTTTTGCATCTCCTTTTGCGCGCTCGTTGGCTGCGTCAAGCAGTCGGTGGGTGGGAAGTATAAGGTGGGTTTTTTTTGAGAGTTTCAACGTGCGTTTAAGGTCTATTCCGCCATTGCATAGTGCTTCCGCTTCTTCCATGAAGAGAACCGGATCAAGCACAACTCCATTGCCGATAAGATTGGTCTTTTCGTTCTGGAATACTCCTGAGGGGATGGATCGGAGCACATACTTTTTGCCGTCGAACTCCAGAGTGTGGCCGGCATTGGGACCTCCCTGAAAGCGGGCCACAACGTCGTATCGCGGTGTGAGCACATCCACAACTTTTCCTTTACCCTCGTCGCCCCACTGGAGGCCGAGCAAAACGTCAACTTTCATTTCTTCTCAGTTTGTATCTTTGTTTTGGCAGGTAGAACCGGAGGTGTTAGGGATATCGGAAGAATCGATACTATTAAGCAGGTGCCCGATGCTGGGGGGAGGCTGCTTGGTTTTCTAATACTCTGGTTTCTATCCTTTGATGTCTTTATTTCTTGTTCTCTTTGTTTCTCCTCATCCGTTTTTGGCAGCGTGAGCAGAGGCCATACACGTAGAGTGAGAAGAATTCGGTGCGGAATGTGGGATAGCGCAGGCCGCTTATGCGCTCGGCAAGGTCAGGATCTTTTACCGGACGTACCCTGCCGCATGCGGTACACACCAGATGGTGGTGGTTCTCGGTCATGCCCTGCAGCACACGTTCGTATTGTGCCGGCTGGTTTCCGAACTGGTGGCGCCGCACTAATCCGGCTTCCAGGAAGAGTTGCACGGTTGAATAGACTGTCGAAAGGCTTACATGGTATCCCTCCATGTCAAGAGCTTCGTGAAGTGCGTCTACATAAAAATGCGCATCCGTGGAAAATACTTTTTCCAGAATGGCAAATCGCTCGGGGGTCCGCCTCATCTTTTTTTCTTTGAGATATTGCGAAAGCGCCGTGCGGGCTGGATTTAGCACTTTGTCGTCCTTCATAGCCGTTGCTTCGGCAAAGATACGCATTTCCGCATCAATTGCCAAGCAAGCTGATAAAAAGACGGCGTGTCAAAATTCATAAATTTGACACGCCGACTTGTTTCTGTCCTGATGGCGAGGGTGCTGTCAGAATGGTTCCGGATGGTAGGAGCCTGAGGGTGACGGGAGTTGACTGCGGTCAATGACCGAACCCGAATCCCTCAGGCGACGACCTAGATGGGCCATTATGACACACCATCGTGTATGGTTGTTTGATGAAAGTTCTGTAGGATTATATTACACCCTGTTCCATCATTGCGGTTGCAACTTTCATGAAGCCGGCGATGTTTGCGCCTTTCATGTAGTTGAGATATCCGTCTGGTTCAACTCCGTAGGCAACGCACTGCTCATGGATGGAAGCCATGATCTGATGCAGTTTGGCATCCACCTCTTCGGCACTCCACTGGAGATGCTCGGCGTCTTGCGTCATTTCAAGGCCTGAGCATGCCACACCGCCGGCGTTTACAGCTTTGCCAGGAGCATAATTGATCTTGTTCTCAATGAAGGTGTCAATGGCTTCAGGCGTGCATCCCATGTTGGATACTTCCGCCACGAGTTTCACGCCGTTTGCTACAAGTTGGCGTGCGTCTTCACCGTTTACCTCATTCTGTGTGGCGCATGGTAGTGCGATGTCAACCTTCTGTTCCCAAGGTTTCTTGCCGGGGAAGAATGTGGAGCCGGGATATTTCTTGGCATAAGGAGCCACGATATCGTCGCCGGAAGCACGCAATTCAAGCATGTAGTTGATTTTCTCGCCGCTTACACCGTCCGGATCATAGATATAGCCGTCAGGGCCGGAGATCGTTACGACCTTTGCGCCAAGTTCGTTGGCTTTGATAGTTGCTCCCCATGCCACGTTTCCGAAGCCTGAGATGGCCACTGTCTTGCCTTTTATGCTGTCGTTTATGCGTGCGAGCATGTTTTCTACAAAGTAGAGGGCGCCGAAACCTGTGGCTTCGGGACGAAGGCGGCTGCCGCCGAAATCAAATCCCTTGCCGGTGAATGTGCCGGTATGCTCATTCATAAGTTTCTTGTACATGCCGAACATGTAGCCGACCTCACGACCGCCTACACCGATATCGCCGGCGGGCACATCACGGTCAGGACCGAGGTTTTTCCAGAGTTCAAGGATGAACGCCTGGCAGAAACGCATTATTTCGCGGTCGCTCTTGCCGCGGGGGGAGAAGTCCGAGCCGCCTTTGGCGCCACCCATCGGGAGGGTAGTGAGAGCGTTTTTGAATGTCTGTTCGAAGCCGAGGAACTTGAGGATGCTCAGGTTCACGGATGCATGGAAGCGGATACCTCCCTTGTACGGGCCGATGGCGTTGTTGAACTGCACGCGGTAGCCGATGTTGTTCTGTACCTCACCTTTGTCGTCAAGCCATGTCACGCGGAATGTGAAGATGCGGTCTGGCTCTACCATACGCTCGATTATTTTGTTGCGTTCAAATTCAGGGTGGCGGTTATATACGTCACCAACTGAGAGAAGCACCTCGCGCACTGCCTGCAGGTACTCTTTTTCGCCCGGGTGTTTTGCCTCAAGGGCGTTCATGATATTATTTACATCCATAGCTTTGATTGTATGAATTATGTAGTCAGTTTCCTTTGAGGCAAAGATAGAAAATTAAAAAGAGATTTCAATCAAAAATTGTAAGGAAATTTTTTATGTTCTACAACATATTGTCAGCGCTTATACGCCAAACTGCCACCGTTCGGCATCCCTTTCGCTCAAAAAAGCCCGAAAGCATACCATGCGGTGGCAGTTTGTCTGTAAAATCGGAACAGCGATAAACAGCGTGTTATTTATAACGTGCCCACCTTATGAGATCGCGGACAGTCGGTTTTTTTCCATACATGAATATTCCCACCCTATAAATTTTAGCGGATATCCAAGCCATTATTATGAAGGATATGTATAATACGGCCGCAGATACCCATATTTCCCAGTGGGGGATACCGAACGGGATGCGTGCCAGCATCACCATAGGTGATGTGAAAGGTATCATTGAGAACCAGAATGCCGCTGTGGTATTGGGGTCGGTGGCAACGCTCATGGAAAATACCAGTGCGATTATTATCGGTATTATGGCGAATGACTGGAGCTGGGATGCATCCTGTATGTTGTCAACGGCCGAACCTATTGCCGCGAATATCGAAGCGTAGAACAGGAACCCTCCGATGAGGAAAAGCAGTATGTAGCCGAAAAGAGTGGCGAGATAGCTTACCGAAGTGAACATGCCGATTGCCTGGAGCATCTCCGGATCTATGTCTGAGGCTGCGTCAAGCGCGCCTGAGTTCATCATCTCAACTTGCGATGTGATGCTCTCCGGCATCAGCAGGGGCGCTACGAAAGCTGACATCAGGCATATGAGCACACCCCAGATGAAAACCTGCAGGACGGCTACCAGCCCTACGCCTAGGATTTTCCCTAGCATAAGTTGTATGGGTTTCACGGAAGATACCACCAGTTCGAGCACGCGGTTGTTTTTTTCTTCTATAATGGAGGTCATAACCATCTGCCCGTACATGAGCAGGAACATGTAAAGGATGAAAGTCATCGCCATTCCAATAAACATGGAGATGGTGGATGAGGTGTTCTCTTCCTCACCGCTGTCATTGATGCGGATGGTGGACACATGCACGTCCGCTTCTATCTCAGCCAGTATTTGTGGCAGGTTTTCTATGCTGTAAGCCTGCAGGCGTGTGTCTTCTATTTCCTGTTTCAATATGCTGTTGATAGTGTTTTCCACCTCCATGCCACCTGCGTCATGGAAGTAGAGGAACGTGTTGCGTGGATTTTCAACCACGTCTGCCCCTATATACAGCACGCCGTCGTAGCTGCGGTCTGCTATTATTGAGTCCAGCGCCCCTGTCTGGCGGCTTAAAGTGAGGTATTCCATATTTTTCACCCCCTCTTTTATGGGATCGAACATTACGCCGCTTTCATCAATTACAGCAAGGTGTTTGTCTGAAGGGGTGGAGACGGACATTATAAGTGCCGGGGCGGCCATCATCAGGAGCATAAGCACCGGCATGAGCAATGTGGTGATTATGAAACTTTTCTTTGCCACACGCTCTGCGAATTCCCTATGGATGATAATGCCTATATTATTACGCATGTCGTTTGTCAATTAATTGTTGTCAGTGTTGTTTGTATTTTAGCGATTGGCTCTTAGCGCTTTGGCGACGTCAGCGGCAGCATTGGATTCTTCCACGGTCTTTATGAATATTTCGTTCATGGATGGAAGCGACCGGTCGAATGTTATGATGTCAACTGCTTCGTTTGCCTGGGTAATGAATTCGCGTATCGGGGTGCCGGGGTGCAGTTTCAGCTCGGCATTATATACAAGTCCTTGTGGTGTATCTGCCGGATTGCTTATCCGGTGTCTGAGAACCATGTCGCCAAGGGCGGTGAAAAGTTTCTCTGGTGAGCCTTGGAATGTGAGTTTGTAATTGTCTGCCCCCATGTGGTTGCGTATTTCCGCCACATTGCCTGAAAGGATGTTTTGAGATCTGTTGATAAGCGAGAAATTATCGCATAGGGTTTCCACACTTTCCATGTTGTGTGTTGAAAAAATTACTGTGGCTCCCTGGTCGCGGAGTTTAAGTATTTCACGTTTGAGCAGGTCGGCGTTTATGGGATCGAAACCTGAGAACGGCTCGTCGAATATGAGAAGTTTGGGGCGGTGCAATACTGTTACAATGAATTGCACTTTCTGTGCCATCCCTTTTGAAAGCTCTTCCACTTTCTTGCCCCACCAATTCATTATGCCGAAACGCTCGAACCATTGTTTGAGCTGTGCTTCAGCTTCTTTGGATCTCAGGCCTTTGAGTTTTGCGAAAAACATAGCCTGCTCTCCCACTTTCATTTTTTTATACAGGCCGCGTTCTTCCGGCAGATATCCTATGTGTACCACATCTTCTGCGCACAGGCGGTGGCCGTCGAATATCACTTCGCCGCTGTCGGGGGCGGTGATATGGTTTATTATGCGTATGAGTGTGGTTTTGCCGGCTCCGTTAGGACCGAGAAGTCCGTAGATTGATCCTTGCGGTATGTTCACGCTCACATCGTCAAGGGCTGTATGCCCTGTATATTTTTTTGTAATGTTGCGTGCTTCTATTATGTTCATATCTGTGATAAATGTAGGTTCTTTTATTTTTTGACGCGAATTTACAAAAATAGTTGCAATCGGATGATAAAAAAAGGGAATGTTGGCTTATTGGTTGAAAAAAATGGTTAAAAATTTGTCAAGTGGCTTTTTTTAAGATTGCCGGTGTGTAAGGCTTGGTTGGAAATAGCTATTTTTGCAATCGTAAGAATAAGTGTGTCTGGATTATGACATGCTTTTAGCATAAGGATTGATTTTATGTATAAAAAATCTGTTGTCAGGTCGCTGTTTATATGGCTTATGGTTTTTGCGGTTCTCCTAGTATCGGGGTGCCACAGTTCTCGTAGGGTCACGAGCCAGGGCGATCCGGTCACGAACCGGGATTATACGGCAACAGAAAGCCCTGATGCGATGGGGCGTGAACTGGTGGATGCGGCATTGAAATGGCTCGGTACACGATACAGGTATGGTGGTGACAGTCGCAATGGCACGGATTGCAGCGGACTGGTGATGAGGCTATACAGCGATGTATGCGATATCAAGTTGCCTCGCACTACTCTTGGGCAACGGGATTATTGCACCGGATTGAAGCGGAAAGAGGCGCGTCCCGGTGATCTTGTGTTTTTCGGATCTTCCAAAAGCAATTCTTCTGTTTCCCATGTGGGCATTTATATCGGCAAAGGGGAAATGGTACATGCTTCTTCCAGCCGTGGAGTGGTAGTGAGCGATATAGACAATGGGTATTGGGCAGACCGTTTCAAAGGTGCCGGTCGTGTGGATGGCGCGCAAAATAGTTGGGCAATGGCTCGGCGGAAGAAAGGTGGCAAAGATAATGGGTCTTTGTTGCCGGGCTTGCCACGCGGTGAAGGGAATACGGTTCGGAATGCTGAGGTTTCAGTAGATCTGCTTGATGTGATAATCAACGCCAAGGTAGATTCGATCTTTTCCAACCAGTTTATGGATTGACACCTTGTTTACTGTGGCGCCCTGTATTTGTCTGGGTCTACGTCGGCAAGTATGCTGAGGTATGAATTATAGCGAGACATAGCTATGTGGTTGTCGTTTAGGGCATCGCGCACGGCACAGGCCGGCTCGTGGGTATGGGTGCAATTGCCGTACCGGCAATTGGAAGATAGCCTGAATATCTCCGGGAAGAAGTGCGACACTTCATATTGGTCGAACTCTATGGTGCCGAATCCGCGTACTCCGGGGGTATCTATTATCCATCCTCCTGCATCGCCGGGAAGGGGAAACATTTCAGAGAAAGTAGTAGTATGCATCCCTGTATCATGAACATCTGATATTTCTCCGGTTTTAAGCTCCAGTCCGGGAATCAATTTGTTTATAAGTGTTGATTTCCCTACCCCGGAATTTCCGGATATCAGTGTGATTTTTCCGGCAAGTGCGTCTTGCAGTGCACCAAGCCCCTCCCCGGTGCGGGCGGAAACCTGGATTACCTTGTAGCCTATGGAACGATATAAATATGTTACGGCATCCAGTAGGTCGGCGTCGCCTTTGTTGTTGTCATCGGTTGCCGAGAGAAGGTCAATCTTGTTTATGACTAGGATTGCCGGAACGCGGTATGCCTCGCTTGTTGCCAGAAACCGGTCAATAAATGTTGTAGATGTGCTCGGATGCGCTAGTGTGGCTACCAGGCATGCCTGATCTACATTGGCTGCCAGTATGCTTGCTTCTTTGGACAGATTGCTGGCGCGGCGTATTATATAGTTTTTGCGAGGTTTTATTTCAGTTATATAGGCTGTCCCGTCTTTGTTCTCCATTATTGTCACATGGTCTCCAACTGCCACCGGATTGGTTGTGCGGATACCTTTCAGACGGAAATTACCCTTGATCCGACAATCTATTGTGCGCATGTCGCCATCGGTCAGCACCACATAGCTGCTTCCGGTGTTGCGTATGACTGTCCCGTCTCTTCCGACTGCGCTTTCTTCTATTGCAGGAGTAGCGCCCGATCTGTTGTTTTTATTTGATTTCTTTGCCATTATCCATATAAAACAAAAATGGAGGGTGTAAAGATACAAAAAAATATGTAAACTTTAGAACTTTGCAAATGGTTGAACATAAGTCTTTTGGCAGTTGTTTAAGAATTGACGTGAATAAAAAGTGGACATGATAATGTCTAAAGTATCTGAATTTTAACTATTTTTGTGGCGTTAAAACACATTCAGTCAATTCAGTTTATTCAAATAAATCAAGGTGCCGCCGGCGCGGCACTGCAATTAAAATCTTAAAAAAATGAATACAGAAGCAATTGGAGCTTGGGCAGGTCTTGTTTGGAATGCCCTTAATGAAGCAGACGTATTAGGTCTCAAACAACTTAAGAAAATCAGCAAACTTAAAGATAAGGAGGTCTTTGCCGCTATCGGATGGCTTGCACGTGAAGGAAAAGTCAATATTCAGGTTAATCCGGACGACGAAAAGGATTTTCTGTTTTCCCTCGCATGTGACAAGTAAGGGATACTGTTCCATACAACAAGGCGCCCGCAATGCAATTCCGTATTCAACGGATATGGCATTACGGGCGCCTTGTTGTATGGATATTGTTGTTTACTTTGTGAATTTTTCCGGAAGTTTCGGCATAGCTCCCTGCCGGGTGCATACATAAGCTGAAACTTCTACGGCGCGGCGGTGTGCTTCTTCCACGGGAATGCCTTTCAAAATGCTTGATATGAATGTGGCGGTGAAAGAATCGCCGGCACCTACTGTGTCTGCCACCTCTACTTTGGGGGTCGGCTGGAAAGATACGTTGCCGGGTGTGAAAACATAGCTGCCGTTGATGCCGCAGGTCAATATGAGCATCTTGAGGTTATATTTGCCTAGGAGTATCCAGCATTTGTCCTGTAGATCAATCCCGGGATAGCCGAACATGCGGCTTACGGTGACTAATTCCTCATCGTTGATTTTAAGTATGTTGCAACGCTTCATGGAGTTGCATAGTATATCCTTGTTGTAGAACCCTTGCCGCAGGTTCACGTCAAACACCACCAGTGTGTCGTCGGTTTGTGGCATGGCGTCCAGAAACCGGTTGATGGTCTGGCGTGAAACCACGTTGCGCTGTGCCAGCGAACCGAAGCATACCGCCCGGGTTTTTTCGGCAAGGCTTTCTAGATGGGCTGTGTAAGGGATATTGTCCCAAGCCACATTTTCTTTGATTTCATATTGCGGTATTCCGGCCTGGTCGATCTCTACCTGTACGGTGCCTGTGGGATAGGGCACTGTCTCAATGAGCGTGTCAAGTTCTTTGGCATTGAAATTTTCCATGATTTCTGCTCCCAAGGCGTCATCTCCGATGGCACTGACCACACAACTCGGCAATCCGAACTGTTTTACATGGTATGCGAAGTTGGCAGGAGCGCCACCTATCTTTTTCCCTTCAGGAAGCACATCCCATAGTGCTTCTCCCATTCCTACAACTATGCTGTCTGATATTTTCATGGCTGATGATATTATTTGATGGTTTTTATTTTCAATGTATAATATAGGAGGTATGCCACCCCGGCTGCCATGACAGCGACAGCTCCGGCCTGTCCGGCTGCATCTGAAGCGTAACCCATAGCCAGCGGGAATATGGTACCTCCGAACAGTCCCATTATCATCAGGCCTGATACTTCGTTTTTCTCATCGGGCATTGCGGTGATTGCCTGAGAAAATATGATGGGGAATACGTTGGAATTGCCGAAGCCTACCAGTGCGATCCCCACATATATGGTTGTCAGTGTCTCTGCAGAGAATAATATGATCATTGACGCAACCATCATAAGTATGCTGCAAGCAAAGAAGAACTTTGGTTTCATATACCGCAGGATCAGCGAGCCTGACAGGCAGCCTGCCGTGCGGAATATGAAATACAGGCTTGTGGCGAATCCGGCCTCTTCAAGGGGGAGGCTGAGGCGTTCCATAATTATTTTGGGTGCGATGAGGTTTGTGCCTACGTCAATGCCCACATGGCACATGATGCCTATGAAACATAGGAGAACGAACGGATTTGATAACAGTTTAAGGCACTCTTTTATGCCGGAAGCCTTGTCGGGGCGCTCTTCTTCGATAGGAGTGGCACCGAGAATCACAATGCTCAGCAGGCTTATGGCGGCATATATAAGGAAGAGTATGCGCCAGTTCATGCCGAAAGTAGGCATGAGTGTCGTGGCGCCCCATGCGCATATTATAGGAGCGAGAAATGAAGCTATGGCTTTCACAAATTGCCCGAATGTAAGTGTGGAAGCCAACTTGTCGCTACTTATCAGATTGCTTACCAGCGGATTCAGGGATGTCTGCATAAGTGCGTTTCCTATTCCAAGCAGCGAGAATGCCGCGAGCATAAGCCAGTAATTTTCCCCGAACAGCGGCAGCACGAGGCTTAGTGCGGTTATGACAAGGGATACAAGCACTGTTTTCTTGCGGCCGATTCTATTCATCAGCATCCCGGTGGGCACTGCGAAAATCAGAAACCAGAAAAACACCAGCGATGGGAAAATGCCGGTCTGTGAGTCGGTAAGGCCCAGATCTTTCTGCACGAAGTTTGATGCGGTTCCTACGAGGTCTACAAATCCCATTGCGAAGAAACATAACATCACGGGGATGAGTTGCAACAGGGAATTCTTTTTTGTAATATCTACTGAGGTATTCATGGTTATGTTTGGTTATTCGTAAACGGTGCAAAACTACGAATAATCTTTATTCAAACCTATAAATATTGAGGCATGAAGTTACAATTTGGTTGCATAGCACAATTTTTATAATTAAATACTACCAGATTAGCGTGATATGTATTATCTTTGGAGATGTTTGCCCGATATTGAGCGTACTCGGGAATGTTTGTTACCATGAACCATATCAGAGCCATATTCCGTTTCTGCCATATTGTAGTGATTTTTTTGTTTGCCATTGTATTGGGCGGCTGTTCCGGCAAGCCGTCTCCGAAGTTGCGCATAGGTGTTTCGCAATGCAGCAGCGATGACTGGAGAAACAAGATGAACAGCGAGATTGAGCGGGAGATCATGTTTCATCCTGAGGCGGAAGTCGAGATCCGTTCCGCGGATGATGACAACAACCGCCAGATTGATGATATACGTTATTTCGCGGATAAAGGCTTTGATATAATTATAGCATCTCCCAACCAGGCGGACGCTTTGACTCCGGTTATCAGTAAAGTTTATAAAAAGGGTATTCCGGTCATTCTGTTTGACCGCAATATAAACGGCGATACTTATACGGCCTCAATGTATGTCGACAACAAGGAGCTGGGGAGTGCTGCCGCCCGGTATGCCCGGCAGCTGTTGCCGTCGGGAAAGATAAACGTTCTGGAGATAGAGGGGTTGAAAGGATCCACTCCGGCTGACGACCGCCATGCCGGATTTGCCGAAGAGGCGTCCGTTAGACAGGATATCACCGTTTTAGCCTCTGTATATGGGAACTGGAATAAAGAGGATGCAATGATTGCTGTTGACTCTCTTTTAGTGCTGTATCCGCATACAAACCTTATATATGCGCATAACGACCGGATGGCTATAGGGGCTTCTGAAGTAGCTCGCCGGCTCAATCGTCCTGATATAAAAATTATAGGCATAGATGCCGCTCCTGAGATCGGTATCAAGGCAGTTGCCGAGGGGGATATAGATGCCACTTTCCTGTATCCGACAGAAGGCCACCGCCTGGTGCGTCTGGCTTTGGCCATACTTGCCGGAGAAAAATATGAAAAAGACAACATGCTTCCTATGGCCTCTGCGGTGGACAGCACAAATGCGGATATCCTTCTTCTTCAGAATGAATCTCTTAAGGAAGAAACAGCGAAGATGACCCGTCTTAAGAGCGAGGTAGATGAATATTGGGACAGGCATTCGGCCCAGACCACTTTGTTTTATGCCACCATTGTCATTGTCCTGCTGTTGTTGGGGGTGCTTTTCCTTCTGTTGCGCACTTTCTGGCAACATAAGCGTTACCAGAAAGAGTTGTTATTGAAAAACAGGCAGCTGGCAGATGAGCGCGACAAGCAGGAGGAACTGAACCGCCAGCTCAGTGAAGCTACAAATTCCAAGTTGGTGTTTTTTACAAACGTTTCACACGATCTGCGCACACCGCTCACATTGATAGCCGAACCGATAGAGCAGCTTGCCCATGCGTCTAATCTTACTGGCTCCCAGCAGACAATGGTGGAGGTTGCCGATCGTAATGTGCGTATCCTGAAGCGACTGATCAACGAAATACTTGATTTCCGTAAGTTTGAGAACGGAAAACTTACCCTTCATGTTTCCGAGGTTGACTTTGCAGGGCTTTTACATGACTGGTATGGCGCTTTCATGCCTTTGGCAAAGAAGAGAAATATAAAACTTGTACTTGACATTGAAGATGGTGCGGAGTGCCGTCTGGCAGTGGATGTGGAGAAGATGGAGCGCGTGGTGTTCAACCTCCTTTCAAATGCATTGAAATTCACTCCTCCGAATGGAACCGTCACACTCAGTTGCCATCGTGACTGTGGGATCATGCGCCTGTCTGTGACCGATACAGGCATAGGCATCGCTTCTTCGGAGATTAAGAATATATTTGACCGCTTTTACCAGGTGGACAGTGTGCACCCCAAGGGATCTGGTATCGGATTATGGCTTGTGAAATCGTTTGTAGAGCTTCATGGAGGTAGGGTCACAGTGAAAAGCGATGTGGACAAAGGGGCCAGTTTTAAGATTGAGTTTCCCATACGGCACGCCGATATTGAGGATGTGGCGTGTATTTCTTCCAGGCAGGCATCTTCGCTTGACAGCATTGATATTATAAAGGAATTCGATGTGACGGAAGGTGAGGATGTGGTTATTGAGGATTCGCTTCCCCTGATGTTGGTAATTGATGACAATGCAGATATACGCACGCTGATAAAGCAGACTTTGTGCGGACAGTACACTGTCATCCAGGCCGCGAACGGTGAGGAGGGGCTCCGTATGGCGGCAAAATATGTCCCCGACATAGTGCTGTGCGATGTGATGATGCCGGTGATGGATGGCATGGAATGCTGCCGCCGCATAAAAGAGGAGGTAAGCACGAGCCATATCCCGGTGCTTATGCTGACGGCGTGCTCATTTGACGAGCAGCGGTTGCAGGGATATGAGAGCGGTGCTGACGCCTATCTTACCAAACCGTTCAATGGCGAGATGTTGCGCTTGCGTTGTGCCAACCTGCTTGCAAATCGTCGCCGCATTAAAAATCTTTACAAGGCGGATGGTGTAACTCCTTCCACAGTATCGGTGGCTGAGAATGTGGCAGGAGGAGGACGTAAAGTAGTGGTTTCAGATATTGACAGTGATTTTTATGCCCGTTTCCTTGCCATCGCTGAAAGGGAGATCGGGAATCCTGAAATCGGAGTGGATGAGATTGCTGGTATGATGGGACTGGGAAGATCGCAATTCTATCGTAAGATAAAGGCGCTTACAAACTTTTCACCGGTAGAGCTTTTGCGCCAGATGCGCCTCAAGCATGCGCGCTCGCTTCTTACGACTACGGAGAAGAATATAAGCGAGATCGCTTATGACACAGGTTTCTCCACACCGGCTTATTTTACAAAATGCTTCCGCGACGCTTATGGGAAAACTCCCACCGAACTGCGTGAGGAACTTGGCTTGAAGAAATAAAAAAAGAAAACCAGGTACCTTCACAGGCACCTGATTCCCCATTCATCACATTATGCTTACAATTAAGTGCTATTTTATACTTGTAAGTAGCTCTTTAACGTAAGTTTGAGAAGTATGTCGTCAATAGCGTTCTTGTACGATGGGCCAGTCCACAATATTCCAGAGTGCTTCCAGCGCATCTTTGCGCCTGTTCTGGTGATCAAGGTAATAGGCGTGTTCCCACACATCGAATGTAAGGATAGGCGTAAGACCTTTGGTCAGTGGTGATCCGGCATTGGATTCCTGGGTGATGAAGAGCTTCCCTTCGCGGTCGCGGGAAAGCCATACCCATCCTGAGCCGAATAGCTTTACTCCGGCATCCACAAATTCTTTTTTGAACTGCTCGAAAGAGCCGAAATCGCGGTCAATGGCTGCACGAAGTTCGCCGTCGGGCTCTCCTCCTCCGTCGGGTGAGAAAGAGAAAAAATAGAATATATGGTTCCATGCCTGGGATGCATTGTTGAAAAGAGCGCCTTTCGAGTCTCTGATGATCTCTTCAAGAGGCAGATCCTCAAATTCCGTACCTTCGATCAGGGCATTCAGATTGTCAATGTATGTCTTTTCATGCTTTCCGTAGTGGAATTCTACTGTACGCTTCGATATGGCTGGTTCAAGCGCGTCGTTTGCATAGGGTAGGTCTGGCTGGTCGTATTTCATCACTTATAATTTTTTTAATTTTGATTTGTAATAATTCAATTGTATGAAGATCGTTGTATCCGCTCTTCATACACAAAACGCCCGGAGCACCTTTGGGGTTCGCTCCGGGCGTTTTTTTTAATATTTTCCGGGTGGGTTGCGGCTTGTCAGAATTTATAGCCGAGTGTGAGCGCCAGCTGGCTTGCATTTTCAGAAATGGATGCCTTTGGCGCGCGGGTCCAATATCCGTCATACTCTGTGAACGGAGTGAAACAGTTGTAGGTACTGTTGCGGTGGCTGTAAACGTATGCGAGGTCCACGTAGAATCCTCCGGTGCGGTAACCCAGGCCTGCTGTGACCATATTGGTGGTTTTATTGAAAGTATAGCCTAAGTCTGTACCGGCGGTATATATCTCCAGCTTATCATCTGCGGCGTCGTCTTTTACGCTTGATGAGGTGTATGCATATCCGGCGCGGATGCTGAACTGCGGTGTGACACGGAATTCACCGCCGATGCGCAGGGTATTGGAACTGCGGAAGTAGGTGTTGATATCGTCGTTGTAGAGGTCGAAGTCTCCGTAACTGTCTGATGTGGCCATCTTGTTCATCGCGGTGTATTCGTAATCTACGCTGAGTATGCCGCGCCCTCCTATCACTCCTGCCAGGCCGAACATCATGCGCCAGGGAGATTTCATGTTCCAGTCATATGTGGCATAGTTCGTATGGTCCTGCGCCTTAAACCCGTTGTCGGCACCGAAACTGCATTCTCCCTGATAAGAGGTCGTCAGGGAGTACCATGTGGGTGAATGCACGGCAAAACCGATGCGAAGTTCATTCACAGGTTTGAAAATAAGACCGAATTTAAGGTTGACGCCTGTACCGGAAACTTTTTTCCAGTTATCTATCTGCCAGTCGCAGTTCCCTTCCTCAATCTCATAGTTCTCACTATTTGGCACTGGCACATTGGCGCCTTGCAGGTTTTCGGTGTAACTGCTCCATCTCTCTTGGGTGAGGTCGGTGATGCCGATACCGAGACCCCAATACACTACATTGGCAAGATTTCCACCGAAATCAATGTTGTATTCATCGGTATATCCGCGCTCACGCACACTGAAGTCGGCAGTGCCTGTAGTGGCAGGTATGCCGGGGTTGTTTCCGTTGCCGGGCACAGCATATTGGAACAGGCCGTTATAGACGATATTCTGAGTGTTGGTTGAAGGATCCGTTACTTTTACCGGATTTATGATGCCGGCACTGAAACCAAGGATGCTGAGCCAGTTTATTTGCGAATCCTGGTATGGGTCGTAGTCATCGTAGAATTTCATGTCATCTGGGTTTATGCCATCAGTCATAAGCCCTATGTAGTTTGACATGGAAGTTTCAAGAGGCATACCTCCGCCACGGTATTCACGGGTGAAGGATTTCAGTCGGTTGTAACTCACACCCCATGAGAAAGTCTGCATCACCGGATTGGAGAAGTTCATGGTACCCACATATCCGAAGCTGTTTACATCGAAATGGGTGTTGCTCGCTGAGGCCGGCCTTGGTATGCCAGAAGTCTTGTTGGTAAGGAAACTCAGGTCAAGTGTCAGACCTATATCGCTTCCCCGATACACGCCGATGCCGGCTGGGTTTTGTGAGAGTGTTGAAATATCTCCTCCGAGAGCGGTGAAAGCGCCACCCATTGCCATGAAACGGGCTGTGCCGCGGAGTTCCGTGGAGGCCAGATTGTATGCGTCAATGGCACTTTGCGCCATGGCGGCCATAGGAAGAGCCGCCATAAACAATAATTGAGCTGTACGTAATATCTTTTTCATGATCCCATAAATTTTTCAAGTTGAATTTGGGGAGGAATAGGAAGTTGAGAAATTGAGAAGTTAAGAAATTTGGAAGGGGAGTGGCAGGAAAGTATAAGATATGATTCCGTACCATTTTCCAGTCCGGTTTGATACTTTATCTCTTGTGCTGTTTGGCTTTCAGACCTAAAATATTCACAATTTCTTATTTCTTTCCTTATCTGCCTCTATGGCCACCGCCACCGCCGCTGCTACGGCTGGCGCCCCCCCCGGAGAAGCCGCCTCCACTGCTGCTGCGTCCTGATCCGAAGCTGCCTGAAGAGGAGCTGCGTCCGCGTGAGCCGGAGTTGTAGCTTGGTGTGGAGTTGTTGTTATAGTTGTTTCTGTTTGAGTTTGAATTGTTGTAACGGTTGGTGTTGTTATTTGTATTAGTGTTCTGGTAGTAACCTCCACGGCCGCGTGTAGGTGCGGTAGTGGCGTTTCCATTCACAGTTCCGGATGGACGGGGAGTAGGCTGCCTGTATCCCGGACGGGTGTTCCCGTTGGTTACGCCTGTTCCGCGGTTGCCTGAGGTAGATGGACGCAAGCCGTTGCTGTTATGGATTGAGCCACGGTTTCCGTTAGAGGTATAACGTCCGCTGGAAGTGCCAGGACGGTAATTCCCGTTGTTTCCGGAAGCTGGACGGTTTGGCCTGTATGCGCCCGAAGAGGTATAGGTATGGTGGTGTCCGCCACCGCCCCACACCGGACCGCCCCATACCGGGCCTCCCCAGCTGGGTCCCCATCCGGGATAGCCCCATCCGGGACCTCCCCACGACCATGATGGGCCCCATCCCCACGCCCATGACCATGACGGACCCCAGTAGTTGAATGCCGGTCCGTAGCCGAAACCCCACCAGGGATCGTAATATCCCCAGTTGTTCCACGCCCATGGATTGGAATAGAATGTGCCGTAATATGGATAGCCGAAACCACCGTAAAGATTGATATTCACGGTACTTTGTGGTTGTATTGCGGAGTAGTCCATCGCATCTGCTGCATCATCCGCATAGTTTTCGGCGTATGCCTCCTGGGCAACTTCCGAATTATGGAATCGTGCGAGGTTGCGTGTGTTTGACATCTCCTCGAATTGCTGGAGTGAGATGGAGTCCGGATGCTGTGCTGTTTTGCATGAAGAAGGTGTGCGCCGGTTATATTCATCCACATCGCGTGTGGATGTTCCGGCGGGAGCATAGCTGTCTGCGCTCTGGTAATCACCTACGTTGTTCCAGGGCACATATGCGGCTCCGTCGTAATAATATTGCTGCTCCCGGGCCTGCTGGTATTGATCCCGGTTATCCAAGGCTTGCTTGACAACTTTCTTTGTCTCCTTTTTGGCTTTTGAGGCGTCGTAATAGATGTCATCGTCATAATAGTTCTGTGCCATGACGCCCGATGCTCCCAGCAGCGATGCGAGTGCGATTGCCTGCCAACGGCCTATGATAGCTCGAGTTTTCATTTTTGTTTCTCCTTTGTTTGTCTGTTTGATTATTAGACACGTGCGGTGACCCACTGGTTTAATCTGCAACCATTTATTTTTTACAAAAATAACAAACTCCGGGCAATTTCCGTTATTTGCAAATACTAAAAAACTAAAAAACCGGTTCTGTGGCGTCACTTGATGATTCTGTGATACGCCGTGGAACCGGTCTGTTGGTTAGTTGTCAGTTTTCAGCTGTTTGAAATCGGATGCTGTTTATCCGCAGTCCCTTTTCAGATGTCATTCATGACGGAGAGGCTTCATGTCGTAGGACGCCATTGCCAGGGTGAATCCCCAATAGATGAATGCAAGTGCTGCCAGGAAGCTGACCATCATCATGTTCTGTGTGTAACCGGCTTCCATGAAGAAGAATCCGAGTATGAGAAGCAATATGCCGTTGATCAGATACATCCACCAATAGCGTTTGGCTCTTGATGTAACTGAAGCTATGATCCATGCTATGCCCCAGAAGATGAAAACTACAGCAAGGAAATAGGGGAATACAAGCTCAGACAGGATGATGCTGCGTACAAGCAGGAAACCTACAAACATGTCAATGACCCCTCCTGCAAGCCACCATCCCCATCCGCGGGGTCTGTTTACACCGGCTGATACACATAGCTGCACGACTCCTGTAAGTATGAGCAGCCATCCGAATATCTGCGATGCAATAGCGAATCCGGCTGCGGGCCAGAACCAGTATGCGAAACCACCTAGTACTAATAAAATCCCTACGACAAGGACAAGCCACCAGTATTTGGTCTGTCCCCAAAAATTCATTGATAAGGTCTTCATAATATAATAAATTTGTGAAACATTATTTTTTAGAAATTGCTGCAGGGATTTGTTTGTCCCTCATGTTGTAAATATAACATCGCGTTTAGGTAAATAGTTGGTGTTAATTGAAAAATCAGTAACTTTGCATTAAATTCCCAACTGATATTTGCCTTGATATATCCAGACAGTTTTGAGAAAAAGATCGGGTTTGATGCCGTGAGGGCACGCCTGCGCGAACTATGCGCGTCTACATTGGGAAAAAATCGTGTGGATGAGATGTCCTTTTCTGCCGATTTTTCCGTGGTTTCACTTGAGCTTGGCCGCACAGCCGAAATGGAGGCCATACTTTCAGGGCCTGATCCTCTTCCATTGAGGGGGCTGCATGACGCGACACGGGCTTTAAAGCGGTGCCGCATAGAGGGTGCAAGCCTCAACGGGGAGGAGTTGCTTGATATACGCCGCACTCTTGGAACCATGGAAGAGGTGTGCCGCTTTTTTACTGCTGCGGCCGGGGGATTCAATGATGATGGATCGCCGGTGGCCACACCCTATCCTTTGTTGACAGAACTTGCCGCCGGAATTTACCCGTTCCCGGAAATCAACCGTGCCATAGACCGGGTGCTTGACCGTTATGGCAATGTGCTTGACAATGCGTCTCCGTACCTGGCACAGGTGCGGGGGGGGTTGGCGCGTGTGTCGGCTACGGTTAACTCTGTCATGCGCCGTGTCATTTCGCGTGCTGTAGAGGGGGGCTATCTTGAAAAAGATGTGACCCCTGCCGTGCGCGACGGCCGTCTGGTGCTACCTGTGGCGCCTATGCACAAGCGCAAGATCAGCGGTATCGTGCACGACGAGTCGGCTACCGGAAAGACGTTTTTTATCGAACCTGCCGAGATTGTGGAGATAAACAACCGTGCGCGTGAACTTGAACTTGAGGAGCGACGGGAAATAATACGCATTTTTGCCGAGCTTACAGCCACGATGCGTCCGCATATCCCGCAGATGCTGGAGAGCTATAGCGTGATGGGTGAACTTGATTTCATCATGGCTAAAGGGGAATATGCGCGTGAGACAGAAGCCACAATGCCACATTTTACCGATGATAGGGAGCTGGAGTGGTACCACGCCACCCATCCGGTGCTTCTGGCTTCGCTACATAAGCAGGGGAAAGAGATTGTGCCGCTTGACATAATACTCTCGTCGCGTCAGCGCATACTGGTCATATCAGGTCCCAATGCTGGTGGTAAATCGGTGTGCCTTAAGACTGTAGGGGTGGTGCAATACATGCTGCAGTGCGGCATGTTGCCAACGGTCTATGAAAATTCGCATATGGGTATGTTCTCCGATATATTTGTTGATATCGGAGATGACCAGTCCATTGAAGATGACCTGTCTACTTACTCCTCGCACCTGCGTAATATGAAGCAGTTCCTGGCTGCAGGCCGGAACTCCTCGCTTATACTCATCGATGAGTTCGGGGGAGGCACAGAACCACAGATCGGTGGCGCCATAGCGCAGGCCATTCTTAAGGAGTTCAACAGGAAAGGGATGTGGGGAGTGGTAACGACACACTATCAGAATCTCAAACATTTTGCCGAGGATACAGAGGGGCTTGTGAACGGTTCGATGCTTTATGACCGACAGCAGATGAAACCGCTATTCCGGTTGTCAATAGGCAATGCCGGAAGCTCGTTTGCCATTGAAATAGCGCGCAAGACCGGTCTGCCGGCATCTATAATTGATGAGGCATCGGAGATTGTCGGTTCCGACTATATCAATATGGACAAGTATCTCCTTGACATAGCACGTGACCGCCGTTATTGGGAGAACAAGCGCCAGAGCATACGCCTTAAGGAGAAAAAGATTGACCAGGTGCTTGAGAGATACGAGGAGGATGCCGAGACATTGCGCAGCAAGCGTCGTGAAATTCTTGCCGAGGCCAAGGACGAGGCCCGCAAGATATTGGAAGGGAGCAATGCCGCCATTGAGCGCACTATACGCGAGATCCGGCAAGCGCAGGCCGACAAGGAGCGCACACGCGAGGTGCGTCAGCGCATGGCACAGGAAAAGGAGGCGCTTATGGCACAGCGCGAGTCAGACAACCGTCTTTTGCGCAAGGCTCCCAGGCAGAAAAAGAATCCTGATGTGGGAAAGGATTCAAATTCGCGTGTGTCTTCGGAAACTCCTCTGTCAGTAGGTGACAATGTGAAACTTGATGGCACTGGCACCCCCGGCAAGATACTTGAAATACAGGGTAAAGAGGCTCTTGTGGCTTTCGGCATGCTCAAGACCAAAGTTAAGCTCACAAGGCTGAAACGCACTCTCAGCCAGCCATCGTCGGGAGCCGGGGCTGCTTCGTTTGTAAGCTCATCCACTACCGACCGCCTGCGTGAGCGTCAGTTGCAGTTCAAGCGCGAGATAGATGTGCGCGGCATGCGCGTGGACGAGGCCATACAGGCTGTCACATATTTTATTGACGATGCCATACAGTTCAACCAGGGCGAGGTGCGCATCCTCCATGGCACCGGCACCGGCGCCCTGCGTCAGGCATTGCGCCAATACCTGGATTCTGTGCCTGGTGTGGCATCATACCGCGACGAGCATGTGCAGTTTGGTGGAGCTGGCATCACCGTAGTGGCTCTCGCCTGATCCCCTCAACGGATATAACTATCTTGCATTGATTTACATACAAAAGGGTACGCTGGCGATATGCCTTTATGGAAAGGATCGTTAGCGTACCCGTTATGTAGGATTATGGCATGTGTCGGAAATATGCGCCGAAACAGCTATCTTAACAGCTTATTTTACACAAACTTTTACGCTGTGGTTCTCAGCTGAGACGATGTAGAGGCCGGCAGGTAGATGCACTGTGGTGCAATCTGTTTTGGCAGTGAGGCGTTCCACGTTCTTCCCATCCATTGTGGCAATCAGGATCTCCATTCTTTCGGCGCCACAAATTGTCACTCCTCCGTTTACCGCTGTGCAGCGCCATGTCGCTGTGTCGGCGGTAGCATCCTCTATACCGGCACCGCTGCCGCCATCCTCAATGATCTTTCCGAATTCCTTCCATCCGGGAGCTGCCGCATAAAGTTCCTTGCTCCCCTGAGGCACATGCAAAGTGTAGCGCGTGGGATAAAATGCATTTTCATCCCCTATGAAAGAGAATTCAAACGGCGCCGTGTCTTCGACATATACATCCGTCAGATTCGGTGTGTTTTCAAATACATAGTAGCTTAATGAAAATTCAGGACTTTGAGGATCTCTTTTGGGGAATTTGATTTTTTGAAGGTTGTCCATGTTTCGGAAACAATATTGGCCAATACTTTTCAACGATGCATTGAAAGTCAATTCCTGAAGTTTTGGCAGATCGTTGAATATATATGGTGGAAGAGACCTCACGTCAACTAAATCTATTTCAACAAGGTCTGGCATGTCCCAAAAATTTCCAACATTACTGAAGTCGCCTTGAGCAAAGCTGACATATCCGTCAGTAACCACCAATTACTTCAAGTGGGTCTAAATATCGGAAATGAAAGGCAACGATATTGATAAAATGATATTGATTTACAGTTTCTTGGGAAGAAATGAGGATTTTGGATTGCTTCGTTATACTTTCCTAAAATTGCAGATTATTTGACTGATTTTGTCCCGTTTGGCAATACCGTTGTAATGATGTATAAGTAGCTGATTGTCAATATAAAAGCAAATATAAACATCAGAAAATAAAGAAAACAAAATGGGACGAAAGAAGAAAGAAATCAAATTGAAAGAGCCTGTCCGTATCCGTGAGAAGAACCTCCTGGATGGCAGTGTCAGCATGTATCTTGACATCTATTATCGGGGAAACCGAAAGAAAGAGGGTCTGAAACTCTATTTGGTGCCGGAAATCAATGCCGCCACCAAGTTGCAGAATGCCAACACACGCAAATTGGCAAAACAAATCAAGGCGCAACGCATTCTTGACATTCAGAAAGAGGGGCTTGTGGATTGGGAAAAGGTAAAAAAGTCAAGTCTGACACTCAGCGCATGGTTCGGGTAGTATGTGGAAGACAATGCCGAACTCTCCGAATCATCCAAACGCTCCAAAAGAAACGTGCAGGCACGAGTGGAACAGTACCTATCCCATATAGGGAAGTCCGACCCGTTTTTAAAAGAAGTGGATAAGGAGTTCTGCAAAGGCTTCATCGCATTCTTGAAAACTTGTACTTTCAATGACGGAAAGAAAACATTAAGCTGCACTACTTGTCGCATCTTTGTAAACCGCTTCGGCTCTGCACTGGCTAAGGCGGTGCGTGAGGGGCTTATTGAGCATAACCCATTCACGTTGCTGGAAGCCAAAGAGAAACCGCAGAAGTTGGTTGCTGACCGTGAATTTCTAACCATTGAGGAAGTTAAAAAAGTGATGAACACTACCTGTCGGTATGAGATTGTCAAGAAAGCGTTTCTGTTCTCTTGCATATTATCTTAACCAATTAACTGCCGATTTATTTATTTCCTCAAACCAATGATTCTCATCCGTACAATTTTCCACCAGCTCATTTGAATGTTCCAAGAAACGGCGTACCTGATGAGAATCCGGTATATAGTTCACTTTATAGCTATCTTCGAGCATTTTCTGGAAAACATTCAAAGATAATGGTATTATTGTTGATTTTCCTCCGTAATATGATATGTTAGTACGGTGTAGAGTATAAAAGTGAGCAATGCAGGCTTCATTTATCGTAGGAGCAATGAACAGGCAGTAGCAAGGCTTACCACTCGCTTTTTTCATTTTTCCTAAATGACGGCTTACAGGTTCACCCTCCATATCATATTGTTTCTGTCCGCTTGCCATCGTAACTTCAACAATAAGCATATAATCCCCATAGTCGCATACAATGTCGGCCATATTTCCTTGTGCGGTAGAAAGAGGCTTTCCGAAATCATCAAAGTTCAGATTCGCCTTGATTTCTCCACCATCAAGCATTGTCATGGCACGCCAAGTGTTCCATTCAAGCATCAATGGAGCATCGTATAATTCCTTATTTTCAATTTGCTTGAATGTATTTTGGATGTCATCATAGAGCTTGTAGTCTTTTATTTCGACCACTTGCCTGCTCAATGTATCTGTTTTCCTTTGTTCCGTGAGGTCTGCCAACAAATCTTTCAACTCAGATATCTCAGCTTCTTGGTTGAACACAAATTTAGGAAACTCTGCATGTAGTTTGGCAACAAGTTTCTGCCTGTCGTCTGTAAGTAATTCTGGTACTGCCGCATTTCCAAGATATTCAATATAGTCTTTTTCGTTATCAATAAAACAAGGGTTACGGTCTATTGTTTGCAAAATGTAATCTACATCCTCTATGCGCTCAGGCACGATACTTAACGATTTTCCGATGTGTGATACATTCACAAGTCCCGTCGCACGCAAGTATCTGAAACAAGCATCCGCATAATCGCGCATATTACTTGATTGTGTTCTTAGAAATTTATCCAATGACGCATCGCTGCTCTCGCGAGTTTGCGTTTCTCCATTCATAATCCTCTCTTCGAAGATACGTGTAAGCTCATTACGCAGATATTCTGCCTTGAATGCCTTATAGCTTCCTTGATGTTCAACTTTTGCAATACGAAATGCCTCAATCTTTTGAACAATGTTCTCAAAGTTACGCCAATCTGTGAGTTGCATTCCGAATATCTGCAACTCATCAAACTTCAATGGGCCCATAGTACGTACCAACCGAAGTAGCTCCAAATATGGTTTTACCCAGAAAGAGGCAGCCTTTGTTGTTGGTTTATGATATGGTGAAGGTATTTGAAACTTCAGCATTTGCCGAAGAAAAACTTCTTCCTTTCGTTTAGATGTCAGCAAGGCTTGTCCTGCCGGAGTAATGGAAATACGGGGCGACAGGACTACAAAACCAAGAGATTTAGGCGCACGGTTTATCCTGTCGCGTGCGCTAAACGCAGGGTCATTCTCGCCTTTTCCATTAAAGAATTGTTCCTCACGCAAGATGTCCATAAAGGCGCATTGCGTTTCGTTATTCCAATGATTACCTGCAAAATGTTCGACAAGTAATCCAATTTCGGGTATCATCTTCTCCGGTGTACGAGGAGATGTCGTTAGAAATAATAATTGACTATCTATTCGTGCCATAAGGTTGCCTTGCTTCAAATAATCTTAATTGAGCTGTTTTCGGCTCATTATAAACTGCATATTGTGATGAACAAACACGTATATTATCCCAGCATTTCCTATAATTAGCTACAACAATATGCTTTGCTGCAGCCTTGAATCGGTTTCGGATATTTACGGCATAGTTCTTCTCGTATTCATCTACTATATAACCTTTGTACAATTCTTCCGTCAAAGGGGTGCGCCCAATAACCATTAATGTCTTGCAGGGAAGATTGGCAAAATCATTCGCTAATCGTCTATGGTTGTCTTCATTGAAACCATCTTTGTATTCTTCATTTCCATAATCCGAGAAAATACAATCATAAGGAGGGTCAAGAAAAACAAAATCGTCATCCCTGCACATATTAAATACATCATTATAATCTGTATTAAGTATTTCTGCACGTTGCAATAATTTACTATGCGATAAAGTAACAGACTTGGTATTAAGATGAGTATAACGACCAAAAGGAACATTGAATTCCCCTTTGGCGTTATAACGTATCATTCCTGAGTATGCTGTTTTGTTGATGTAATAATACAGCAACGCATCCGAATAGGATTTATCCATAGTTTCATTGAACATGGCTCGTAGGAGATAATAAAACTCTTCATTTTTATCTTCAACCCGTTCGTCAGGATGTAATGCCTTTAATGCATCAAACTCATTTCTATTATTAGTGTATAATAATTCTATTTCATCAAGTTCTCTCCGCAGATTAGAGTAGTCATCCCTTACTCCGCGATAAAACTTCATTAACTTCGCATTTATATCATTGATAATAGCTTGTCGGGGCTCAAGATAAAAGAACAACGCTCCACCGCCAAAAAAAGGCTCAATGTAACGTCCTGTAAAACGAGGAATATGCCACATGATATTGGAAATTTCCTTCGATTTACCACCCCTGTATTTTATCATTGGTTTCATTTGATTCTTCTAAATCTAATTCATGTTTGCAAAATTACAAAATACCCCGGAAAGTATTGTATGAATCATCGTAAGTTTTGATTTTCACTTATTTTCTTGAAATTATTGATATAGGTCTATTCATACTAATGGCTTTACAGACGAGTGCATCGTGTTCTATCGTATTAGGAAATTCAAGAACGTGTGTTCTGCATGCTTCCGTCAGTTTAGCATCAGTGATGCCTGCCACATAGGCAAAAGGTTGTGCGAGCGAACTCATGGCCTCAAAAATAAGGCCATCTGTTTTTACAATCACACAGTCATTTTCTGCTGCCATATTTACCGTGCCAAACAGTAGGCCCGGTATCATGAAAAAATATCTGTTCATAGCGCTGCCCCTTTTAAGATTAGACTTTTATTTATATTTTCTGTTAGTGTTTTACAATTAGTTTGCCATACCCTAATTTAATAATAGAGGTCGCTTGTATGCAGATTAACTTCCGGTATTAGATTTCGGTTGCAAGATACGATGTAAATTTGTTAAATACAAATATTTTTACAATTAAATTAAAACATCCGATAAATAGTTTTTTTATCGGATGTTTATGCGGTAAATATTCATAAAATATGCAATTTTACTACTTGTGCTTTATGTGCTGCCGTGGTTTGGTCGCAGGGTGATATGGGGTTATTGTGCCCCGGGGCTATTTTTCGGGGAGAGGATCGGTATCGGGTGAGAGGCGGCGGATATCGGCGGGACGCGAGGTGCGGGCACCGAGATTCATTATCTTACGGGCGGTGGTGCAGAGGTTGCCGGGGCCTTCGGCAAGTCGCCGTCGTGCCTGGCTGTATGCAGTGCCGGCTGCGGTGATGTGGCGTTCGATGTTGTCAAGATCAGAGGTGAAGTTTGCGAATTTGTCAAGCATCGTGCCGCTGAGGCGGGCAATCTCTTGCACATTGCGGTTTATGGCATCCTGTTTCCATAGTTGCTCAAGCATGCGGAGTATCGCTATCAGGTGGGTGGGGGAGGATATGAGCACCCGTTTGCGGTATGCTTCCTCCCATATGCCAGGTTCAAGGCGCATCATGGCGAAATATGCTCCTTCGTTGGGGATGAACATTATCACGAAATCAAGTCGTTTTTCACCTACGAGATCCTGGTAACGTTTGTCTGCCAGTTCCGCTATGTGGCGCCGGACGGAAAGTATATGGCGTCGTGCCGCATCTTCACCTTGGGTGGATCCGGTGGTGTGTGCCACATAATCGGCATATGCGCTGAGGGATACTTTGGAGTCTATCACCACGCAGCGCTCGTCTGGATAGAATACCACGACATCAGGGCGCAGCATGCGGCCGCTGTCTGTTGCCAGGCGGGAACCGTCGGTATTGGTAGTGGCCTGTGTGGTGAAGTGAATGCCTTTTTTAAGACCAGACATTTCCAGCAGCCGTTCAAGGATCATCTCGCCCCAGTCGCCCTGTATTTTTGAGTCGCCTTTGAGGGCGCGTGCCAGTTCCTGTGCTTCCTGTCCGAGTGTATTGTTGAGTTCAATGAGGCGCCTCAGTTCGGCGCGTAGTGAAAACCGCTCTTTTGCTTCCGTATCGTAAGCATTGCTTACTGCCGTGCGGAAGTTTTCTATATCTGCTTTCAACGGAGCCAGGATTTCGTCAAGGCGCTGTTCTGAAGTTTGCTTGAACCTTGCGGTGTGTGTATGGAATATTTCAGATGCAAGATTGCGGAAGCGTTCCTCTTCCGCTTTTCGTTCCGTTTCGCAGCGCTGTCTGGCGGCAGACAGGCGCTCTTTCAGCGATGCGTTTTCAATCTGTAGTTGTGTGTAGCGTGTATTTGCCGCATTCAGGCGTGACAGTAGATAAAAGACAGCAGCCAGTGAAAGAAATGCCGTAACTCCGGATATGATATAAAGAATAATATTCATGACTTACTTGTTGGACAGGTATTTGGTCGCAGTTGGAAATTATGCAAAAAAAGCCCTTGGAGATGCAAACATGATTTAGGTTGTAAATGCTATCTTTGCAAAGTTAATGATAATTCAGAAATTATGAGTAAATTTGCTCTGAAATAGTCTTAATCGGATCCTCCCTCCCGATATTGAATAGGTTATAATTGTCAAACTGATGAATACCAATAGATTGAAGCGTATATTGCCATTTGTGGCGGCTATATCCCTTGTAGTTTTCGGCTCATGCCGTCATGAAAAGAATGAGTTGGGGCACCATCATCATAGTGAGGCTGAAGAAGCCGGTGAGCATGCCACCCACGACCATGACCATGGTGATCATGGCCATGGCGCCGAGGAGGCTGGCAAAGAGGCCGGCGGTGGGCATGCCGACGAAATTATGCTTTCGCCTGAGAAAGCTGCAAAACTTGGAGTTGAGGTAACGGAGGTATCCCCAGCACAGTTTTCAGAGGTGGTCACGGTAAGCGGTGGGCTTACCTCTTCCCCTTCGGCACAATCTACGGTTACTGCCCGCTCGGCAGGTATTGTCAACCTCTCTTCATCCGCATTCCCCGGTTCGGCTGTCACGCGTGGCCAGACCATTGCCACTGTTTCCGGTGAAGGTATGGCTGGGGGGGATGCCAATGAGAGCGCACGTGTGGCTCTTGCTGCTGCAAAACGGGAGCTTGACCGCCTAACGCCCCTTCATAAAGACGGCATAGTTTCAACCCGTGATTACAATGCGGCATTAATGGCTTATGAGACTGCAAAAGCGGCCGCTGGAAACGCCGTTTCGGCAGGAAGCGTGGCCACCGCCCCTACTTCAGGTGTCGTCACGGCTCTGATGGTAAACCAGGGGCAATATGTGGAAGCGGGCGCTCCTATAGCGCAGATCGCCGCATCATCCACCCTTACGCTGCGGGCAAACCTGCCTGAGCGGATGATCGCGTTCCTTTCCAAAGTAAACGGTGCAAGATTCCGCACCGCATATTCCGAGGAAGTTTATGATATCTCGGATTTCAACGGGCGCCGCAGCACTGACGGGAGGAGTGCCGTGGCACAGCAGGGATATTTCCCGGTATATTTCACTCTTTCAAACAATGGCACACTGTCTGCCGGATCTTTCTGTGAGGTTTACCTTACAGGGGAGAGCCGTGACGGTGTTGTTTCCGTGCCTGTGAGCGCTCTTAGCGAGCAGCAGGGGGAATATTTTGTGTATGTGCAGGTGCACGATGACGCGTATGACAAACGTCCGGTAAAACTTGGAGCTGATGCCGGCGACCGGGTTGAGATCCTTTCGGGACTGAAAGATGGGGACAAGGTGGTCACTTCGGGTACCACTTTTGTGAGGCTGGCTGAAACATCGGGGGCCGTACCGGAAGGGCATAGCCACAATCACTGATCATTAATTTGACAATTTGTCTGATAATGCTGAACAAGATTATTCACTTTTCGCTATATAACCGCATTGTTATATTGATTCTGAGCGGGCTTATCCTGCTTGGAGGGGTTGTGGCCCTGGTGCGGTCGGAGATTGATATTTTTCCTGACCTGAACGCCCCTACTGTGGTGATAATGACAGAGGCTCCTGGGCTTGCACCCGAGGAGGTTGAAAAACTGGTCAGTTTCCCGGTGGAGACTGCTGTAAACGGTGCCACAGGAGTGAGGCGTGTGCGCTCCTCGTCTGCCACAGGTTTTTCGGTAGTCTGGGTTGAATTTGACTGGGACACAGATGTATATGTGGCCCGCCAGATAGTAAATGAAAAGATAGCATCTGTAGCCGAGGCGTTGCCTCCGGGAGTGAACGCACCGGTACTCGGGCCGCAGTCGTCAATACTTGGTGAGATAATGATCATCGGTATGACAGTTGACAAAGAAGCTGCCGACTCCCTCTCACGCCTTGGAGAGTCACCCACGTCAATGAGCCGTCTGCGTTCCATTGCAGACAGGGAAGTGCGGCCCCGCATGCTCTCTATCGGGGGAGTGTCGCAGGTTTCCGTAATCGGTGGAGATGTGGCTGAATACCAGATACTGCTTGACCAGGGAAAAATGCGTTTCCACAATGTCTCACTAAAGGAGGTGCTTGATGCCACTGAGGCTATAAACGAAAATGCGGCGGGAGGCACGCTTTATGAATATGGGAACGAGTACATAATAAAGGGTAGTGTCAATACGGCGGATACGGCAGATATATCGCGCACTGTGGTGAGGGCAGACGCCGGATCGTCTCCGGTGACGCTGGCAGATGTGTCGCGGACAGTGTTGGGCGCCAAGGAACCGCGTCTGGGGCTTGCCTCTGTGCGTACCGAGCCTGCAGTGTTGCTTACAATCACCAAGCAGCCTTCAGTCGGCACGATCGGGCTGACTGAAAGGATTGACAGTGAACTTGCCACTCTCGTGAAGACGCTTCCTGCCGATGTGCGGGTTTCTTCCGACATATTCCGCCAGAGCGAGTTTATATCCAATTCTGTCAGCAACCTGCAGGAATCGTTGATCGAGGGTGCTCTGATGGTTATCATAGTGTTGTTTTTCTTCCTGATGAATTTGCGCACTACGGTGGTTTCATTGGTTGCATTGCCTATGTCTATCCTTATCACAGTGCTTATACTTCGTCTTATGGATGTCAGCATCAATACAATGACGCTTGGTGGCATTGCCATTGCCATAGGTTCGCTTGTAGACGATGCGATAGTGGATGTGGAAAATGTGTACCGGCGTCTGCGTGACAACAGCAAATTACCAAAGGAAAGCCGCCAGTCTGTGGTTGAGGTCGTGTATAGTGCGTCCCGTGAGGTGCGTATGCCTATTTTCAATTCCTCGCTTATAATTGTGGCAAGTTTCCTCCCGCTTTTCTTCCTCCATGGTATGGAAGGGCGTATGCTGATACCTCTCGGTGTGGCTTTCATCGTTGCCCTTGCGGCCTCGACAATTGTGGCTCTTACTCTTACTCCTGTGCTATGTTCCTTCATGCTTGGGTCGCGTAGTGCCACAGGCAAACTTGACCGTGAGCCGTGGGCCACACGCAAGCTCAAAAGCGTATATGCAAATGCACTCGTATGGTGCATGAACCGGTCAAAAATAGTGCTGATAGCTGTAGCTGTTATGTTTTTTGCTGCAGTAGCGCTTTTCTTTACTCTTGGCCGCAGTTTCCTTCCTCCGTTCAACGAGGGATCAATGACAATAAATATGGCTACGTTGCCCGGAATCTCGCTTGATGAAAGTGACCGTATAGGCCGCATGGCAGAACAGATAATACTGGATACACCCGAAGTGCTGACTGTGGCGCGTAAAACCGGGCGTGCCGAACTTGACGAGCATTCCCAAGGTGTCAATTCATCGGAAATAGAAGCTCCTTATCGTTTGAAAGACCGTTCGCGCAATGAGATGGTGCGCGATCTCAGGAGCCGTTTGTCGGAAATACCGGGTGTAAACCTTGAGATAGGGCAGCCTATATCGCACCGCATGGATGCCATGTTGTCTGGCACTGAAGCGCAGATTGCCATAAAGCTGTTTGGCGGGGATCTGAATACCCTGTTTGCCAATGGCAAAAAAATAAAACAGATCGTGGCGGAAGTGCCTGGTATAACCGATGTAAACATTGAGCAGCAGGTGGAGCGTCCGCAACTGCATATCAAACCGAGGCGCGACATGCTTGCACGATATGGCATAACATTGCGCGATTTTACGGAATTCATAGATGTGGCACTGGCAGGAAAGGCTGTGTCACAGGTATATGACAGTGGGTTGCCTTATGATATTACCGTAAAATTTGACAGTAATGCCCGCAATTCTATCCAGACCATCTCTGAACTGATGATAGATTCGAACTCAGGCAAAATACCCCTGTCGTATGTGGCAGATGTCGTATCTTCATCCGGACCAAACACGATAAACCGTGAAAATGTAAACCGCCGTCTGGTGATTTCTGCCAATGTGGACGGGCGTGATTTGCGTGGCGCAGTCAATGAGATCCAGAAGAAAGTCACAGAAGAGATCACACTTCCGGAAGGTTATTATGTGACTTATGGCGGTCAGTTTGAAAGCGAGGCAGAGGCTTCACGGACTCTTGGGATAACATCTCTACTGGCTCTGTTTATCATATTCATGCTTGTTTATGCGGAGTTCAGGAGTGTGCCTCAGTCGCTTGTCATCCTTATAAATATGCCGCTTGCAATGATTGGCGGTGTGCTTATACTGGTGCTTTCAGGTGGTGAGCTTAATATACCGGCCATAATAGGATTCATATCGCTTCTCGGCATCGCTACCCGCAACGGCATGCTGTTGCTGTCGCATTACAACCAGTTGCAGTCCGAGGGGATGCCGCTTGCCGAAAGGATTTCCAGGGGCTCGGCAGACCGTCTCACTCCTATCATAATGACCGCTCTCACTTCGGCGCTTGCGTTGCTGCCGCTTGCATTGCGTAGCACGGTGCCGGGCAATGAGATACAAAGCCCTATGGCAGTCGTGATTCTTGGTGGCTTGTTCTCTTCAACTATTCTCAATGTATTTGTTGTCCCGATTCTTTACCGGTATATTTCTGTAAGATATCCACATAAATTAAATTCGGGCGATCTTCCTGTAAATAAAACCAATATCTGATGTTGAACATCCGTTTTCTCAAATATATAATTGTGGCGTCTGGTGTGATAGCGTTTGGCTTTCAGCATGCGGAGGCACAGGAGCCATTTTCAGATATCGTGCGTCGCATCGCCGCAGAAACTCCTTCATACCGTGCTGAACAGGCGCGGTTGCAAGCCAGTGTGGAGAGCATGCGGGCAGAAAATGTCCTTGAAAATCCGGAACTTGAATTTGAGCGCCTGTGGAGTGCCGGAGAGGCAGACAACAAGTGGAGCGGCTCACTGTCGCAGTCGTTTGATTGGCCGGGTGCATACCGTGCGCGCAATCGTGCGGCTTTGGCTCTTGCCACAGCAGGGAAGCTGGGACTTGACGAGAATTTCCGGCAGCTTCAAGTAAAAGCGGCCGAAAGTATCGTGCAGTTGATCGCAGCCAACCGCAAGGTTGATATACTTTCAGAAATGCACGATTCAATGAAACGGCTCAGGGAGGAGTATGACAGGGCGTGGCAGATGGGGGAGACCACGATATTGGATGTCAACAAGATGAAGATAGAGGAGATGCGATCGGCTGCTGAACTGGAGGAGGCGCGTGCCGAGGCAAATACCATCAAAGCAGACCTACTTGCCATGGCGCCTGAGTCTGATGCCATTGACCAGGCGCTTGACTTAAGTGATTTCCCTTATATGCGGTTGGAGCCGGCTGATGTATATGCCGGTGCGGCAGAGCTGTCTCCTGAATTGCGTTATTATTCGGCTATCTCTGAGGCAGAGGCTGCAAATGTGGCGGTAGCAAAGGCCCAGAGATTACCGGGTTTCAGTCTTGGATATGTGCATGCTTTCGAGGAGGGCACTCATTTCAACGGGCTTTCCGTGGGTGTGTCGCTTCCGATATATTCGCGTAAGCATTCTGTAGCTGCTGCGACGCAACTTGGCATGGCTGCCCGTTTTGACCTCATAGCCCGTCGGACGGAACTTGAAAACCGCATTGCCGCTGACCATGCTTCCGCATCGTCATTGAAACGGCAGATAGAGCGTTTTTCACCGCTGGTGGAGGGTGTTAACAACCTTTCCCTTTTGCGCAAGGCTCTTGACGGAGGGGAGCTGTCGCTTCTTGATTACCTCCAGGAGACAAACTACTTCTTGCGTGCCCGTCTTGACTGCCTGGCTCTCGTACGCGACTACACGATTATGGCATTCCGCCTGAACAGCTACATGGCTCCTGCAATGTAAGGCATCTGATCCCGTTTGTCAGTTAAAGATAAACTGATAATTTTCAGAGATCAGTCTATAATACGGATAAGGGCGCTGCATTTTTATGCAGCGCCCTTATCCGTATGGAATGCAAATTGATTTATCGTGAGATTTTAATGTATGATCTGCCGTAGGCGCCGGTGGCCTCAATGATGGAGATGCCGGCAGGGAGGCTTTCTGTGGATAGAGTGGTGCCGGATACAATGAGCGAGCCGATGATGCGGCCGGTGATGTCGTAGATGCGGACAATGTCGGTACCGGAAGGTAGTATCATTGTATCCCCTTTGATAATAATTTGGATATCGCGTTCTGTTTCTGCAACGTTTATGCCGACAGATTCCACTTCTTCTATTTTGAAACTATGCAGGTTGATGGTTCCCATTCCTGTGGCATGGGCGGCAAATACGTGGTTGCCTGGGGAAAATAAGGCCATATCGCCGGCATTTTCTGTAGAAGTTGTAATGCGTATTTTGTCGGGGTGGCGTTCTGCTTTGGCTGGTATGGTAATGGTTGCCAAAGTTGTCATTTCTGCTGGATTTTTTATTGTGGATGTGCAAATATCCCAGTTGACTGGATATTCCGAGATCGTGGAGGTTTCGACGGCTATCTCATACTCTTTTGCCGGTTCAAGGTATATTTGCGGTGACACAGCCCAGTCGTCGGAATCCGAGAACCGAGAATAGAACCTTATGCCGCCTCCTTCCATATTGCTCCACTCGTAATTGTCACGGTCAAGATTGTATCTTGTCCAGCTTTGCAGTTTCGCTTCGTAAGGTATCGCTTCCCCCTTGCCGACATAGACTTTCACGGAAGCCGGAAGCGTCTGTGCTTTTCCGTTCTCATTAAATACTTCAACAGTGTATTCGTATTCAGCGGCTTCAGGAATGCCAGTATCGGTAAATGACATTTTTTGTCCTGGTGCCACATTCTCTTTGAGGTCTGCTATTCGTTCGGCATTACGGAGAAGTATAACACGGGTTATTGTTTCTAGCGGATTACCGGCGTTATCTACTTTGGGGTTTCGCCATGATATTTCAGCAGATAAAGAGAAATCCTGTGAGGCTTCCGCCAGGAGTTCTTCTGCAATGGCCGGTACCGGAAGGATTTTTTCCATCTTGATGGAGTACAATTCAATTCTGCATTTGTCTTCGGTTCCTTCTACATGATGCCATCCCATGGCATAATTTCCGTCGGCAGGGATATTTATGATAGTGGAGTTCTCATGGTTGCCAAATTGATCCCACATGCGGAAACTTTCAACAGCAACGAATGTGCCCGGTATATCTGCCCGGTCTGTCAAATAGCCAAAATCATAGTTGGTATGCCGGTCGTTGGTTTCAAAAGATACTTTATAGTATCCTTTTTCCAGGGCGATATATGGGGTGGCGAGGTAGTCGTCATTTTGCGCGTCTGTTAATTTCCAGGAGGCCCAGCAGTAACGCCACCCGAAGTCAATGTTCCATTCACGATCCGTTCCGGCCGGATTGTGGGTTACCCATTTTGTGAGCGCTTCGTAGTGCTCATGTTCCGAGCCTGTGGTCCAGGTGTATGGGAATGGTTCTACTCCAGTTCCCACATACATGGTCTCCACTTCGCACGCATCTTCCATGGATGTGCCCAGTTCGTTGTAAGGCAAGATTTTATATGTGTGTAGTCCGGGGCTGTCCACTGTATTGTCAATATAAGAACTTTTTTTGCCCGGAACCGCATCCGATATAGTGCCGATAGGTTTTCCGTCGCGGTATATCTCCACTTTTTTCAGTGTGCCCAGTTGGTTGCCTTTGAGTGTGAGCGACGGGTTGGTCCAGTTAAGTTCTACAGTCATGCCACCGTTGGGATCTACGGCGGTGCGGAGGTCGGTTACAGGTTGTGGCCACTCCTTTACCATTCGCACATTTAGACCATACACGCCATACCCCATTGTACTTCCCTCTTCGGCATGGGCATGGAATCCGACGTAATATGTGCCCGGTTTGTCTATTGTCACTAGCGTGGCGCCGGTTGTTCCTGGATATGATGTGCCTCCCAGGGGAGAAGTGAATGTTTCCGGATCAGCCGGATCGGTGCCGAGAAACCAGTCAAGCACACCGAAACTTTCGGCTGAAACAGATATCTTGTAGTCGCCGGCTTCAGGGAATTCAAACGCGGGAGAGACGAGCCAGTTGTCTTCTTGTTCATCCGGATCTACAAATGCATATGAATTGTCTCCCTGTTCATAATACCATGCGCCTTGTCCTGATGCATTGCGGCCTCTTATGGCAGACCAGTGTATGCAATCAGCCGGAAATCCGGCCTTGTAGGGGAGAGGTTTGATTACTGGTACGGCTGCCGGGATTACTTCCACGGCATGTGTGCCGTCACCCTCAATGAGTGAGAATCCGGTGACGTAGAGAGTGAATTGGTTGGCTTTGCTGTAGCAGTTGAGACCGAAATTGTAATTTCCGGTTTCATCTACCCGAAAACTCTTGCGAAGCCTTTTCCAGCGTCCCATCACTGCCTCGTTTTCCATGTCAATGAGGACGGTGCCGTTTCGTTGCTCCTCTGGGGTATCACCTTGCGCTATTGTCACCCGGAAGTTTTCCGGTGAAAATTCCGTGCGGACCCATATTGTTAAATAATAGTCTTTTGCAGCTTCTAGGGCTATGTCGGGCGATATGAGCCATGCGTCAGCATCCGATGTCTCAGAGTAGACATATCTTATGCCATTTGTACAATCCGTATTTCCCCATTGTCCACCGAAATCACCGGTGACGTTGCTCCATGGTTTTAAGCCGTTTCCACGGGTATTGTACCAGTCGGAATCAATACCGTACGGCGAACCGAGTTCTGATGCGTATGGCACGCTTTCGGCGCTCCATGAGTGCATGTTGCAGATGCTGGCAACAATCAGCAGCGAGGTGCGAAAAAATTTAGGCATAAAATAATGATCGGATTAACCCGCATTGTCGGGTGTGTGAAAATTTCTAAAAAACAAATATCGTGAAATTTCCATACAAACGCCGTATTACGCAGTTATTTAACAATAATTAAGATATGTGGTAAAAAGAATAAATCCATTATTCAATAATCAGTATCTCTTGCCAAGAGATACTGATTATTATGTGCAAAGATACGTAAACTATTCAAAATAAAACTAATCAACACGAAATTATTTTAGATGTAACGATATAATATTACCCGTTGAAAAACACACTGTTTTAACAATATCACATAAGGGTATTGATCAAATCGTGGTTGTATGGCGTTAAAGTACGTTTTTTGTGCATTTGAATATTATCAAGTATCTCTTGGCAAGAGTGGGAAAACACCGCAAGAGTGGAAAAACACGTAATGAATATCAATAAATAATAACTAATGAAAATTATCACAATGAAAAAAACGGTACTTGCATTGTTTGCCCTCACAACGGTAGTGGGCGGTGCAATGGTTTTGTCATCCGGAAATGGAAGCAAGACGGTCAACCTATCGGATCAGGCGATTGACACAGCCTCACTGATGCTTGCCAAAAGCAAAGTGGCCAAGTCTGCAATATTACTGAAGGCGGCAGAATCCGACACGGTGTCTTCTGGCACAGACAGTCCTGGAGTGACAGATCCTACCGTGACAACGGTTGATTTATGGAATAATGTATCTTTCATGTACGGCAGTCAACAACCCACAGTGGTTGACAGCAACACGCTGCAAATGGTTGCCGGTGAAGAAGAGATAGTCTATAGCATAATCGGTACATTTGAAGACGACGGAGAAACCTATTACGCATGGTATGGATATTCCGGTTACAATTATACTTTTTCAGGCACATTGACAAGCGATGATGACGTGCTGGTTTTTCCATGCATTATTTACCTTGATAAAGAAAGCCGCTCCTGGATAACATATTCCTCGGGCGCTTATGACCTGAATGAGGAAAACAACCATACCCTTTCATTCAACCTCGGTGCTAAATTCAACGATAGGAAGACGCTTGGCCTGGCTTTCATGATAAGTGGCACCGAAGGTGCAACCGTCACAGCTGCAGACATTGAGTTCTCATACAGCATCACATCGCCGACAGCCCAGAAATGGAGCGAAGAAAACGATCTGCCAGGTCTGGGGCTGAACGGTTATTACGATCCTGAAAACGCCTATATAGTGGCACTTGATGACGGTGCCACCACATTAGGTCTGCGTCTAAACGGTTCCGAAGTTGTCATTACTGGCATAAACACAACGGCAACCGAGGTCACACTCCCTGAGACAGTATTCATAACAGATACCCACTATCCAATTATCCAGCTGGGTGACAACAGTCTTTCTTGGGAAGGTGCGCAGTCACTTAAGGTTCTACATCTAAACGCTATAACAGATGTTGGCGCGATGTTTGACGATTCAAACATCAGCGATATCTACATCTCCAATGAAACATCTTTCAGCTACTCGGTAGCCACAAAGAACGGCGATGTCTATCTGCACATACCCTACGGAATGTCACGTTATGACTACCAGTGGTCTGGCTTTACACGCGTGCTCGTGGGTGAAGAGCAGTCGTTCTATCCCGAAACAACCAACTCAGACTATGTAATCGCCGGCGAAAATGACAATGAATTTTTCGGCATCCAACATTACTCCGGCAATCTTATTGTCAGTGAGATTTTCACACAGAACGATACAATCACCCTGCCCGACTACGTGCCCTATGCCGACGGTCTATACTACGTCTATCGCTTGGGTAATGAAAACAATATAGGTACAGGCACATTGACTGCCAATGCTCCCAACCTGAAATCGGTAACAGTTCCCGCACACTACCACACCATCAATGTAAACTGGTCAAGAAACAGCATCACCGAACTGCACATGCAGGGCGATGTTCCCTCTACAAACTGGAGCCTTGACAACAGTATGATCGTGTATGTAGGTTCACGTGACGCTTACAACAATTATATGCTTCACAGCAGCTGGAATAATGCCGTTATCCAGCCCCAGGGTTGGGATTTCGAATGGATGACCCTAGACGTGAAACGACGCGGAGAATTCGCCCAGGATTATATTGAGCTGACCGATGCAGACTGGGGTGTTGCCATGTATCTGAAAGTGACAGGTGTGCTCAATGAAACCGACCTAAAGAACATGAAAAACCTCACGGCTTTACGCAAACTTGACCTTTCTGAAGCCGATATGCCGGAACTTCCTGCCAACTTCATGTCAGACAAACAGACTTTGATGGAAGTGTCGTTCCCTGAAAGTCTGAAAGTGATTGCAAGTGGCGCATTCAATTCGTGCCGCAACCTCACCACCGTGAACGCCCCTGGCGTAACCTACATCAGAGACCGTGCGTTCAACTACTGCAACAAACTTACCGATTTTGACATAAGCAAAGTAACGTATCTCGGATCCTACGCATTCAGAGGTTGCAATGCGTTTAATCCAGAATCGTTAAGCCAGGATCCCACCTATATAGGCGATTATGCCTTAAGTGAAACTGGAATTACAAGTGTTGACATCCCTGAGGGTATAATCAGGCTTGAAAACTATGCATTTTATAAATCTACGAACTTGACCAGCGTGAAATTGCCGCTGTCATTGGAAGAGATTGGTTCTTATGTATTCCAGGGATGCACCAGCCTTAGCGATATAACTTTTAATGACGGACTGAAAACAATCGGCCAGCAGGCATTCTTAAATTGCAGCGCACTTAAAACAATCACACTCAACGAGGGGGTGACAACCATAAATAATTCGGCGTTTTCTGGTTGCGAATCACTTGAAACCATCACACTGCCGTCTACACTCGCCTCAATCGGTTCTGGCGCGCTGTCATCTTGCATCAGCCTGCATACTGTGACAAGCAAAGCTATCGTTCCTCCGGTGGCTTCCGGATTCATGTCGTATGTTGACCTCAACCATTGCACACTCTATGTGGCTCCCTTTGCAATTGATGCTTACCGCGAGGCTGCGGGCTGGAAGGATTTCTATATCATGAAATCGCTTCAGGAACCAGTCAAGAACATTTATATTGATCGTCCGATGGTTTTCAACCTCCTGTCAGAGGACAATGCCGTGCTGCAGGACAACCCCAACATGACTCTCAGCTACACAGGCAAAAACAGTGGTGTCGGACAGCTTTATGCCGAAGGCGACGGCACACTCTCGGCCGGAGTATTCACTATCCGCCACCGCTTCGACAAACGCCAATACGGTTACTACGATTGCCGCACTACACTGATCAACAATGCCGAGAACATGCGTGCCGATAGTGTGCTGTGTTCTATAGAGCTTGAGAAAAACATATGGCATTTCATCTCGTTCCAGTACGATGTGCAGATGGCCGACATACATGGTATCAACAATACCGACTTCGTGGTCAGAAAATATAACAGCGAAAAACGCGCTACCGGTGACGGTTTGACAAGTAACTGGGAAGATGTTCCCGCCGACGGCATTCTTGAAGCCGGCAAGGGCTATATAATCCAGGTTGCCAACAACACCAGCGATTCAAACGGCAATAGCCAACAGGCAGTTGTCTGCTTCCCCTCGCGCAACACCGTGACCAAGAACCGCCTGTTCACATCGAACAATGTGATTGTGCCTCTTGAGGAATATCCTGCCGAATTTGCCCACAACCGTTCTTGGAATTTGGTGGGCAATCCTTACCCATGCTACTACGACATGCACTCTCTGATGGAGGATTTTACCACACCCATCGTGCTGTGGCGCGGCTCCAACTATCAGGCTTACTCACCAGTTGACGATGACATCATCCTGCGTCCCAACGAAGCATTCTTCGTCCAGCGTCCGCTTGATGCCGAAAATATGGTGTTCGGTGTAGAAGGCCGCATGAATTTCGACGATGCTGAAAAGAGCAATTTGACCCCCGGAAGTAAAGCTCCCGCGCGCATTCAGGCCAACGGCCAGCGCAGCGTGTTCAACTTCAATGTAGCCGGTTGCGGTTCTGACGACCGGGCACGTATCGTGATGAACGAAGAGGCTTCGGCCGCTTATGAAATCGAACGTGATGCCGCCAAGTTCTTTGCGGACGCAGCCACCGGAGTGGAAGTTTATGTTGACGATGCAGTGAAATATGATATCTGCGAACGTCCTCTCGGAGAAGGCACCGCCCGTCTGGGCATGCGTTTCGCCATTGAAGGCGAATACACTATCTCGCTCGGCGGCCGTGGCAACGAGGGCTGGACAGTGATGCTAACCGATAACATCACAGGCCTCACAACCGACCTCACTGCCGGAGACTATAGTTTCAGCGCCAAAGCCGGGAAATGTGAAAACCGCTTCACCCTATCTTTCAAGGCTCCTGACCATTCATCGGTCAGCGCAATAGAGGCCGCTGAGGGCGATTCGCCTGTAAAAGTGATCAATACTGCCGGTATCGTCGTGTTTGAAGGCCGCATAGCCGACTTCAACGCACCCGCAGCCGGTGTCTACGTTGTTGCCGGCGTTGAAAAAGCCTATAAAGTAGTGATCAAATAACACCCTGAATCATGATAATAACAGATTTAAAACATATGCGGCGCTATGCCATGCTGCTCGTCCTGCTGATTGCAGGATGGGCGGCAGGGATACCCGCGCAGGCTGCTTCGGAGGTGGTATTGGTGCCTGATCCGAACACCAACCTGCAGGGTGAATACGATGGTTCCAAAATACAGCCGCTTGAAAGTATGGCCGACGAAGCGTCGGGCATAAGGATTGATTTCTCCATAGACGGTGGCATTACAGCTCCCGCCTATTATGACAACGGTAAAAATATCCGTCTTTACTCGGGCAACTCATTTATTGTAAGCGTTACTGACAATACTTTCGAAAAGATTGTGTTCCACTATGACGCTAACAAGAACTCAGAGACTACCCTGTTGACGGAGAATGGTGAAATTTTAACGTATGATTCCGAAGCACAGACCTATACGTGGGAACCATTCTATTCAATGACGGGTGAACGATTGTCGGAAGCACGGTTCATGATCAATGACACCCAGTTGCGTATATCAGGCATTACAGTCACGCTCACAGAGAGTCCGAGCCACATGCTGGCGCCTGTATTTTCGAAGAGTTCAGGCACATTCTCTGAAGACTTCGAACTGGCTATCGCCGACCGTAATACCCCTGAGGCGACAATACGTTACACCCTTGACGGCTCAACACCCGACGCCACAAGCGGCACTGTCTATACCGGCCCGATTACCATTTCGGCTGGTGCTGATGTTATTGTCAAAGCCATATCTGTCAGCGACAACGGCGTCAGCGATGTTAGCACAGTCACTTTCAGATATGTTGTCAAATATAATCTGGCAGTCAAGATAAACGAAAGTGCCATCCGGTATACTTACATCTCCACAGGCGATTATAATGGTTCCATGGAAGGGCGCCGCAACTTCAAGGTTGCCGATGGGGAAACGGTGGATATCAATATTAGTCTCAACAACAGCTACAAGTTCAATTCGATAACACTTGACGGAAACCCGCTGGAAATCGAACCGTATAATTACTATAACTGTACTTTCGCAATGCCCGCCAAGGATGTGGAGTTTGTAATTGACGCGAAGTTCGACCCGTCATCGCCCGGTGACCCGCAGCCTGCCGACACCACACGCCTTTACAACGTGACTGTTGTGAGCAATCCCGTGGGTGCCGGCAGTGACCAAGGCAGCACCCGGTTGCCAGCCGGAGCAATGGGGAGTGTTTACCTGGCCGCGCAGCCGGGTTATGTGTTCGAACGCTGGAGCTGTAGCAGTTCTGTTGTGACATTCGATCCGTTGGCGCGTGATATTGACTTTACCATGCCTGCCGAGGACATTGTTTTCACCGCCCATTATTACTACAATCCAAATGGACCTGGCGATCCACAGCAGCCAACGCTGAAACATCCACTTACAGCCACGGTATCGCCCGCCGGTGCCGGCAGCGTCCGCACATCATCCGATGCTGTCACCTTCGGTCAGGAATACAACGTATATGCCTGGCCTAACACCGGTTATCGTTTCAAAGGATGGATTGTAAACGGAGAGTCCCAGACTACAACCTCAACAACTTTTACCGGCATCATGACCGAAAAAGGTGCTCAAGTGACAGCTCTGTTTGTCTACGACCCGTCCTCTCCTTCCAGCCCTGGAGCGAATTATTACAATCCTACAACCGGGCAGGCCATTATTGACGATTTCTCAATGGGGAATTTATACCAAGCATTGGGTAATACCATTGGCAATGACAATTTTGGCAATGTAAGCAGTTTGATTGTAAAAGGCCGTATGTCGGCTAATGACTATGGAAGTTTGGGTTATCTTACTAATGCCAATGCCATTGACTTGTCAAGGACTGGGGGTACGACCGATATTCCCGGCTATGCTTTTCAGGATTTGGCAGCTACTGACATCTCACTTCCAGCTTCAATAACAAGCATAGGGAATTATGCTTTCAGTAATTGCAGCAATCTTCTCTCTCTGACTGTATATGCCCAAGAGCCACCGACGTGTAATTCTTATACTTTCAGCGGTTTCACCAACAAGAATAATTGTACGATATATGTCCCTGCTTCAGCTATTGAACTTTACTCCAATGCTGAATATTGGAAAGATTTCACGATTTTACCGATAACCAATGATGCGCACATACTGCAGGTTAATCTGCCGGCTGACGCATCCGACGGGCGCTATAAGCACAACTCGCTTGAGATTGTAAATATCAATTCCGGTGTCAGACAGAAATATGTTATTTCTGACCGTCTGCTATACACCTTTAACGGTTTACGGAAAGACGAGCAATATAACATATATATGTTCTCGCAAGCCGGTCTTGAGATTGGTCGTATTGAAAACGTCGTTATCCCTGACCAAGACATTTCAGTGGCATTTGACAATCTCAAGTCTTTGCACACTGTATTTGCCAAGGTATTCGCTTCTGATGGCTCGGAAGTTACCTCCCAGGTAAGCGTTGAATGGCTCAAACCGCTTGCAGACGGTACCGTGACTTATCTCCGCAGGGGGGTGTCGCTCGGTGAGATTCCCGACGGCCAGCAACTGATATGCCGGGTAGCTCTTGACAATAAGCTCGGTGTGGTTTATGCAAATCCGGAGGATGCCGGATTTACTGTCAGTGCCGACAACAACACCTGCGTGATTAATCTTGCACCTTTCCGTGCCATAGAGTTGACCGGAACGATTGTTGATGGAGATGGTGCGTCTCTCTATGGAGCATCTGTTTCAGTAAACCAGACTCTCAACGGTAAGTATTCAAAGACATTTACTGCAAGGACCGACCGCAAAGGTCAGTGGAATCTGTCGGTTCTTGATGCACCCGAAACCAGGCTTACCTACGCTGCAACTGAGTGCGTCAACGTAAACGACACAATTGGAGCGTTTGCTGCTGATGTCAATAATCTTGACCTCGGTAAGACGACGTTGAAATCAATTGTCGGTGCCCGTGTAACTTACGGATTCACCTATCATGCCGCCGGTTCTGACGATGTGCAGGATTACTATTCCGACTATCAGAATGTGGCTGTCAGCGTATTTAACGTTACACAGAATCGCGCTCACAAAGAGATTTCGCTCCAGTACCCGATTCTTGCTGTGCTTGACGAGAATATCAATGTTGGCGATGAACTGAAACTTACAGCCACGTCAAAAACCGGTGCGTTCAACCCCATTGCCGAGACCGTGACAGTTGATGAAAACCAACGAGCCGAAGTTACATTTGACATCGTTGGGAAAGGTGGTATTGCAGCTTCATTTGAAATGACCGAAAATCCCGCAGTAATAGCTATGCTCTATTCCGGCAAGGGAGAGTTGCTCAAAAAGATGACCTATTCCGAGGCAAAGGCTACTTTCACTGAGCTGGAAGACGGCGACTATACACTCGTGTCAATGGGGCAGTCTGATTTGATGAACTCTATACTTCGTCTGTCAAATTTCGCTGAAATAGGTCTGACAGAGGGAAAGGACTATGTGAAGAACGCGGTCAAGGTTGAGACTGGCAAACTCGCAGAGGTCAAAATTTCGGAAGTCCCCGCTTTTGATGAGAGCTTATTCTATTACACCAACTCTACGACAAGTTTCTCTTCAAACAAGAGCAGCATTACTACCGGCAATTATCTGACGTTGCGTTCAGCAATTGATTTCAAAGGCGTGTATAAGAATGACATCAGCAATGTAACTCTCATCGTTGATCTTCCGGAAGCCTGTGACTTTGTTGAGCATTCGGTAATCCAAGGTTCTAACCTTTTGCCTTATACGCTTGACAACAACCGCCTGACAGTCCAGCTCGGCAACAATTACCAAAACCAAACCCGCTTCTGCGTTATCCCGACCACCGGCGGCTCATTCAACGCCACCGCTTCGATTGCCTTTGACTACAATGGCCGCACTATTACTCAGCCCATCGGTTCTGCAGCGTCTGAAATCAAGGATATAGAGATAACAGTGCCAAGTGTAATAGCAGGAACGACGTTTAAGGTTTCTGGTACCGCATTAGGCTCCTCAAAAGTCAATATTTATGAGGAGGGCATATTGTTGGGGAGTGGCAAGGCAAATGCTGCCGGTTCATGGAATGTTGAATGTACATTGAGTAATCCTTATAACCTGTCAACGCATTCTATCTATGCAGAAATCACAACCCCGGTAGGGAATACTCTGACATCAGAAACTAAAAGTCTGACTTATGACATGAATGCGCTTCAGGTTTCAAAAGTCACGATGTACCACTGGAATCCAGAAATAAATGGGTGGAAAGGACGCATGGAAACATCGGTATTTGATTTCCTGAATCCAAAGACATCCGCAACGCAATGGACGGTATATTATCCCCAAAAACAATTTACCTATACAATTGAATTTACGGATAATGATCCGGAGCGCATTTCAAATGTCATTCTCTATGTTCATACCGCAGATGGCAAATTTGTTCCTGTAAACGCTTCATTTGATGAGAAGAAAGGAATGTGGTATGCTGAGATTGATATGGGGAATTCATCTGATGGATATTACCCTGTCAACTGTTCTGTGGATTTTGACTACACATCAACAAAATGTATTGACTTGTCAGAATCAAATGACACATACGATGAGATTCAAGCATTGACATGCGATTTCGCGTCAAATCAATCATTGTTAGATGATTATTTTAAAGATAATAATTTGGATTACGAAACATTCTATGATTTGACTAATTCTATGGGTATCCCTATAGAAATTACGATTGATAAGTCTGTGAATGTTTTACCTGAAAATTTTGACTCGTGGTCAAGCGATGTTCAAGATGAGTATATTGAACATGAATTAGGGAAAATAATTGAAGAAAATAATGTACTATTAGAATCCTTGTCCTATCTTGAAACAGCTTTTACATTCGAAAAAGAATTTAATATAGAAGTTGACGGGGTCTATTTTACTGTAAAATCTTGTGCCGGCGTAACCGTTGATGAGTTATTAAACAATGGATTTAGAGCAACTACGACCACCTCTGGCACTAAAGTATATAGTAAGGTTTCAGATAGTTCTGTAATTTGTGTTGATTTTGAAAATGATTTATATATTGAGTCTAATATCCCTCAGTCTCAAGCTAAATTTGTTAAAATGTTATCCGAGGATTCACCAACTGCAATGCAACAGTATTCAGCTTGCATGGGAGCAATAAAACGGATTTTGGATATAATCAATTTAAAATGGACTGAATTACAAGCATTGGCGCAATTCCCTGAAAGCAAACTTGATGAAGCAATTTTGGAAATTGAAACCAGATTGACGAATGTTACTAATTGGAAGAACAATTCTAAGGTAAACATAGGGAAGAAGTTGAAATGGGCTATTGAAGAAGACCGATTGGCGCATGCCTTAGCTGGAGCAAAACTTGCAAAAAGAATCTGTGGACCATTGGTTCGAAGACTGCTTAAAGCTGTTCCTTTCGCCGGATATATTGCAACTTTAAATGATTGCTATCATAAATCCGATAAAATACTTTCTCTGTATAATTCAATTCCCAAAGATTGCCCTGATGATGAGGATCATGCACAATCTTGTAGAAATTGGTGTTATAGTTTATGGGGAGCTGTGACTGCAGTTGCGACAGTGGATGTTATTGGTAGTTTTTCTTCTGATGCCGCAATAGTTGGAGGTGTTATAGGCAGTTTTGCTACGGCTGGAACATCTTTAGGAGCTACGGCAGCCGGTGCTGTTGCAAAAGCAGTAATTACCATAGGAGGAATTGCAGCAGATTTCTCAATTGAATGGTCAATAGGTGAATTACAAAGTGAAATATATACACTTAAATGTCATAATGATAAAGAGTGTGGGCAGCCCGGTATGCCTCCGTGTCCAGATCCAAATCCTGGAGGTAGTAATGGAGGTAATCCCGGTGGAGGGAACAAGCCTGGAGGTGGCGCTAACCAATCCGGATCTATCCCAGACAATGTCCAAATTGACCCATCAGGCTTTGTCTATGAAGCCGTTCCTGCAAACCGCGTAGAAGGTGTTCAAGCGACAATCTATTATAAGGAGACCAAGGAGGATATGTATGGAGACCCATATGAGGAAGTCATCCTTTGGAATGCAGAAGAGTATGCTCAACAGAATCCGCTGTTTACCGACGAGAACGGCATGTATCGTTGGGACGTTCCACAGGGTCTGTGGCAGGTGAAATTAGAGAAGGATGGCTATGTCACCGCTTACAGCGAATGGTTGCCCGTGCCTCCGCCTCAGCTTGAAGTGAATATCGGCATCGTGCAGAACAAGCAGCCGGAAGTTACAGAAGCCCGTGCTTATGAGGAAGGTGTTGAAGTGCAGTTCGACAAGTTCATGGATCTGTCAACGCTGACCACCGCCAATATCTATGTCACCGCCAATGGCGAGAAACTCAACGGGGAAATCCGACTGATAGATTCGGCTCTTGCTGACGAATATGCAAGCGAAGATGATGCCGATGCTGTCCGCTATGCTTCGCGTATCCGTTTTGTTCCTGAAGAAAAACTCAGTGCAACAACGGGAGAAATCCGTGTTACGGTGAGCCGCAATGTTCTTTCTTATGCAGGCATACCGATGACAGAGACATTCAGCCAGGTGCTTGATGTAGAGAAAGAGGTGCAGATGATAGTTGCCGATGATGTGAAAGTACTTTATGGTGGTGAGAAAGAAGTTACAGTTTATGCGATACCTTTCGAAGCTGCCGTAGGCCGCACACTTCACATCGCCAACTCCTCTGACCTCATCTCTTCGACTGACATAACCGAGGCAACTCTTGACGATGAGGGTAAGGCAGTGGTAACCGTGAAGGGTGACCTCCCCGGACGCACTCAGCTCACCTTCACTATTGATGACGTGACAGCTACGGGTGAATGTGCTGTTGACGTAGTTACTGAAATCATAACCGCCGAGGCGCCGAAATCGTCACGCGCAAGCGGCACCGCCGTTTATCGTGGCACCAAGGTAGAACTGACTACCGAATCTAAGAATGCCACCATCTACTTCACCACCGACGGCTCTTGCCCATGTGATGAAAACGGTACCCGCCGAAAGTACACTGTGCCCATCATTATCAATGACGACACACAGATTCTTGCCATGACTTCTGTCGGCAACGGTGATGACGATGTTTCCGAGACCGTTGAGTTCAACTACACTCTCAAACATTCCGACATGGACTTCAAGATGGAGAAGGGGTGGACTTGGATCTCACACAATATGGAAACCGCAGTCGCTTCCGCCGACTTTGCCGCTGATGCCAGTGTAAACCGCATTAAGAGCAGCACTCAGGAGGTAGTCCGCGATCCGCAGCTAGGCATGGTAGGCGCTCTAACCGAGCTTAACGCTGCCGAAAGCTACAAGATTGAGACTTCAGCAGCCACTGCAAAGCTACGCTTGAGCGATGTGGCATGGAACCCGTCAACTCCAATAGAGCTTAATGAAGGCTGGAACTGGCTCGGTTATCCTGTTGGCCAGACCATGACTGTGGCCGAAGCCCTCTCTTCCACCGAAGCCGAGGATCTTGACATGGTTGTGGGACAGAACGGATTCGCTCAGTTCGACGGCGAACAATGGATAGGCACGCTTGAAACGATGTCGCCCGGAATGGGCTACATGTACCAGAGTGCATCGGCCAAACAGGTGGTCTATAACACCTCAATAGTGTCGAATGCCGCCGCGATCCACGCGCCAGGCATAGCCTCCAGGCTTCCGCTGGTTGCTGATGTGCATAAATATCCATCTGTAATGCCGGTCATAGCCAATGTATGTACAGCTTCCGGCACACAGCTTGACATCAACGAATATATGGTGGCTGCTTTCTGCGGCAGCGAATGCCGTGGTGTCGGCCGGGTTGTGGATGGTCTGGTAATGTTGAGCGTTTATGGCTACAACGGCGACAATATAACCCTCCGTGTTACCGATGCCGAAGGTGAAGTTGAATATCAGACTGCTGTGGCCTCACTTGAGTTTGACGGCAACGCCGTGGGTAATGTGCACAGTCCCTATGTTGTGGTTATTGATGGAAATAGTGGCAATAGTGCAGTTCGTTTCGATGGCAATGTAAAAGTTTTTGTCGAAGGCGATATGCTGCGCATTAGTGGCATTGCTCCCGAACATATTGGTTTTGTGGAGATCTACAATATTGATGGCCACAAACTGATGCATGAAACCTCAATAACGGAATCCGGTATCAGGGTTTCTACCCTGCCTACCGGTGTATATGTGGTCGTGGTTGATGGCAACGGTGACTACTCATATCATAAAATTGCCATACGCTAAAATCTGTTGAAATGAATAAGATTATCAAATTCAAAAACGCGATAATCACTCTTTTAATGACCGTTATATGCGGTGTCGGGGCTTCGGCCCTGACACCGTGGACGGTTAATCCAAGTGATTATCGCTACGATATGAGCCTATATCTCAAGGTTGCATTAGCTTCCGATGAGATGGATTACTCGCTCTACGATGTAGGTGTGTTCGTTGGAGATGAATGCCGTGGCATTGCCGAACATCTGCCACTGGGAAACGGGCAGGAATGCCTTTATCTTCGTGCCAGAAGTAACCAGGCAGTGGGTGAAACAATGACTTTCAGATATTACAATAAGGAAACAGAAGAAACACTACCGGTAGAAGGTGTGTCGTTTCAATTTGAATCCGACAGTAGTTTGGGCTATCCTTCTGATCCTTATATAGCCAGAATAATACGTCATTTCGATGTGGCTGTATCGGCAGGTGACGGGGGTACTATAAGTAGCGAAGGTGGACGTCTGGCTGAAGGCACTGAATTAAGTATTGTTGCAACTCCTGACGAAGGTTATCACTTTGTGCAGTGGTCTGATGGAACGACTGACAATCCCAAAATGATAGTTGTTGACAGTGATATCACTCTTGCCGCCGAGTTTATGGTCAATACCTACACCCTGACTTATACCGTTGATAACGAAATATACAAAGAGTTTGATGTAGACTATGGCTCGTCAATTGTTCCTGAGGCTTTTCCCGAAAAGGAGGGTCATACTTTTTCCGGTTGGGAAGGTTTGCCGAAAACGATGCCCTCCCATGATGTAACCGTTACAGGATCCTTCACAATCAATTCCTATACCGCTACTTTCAAGATTGGCGATGAGGTTATTGAAAGCAAGGAAGTAGTTTTCGGCCAGCCGGTAGTATCTCCCGATGCCCCGGTCAAAGAGGGTTACACTTTCAACGGCTGGGATAATGTTCCTGAAACAATGCCCTCCCATGACATAGAGATCACCGGCAGCTATACAGTGAATTCCTATAAACTGACCTATATCGTTGATGGCAATAATTACAAGGAATTGAGCATTGACTATGGCTCATCAATTGTTCCTGAGGCTTTTCCCGAAAAGGACGGTCATACTTTCTCCGGTTGGGAAGGCTTGCCGGAAACGATGCCCTCCCATGATGTAACCGTTACGGGATCTTTCACAATCAATTCCTATACCGCCACTTTCAAGATTGGCGATG
>CANRWW010000018.1 GCA_947643665.1 uncultured Porphyromonadaceae bacterium | reverse complement strand
TAGCGGCTTAGCCAAGGCTGAACAACCTCAAATTTTACCGAATCATTGTATATATCAAAGAGGTAAAATTAAAAGATAATATGATCTTATACATATCACACCAGTGATAAGGAACATAATTTTCTTGTCTCTGCAAAATTAACGAAAAATATGCTGACAACATAATATAAGGATGCGGTGTTAAAAATTTTAACCTTTTGTTATGACTGCCATTTGAGAATAAATTTTTAACTTTACGAAAATTTTGGTTATGAGTTAAAGTGTCTTAACGCAATTGTAGCTTGACGCTTTTGCTTTTATAATCAACAGGTTATTGACTATAGTATGTCTGGCGTATACTATATGTGCATTTTGTGATGGTAAGAAAATTCTTGACATTTTTTGTAGTATTTATATCGGCTTGGGTTCCTTCACAGGCTCAGGTTGAGTTTAAGCGTGGTCTGGAGCAGATCTCATTTATTCCCAAAGGTCAATGGATTACGGGTGTGAGCGTAAGTTTTTCGCAATCCAATCAGAGCAAGTATCAGTTTCTCATAATTGAAAATATAGGAGGAGACGCCTATACATTTAAGGTAAGCCCGATGCTTTTATATTGTTTTCAGGATAATATGGCAGCAGGAGGAAAGTTCGCATATACCCGCACACGTACCAGGCTTGATAATGCCACTGTAAAAATTGACAGTGAAACAGACTATAATGTGGAAAACCTTTACTCTATTTCACATAATTATTCTGTAATGGGTGCTTTCCGTAATTATGTGAGCCTAGGGCATAGCCGGCGTTTTGCTTTCTTTAATGAAGTGCAATTGCAAGTCGGTGGGGGACAGTCGAAGATTGCCAATGGGAAAGGTGCGGATTTTTCTGGAACGTTTCAAAATTCATGGAATGTCAACGTAGGCCTTGCTCCTGGTATGGTGATGTTCTTGAACAACTATTCTGCCATAGAAGTGAATGTAGGTGTTCTTGGTTTTTCATACAATCATACAAAGGCGATAACAGACCGCATATATGATTCTTCATATAATTCAAAAGAGGCCCGTTTTAAAATCAATCTTTTTTCAATCACTTTTGGCGTTGCTTTTTACCTGTAATGCTATCCACAGTCTGACTCTATGCTTAAAATATTGAAGATATTGGTTTTCATTATGGCAACCATGGTCGTGGCACCTGATAGTCACGCACGTGTTCTGCCATTCAATATACTTGACAGATTGGCTCAATCCAAGAAGATCCCACTTGATTCAGTCGCTATGCAAGAAGCTGCCCGTAATGAAAAAGTAATAGTAAAAGGTGATACGGTAAGCCTTATCTTACCTCAGAAAAACTACGGGCGTTATGATCGCGGCCTATTCAACTACCTGTTTATTCCTAAAGGACAATGGTCGTTTGGAATGCTTGCATCATATGGAGAATTTAACACCGATGATGTCCAGTTGCTTTCGGTATTGAAAGATTTTAATATAAAAGTCAAGGCATATTCTCTCCAGCCGTCAATATCGTACTTTTTTGCAAATAATCAGTCAATAGGAGTGAATTTTAAGTACACACGTATGTTGGCAGATCTGGGAGGACTGAAATTTGACATAAGCGATGATATGAATTTCTCACTTTCAGATGTGAGTTATTATTCAAAGAACTACTCTGCGGCAATTGCTTATCGTAATTATGTAGGATTAGGGCGCGACCGGCGTTTTGGGGTATTCAATGAAGTGGAAGTCGCTTTTGGCGCAGGTTCTTCACGGTTTCTGAGGCATTACGGAGGCGAACTATATGATACACGCACTAGCTCCATGTCTGCGGCATTGAATTTTTCTCCTGGCTTATGTGTCTTTATAATGGATTATGTCAGTTTTAATGTCTCATTTGGAGTTTTCGGTATAAATGTTCACCACGAAAAACAGAGCACTAACGGAGTTGATGAAGGGAGGAGATTTTCTTCCGGTGCCAATTTCCGTTTCAATATATTCAATATCAACTTCGGCATGGCGGTCTATATCTAAGCCCGTCGCCAATATGAATGGACATGACAATGCGCTTTGATAAATTGTACATTATTTTCCCATTGCTGGCAGTAATGCTCATGTTGCATGGATGCCTTAAAAATGACATACCTTATCCCCGCATACAACCTAATTTCACAGAAATGGATGCCCCAGGGCTGATAAAAGCTGCTGAGATAGACTCTGCGAACAGATTGGTAACTCTCACATTTGATGAGAGTGTGGATATAAGGAACGTGCCTATAACCTCTTATTCCTTGTCAGAAGGCGCCTCAATAGTATCCGGGGATCTGGATAAACCGATTGATCTTTCACGCTATTATATCGTGACGCTCCGGTTATATCAGGATTATGACTGGGTCATACAAGGAAAACAGAATATCGAAAGGTATTTTACAATAGAGAACCAGGTCGGAGCTACCATAATAGACGTTACGGGCCGTCGTGTGGTCGTTACCGTGGCAGGCAAAGAAGCGCTTGAAACAGTGAAAGTGCTGACGATGAAACTTGGCCCTGATAATTCTACTATTGACCCCGATCTTATAGGACATACTGTAAGTTTGCATAAACCGATAGAAGTAACAGTGAACTCTTTTGGCAAGGAAGAAGTCTGGACAATATATGGAGAATATGTGGAAAGTACAGTTGAGACCATGCATGCCGATGGCTGGACACAAGTTGGATGGGTATATGGTTCTGGTGTTTCCGGGCGTGATAACGGGGTGGAATTCCGTGTTAAGGGAGAAACAGAATGGACCCGCGTGCCGGATGGCTGGGTGACACATACAGGTGGAACTTTCTGTGCACGTATAATCAATCTAAATCCTCTTACCACATATGAGGCACGTGCCTTCTCTGATTCTGAAGTTGGTAAAATTGTAGAATTTAAAACAGGAAGCATATTGCAGGTCCCTAATTCCACTTTGGACGAATGGAGCAAAGATGGTAAGATCTGGAATCCGTGGCCAGAAGGTGGAGAGCCATATTGGGGAACAGGTAACAAAGGCGCGACCACACTTGGAGAAAGTAATACGGTGCCAACTGAGGATACTTCTACCGGAAAAGGACTCGCGGCAATGCTGGAGACCCGTTTCGTGGGCATCGGGGTAATCGGCAAACTTGCTGCTGGAAACATCTTCGTCGGATCATATGTCAGGACTGATGGCACAAATGGCGTTTTGAGCTTCGGACGGCATTTTACAGAGCGTCCGACAAAGCTCCGAGGCTATCTTAAATATAATTCGGCGCCAATAAGCCATACAAACAATGAATTCGCGTCGCTGAAAGGTGAGCCTGATACCTGTATCGTATGGTGCTCGTTGATTGATTCATCGGAGCCATTTGAGATCCGAACGAATCCGGCAAACAGAAGCCTGTTTGATCCGAACGGATCGTACGTAGTGGCGTATGGCAAATATCAGAGTGGACAGTCTATACCGGAATATGTGCCGTTTGAGATAGAACTTAATTATACATCCACATCCAGGGTTCCTAAGTACATACTTATTGTTGGCAGTGCCAGCAAGTATGGAGATTATTTCACCGGAGGTGCAGGCAGTGTGTTGTGTCTGGATGATCTGGAGCTTATTTATGATTATTGATATGATGTGAAGGCGAATCAGAACAGCTTTTGACCCATCTGAACGCTTCTAAACGATATTTATCAGAAGTGCATACTGAAAAGTTTGATGAAACTTTCAGTATGCACTTCTGATTTTTATGCAAACGGCTATTTATGTGGTACGCAATTTCGTGCGCCGGCTGCTGAAGTCGGAATCATGCAATTTTGCATATGCACGTAGGTATTTGCGTATGGAAGATACAATTTCCTGTGTTTCCTGAAGCATGTTCAGATACACATAAACTACAGTCATGGAGTTGGCATCTCCCTCACGCAACTGATCGTGTAGATTATGGTATGTGTCAGATATTGAATCTTTTATTTGATCGCAACGTTTGCGTATTTTTGCAACATCTGATATTTCATTGGTCGTAAGGACTGACATGGTGTCATCTAAAAGATTCATAACCATTGTCCTGGTTTCTTCAAATCCGGTATGATATTTCTGTGGGAGCGGATGGAAGTTATTTTCCACATGTTCCTTACAGATTTCGTTGATTCGCCGTAAGTTATATAATACACTCATACAGCAGTTGTTGGCAAGATGAAACCATGTGCTTTTTTCTATTGCAATCTCTCTGCTGACCTGTCTTAGGCATAATGTTTCCTTGCGTCTGGCATTTTTAAGAGTGTCTTTCTGTAATGCAAGTCGTTTATCCGCCTTGCTTAAGGCTCCTGCATTTTCCTTGATAAAGGCATTGGTGATATTTCCGTAATTTTCCTTGGCAAATTCTATGAATTTTTCTTGTTGTTTGGTTATATATAGAAGAAGCAGGTTCCATGTTTCGTTTTTATCAGTTGTAGAGATAATAGTCTGGAACATAACGTCTCCAGACTCTTCTTTCTGGCGTTTGCGAAAACGTCGGTTACTGCGGATAATCAGCAGTATTGTAACCAATGCAAGTGCAAACATCATCCAATGGCCACCGAAATGCATGAGCAGCACAATCACACCAGCTCCTATAAAGGCGACACCGGCAGTAAGGAACCATCCGCCGATTACCGAAATCACTCCTGTGATGCGGAATACGGCACTTTCTCTCCCCCAGGCTTTATCGGCCAATGAAGTTCCCATTGCTACCATGAAGGTTACAAACGTGGTGGAAAGCGGTAGCTTAAGTGATGTTCCGAGTGCAATAAGCGCACCGGCGAGCACAAGGTTGACTGCACCTCTGAGAAGATCAAAAGCTGCCCCCGGTTCTATTATGGTCTCATCAATATTAAAACGTTTGCCAAACCACAATCGAACTTTATATGGTGTGATCTTACGTACCCATCCGAGAAAAGATATCGTCCATCTTACGAGACGGCGCGCAATGCGTGATGAACCGAACATTTCCTCACCACCTTGCTGGCTTCCAAGACCAATCTCAGTCTTTGCCACATTACGTGCTTTTTTGGAAGATGCAAGTGATACCACCATCAGTGCACCGGCTCCTATAAGAAACCATATCGGGGTGTTTGCCGGTCCGTTAAGTGCCCCCATCATATGGCCGCGGGCATCGCCGGCTCCATTTGCTATGTAATCTTGATAAGAGGCTAGGCCGCTGAGAGGAACGCCTATGAAATTTACAAGGTCATTGCCTGCAAAGGCCATTGCCAAGGCGAATGTGCCCATGAGAACGATCACTTTCAGGACGTTTACTTTCATGGCGTGGAGAAGCTGCATAAGGATTGTGAAAAATCCGAAACAACCCAATATTATGACTGCGGTATGTGCATTGATCCATTTTTTTACCTCAGGAGTCATGAAAGTAAGATCCTTTGCCCCCTTTATAATCAGAAAATAGATTATTGCGGTAGCACAGATACCTCCGAAAATCCCGATTTTCCATTTTAGTTTGCTATGATAGTTAAACGAGAAAATCATGCGTGAAATAAATTGCACGACAGTACCGAAAAAGAAAGCTATCGCCACAGAAAGGAAGATTCCTATTATTACCGAAAGAGCTTTTTCCGTATTCAGCAGGTCATTGAATCCCAGATCTATCCCACCGGCTATTTTTATCAATGCAACCACAAATGTGGCACCGAGAAGTTCAAATACCATAGATACTGTGGTGGAAGTGGGCATGCCTAGCGTGTTGAATACATCAAGGAGTATTATATCGGTAATCATTACTGCCATAAAGATGCATATGAGATCATAAAATGAGAAATGCTCTGGCCGGAAAATTCCGTGCCGGGCAATTTCCATCATGCCGTTGCTCATTGCCGCTCCAATGAATACACCTATTGAAGCTATAATGATTACCCTTTTGAATGATGCCGCTTTTGAACCTATAGCGGAATTAAGAAAATTTACAGCGTCATTGCTAACTCCTACTGACAGATCAAATACTGCCAGCAAAAACAGGAATATTATGACGCACAAAAATAAGATGTCCATAAATTTATCTGTTTTAGTTGCTACAAAAGTAACATACGGACATTTCATAAATGTTTCATAAAATTTAAATTTTTATGAAACATTAGGGTTTTACGCCATTTAAGCCTTATTAAGATTGTCTGCCGCCGGCAATGAGATAGTGAAAACCAGGCCTCCTTCACTTCTGTTGGCTACAGTGATATTCCCTCCGTGGAGTATGATTGCATTCTTTACTATGGCCAAGCCAAGTCCGGTTCCGCCGACTGCGCGTGAACGGCCTTTGTCTACACGGTAGAAACGTTCAAAGAGGTGGGGCAGATGTTCATCACTTACCCCGTTACCGTTATCAGCGATTATAAGGGTTATTTTGCCGACACGACCTTTTTGTTCGCGGATTACGATTTCTGTTCCTCCAGAGTAAGCTATTGCGTTGTCTATAAGGTTATGAAATACAGATATAAGCAAAGATGGATTGCCAATAAACGGAAGTGGTCCGGTAATATGATTGTGTATTTCTATACCTTTAGACGTTGCCATATGCTGACATTCCATACAAATGTCGGTTATGATGTTTCCAAGATCCAAGGGATGTTTTGCAATCTGTTCACATCCATCCTCCATGCGCGTGATCTGTGCCACATCCTCCAGAAGTTTTTGTAGCCTGTTTGTGTTTGCCAGGCTTCTTTGCAAAAAGTCTGTTTTCTTTTCCTGTGGCAGATTTTCATGGGTTAGCAGTGTTTCCAAACAAATTTTTATGGCGGCGACAGGTGTTTTCAGTTCGTGATTGATGTTGTTTGTAAGTTGTTTTTTTATGCGTTCTTTTTCCTGATGTTCATGTAAAGCAGCTTTATGCTCTTTGTCACGATCTGCATTTGCCTGTTGTAAGCGGGCGTAAAGCCGTACTATATGGTTGGAGATATCTCCAAGCTCATCATGCTGGAATGGCTCTGTGTCTGATATATTATATCCTTTTTCTGCCTTTTCTGCAAATCGGTTTAATCTGGATATATGCTGCCCTAAGCGGTGGGTTGCAAAAAATCCCAGTGTACACATCAGCAATGTTATAATTCCTATAAACCAGATAAACCCGTAATCAGCTTCAAGAAGTTCACTCAACGGTATTGAATATGGAACAGCGGTTCTCACGATCAGACCGTCATTATCTTTTCGAGCTGAATAGAAATATGTGTCACCAGTGCTTTCGCTATGCCGTCTTATTGTAAAACCGTTTCCGTATTTTATTGCTGTTGCGATTTCTTTACGACTGAGATGGTTGGTATTTGGGAGTGAATCAAGTGAATTGTCGTGGATGACATTTCCGTCAGGATCTATGACAGTGATACGAAGATCTTCAAACGGGTGTATTTCGCGTAGTTGTATATCTTTTATATTGACCCCATCTGAAAGTTCTGAAATAATATATGTATTGATAAGTTGCAACTGCGAATTCAATTCTTCGGCTTTAAACTGCTTTTCACGCTTTGCCTGGAATATGACAAAACATCCCATTAACAATATGGAATATCCTAATAGCCAGAAAAATAAACGTTTGTGGTAAGACTGTTTACTCAACAAATACATAGCCATATCCGGGTCTGGTTACAATGTTTTTTCCATATTCGCCGATCTTTTGCCGTATGCGTGTTATATTGACATCTACAACGCGGTTTAAAACGATCACTTCATCAGGCCAGATGCGATGCAGCAGATCCTCTCTTGAAAATAATTTGCCTCTGTTTGACAGAAGTGTGAGCAGTATCTCAAATTCTTTTCTTGGAAGTTTTACCTCATTATTGTCAACCAGGCATATTTTTCTGTTCGGGAAAAGTTTCAGCCCTTTGTAACTGACACTTTCATGATCGGCATTTGTATCTGAGGAATTTCCTGTTCTCCTTAATACGGCTTGCACGCGTGCGAGGACATTACGTATGGAATATGGTTTTGTGATATAATCATCTGCTCCTATATGTAATCCGTGGACCATATCTTCCTCGCTACTTTTGGCAGTACAAAATATGATCGGTATATTTGCCGTCAAGGGGTTTCCTTTTAGAATATTTGCCATTTGAATACCGCTTATCCCGTCCATCATTATGTCAAGGAGTATTAATGAATAGTTCTCCGGTGACATTGATAGGGCTTGTTCCGCACTGTAAGCAATTTCTGCCTCATAACCTTCCGCCTCAAGATTAAATCTCAAAACCTCGCATAATGTTTCCTCGTCATCAACAATCAGTATTTTTTCTGCCATATCCAGATTTCTATCGGTAGTTTAAGATTGTGCAATTCATGGAATAAATAATTGCACAAATTTAGTATAAATAGATTTCACTCACACAATACATCTGAGATTTAATAAAAACTTAACATTATTTCCTTTAAGCGTATAGCTCAGGTGAATTTATTTATTTTCCGGAATAGGTTTCTGATTCACGAATTATTATTACATTTGCAATATATAATACGATTGAAAATGAAAAAAATAAGATCCATACTGCTTGGTGCTGCCTTAGTGGCAGGCTTTGCAATCTCCAGTGCTGAGACGAGTTATATGTTTGATAACCCCGAAAACAAGTCGTTTTTGGGAGTGCGTGTAGGGTTGGATATAAGTTCTGCCGCTAACGGTGGTGGAAATTACAGCAGCAATGCCGGGTTTTACGCTGGTGCCATATATAATATCCCGTTGTTCATGAACTTGTATTTTGAGCCTGGACTTTCGTTTTTTTACAATACCTTCGGCACAAGCAAATGGAATAGCTTCATTCCTGACAATCCCATATATGACCAGGAAACAGGGGAGCCTGTGCCTGTCTTGTATCAGGTAGACGGTTCAATACGCAATTTCGGTTTCAGAGTGCCATTGTTAATAGGTTTCCACTTTGATTTCGCGGAAGACGTAAAAGTCAATGTTTTTACCGGCCCCCAATTGAATCTTAATCTATATGCCAATTACAAGGTAGAGGAGGCCTTTGGAAATGATAAAGATATGCCTGATCATGATGGATCGTTATTCGGCACTGAAGGATTCAAGCATCTTGATTTCCAATGGAAATTTGGCGTAGGTGTATCATATCAGGTGTATTATGCCGGACTTAGTGGTGCCTGGGGTATAACCGATATGAAAAGCGGTACTCAGATGCTGCCACGGAATCTCCGCAGAAACCTGTTTTCTATAACGCTTGGATATAACTTCTAAGGCTTTATACATTCAGGCGGCTAACAATGGAAGTGCTATAATTTACCGCTGTCACGATAGGAATAATATCCGGTAGGGCCTATGATGAGATGGTCGTGTACCGGCACATCTATAATTTTGCAGATATCTATAATCCGTCGGGTCAGGTTGTCATCCTGTCCCGACGGTTGCATTGTGCCTGATGGGTGATTATGCAGCAGAATTATTCCGGATGACAGGTGGTCTATTGCGCTTTTTGCGATTAGCTTTATGTCAACTGCGGTGCATGCCAATCCTCCTTTGCTTATGCGTTCTTTAAAAAGGATACGGTTTGCACGGTTTAGATGAATCACCCAGAATTCCTCATAGTTCAGTCTTTCGAGAGTATCGCGCATATAATTATATACATGCCGGCTGCTGATCATTTGTTCGTCTAATAAGGTAAGGCTTTTCTGAACTCTTGCCCCGAATGTCATAGCGGCAGAAAGCAGTGTCGCTTTTGCTGTGCCTACACCTTTGTACTTCTTTTTAAGTTCGGCAATAGACATGCGTGACAAACGGCTCAGTTTGTTGTCATTGTCCTGAAGAATCTCACGTGCGAGATCAAGTACGGATTTTCCGGACATTCCTGAGCCTAGCAATAATGCCAGCAGTTCAACGTCTGTGAGCGAGTCCAGCCCAAGGCGTCCAGCTTTCTCGCGAGGCTTTTCTTCTTCATTAAGATCTTTTATAAGTACAGGTGAGCTATTACGGGGATCCATATCTGTTGTGCCGTTGCTTGTCATGTCAGTGTAATTCATGATGGCAGGGGACAGGACTTTTGTTTGTCCTTATTTCCCTTTGCGCATGTATATCTCTTCCTGTTCGTTTCGCCCCTTTCCAAAAACGATTTTTTGAATATAGGCTTTGATAAATCCGTATCCATATCCTCCAAGTTGTATTATTGAGGCCGGAACAGCGCGCAGAGCAATGTCTAATGAGCGAGTCGCATAAAGCGCGCTTGCGAATATAGACAAAAGGTATAAGGCCAGAGGTGTTATCCACCAAGGCGAAACAAATATGGCCATGGCAATCATTGCCGTGGCTCCTATGAGGAATAACGCAGGCAGGCAATGTACGGCTTTAAGGCTGTCGGGATATAGTATTTTAAGTGTGATGCGTGACATGCCGAACACATATACTTGCCGCATGAATTTTTTGAAATCCACACGCCTCTTATGATATACTGGCAGATCAGGATATAGACCGATGGTGAAGCCTGCCAGCCTGATTCGCGTGCTCATGTCTATGTCTTCCGAGAACATCTCCCTGAAACCGCTTACGGTTTCATAAACCTTGCGTGAAAAGCCCATGTTGAAGGTGCGCGGAGTGAATTTCTCAAGCCGTATTTTGCCTCCTCGTATGCCTCCTGTCGTTAGAAACGAAGTCATGGCATGGTTAATGGCTTTTTGTGTATGGCTAAAGGTATTATCGGCCGCATCAGGTCCGCCGAAACAATCAAAATATTCGTTGGCCGACATAGAATTGAGTTTAGCGAAATAATTGTTTGGAATTACACAGTCCGAATCGAAGAATATGAAATAATTGCCAGCAGCATGTTCCATACCGTAGTTTCGGGCGATGGACCGGCCTTCGTTTTCTTTATAAAAATACTTGACATCAAGTTTGTTCCGGTATTTTTCAACTGTATCCTTGCATGGATCTGTTGAGCCGTCTTCAACAATTATAACCTCAAAATTTGATGCTGTCTGGACGCTTAGGCTAGCCAAAAGGTCTTCAACTTCATCAACGCGGTTATAAACCGGTATTATTACAGAATACTTTTTCATTTGCAAGGGTGTTTAAATCGGATTGAAACAGCATGTATATTCTCAAGACATACGGTTTTTGTAGTCCTCATAAGTGAATTTACGCAGATATTGCATGTTGTTGTCTGCATCTACCAATGCGATATCCGGGTGGGTTATACCATTGAACATATTGGTTTTTACCGTTGTATAGTGGTTCATGTCTTCGAATGTAAGTCTGTCGCCTGGTTTCAGAGGTTTGTCAAAATACCAGTCGCCCATGAAATCGCCACTGAGACATGAATTCCCTCCAAAACGGTATTTGTGTAATTTCCCATGTGGCATTTCTGCTACTTTCTGTTTGTCAAGGGCTTCAGATACGGTAGGTTGATATGGCATTTCCAGACAGTCTGGCATATGACATGCAAATGATACATCCAGTATGGCGGTATTTATGCCGTCGTTTTCCACAATGTCAACAACGGATGCAATAAGGTCTCCTGTACGCCATGTAAAAGCGCTGCCAGGTTCAAGTATGACCTCTATGTGCGGATAGCGTTCTTTGAAACCGCGTATTATTTCTACAAGTAATTCTATATTATATCCGGCGCGCGTCATGAGGTGGCCTCCGCCCATATTGACCCATTTTATATAAGGGAGCAGATGCCCGAATTGAAGCTCAAATGCTTCAAGTACTTTTTGGAGGTCTTCGCTTGAAGATTCGCATAAGGCGTGGAAGTGCAGTCCCTCAATTCCTTCCGGCAATCCATCCTTTAATTGTGCTGATTCCACTCCAAAACGGCTTCCCGGGAGAGCTGGATTATATATGTCTGTCTCAACAACGGAACATCGGGGGTTGACCCTTAACCCTGGAGAGACGTGTCCGCCGTCCGGGTTGTTGGCATTGTACTTGCGAAGGGTTCCACGAAAATGCTCCCACTGGCTTATGGAATTGAAAGTAATGTGAGAGCTTCCCGCAAGATATTTGTTGATTGTGTTTGGCGTATATGCCGGACAATAGGAGTGCACTTTGGAGCGCAATTCTTCCAGTCCGAGTTTTAGCTCGTTTATTGATGATGCGGTGCATTCCACGCCATATTCACGGAAGATATGGAATGTTTTCCAGAGTGCGTTGGCTTTAAAAGCCATTATAATCTTTGCACCAGAGCGCCTGCTTACATCTGCTATAATGTCCAGATTGGCTCTCAGGCGATTTTCATATACTACGTAACAAGGAGTGTTCAGCACTGTTGTTTATATTAATTTGTTTTCGAATAAATTTATTGGGCATAGATTGCGAATCTTGCATATTTAAGCATCAATGTGCGTTGTGCCACATTGGCAAACAATACGGTGATTTTTTCACCAGCCGGATCTGTATGGACATTCAGTATCTTGCCTTTCCCGAAACGCTCATGTACTATCATCATACCCTCTCTGACCTCGTCAGCCGAATGAACCGAATATTGTCCTGCCGACGGCATAGGCTGCGATGCGTTGTTGATCCCTTTTTCTGGATTCACTGAGGCGGCACGTTCTCTCCATCTGTCAGAGGCATGTCCCGGAGGGGGCGGGGCGGATGGGGCGGGATTGATGACAGATGTCATTACAGGGCTATGGAAAGACTCCCTGTAGCTGTCATATGGATTAATGCCTTGGTAGACATATCCTAGATCTGTTCCTTGTATCAGTTTGATATATTTCGGATCTATGTCGTGCAGGAATCTGGATGGTTGACAAAGTTTTGTCTGTCCGTTGCGGAAGCGTGAAGATGCATATGTGATCATACAGAATTTCCGTGCTCTGGTAATCGCAACATACATGAGCCGACGTTCTTCTTCTATTTCGTTTAGTGACGACGAAGACATGGCAGAAGGAAACAGATCTTCTTCCGCTCCGACAATGATGACGTTATTGAATTCAAGCCCTTTTGCCGCATGTACTGTCATAAGTGTCACCTTATGCTCTGCAGTATCTTTCTCGTCTTGATCAGTGGCAAGTGAGACTTCTGCAAGAAAGTGTGACATGTCTGTGCTGTTAGTTTCGCCTATTTCATTGTGCTCGTCAACAAAATCTTTTACATTGCTGAGAATTTCCTGTAGATTCTCTTGTTTGGAGATGCTTTCAGGGGTACTGTCGGAAAATAATGAAGACAACAGTTTTGTGCGCGTTATTATGGTAGTGGCTAGAAGGTAGGCGTCTCCTCCTGATTGATTTGTTTTAACGAAGTCACTTATCAGATCACGAAAACCGTTTAATTTTTTTAGCGTGCCACTGTTTACTTCAAGGTTGTATGTGTCAGGGGAGCATATTACACTCCACATACTTACGCTGTTGTCAATTGCAGCACGTACGATTTTGTTTACCGTAGTTTCCCCGATGCCTCTGGCAGGATAATTTATAATTCTTCTCAGAGCCTCGTCATCATCAGGATTGGTAGCTAGGCGAAAATAAGAGATAGCATCCTTTATTTCCTTACGTTGATAAAAGCTCAGGCCCCCATATATCCTATATGAGATATTTCTCTTCCGTAAAGATTCTTCCAGGCGGCGGCTCTGTGCATTCGTTCGGTAAAGTATGGCAAATTCGTCAAGGTTGTCATGGCTGGAACGCTGCAGTTGTGATATCCTGTTTGCCACAAGATATGCTTCCTCGAAATCAGTAGAACTATTGAGCACTTCAATCTTTGCACCCACCTCATTTTCAGAAAAGACTTCTTTCTTTATCTGTTCGCTGTTTTTGGCAATAAGGGAATTTGCTGCATTCACTATGTTGCGAGTGGAGCGGTAATTCTGTTCGAGTTTGAAAATTTTCAGAGCAGGATATGCTTTCTTGAGGTTTAGTATGTTTTTTATGTTTGCTCCACGGAAAGAGTATATGCTCTGTGCGTCATCTCCGACCATAGTGAGGTTGTTGCTGTCGTGGCATAGCTCTGTTACGATACAGTGTTGGGCAAAATTGGTGTCCTGATACTCGTCGACAAGCACATATCGAAAAAATTCTTGATAATGTCGGCGAACATCAGGATTGTCCCGCAGAAGTACATTGGTATAGTACAGCAGATCATCAAAATCCATAGCTCCGGCCACTAAGCACCTGTGTTGATATATGCGGTAAATCTCTGCCATAAGCGGTCGCTTGGCCCGTCGGTCAGCTTCCATCAGGTCTTTATCAATCATATAACGTTCGGGGCTTATCAGAGCATTTTTTGCCATTGAAATTGCACTTTGAACCACAGATGGCTTATAAATTTTGTCATCAAGTTGCATGTCCTTGATTATGGCCCTGATTGCCTGTTTTGAGTCAGATGCATCATAGATGGTGAACGAGGATTTGAATCCTATGCGGTCGGCATGGTTACGGAGCAGGCGTGCGAATATGCTGTGGAAAGTCCCCATCCACAAACGGTTGGCTGTAGCGCCTCCCACAAGCGGTTCAATTCGCTCTTTCATTTCCCTGGCCGCTTTATTTGTGAAGGTGAGTGCCATGATACGATATGGTTCGTATCCTTGAGAAAGAAGGTGCACTATTTTGTATGTCAGGACACGTGTTTTCCCTGATCCGGCTCCGGCAATTACAAGTTGCGGACCGGCCAGATAGTCTACGGCATCCCGTTGTTGTTGGTTGAGTTTTGAAAGGTAATCCTGCATCTTTTAGTGTCCTCAGATATTATACGAACTTGTTTAGACTGGGATTATAAACATACCCGATTGAACCGAGCTTTGCCTCAATTTCGCTTTTGCTTACATCCATATCGTCGCATAATGCTGTAAGTGAGCTATAAAAGTCACGGAGTTTGGTGTTTATGACTCCGAGTAATATTATAGGATCATTGGGAAGATTGTCAAAATTCATATAGGGAATTGTTGTATGATATTGAATATAAATCTTACAGCAGGCTCAAGCCTGCCAGTATGTATATTGTAATGCAAAATTAGCCATAATTCGGGAAAGATGCGTAACTTTGCATTAAAATAAGTTAGAACAAAGCAATGCATCAATCCGAATATTATTCAGACCTAATAGAGAGAAATCTTGCTGGAATATCTTATCCTGAACGTCCGGACGGCCTTTATGCTCCGATACGGTATACTTTGGAAGGTGGGGGAAAAAGATTGCGGCCTATGTTGCTGATGGCGGCAGCGGATGCCTATGGCCTTGCACCGGAGAAAACGATCCCACAGGCATTGGGCATAGAGATGTTCCACAATTTCACACTCTTGCACGACGATGTGATGGATAACGCCTTTGTGCGTCGCGGACGTCCGACTGTACACCGTCGTTGGAGTCCGTCTGTGGCCATACTTTCCGGAGATGCAATGCTTACAATGGCCAATCAACTCATGTCTGACTGTCCGGCAGAGATTTCAGTCAATTTATTAAGGCTGTTTAACAAAACGGCGATGGAAGTATATGAGGGGCAGCAGTACGACATGGATTTTGAAACAAGGACAGATGTATCCGTTGAGGAATATCTTGAAATGATACGTTTGAAAACCTCCGTGTTGTTGGCTTGCGCGACCCGTATGGGCGCATTGCTGGCAGGGGCATCGGAAAAATCCCAAAATGCGATTTACCGTTATGGAGAATTGCTCGGGATTGCGTTTCAATTACAGGACGATTACCTTGACACATATGGTGATCCAGCTCTTTTTGGAAAAGAAATCGGAGGAGATATTATAAACGAGAAAAAAACATGGCTCTGGATAACCGCTATGGCAGAATGTCCTTCGGGAATGAATGATGTATTAGCCCGCAAACTCACTGATTACTTGAAAATAAAAGAAATAAGGGCGATATATGATGGTCTGGAACTTGCAGGACGCTCGCATCAACTGATAGAACGTTACGCCGGTGAGGCCATTGCTTCGCTTGATGAAGCCGAGTTGCCTTCTGAAGGACGGTGCTTCTTTGAGAAATTGGCTTCGGGCTTGATAAGCCGCAACTATTGACAAGATCTTATTAAAGTCTTTTGTAGATTAATGACATTCGTAGATACGCACACACATCTTAATGACAGTGTGTATGAAAATGGTGGTGAAGAGATGGTGCGCAAAGCGCTTGCAGCAGGAGTGGTGATGATGATCCTTCCGGGAACTTCTTTATCAGAACTCACATCAATGAAAGCTCTTGCAGCTAGATTTCCGGATAATGTGCGAATGTTTGCCGGATTGCATCCGACAGAACTTACCGACAATCCCCATGCTGCGCTTGAAATTATCCGGCAGGAACTTGACACACCAGGGCTTCCATATGTCGGAGTGGGGGAGATCGGCATTGACTTGCATGAGGACAAGGCGCATCGGGACATACAGATGGAATGTTTCGACATACAATGCCGTATGGCTCTTGAAAGGAATCTTCCCATTAACATACACTGTCGCGATGGTCTGGACGAGACTCTTGAAGTCTTGCAGGGCTTGCCTGATATGCCTAGAGGCGCGTTCCATTGTTTTGGAGGTACTGCTGCCGATGTGGAGCGGATACGTAAGACAGGAGATTTTTATTTCGGTATAAACGGGATTGTTACTTTCAAGAATTCGGGATTAAGGGAAACTTTGCCTTCAATAGGGCTTGACAGGATCATATTGGAAACTGATTCTCCATATCTTGCGCCTGTCCCATATCGTGGCAAACTGAACGATAGCAGCTATATTCCATTGATAGCAGCAACGATCGCTTCAACCCTGGGAATTGGCATAGAGCGTGTCGCTGAGGCGACAACCGATTCCGCGAAATTATTATATGGCGTAAACCCCTGTTAACAAATGTTTGCAATTGCAGTTGCGTAAATCAGGGCTGTTTAAATAACTATGCCGGATTGTGGCGTTTTTTGATCCAGATGTAAGAGCCGGATGTGGTTTTAGGACTAATTTGTTGCCATCCGCCTCTCAGTGCTCCGTTAAATTAATTTCACATAAAATTTATGATAAAATACGTAACTTTGTAGTGCATTACAAAGTATACGTAGTGCGGTATGATCACGTTTGAGTGCTGCGATATTTTGTAACCAAACCAGAATATTAAATGCCGGTATATGTAATGTTGCCGGTAGAAATAGAAATATATTATTACTCATAATAAAACACTCAGAACTTATGAAGAAGAGCGCCTTGCAGAAAGCTCGTGCGGCCTATCAGCCGAAGTTGCCTATTGTGCTCACCGGGGCTGTGCGTCCTGTCGAGGGACATGCCACTCAGTCTGTGGCTGACCAGGAAGATATTAAGAGTCTTTTCCCTAACACTTACGGACTGCCCGAACTGAAATTCGAGAAAAATCCCAATCCTACAGCAACAAAACCTATCAATGTAGGTGTTATATTGTCCGGCGGCCAGGCTCCTGGTGGACATAATGTTATATGTGGCCTTTTTGACGGTATCAAGAAAGTGCATCGTGACAGCCGTCTTTATGGTTTTCTGATGGGGCCTGGTGGTTTTGTGGATCACAAATATATTGAACTGACTTCTGAGTTTATAAGTGATTACCGCAATACCGGCGGTTTTGACATCATTGGTTCCGGTCGTACAAAACTCGAAGCAAAAGAGCAGTTCGACAAAGGTCTTGAGATTCTAAAAGAACTTAATATCCAGGCTCTTGTCATTATCGGCGGTGATGATTCAAACACCAATGCCGCAGTGCTTGCAGAATACTACAAGAGCATCAACGCAGGTGTACAGGTGATCGGTTGCCCCAAAACAATTGACGGCGACCTTAAGAACGATGTTATTGAGACTTCTTTTGGTTTCGATACTGCAACTAAAGTTTATTCCGAAGTAATCGGCAACATACAACGCGATTGCAACTCAGCGAAAAAGTACTACCATTTCATCAAGTTGATGGGTCGTTCCGCAAGTCATATCGCTTTGGAATGCGCCCTTCAGTGCCAGCCTAATATCTGTATCATCTCAGAGGAGGTAGAGAGCAAGGATATGACACTTGACCAAGTGGTAAATTATATTGCCGACATCGTGGCAGAGCGTGCCCGCCTTGGCATGAATTTCGGTACAGTGCTCATTCCTGAAGGTCTTATTGAGTTCATCCCGGCGGTTAAACGCCTTATCGCCGAGCTTAATGACTTGCTTGCCAAGAATGCAGATGAATTTGCCGGTGTGGCAGCAGCAGACCAACGTGCATATATCATCAACCATCTTTCGTCAGACAATGCTGCGGTATATGAATCGCTGCCGGAAGGTGTCGCACGCCAGCTCAGTCTTGACCGTGACCCCCATGGCAACGTGCAAGTATCACTCATTGAAACGGAGAAACTTCTCTCGGAGATGGTCGGAAAGCGTCTTGAGGCTATGCGTAAAGATGGAAAATATGATGGTAAATTCTCCGCTTTGCACCACTTCTTCGGTTATGAAGGCCGTTGCGCAGATCCCTCTAATTTTGATGCTGACTACTGCTATGCGTTAGGATATAACGCCGCATGCCTGATCCGTTGTGGTGTTACCGGATATATGTCATCCGTGCGCAATCTCACCAAGCCTGCTGTTCAGTGGGTTGCCGGCGGCATACCTATCACTATGATGATGAATATGGAACGTCGTCATGGCAAAATGAAGCCTGTAATACAGAAAGCTCTTGTCAAACTTGATGGCGCACCTTTCCAAAAATTTGTTTCCAAGCGTGATGACTGGGCTTTCAATACATGCTATATTTATCCCGGTCCCATTCAATACTTCGGACCTGCAGAGGTTTGTGACCAGCCAACCCTTACTCTCAAATACGAGCATCAGGGTAAATAATATTTCACTCCGGCAGAAATGATATTTCTGTCGGTGCACTGCAGGGGCGCATCCGTTTGTGTGTGCATGAGTTGTTGACAACCATGCTTATTACAACGAATGTGCCCTTGTAGCGTATTATAAATAATGCAGTCATGCACATTACCGGTACCATACGTGTATTCTGTACGGCAATATTGGTTGTCGTACAGAATGCCATGTCTGCATCTGATGATTGTCCTGACATATGGATTGGAAAATCTGGAGGCGAGCTGGTGCGTGCTATTGCCGATACTCATACCCCGTTACAGTATTTTAACCGTTTTGATGGTGAAGGAGGAATTTTTGAGATCCTTAAAATCACTGACGGCAACCAGGACGGTACAGCTTATGTCAACCATTTTTCACATGAGCATATCCAATTCGGAAAAAATGGAGGAGCACCTGAAAATTTGGAGTTGTTAAATATCGCATCTCCTAAGTGGTGGAAAATCACATCTCCGAATTGTAAAAATGTTGGTATGGATCTTTTGGGTATGATTCCGGCGCCATCAGGTACTGCAGCCACAATTGGTGATTGTGCTCCGGGCACTGTTACTGAATTTGAAATACAGAACGGTATCTGGGGGGTGGGAAGCGGGAATGTGGGATTGCAGAAAATCAGATTATGGGAACCTCCGGAAGAACTTAAAGGTGATATCGCACGTATCCTGATGTACATGGCATGCATATATTCTTCTGGGCTGATGCGGTATGAAACATGCGGTGGAGCTATATGGTCAGATAATCCAGAAGAGGGGTTCACTGGCGCCTATGGCGCCCAATTAATGGTGTGGCACAAGGCTGATCCAATATCCCATTATGAGATTCAGCGCAATCTTTTATTTGGGAAATTACAAGGGAATTCCAATCCGTTTGTTGAATATCCGGAACTTGCTGAATTTCTGTGGGGAAACCGAAAAGGGGAGGGGTATAAACCATCGGAGGAGCATATGTCAACATTACGTGCGGTGTACTCAATGGATGATCCATTGATTCATTTGCGTCTTGATCTTGTGCCTGATGACGCGGTATGGAAAGTTGACGGACAAACTGTAACTGAAAAATATCTGGTTCCTGCCGAGATAGGCGTTGGAATACATGAACTATATTTTTACAGCAGTTCTTTTAACGGAATGATTAAAATTGAGGTGAAATGACCATAGCGCATTTGAAAGATAGGTCAATCAGGATATTGCCCCATGTTTTATGCATGATATTGGTGTGTATTGCCACATCTTGTCATGATAATAAAAATGAGCCGGACGCATTACGTCCGACGTTAGACGATTCTTATATAACAGTGCCTGTCGGTCAGGTAAAAGTGGTCAATGTCAATAATGCCATTGATGTGCGTGCAGAGCATATTCCTTCATTTTTGGAAATAAACGGGAATGGCAACAAATTGGAAATATATGGCAAGGAGATTGGCAAAGCAGATGTTGATTTGAGGGCTGACGGATATCTTTTGAAATGCACTGTAGAGGTAATAGATGTGCCGGATATTCCGGAGGAGGATGATGATTTACCTAAGGATATAGATGCACAACTTGCAGATGAATCAATAAGGATGGGATATGGAGATATGATAATAAAATATGATACGCCGGGGAATCTTTTCGCAACATCATCAGACGGGCGTACTGCCATAGTGCAATCGCTGGTAACGGGTACTAACATGCAGTTTTTTGCCAGTGACTCATTTATTGATACCAGCGAGCATAAAGTGCCGCCTTATACACTGGCATCTCCATCGCTTGTCATTGATGGCAGGTCTGTGGAATTGAAAAAAGCTGTAGTGCATAAGGCTACTGCAACCAGATTATGGCTTATGTGTGTACCTTGTCATAACGATGACCGTTTATGGTTGGTTTTGGGAAGATAAGCAGGCGTTATCAACAATATACAATTATTCCGGTAAATAGCCTGAAAATACAATCAGTGTTAATCACTTTAAATAATTTATTATATGGAATCCAATGCGGAAGCTGTACTCAGGTATTTTCCTGAATTTTCACCTGTGCAACGCGAGCAAATAAATAAACTAGGTGAACTTTATCCTGCCTGGAATGAGAAAATCAACGTGATTTCACGTAAAGATATACAGAACCTATATGTCCATCATGTGCTTCATTCTCTTGCCATAGCAAAGTTCCTGCCAGGACTTCCTGACGGCACAAAGATACTTGATCTTGGCACTGGAGGTGGTTTTCCTGGAATACCTTTGGCAATAGCGATGCCACAATGTCACTTTCATTTGATTGACCGCATTGGCAAAAAGATAAAAGTAGCAACAGAAGTGGCGGCTTCTATAGGATTAAAAAATGTCACTTTCCAACATGGGGATATCGCAGAATGCAAAGACAAATATGATTATGTGGTGTCACGCGCCGTAATGCCACTTGACAACCTCATTCCATTAATACGCAAAAATATCAGGCATGACGCCGCATCGCACACGTATGCCATGCCAAACGGATTGATATGCTTAAAAGGTGGAGAGCTGACAGCGGAATTGAAGGCGTCTGCGCGTATTGCTTCTGAACCATTGGTTGACAGTCTCATAAATTATTTCCCCGAAGAGCTGTTTTTTGAAACCAAGAAATTGGTATACCAACCTTTATGAACTGTATTAGGATCTAATATGTTACGTATGTGACATATTAAAAAATGTAGGAGATGCAGATAAAACGTTTTGAATTCAATTTATTCGGAGAGAATACATATATCGTCTATGATGAGGCTACTCTGGAAGCCGCAGTAGTGGATCCCGGAATGTCAGATGCTGATGAGGTATCTCTGTTGACAGAGTATATCAAAGCCCATTCCCTGAGTTTGAAATACATATTGCTTACCCATGCCCATATAGACCATACTTTTGGAGTTGAGGCATTGCAAGCGGCATATCCCGGCTTACCGGTTCTCGGACATAAGAATGATATTCCTCTTGCAATGACACGTGGCCAACAGGCACAAATGTTTCATTTGCCCATAAATGCCGGACCTATAAAATTTGACAGGTTAGTGGAGGACAAAAATGTCCTTATGCTTGGAAAAGATGAAATAATAGTGATAACCACTCCAGGTCATTCGCCAGGAGGCGTATGTTATTATGTCCCGTCTGCGGGGAGTGTCCTGACCGGAGATACATTGTTTGCCGGTTCTGTGGGACGAGTGGATCTTCCTGGAGGGAACGGATCCATACTGTTGAAAAGCGTGCGTGAAAAATTGATGACACTTCCCCTGGATACAGTCGTTTATCCTGGCCATGGATCGGCGACAACCATATCGCGTGAAGAACATACAAACCCTTTTCTCAGATAATAATTGATAATAACAGGAAAATAGATAATGACCATGTGGGGGATATTATCTGTTTTCCTGGCACCATTGGGAAATGGTATCACGCAAAAGTGAGTCTGATTGATTCAACACCCATCCATGGAACTGATTGAATGATATTCCGAGTGATGCATCTAGATATGGGTAGCGTTTAAGAAGATGTGAGGCGATACGGGCACTGACCACTACCCGCGGCAATTCACCCAATGCAGTTAGTATTACCAGTTGTTCAGAGGAATAGGTGGAGTCTTCAAGTATGTAGATAGTATCGCCGATTTCGTGGGAAAGATTTCTGAGACGTGATATGAACGGGGATCCTTTAGGCAATATCACTTTTTGTCTTGCGAGGTCAAATTGCGTGACTATTTCAAGGCTGTCTGTAATACTGTCTTTGCGTTGTACAAGGACTTGCCGGTCTATATCAACAGGATCTATAAACAGGTATTTTTGTTTTAGTTCCGCAGTGGCCGGTATATCGCTTACTACAAGCCGGTATTTGCCTGCGTCCAATCCTTTTAACGCAGTCTCAAGTTGTGTGAACGGGTGGAATTTTATTACCTGTCCGTGCTTTTTAGCAGCGGCGTTAAGCATCGTATAGTATACTCCTCCAAGAGTATCACCGGTCATTGTAACCCCCATTGGGGATATTTCTATAGCCACATTTAATGTGTCTCCCCCTGCTATCCTTTCGGCTTTTGGCGGTAATTGCTTGGAAGAACATTCCTTAAGCATAAACATAGTTCCCAGAGCTACTAATAACAATAGCAGATATAGAGACATGTTTCCTTTTTTTTGTGGAATCTGTTCAAACATAATAAGCAGGTTACTTAAATATAAAAGGAGCTATGACTATAAATGTTCATCCGGTTCTGACAGTCGGGCTCCATTTGTCAGTTTGCAAAGTCAATGCTCAGACCCAACTGAAACCTACGTGGATTCATTGGATAGTGTGGCATTGAGAAATACATTGTGCCTGTCATACCTTGATTCAGGTGTGACATCATAAGATAGAAACGGCATTTTGAGAGTTTGCAATTCAGATATGCGCTAATAAAAGGATAGTCGCCAATGTCTATTTTGCTTTGATTATAGAAGCCCATTGTCGCAGGCTGGTAATCCACACCCTTGTATTTGGTGAAATAATCGCAATTCACACCGAGTTGCACATGGAGGGTGGCAATCTTGAAAAGTACATACATGTTGGTGGTCAGTGCGAGATTCGGCAATGGGATTATTGATGACTGGCTTGTTGTCTGGTATGTCACTGTATTGTCCCAGTTGAATACGCCGAACTTGAAATTCTGATTTAAAGTAGCGCTGAAAATTTGTACGCTACCTCCATATTGTGTCGGTAGAGCCTGCTCATTGAAATAAATCTGGTTCTGAAGGTTTTCCACATATGCAGATATTGAGGTGCGTGTCCAAGGTATGGACAATTCGCCTCCTAAGCGTAATGAGCGCGTTTTTGAAAAATCGTTATTCCATACGAAATGGTTGGATTTCATGTGCTGCATAAGCCAGGGTGCGGTAAGGTTTGTGAAATGTCCACCCGCTTTGACTGCTACGGTGTCGCCAAAAAGGGGAATGCGCGTGGTAATATTTCCGTTTACCTTTATCTCTCCTGCCGCAGGTCCAAGTATTCCGATTTCACCAGTCACATTGTAATTGAAAATGCGCCCTTGTTGTTTTGTCAGCTGTGCTCCAACCCATATCAAATTCTGTGTTTCCTTGGTAACCATATCAGGAAACGGATCATCTTTCATTGCCTCAGCTTGTGCTTCCGTAGGATCTTCACGGTCTGTAATCATTGAATAATGGCGCACCTCATGTGTCATGAATGCTGAAAGCCCGGCTTTGGCATATTTATTAAAACCTTCAAGCAATGAAATGCCGACTGTGTTACGGAGTTTCCATAATTTTTGCCTGTCATTGGTATAATTCGGAGAAAAATATGTGTTTTCCCAGAAAGACAGGTTCTGTTCGGCGTTGTCGTTATAGAATTTATGAAATCCGTCAGTATATTGAAGTGTCCATATCACACTTGTAACGGGCACAAGGGTGCGGTTCACGGTGGTGTCATTTATTTGCTCCTCTTTCCAAAATCCCATTTTATAACGGCTGTTGAGATACAGGTCGGTTCCCTCAACACGATTGAAAGACCCAGTGAGATTCACCGGTATATCCTTGCAGTTTACAGATGTATTTCCTCCTTGCACAGATGCAGGATCGCGGATGTAGGCATCGTCTGTAATGCCTCCGTTCTCTTTCTGCAATAAGTTGAAATGATAAAAATTTCCTTGAAATTCAAAACGCTCGCCAATGTATGAGCCAGAAAGTCCCCATGTCAGGTCTTTTGCTGCCTGGTAGTCATAGCTGCCTTTTGAGTAAATGTAATCAATCATAGCCCCGACTTGGATCCTCTTGTTGGCATTGGCAGAGAATATAGTTTGGAAGCGGTCTTGACCGTCTTGTTTTCCTCCTCCGAAATTATAGCTCAGCAATGTCATCGGTATACGCGTGTTGTACCATTTGATGGTATTTACAGATGGAAGCCACGCACTTACAGCATCACGGTAGTAAAAATCGCTTGTAGCAGGCCGCTCCATGAAAAGCATGTTACGCCCCGAACCACAGTAATTTCCAGTAGCCGCATATGCGTAGCTTACTTCCTGAGGTATAAATTCAAGCGAATAATTCTGATAAACAGTGTCAATGGTGGCAGGCTCGCGCAATCCTAAAGGTGGGACTGCTTTCCATGCAAACGAAGGCTCAAGTACGGTTTTCTTGCCTTGTGCAACAAGAACCGCACATAGGATCATTGCCGGATATATAAAAAACTGAAATCTATTTCGTACCATAATATTCAAGTCACAAATTTAGCGAAAAATCCATTAACAATAAAATCCTTTTTCGACGGTATGGTGTGTTCAAACAATATTTGCTTTACAAGCGTTAGGGAAATATGAGAATATCCCATTCATCACATCAATCAGATTTAAAACGGGTGTCGCTTGCAGGCCTTCTGATCACAATCGGAATTGTATTCGGCGATATCGGTACCTCACCGTTATATGTAATGAAGGCTATCGTGGGTGTGGCCTCTCATGTAACAGAAGATTATATAGCAGGAGCCATATCCTGTGTAATATGGACACTGACACTTCAGACGACGGTTAAATACGTGCTTCTTGCTCTCCGCGCTGATAACCATGGAGAAGGAGGAGTGCTTGCATTGTTTGCATTGTTGCGGCGTTTGCCAGTACGATGGCTTTATATAATCGGTGCTATCGGAGCTGCCGCGCTTATTGCGGATGGTGTGATTACTCCGGCTATTACTGTAACATCTGCCATAGAGGGGTTACATATAATTATGCCAGAAGTTCCTGTAATTCCCATTGTTGTGGTAATTATAATCCTCATTTTTATTATGCAGCAGGCGGGTACCGGCAAAATAGGCAGTTTTTTCGGTCCGTTTATGCTTCTATGGTTTCTTATGCTCGGCACGCTTGGGGCGATTAATCTCATGGCATATCCTGCGATATTGAAGGCTTTCAATCCATGGTATGCGGTTAAATTGCTCATTGCGTCTCCCGAATGGTTTCTTATTCTCGGCGCTGTATTCCTATGCACGACCGGAGCGGAAGCACTTTATTCAGATCTTGGCCATTGCGGAAGAAAAAATATAATAGTAAGCTGGGCATTTGTTAAAATAATGCTGATATTAAATTATCTCGGACAAGGAGCTTGGCTGATATCCCACAATACAGTTGAAATGGCAACAGTGAATCCTTTCTATGCCATTATGCCAGCCGGATTTACCATAGTCGGTGTCATTATGTCTACAGGAGCCGCCATTATTGCAAGCCAGGCTTTGCTCAGCGGATCTTTCACAATATTTTCGGAAGCAATAAATCTTGGTTTCTGGCCAAGGCTTAAGATAAAATATCCATCTTTGGAAAAGGGGCAATTATATATTCCGGCTGTTAACTGGTCGCTTCTTATCGGTTGCCTTATGACAGTATTTATTTTCAGAGATTCCGGCCATATGGAAGCTGCATACGGCCTTGCTATAACGGTTACCATGCTCATGACTACGGTCTTGCTTACTTTTTGGTTGCGTATGCGCGGTGTCAACAGGTTGTTATGTGGCGTTTTTGCTGCGTTTTTCGTAACTCTTGAAGGGATATTTCTGGTTGCGAACCTGTTCAAGTTTACCCATGGCGGATGGTTCAGCCTATTGATAGCAAGTTTGGTTGTCGGAATAATGATTGTGTGGCGTAACTCCACCCGTGTCAGAGCCAAATTTATAGAATATCGGCATATGGATGATTGCGTAGAGCTGATTTCCGACATAAAAACTGATAAAGAGATACCAAAGTATGCATCAAATCTGGTGTATTTAAGCGGTTCTCCTGACAAGTCTGTGATTGAAAGCAAACTGATATATTCTATAGTGAACAAGCAGCCCAAGCGTGCTGATCATTATTGGTTCATCCATATTGACAATGTGGATACCCCGGATACACTTGAATATTCTGTAGACATTGTTGCTCCTCAGACGATATATTTCATAACAATGCGTCTGGGATTCAGAATTGAACCAAAGATAAGCGTCTATCTCCGGCATATAGTGGAAGATCTTGTGGCGGATGGCAATCTAGATCTTGTCAGCTCATATCCGTCTTTGAGAAAAAGAGGTATACCTGGTGACTTCAGATTCATAATCCTGCACCGCCTTTTTTCACCGTCCAGTAATTGCAAACGTGGCGCATCCATACTCATGCGGCTTCATGAGGTCTTGCGTGGCATTGGAGTGTCGTATCGCACATCATATGGTCTTGACACAAGCATAGTGACAGCAGAAACCGTGCCTCTGATCATCAATACTTCTTCTAGCAGGCGTATTGTTTCCGATCAATTGTCCAAATGAATTGGCGTTGCATGTTATGCTGGACGTATCTCCTGTAGCGATTTCAGGAGGTATGCACGGAAATATTTCGTACCGTACCGTTCGTCAGACAGCAGTGTCGTCAACTGTGATATAATCCTGTCTGCTACAAGATTTCTGTCTGCGGTTTCTACCATAAGCGTCATCATAGATTTGATGCCGCGTATCAAGGTATCTGAAAAAGTGAACGAACGTTCGCTTTTCAATGCAACCACGATTATATGCATCAATAATTCCAGTTCTTTATCAAAGCCGGGATGAAACCCTTGAAACTCCTTATATATTCTCCGTATGTTTGTTATGCGCGCTTTGGTATATCCTCGTTTGCTGCGGTAAAATTCCTTTGATATTTCAAGCTGGTATTTGTCTGCCAGTTTGTTTACGTCAGGATTTATGAAGTAATCGAAATACTGTTTAATTTCTTTCCGGGACTCATACGCTTCCAATATCATCAGTTCAAGTTGCTCGCGAGGAAGAGCCTGTATCTCTTTTTTTAATTGTAATTTGCCCATTCGTCATCAGAAATCAATAGAAAGACGCACGTTGAACTGCCGCCGTGTCAGATAGTTCGGCACAGCATATTGTATATCGTTCACATCTGTCACCCAATAATAGCTTGACACATTTGAAATATCAAGGAGGTTGAACACGTCAACTCCAAGCCATACGCTTTTGAGCCATTTGTGTAATCCGGTAGGATTCTCACCCTCCTTAATAGGGGAAAGAAGAGCATAATTGAGACCTACATCCACACGCCTGTATGCCGGCGCACGGAAATAACCTCGGTCACGCGATGAATGCGGCGCCGTAGTTGGCAACCCATCAGAGAAGATTCCCCGGAGTGAGAACTTGAGTTTCGGAAATTTCGGAAAATAGTCTGTGAAAAATATGGCGAGAGAATAACGTTGGTCTGTAGGGCGCGGTACGGTTATGCCATTGAGGTTTTCTCCGGTTTTCATTACAGAAAAACTTATCCAGGAGTCTGTGCCAGGCACGAATTGCCCGAAAAGTTTCATGTCAAGCCCGGTAGTATATCCATCAGTAAGGTTTTCCCCCTGGTATACTATCTTCAGATTGTCTATTTCATAGGGGATCAGTCTGTTCAATTTTTTATAATATCCTTCCGCCGAGAATTTGAATGGACGGTCGAACATGCGAAAAGTATAGTCTGTACCTAGTATGAAATGAAGGCTCTGTTGTGACTTTATCCCTGCATTAAGATTTATTACTGTATTTCCGTATGCATCCTCTACCGGTTGCCGGAATTCCTTATAAAACGGCTGTTGGTAATATAATCCGGTGGCAAAACGGAATGTCCATGCATTATTTTTATCAGGAACAAAAGCCACATTAGCCCTCGGTGATACAAGGAACTCCTTATTGAAATCCCAATATGAGAAGCGCACTCCGGCATTAAAGGCAAAATAGCCTGCAGATGTATTTAACCGGTATGAATCAGATGCATAAAACGCCAAACGGTTTGTTGATAGGTCGTGACGTGACGTAAGATTATATATCATGCGTATATTCTGGCCGTCAGACGGGAGGGTAAAACCTGCGGAGTCCCGCAATTCCCATTCACGGGCACGCTCCATTATGGTCTGATGGTTAAATGTCATGCCATATGTCAGATTGTGATTTTTTATTGAAGAGTGTCCCTGTAGTCCCAGAGAAAACACAGAAATCTTAAGTCTGTTACGTGCATGTTCATGGTAACGGCCTACACCAAGCTCACCTCCGACGGCATTGTCCGGATTACCTTCCCCAGTTGTACCGGCTTGATCAAGCCAATATTCCCCGCTGATATCATAAGCGACAAGTTCGTTAGTGAGATATCCAGAAGCCAGAAGGGAGAACATAGTGCTTTTTGAATGGGTATAGGAAAGGTTTAGCGCTCCGAAATATGTTTCAAAACGATCTTTTTCCTGCCCGTCAAAATATACTTTGAATTGTTTCGCATCAGTGGATGTGCCAAAATTGGTTTCTCGGTTTACCGGTTTGAACTTATAATTGTTGATCGCGATATTCCCAAGAAAAGATGCTTTCCATTTATTGTTGAACCGAAAAGTGATATTTGTCTGGTAGTCGAAAAAATTCGGGTCATATTCACCCTTGGTCTCAAGTGAACTGAGTAGTGATGAATTGCGCTTGTATCGTATGCCATGAAGTTGTGAAAACTTCTTTGAGCTTTGCCCCAAAGCTAACGAAGCACCCATAAGAGAACCGCTTACCGAGCCTTCGAACGACTCCGGTTCGCGGTAGGTTATGTCAAGGGCTGAAGACATTTTATCTCCATATTCTACCCCGAATCCCCCCGTGGAAAAACTTACGGATCCAACCATATCGGGATTTATCACACTCAGTCCTTCCTGTTGGCCGGAAGAAACAAGTTGCGGACGATATACCTCTATGCCATTTATATAAACCGAATTTTCGTCATAAGTGCCTCCTCTGACAGAATACTGGCTTGACATTTCGTTATTGGAATTTACCCCTGCAAGAGTAGACAACATTGACTCCACACTTCCTCCTGTGGCATCAGCAGCTAGCTTGTAGCTTTCTGTGTCAATAGTCTGCATCTGATTGGTCTGCTTTCTGAAATCTGTGACTTGAATCTCTTTTAGTTCATGATTCTTCGAATGCATGCGCACATTCAAAGCAAGATCGCCTTTAGGGTCAATTATGTTCCGCTTGAGATCGTCGTATCCTATACATGAGAAAATGACAACAAGGGTATCGTTTGCTGGAGGCGGACATGACATTTTGAATGTGCCGTCAAGTCCGGTATGTGTGCCTATAGCCGTACCGTCAATCCGTACAGTTACGAACTCCAATGGTGAATCCTCTGTATCAATGACTTTACCATGAAGTTTTATCTGCCCTACGCAGTTCAGAACCGAAAGGCATATAAACGAGAAAATTATATATGTTTTAAGGCGTATATTCATGCTGTTAAAAAAGATATCCAAACGGGTGGACGTCTCAGTGATATTTCAGGTAAACGCAGTTGTTCTGTATATTAACGGAATTTTTCAGACTAAAGTATATAAGTACGCATATAAAAAGGATGGTGCCGCATGGATGCAGATAGAACCTCATATCAATATTTTTTGTTAAAATATTGATTAAAATATATTTTCTAATCATAAACGCGACTTAAAAAATAGTGTGATTCATGCAAAATATGATTGATAGCGGATATGCTTCTATCCGGCGCAAGAGGGTTGTGGTCATCGGGGGAGGATTTGCCGGTTTGAACTTCGTCAAGCATTTGGATGCCAGGCGTTTTGATGTGGTTGTAATTGATCGGAACAATTATCATTGTTTCCCTCCGCTTTTCTATCAGGTCGCTTCAGCAGGCCTTGATCCGGCAAGCATATGCTTTCCTTTGCGGAGAGAACTAAGGAAACGCGGTAGTAGAAATATTCAATTCCATATGGGTGAAGTAAAAAATATAGATTGCTCACATAGGATAGTGCGTACTAAAACGGAGGAGGTTGGGTATGATATCCTGATCATATGCGCAGGAACGACGAATAATTTTTTCAATATGCCACAGTTGGAAAAGAGTGTGTATACTTTGAAATCCACATCTCAGGCATTGCGTTGCCGCAATGACATACTTGATATTCTTGAACAAGCATCTCTTGAGCAAGATATGGAGAGACAGAAGAAAATGTTGAATTTTGTCGTGATCGGTGGAGGACCTACAGGTGTGGAGATCGCTGGCGCAATCGGTGAGATGAAGCGTTATGTACTTCCTCGGGAATATCCGTCAATACCTCAGGAAAACATGACTATCACTATTGTAGAGGGGAATACCCGGTTGCTTGGGACAATGAGCGAAAAATCTTCTGAGGTAGCATATCGTGACCTCAAATCATTGATGGTAGATATTGAACTTGGCGCGACAATGCATGATTATACGGATAATGTAGTCACACTTGCGGATGGGAGAAAAATAGATTGCTCGCACCTTATCTGGACCGCTGGTGTCATTGGAGAAAATATTGCAGTGACCGGCACTGGCGGAAAAGATATTTCTGAAGAGCTGATCGGAAGAGGGGGACGATGGAAAGTTGATGGATTATGTCGTGTAAAAGGTGTAGATGGCGTTTATGCGATAGGGGATATCTCTATCATGGAAGATGTAGATGAGAATTTTCCAAACGGGCATCCCCAACTTGCCCAAGTCGCCATTCAGGAAGGCAAACTTGTTGCCAGAAATCTCATGGAACTTGAAAAGGCGGAAGAGTGTGCTGCAAGAAAAGAAAATTATACTCCCAGACTTAAAGAGTTCAAGTATAATGACAAAGGATCAATGGCAACAATCGGACGCAACAGAGCCGTTGTTGATATGAAAAATATGCATCTTAGCGGTTTTATGGCATGGCTTGCATGGATGTTCGTGCATCTGATGTCACTTCTGGGGATGCGCAATAAGATTACGGCATTGATCAACTGGATCTGGGCATATTTCAATTACAGCACTTCATTACGTTTGCTAATTCATCCTTGCCGTTATCCGCTTAGAAGACGATGGATGGATTAATACCATTTTTATGTCAGAATGGGGTTGAATTGTCTGATGATATATCAGCTGTTCCACCTGTGAATGGATTCGGCGCGCCGAATGGATCAGCAGCCGTATCCTCGCTATTGAGTCTGGATGGAACTATGGTGCGGGTGGTAAGCTCGTTTTCATCCCAGTTTTGGAAACGAGCATATTGATTTACAAAGCGCATTTTCACATCATCTACCTTACCACTACGGTGTTTGGCGACTATGAACAGTGCGAGACCGCGTATTTCATTCCCCTCGGCATCTTGTGATGAATGCAGGTAATATTCCGGACGATGTATGAAACATACAATGTCTGCGTCCTGCTCTATGGCTCCGGATTCACGGAGGTCGCTCAATTGAGGTCGTTTTGACTGGCTGTCTGTGCCTCGGCTCTCAACAGATCGGTTAAGCTGTGATAGCGCGATGATCGGAATGTTAAGCTCTTTTGCCAATTGCTTGAGATTTCGCGAAATCATGGACACTTCCTGCTCTCGCGAACCGAATTTCATTCCGGAGGCATTCATAAGCTGAAGGTAGTCAATGATGAGTATGCGCACCTTGTGTTCCCTTACAAGGCGGCGCGCTTTGGTTCTAAGCTCGAAAATTGAAAGCGAAGGAGTGTCGTCAATATACATTGGTGCGTCATACAGGCGCTTCACACCGGCTTGCAATTTTTCCCAGTCAGGTTGGTCAAGACGTCCGCTTTTGATTTTTTCACCCTCAAGTTCGCAGGCATTGCTTATCAGACGGTTGACAAGTTGGACATTGCTCATCTCAAGCGAGAATATCGCAACAGGGGTATTATTGTCCACCGCCATGTTTTTTGCCATAGAAAGCACGAAGGCGGTTTTGCCCATGGCAGGACGGGCAGCGATGATTATAAGATCGGAATTCTGCCACCCAGAAGTCAGTTTGTCAAGTTCATGGAAATTGGTGGCTAGACCAGAGAGTCCGCTTTCACGGTTCGACGCAGCTTCTATTTGTGCAATAGCCTGCTTGATGACAGGATTGATTTGTGTTACATCCTTTTTTACATTTCTTTGGGAAATTTCGAAGAGTTTTCCTTCGGCTTCCTGAAGAAGATCGTCAACATCATTGCTTTCGTCATATGCTTTCCCCTCGATATTCGAAGAAAAATTGATAAGTTCGCGAGCCAGGTATTTCTGTGCCACAATGCGTGCATGGAATTCCACATGGGCCCCGGATGCGACTTTTGAGGTCAGCGACGATATATATACCGGTCCTCCGACTTCATCAAGAGCCCCATTGACACGTAAACGTTCGGTTACCGTGAGCATGTCAATAGGTTGCTGTGAAGCACCTAACTGTTGAACGGCAAAATATATCTGCTGATGGCGGGGGTCATAGAAGCTTTCAGGCTTAAGCAGGTCACATACTATGGTATATGCGTCTCTTTCAAGCATAAGTGCACCAAGCACAGCTTCTTCCACTTCAATATCTCTTGGAGGGATTCTTCCAGGGGCTTCTATCTTTGTGGCAGATTTATTGCGGTTACTGGTAGAATATCCTTGACGGTTATTTCGCTGGGGTTGATTGTTGAATTCCATGTGTGCAAAGTTACAAAGAGTAATTGAGATTAAAAAAGCCTTGTACAGCTGGGCCACCAATATTTTCCAGTGACCTGGCTTTGTTCATTCAAATATTCGCTGAATCTGGTTCAACTGACGCATCAATCATATGAGATACAATGAAAGGCAAGTTTCCCCGCCTTTTATCAAGTGAAGACAGCAGAGTTATTGCCTATCAGCAAGAATACGGTCGGCAGCCACAGGCAAGGGATATTGGCACAAGTGAAAAAATCGGGTTATGGGTGGTAGCCGGATTTTAAAGAACCCGGTTACCACCTAGTTGCCATTTTAAGTTCGGGAATTTTTATGGTTCAGGATGCTATTCTATTAATTGCATGTCATGAACGGCGCTCAATTGCTCTTCCTATAAGCATAAGAATTGCCCCCACCAATACTACACCGCAAAGCAGAAGGGAATTAATCCATGTTGTAAAACATGTGACATCTACAGACATCATAATCAAATAAAATAATATGATCCCTACTGTGATTATAAAACCTATCCAGAAAATTGTTTTACCTGTATTCATGATGCCAATTCCCAATATGATTAAACTTTATTTTGAAGACAGTAATATAAAAGAACGATATTTCAGGTTCCTTTATATTATAAAGTTTTTTTAACAGGTTTGGTTCGTTGAGTTACTGAAAAACGGAAATTTAATGTTTTATAATCCACATTTAGTGGAGTAAGGCTCAATTCTGTGGCGGTTGCGGCCTCAAAAAGATGACACAAGGCGATTCCCATATCAATACATGCAAATTTGCCATCCGGATTGATACAATTTATATCCAAAATAACGAGAGTGTTATCATTGTATACGCGACCTCGCCATGGCTGTGAGTTTCTACTGGAAGGTGCAAGGCGAACAGCCTCAAGTATTTCTATAATTTGTTGTTTAATGAGTTTAGCCTCATCTGTTTCCCATATGTCGGACGAATCGTCAAATTTGAATAGCGCATCAAAATCCTTACGTGACGTGGATTTGACCAATGTACGCATTAATTTTTCAATGAATCGCATGTTAGAAGCAGGGTATCCAACCGGAGACACTATAATCACGTTGCCGTTTCCTCCAGCTTTGATGTATGCTTTTTGGAAAGTGGATTTGCCGAATGTGCCTCCAAGCCAACAAGTGGCGAGTCCAAGTTCGGTAGCCCGCAATATAAAACGTTCAAACAATATTCCTGAGGCAGTAAGAAGTTGCTTGGAATTGTTTCCGGATATTCCCATAATTGCGTATATGCAGGCTCCTTTTATAACTCCATATGTTGATGGGGGAACAGTTTCTCCTGTAATCTTGATTAATTTTATATCCGGGAGCTTTGGCATGGATGGGAACAATTGGAGCATTTGTTCGGTCATACCTTCTTCTGTAGCATCTTTCAGCTTTTCCATAACGGATGCTTCTGGTATCTGTCTGGAATATGTGCGATAGCTTTTGCGTTGTTTTATTATCTGGTAAATGTTTTGAAACATATGTAACTGTTAGATTATATTGGTGAAATAGTGACCTTTATATTAATTTTAAGTCTCACTTTAATGCTAATGAGACCGGAAACCTGTCATAAGTTTCCGGTCTCATTATTGTTGTGCGGTATGAGGTTATTGGATTTATTCTACTTTGAGTCCATCAATGAATGTACGCAGTTCCTCTGACGGGCTTAACTGATAGAACTTTTCAAAATATTCTTTGGCTTTTGCCATATCTTTGCCTTCTCCGTTCAAATAGTAGTTGCCAAGACGTCCGTATACGCTTGTGTATATATTTTTACGTTTTTCAAGGTTGGCTGGATCCGAGTCAAGTACTCCAAGGGTTGTTTCGTCTGCAACGACTACTTCAGGGGTTACATTGCCTCTGGCTTTAACACGTAATATATCACTCTTTGTGTTGAGTACAAGCGGATTGTCAGGAATGCGGGCAATCACCTTGTCAATTGTGGCGATTGCCTTATCAGCCGCAACCTGAGATGCTACTGAATCTGTTTCCATATAAGAAATGGCAAGATTTTGATAACGGCGTGCAAGAGCGAGTATGTCGTTGGGATTAGCATTGTCGCCTTCCGAATCAATGAACTGTGCCATAGCGTCAGCAGCTTTGTCATACATCTTTGCATTTGAGTAAGCTCCACTGAGGTCTTTCAGTATTGATGTTTTCTCAGGACTTGCCGCAACCGCTTTTTCATACATTTCAACACCTAGTGTGTCTTTACCAACTTCCTGCAAGAGTTCGCCATATTGGATATAGTCTTGAGAATTCAGTTGCGCTTTGGGATTTGCGAATAAACGTTCCGCAGCTTGGAGCGCTTCATCTTTCTGCTCAAGCGCTTTCTTATTGTAGAACTGCAGACGCTCCATATAGAAATTGTTGGGGTCTTCCGTCAACAGTTCTGATGCCATATCATAACTTTCATTATAACGTTTGGCAAAAAATAGAAGACCTACAAGACGTTGCTTGTCTTTCTTGAAGCTATTGGGATTCTGAATGTACTTTTCATATTGCTCTGCTGCGCGTGTCAGCTGGTTGTTGTCATAATATTTCTCAGCAAGCTCACGCTGTGCAAGAGCTGAATTCGGCTGCTGTTGCAGAAGGTCCTGAAGTTTCTGGATTGCATATTCCGGATTAACAGGGAAGTATGTACGGGCATATTTCACATAGGCTTCAGGATGTTCAAGCCCGGAATCAAACTGTGCTGCCATTTCATACATTCCGGCCGCTTCACCGACATTTGTTTTAGCAAGACGGTCTCCTTCCAGAATAAATGGAGCGGGCGCATTTTTTTTGGCTTTTTTGGCATCTTCAAGAGCCTTATCAATCTCTGAGGTATATTTTACAGGATCTGCGACAAAATAAGCACGTGCTATTTCTGTAAGTATGTCCGGGTTCTTTTTCGCGCGTCCTTTCGCATCTTTAAAATATTTGTTAGCATCAGAAGTATTGCCGTTGGAGAGTGCTAGCGACGCAAGACCGATGTAATTGTATGCGTTGTCTTCATTTGCGGCAATGCCTTTGTTGAAAAGATCCTGTGCAGCCCCTTTGTCTCCATTTTGCAGAGCTATTTGCCCAAGATAATAGTAGGCGGTTGACTGGTCTGTACCAGCTTCTCCAAGGGTGTTGTTCAGAATTATTGCTGCTTCTTCAGGCTGATCGGCGCGGTAGTATTCCACACCGTCCTTGAATCCTTGGGCAGAAAGTCCAAGAGCAGATCCCAGAAATAGGGAAGCTACTAATTTTAATTTCATGTTCGTATGTGCTATTTGGTTTTTATTCAGGTTTTATTCGTATGTAAGATGTCTAATTCATTTAATCAATTGAAACCATCCGATGATGCACTGTCGCAGGCAGGACTCCGGTACTCATCATCAGTTTTTGCCCGCGAAATGATGTTACAAATGCGAAAAATCCATTGGCAAGCGAACCGGAGGCTCCGGTGTTGATCATGTATATCGGACGGTACATGGGGTAGCTGCCATCGAAAATATATGCTTGGTATGGCTTATAAGCTATTGTAGAATTGTCTCTACGCATACCCAAAACTTTAACACCTTCTACAAATGTTGTAGCCGTGGTATCGTCCGCCTCCAACGTCTTTATACGTTCCTCAGAAGTCAATTCTGAAGTTTTCAAATCAGTTGAAATCCAACTTACTCCAACTAAGCCGATCGCATTACGGCGTTCTTTTACAGCATCAAATACACCACGCATTGATTCGGCCGCATATACGTTGTCAGCAAATTTTTCCCCGTTTAGAAGACTGTCTGCCATGTATTTTACAACAGAAGATCCATTATGGTCAAATACAACTTGAATCTTACCGAGTTTTGACGGATATATGTCGTTCCAATTAATTATTTTTCCAGAGAGGATTTCAGACAGGTCTTTCATTGAGAGATTCTCAACAGGATTCTCCGGATTGACAATTACTGCAACAGCATCCACCGCTATTTTTTTTGTTTTAGCAAAATGGCGTTTGTCCTTAAGGAAATCTGTCTGTTCTTTAGTGAGCTCGTGGGATACAACCGCTAATCTTGCATTTCCGAAAAGGAGTGAGTCTACACAGGATTTTTCGTCAAGATAATACGACAATATGTTGGCGTTGGGATATACATATTCAAATACATCTATCTCTTGCTCCATCACGCTTTCAAAAGATGCATCACAAGCCATGACAACCACTCCTGATGTAGAAGTGTTGCCTTTTGGACCTTCTTTCTTGCCTTTGCCTTTGCATCCGGGCATAAGAGAACCGATGCAAAGGGCAGATACCAATATTAAAACAAGTTTTTTCATTTTAATGTGCCCAATCTTTTTAGTTGTTGGGCATAGACAATTGATATTATGCAAAGATAGTCAATGTTAAATTAACATTCGCCAAATCTGCAATCAAAAATTTCTGCTTTTTTATTTTTTTTGCAATATACATGGCGCCGCGAACTGATTTTTACAATTCGCGGCGCCAATATGCTAAATGCTGCTGTCAATTCCCCAAAACTGACGAATTGCACGCCATATACCATATATTATGAATAGTATGCCGCCACCCCATCTTAACCAGGTGAGAAGTTCTCCATGCCATCCGAAAAAGTTTATAAGAAGCAATATCCCCATCCCTACATATATTATGATCATTATTATGCCGAATACCACTCTCATTGTAGATGGTATTTGAGTCCCACGGTTTTCTTCATCTCTAGCCATGATATTCTATTTTATAGTTGAATTATATGTTTTGTTGATAATAAAATATAGTTATATGTAAATTAACGTATCCGTTTCCATTATGGTTCGGTTAAAACTGGACACCAAAAGTTTTACGTGTGCAAATATACGGTTAAAATGAAAAGAAACGGCTTTTAAAGTAGCAAAAAAATGCATCTTCCAAAGAAGATTGTTTGGATATTTATGCTAACTTTGCAAAGTATACTTCGATATGCCATTATCAGCACACGGCTGGTAAAAATGGATGTATAATAAGGCGATGCAATTTGTATTGAAACAGATCCGTGTTGCATTGGATTATTAAGTGTGTATAGGCAATGTAAAATCTTGGCGAGCTGGATTTTGCAAATTGAATGTCTCGTTTTTATAACCACTGCCGGAGACTTGTTATGGTTTCTACTCTCATAACCGCATGAAGATTCAATTTACCTTAAATTAAAATATCATGGAAAAAATGTTATTTTGGATTGTGCCTGCAGCTTCGTTATTGGCGCTTCTGTTGGCTTGGTTTTTCTACCGTCAGATGATGCGTGAAAGCGAGGGCACTCCCACGATGCAGAAAATTGCATCGTATGTGCGCCAAGGCGCCATGTCTTATTTGAAACAGCAGTACAAGATTGTGGGTCTGGTGTTTCTTGGGCTTGTAGTTCTTTTCTCTATCATGGCATATGGGTTCCAGTTGCAGAATCCATGGGTTCCTGTGGCGTTTCTTACCGGAGGCTTTTTCTCAGGGCTTTCCGGTTTTCTTGGGATGAAGACTGCCACCAATGCCTCTGCACGTACAGCCAATGCAGCCCGTAAATCGCTTAATTCGGGGTTGCGGGTAGCTTTCAGAAGCGGCGCTGTAATGGGCCTGGTAGTTGTCGGACTCGGACTCCTTGACATATCCTTCTGGTATCTTGTGCTTGACTGGTTCGTGCCGGAAGATCCGTATACCCCTGCCGCCAAGTTGTGTATGATTACGACGACCATGCTCACATTCGGCATGGGCGCTTCAACCCAAGCGCTTTTTGCGCGTGTAGGCGGTGGCATATATACAAAAGCGGCAGACGTTGGTGCCGATCTGGTAGGCAAAGTTGAGGCTGGCATCCCGGAAGACGACCCCCGCAACCCCGCTACAATTGCAGACAATGTAGGCGACAACGTAGGCGATGTGGCTGGAATGGGCGCGGATCTGTATGAGTCGTATTGTGGTTCCATACTGGCGACTTCAGCTCTTGGTGCGGCTGCATATATGGCAACCGGCGATACCGTGATGCAGTTTAAAGCAGTGCTTGCCCCAATGCTGATCGCAGCTGTAGGTATCGTACTTTCTATAATAGGTATATTTTCTGTCAAAACCCGCGAGGATGCAAAAATGAAAGATTTGCTCAATTCGCTTTCACTTGGTACTAATCTGAGTTCCGTGCTGATTGTAGGTGCTACATTTCTAATACTTTGGCTACTTGGATTGCAGAATTGGGTAAATATATCATTGTCGGTGGTAATAGGCTTGCTGGTAGGCATTGTGATCGGGCGCTCCACAGAGTATTATACTTCACAAAGCTATGCCCCTACGCGCAGGCTTTCGGAAAGCGGCAAGACTGGTCCTGCAACAGTTATCATCTCAGGGGTAGGCCTTGGCATGGTATCAACTGCCATTCCGGTTCTGGCGGTTGTTGTAGGCATAATATTGTCATATTGGCTTGCCTCAGGCTATGATTTCGCCAATGTGAGCATGGGACTTTATGGTATCGGCATCGCAGCCGTAGGAATGCTTTCCACTTTGGGGATCACGCTTGCAACAGATGCATATGGCCCAATCGCAGACAATGCCGGGGGAAATGCAGAGATGAGTTCCCTTGGAGAAGATGTGCGCCGGCGCACAGACGCACTTGATTCGCTTGGAAACACCACTGCGGCTACAGGAAAAGGATTTGCTATCGGTTCTGCTGCATTGACAGGCCTTGCCCTTCTGGCTTCCTACATAGAAGAAATACGTATCGGCTTGGTGCGTCTCGGACAGACTTCCATTAATCTTGGAGATTTGTCAAAGCCGATCCATGAAGCTACGTTTACTGATTTTATGACTTATTTTGATGTGAATCTGATGAATCCCAAAGTGCTTTCCGGCATGTTTATCGGCTCTATGATGGCATTTCTTTTCTGCGGACTCACAATGAACGCCGTCGGGCGTGCTGCCGCACATATGGTTGAAGAGGTGCGGCGTCAATTCCGCGAAATAAAAGGCATTCTTACAGGCAACGCAGAGCCGGATTATGCTCGTTGTGTACAGATTTCAACCCTTGGGGCACAACGTGAGATGGTTTTCCCATCGCTTCTTGCCATTGTAGCTCCGATTCTTACCGGCCTTGTGTTTGGTGTGCCAGGCGTAATAGGACTACTCGTGGGTGGCTTGTCGTCAGGATTCGTGCTTGCTATCTTCATGGCCAATTCAGGAGGAGCATGGGACAATGCCAAGAAATATGTAGAAGAGGGTAATTTTGGTGGAAAAGGCAGCGAAGTACACAAAGCCACAGTTGTCGGTGATACCGTTGGCGATCCTTTCAAAGACACATCCGGCCCGTCCCTAAACATTCTGATTAAACTGATGTCAATGGTAGCAATAGTCATGGCCGGACTTACAGTTTCCTGGTCGCTTTTCTGATCGTATATACGCAACATAAACAATTGTCAATAAACCGTCGGCTCCGACGAGAAATTTTAATTTACATTTCTTGTCATAGCCGATGGTTTTGTTGTTGAATACCGAATTAAAATCAAAATGACGAGGAACCGGTAAAATAGATTGTTTTATAAGATTGTAGTGTGAAAAAAAAGTTGTAAATTTGTGGCGTTTTTTGGCAGCGAGACTGCCAGTTATAAGATTTATATTTGTTTGGTTGCCATGTTGTTGGTGGCAATTGATTGATAAACAATATTTTGGAAATGATTAACATAACTTTTCCCGATAATTCGGTGAAGCAGTTTGAAGCAGGTGTTACACCTCTTCAGATTGCACAGAGTTTGTCTCCCCAATTGGCTCGCGAGGTGCTCGCCGCAGCTGTTAACGAACAAGAATGGGATCTGACCCGTCCGATTGAATCCGACTCCACTATAAAACTGTTTAAATGGGATGATGCCGAAGGCAAACATGCATTCTGGCATAGTTCGGCGCATTTGCTCGCAGAAGCCCTTCAGGAACTTTATCCCGGAGTTAAATTCGGTATAGGCCCTGCCATAGAAAACGGGTTCTATTATGACATAGATCCCAATGGCCATTCAATCACATCCGCAGATTTTCCTGCAATTGAAGCGAAGATGCTTGAACTTGCCAAACGCAACGAGGCAATCGTGCGTGCGGATATTTCCAAGGACGACGCTCTTAAGGCTTTCGGGGATCGTGGAGAAGAATATAAGTGCGAGCTTATTTCGGAACTTGAAGATGGACATATTACCACATATACCCAAGGGGCATTCACAGACCTTTGCCGTGGACCGCACTTGCCCTCCACTGGCGTCATCAAAGCGGCGAAAGTAATGTCTCTTGCCGGGGCATATTGGCGTGGTGATGAAAAACGCAATCAGCTTGTGCGAGTATACGGCATCACTTTCCCTAAGAAAAAATTGCTGGACGAGTATCTAGCGATGCTTGAAGAGGCAAAGAAACGTGATCACCGCAAACTTGGGAAAGAGATGGAACTGTTCGCATTTTCTACAAATGTAGGGGCAGGCCTTCCTCTTTGGCTTCCAAAAGGCGCAGCTTTGCGTGACCGTCTGGAACAGTTCCTCCGCAAGATCCAGAAAAAATATGGATATCAGCAGGTAATAACTCCACATATCGGCAACAAACTCCTTTATGTGACATCCGGCCATTATGCAAAATACGGAAAAGATTCGTTCCAGCCGATACATACTCCTCAAGAGGGCGAAGAGTATATGCTCAAGCCCATGAATTGCCCTCATCACTGTGAGATTTTCAAAGCATACCCACGTTCCTATCGTGAACTGCCCTTGCGACTTGCCGAATTTGGAACTGTATACCGTTATGAGCAGACCGGTGAGTTGCACGGCCTTACACGCGTGCGCGGTTTTACTCAGGATGATGCCCATATTTTTTGCTCTCCAGATCAGATAAAGGATGAATTCCTGAAGGTAATGGATATAATATTCTATATCTTCAAGGCTCTTGACTTCAATAATTTCGAGGCACAAATATCCTTGCGTGATCCTAAAAACAAACAAAAATATATCGGAAGCGATGAAAACTGGCATTTGGCGGAAACCGCTATCATTGAGGCTTGTGAAGAGAAGGGGCTAAAGGCACGCAAAGAACTTGGCGAGGCTGCGTTCTATGGCCCGAAACTGGACTTTATGGTAAAGGACGCTATCGGCCGCCGCTGGCAGCTTGGCACAATCCAGGTGGATTACAACCTGCCGGAACGTTTCCAGCTTGAATATACAGGTGCAGACAATCAGAAGCATCGTCCGGTGATGATACACCGTGCACCTTTCGGCTCTCTGGAGCGGTTTGTAGCAGTTCTCCTTGAACATACAGCAGGCAAATTCCCATTGTGGCTGTCACCTGACCAGGCTATCATCCTGCCAATTTCCGAGAAATACAACAACTATGCATATGAAGTGGCAAAACAACTTACAGCTGCTGATGTGCGTGTGGCTGTTGATGACCGAAATGAAAAGATAGGCCGTAAAATACGCGATAATGAGCTGCGTCGTATTCCCTATATGCTTGTGGTTGGTGAAAAAGAAGCAGAAAACGGTGAAGTTTCAGTAAGAAAACAGGGTGAAGGTGATAAAGGTACGATGAAAATTGCTACCTTTGCCGAAGAAATCGCCCATAAAGTTGCGAATCTGGAATAAAATAGAATAATCAATCCCATTTAATGGATAAAAAACCACAACATTCGGGCGCTCCGCGTCCAACCCACACTACAGGTGCACCCCGTCCGCAGGGAGGTGGAGCACCCCGTCCCCAAGGCACATCCGGTTCCCGTCCGGCAGGTAGCGGCACACGTCCCGGAGGGGGCAATTCTCCCCGTCCGGGAGGATTCTCCGGTTTTCGGCCTGGTGGTTCCCGTCCCGCTGGCAGCAGACCGCCATTTCAAGGTCCACGCATGCCTCGCAAAGAAGAACCATACGCGATCAATGACCGAATTCGTGCACGTGAGGTGCGCGTAGTTGGTGATAATGTGGAAAATGGAGTGTATCCCATCCAGCAAGCTCTGAAGATGGCAGATGAGCTAGAACTTGATCTGGTGGAGATTTCTCCGACTGCCCAGCCTCCTGTCTGCAAGATATTGGATTACTCAAAATTCCTATATCAACAGAAAAAAAGATTGAAGGAACAGAAAGCCAAAGCTACAAAAGTGGTTGTGAAAGAGATCCGGTTTGGTCCCCAGACCGATGATCATGACTATAATTTCAAACTTAAGCATGCACAAAGCTTCCTTCAAGAAGGCTCAAAAGTAAAGGCATACGTGTTCTTTAAGGGTCGTTCAATCTTATTCAAGGAGCAGGGAGAGGTACTTCTTTTACGTTTCGCCAACGATCTTGAGGAACTTGGCAAAGTAGAGCAGATGCCTGTATTGGAAGGCAAACGTATGATAATTATGATTTCACCTAAGAAAAAATAATTTGTGTATGGTCTGCAATCCACACTTAGGATTGAAAGAATTAACAGTTTTCGTAACTCTATAAAACAGAATTATCTGTCGCCCTCTATGGCTGCGGCAATAATATAAGTTCAACTTAATATAATATTAAAATGCCAAAGATGAAAACCAATTCCGGTGCAAAAAAAAGGTTCGCCCTTACCGGAACAGGAAAAATCAAAAGAAAGCATGCTTTCAAAAGCCACATCCTGACAAAGAAAACCAAGAAACAGAAACGCAATCTTACCCATTTCGGCACCGTATCACGTGTTGACGAGCACCAGGTAAAATCGCTTCTCGGTCTCCGCTAATCAGGCTGAAACTGATAAAAGCTATTGCTATCAGCAACTTTTAAGTTCAAAACATTACATTAACCGAATGTGTAGCTTGAAGTGCTTCGGATATAAAACTAAAAACATATCTATTTCCGTTGCCGCTCACAATCAAAAATCGAACAAAAAATGCCAAGATCAGTAAATCACGTAGCTTCCAGAGCTCGCAGAAAGAAAATCCTCAAATTAACCCGTGGTTATTATGGATGCCGTAAAAATGTATGGACTGTAGCTAAAAACACATGGGAAAAAGGTCTTACTTACGCATATCGTGACCGTAAGGATAAAAAACGTAACTTCCGCGCTCTGTGGATTCAGCGTATCAACGCGGCCGCTCGCATGGAGGATCTTTCCTATAGCAAGTTGATGGGGCTCATTCATAAGTCTGGTATTGAGATTAACCGCAAAGTTCTTGCCGATCTCGCCCTTAACAACCCTGCAGCTTTCAAAGCAGTAGTTGACAAAGTAAAGAACGCTTAATCAAGCGCACTGATAGAAAAACACACTCTCATGGCATTTGCCATGAGAGTGTGTTTTTTCTATTGATTATCGCCTGTGGTCAGGCCTCGGAGAGGTAATCATTCAGTTCCACCTCCGAGGGCATGATATAAAGTAATGATAGATTGAATAGCGTTATAGTTATCTGTGGCTTCTGTTAATTCCGCTTCAAGAAGCCGTTGTTGGGCGGTGAGAACTTCCAGATAGTTAGTATTGCTGTTACGCATAAGCAATCGGGTATTGTGAACGGCACCTTGAAGAGCTACAATTTGTTTTTTATCAAGTATCAATCGTTCTTTTGCCGTTTGCCATGAAGTAATAGCGTCATTTACCTCTGTTCCTGCATCAATGAGTTTTTGCTGAAACTCCAGAGATGCAATTTCATATTCGGTTTCTGCGATTTTAAGATTGGACTTATTAATGCCTTTATTAAATAATGGTGCAGCGAGCGATCCGAGTGCATTGGCAACCCATGCTGCCGGATTTGCAATGCTACCTGCCGATGTAATCCACCCGGCATTACCAGATAATACAATTGATGGATAAAAAGCAGAACGTGCGACATTTATATCGTAAAAATGCTTCTGCAATTTAAATTCTGCTTCTCTAACATCCGGCCGGTTTGACAGGCAATCCATGGATATGCCTGCTGTAATTGCTACCGGAAATACCTGATCGGCCAATTTCCCACGCCTCATATCTGCTGCCGGATTCAGCAGCAGGGCCCGTATCGCATTTTCTTGTGCCTTGATCTGATCTTTGAGTGTCAAGGTGGATGCCTCTACTTTCATTCGGTTTGCACGTGCTTGGAGCACAGCGGCCTCATTTGTGCGACCGGCTCTTTTCAATGCCTGTAGCACACGTATGTTTTCTTCCCATGTCTTCAGAGTACGCTCACTTATGGCCAGCTGCTCATCAAGCATAAGCAATGTGTAATAGCCATCTGCAATTGAGGCAATAAGTGAGGTCTGTACAGCTTGCAGATAAGACTGCGACGCATAGAATGACGCTTCTGCTCCCAATCTGAGGTTATGTTGTTTACCAAAAATGTCCAATTCCCACTTTGCAGATGGCCCTATGGTAAAACGACTTTCTGAATTCGTACTGGTTGTTCCGTCTGCATCAAGAGAGACAGACGGCAACAGTGCTAGTTTTGAGGCATACAGAGTTGCATTTGCTTCATTCACTTTATGTTGTGCGATGCGCAGATCCGTATTGGATTTCAATCCGCATTCAATCCATTGCGCAAGGAAACTGTCTGTAAAAAACTCCCGCCACGATAGTGCTGAAATAGGGGAGCCCGTTGTATCCTGAACGCAAATCTGTGAGATATCGTATTCTATAGGTTGATGCTCGTATTTGCTGTATAGCCCGCACCCGTTTGTAACAAGCATGGGCAATAGCATTAGAGATGGATATATCAATTTTTTCATTTTCTTTCTCTTTTGGGCATTATACGTTCTTCAATGGTCTGAAACACGATGAAGAGCACGGGGACAATAAACAACAATGCTATGGTGCCGACTAACATGCCCCCGACAGTGCCAACACCTATGGATATATTTCCATTTGCACCTACTCCATTGGAAAACACCAAGGGGATCAATCCGAATATCATGGATAGCGAAGTCATGAGTATTGGCCTTAGACGTGCTTGTGCGGCTGAGGTTACAGCATTTATAATGCTCATACCGGCATGCCTTCTTTCTGATGCATATTCAGTCATAAGTATAGCGGTTTTTGCCAGAAGACCTATCAACATAAGCAAACCGATCTGCAGGTAAATATTGTTTTCAAGTCCGAAGAACCTGGCAAACAGGAAACTTCCCGCCAATCCGAAAGGAACCGACAGAAGTACTGCCCATGGAATAAAAAGGCTTTCATATAATGCACATAGAATAAGATATATGAACACTATACATACGATGAAAATAAATATAGTGGAACTGCCCGATGAAGCCTCTTCCCGGCTCATGCCTCCGAATTCATAACTGTATCCTGCTGGCAGATTTGCCGCACAAACTTCCCGAACGGCAGCAATTGCCTCACCGGAGCTATATCCTGTTGCAGGAGTGCCATTGACTTGAATGGAAGAGAACAGATTGAACCGCGACAAGGATTGCGCACCATAAACTTTTTTTAATTTCAGAAATTGGTTTATCGGCGTCATCTCTCCGGATGAATTTCTTACAAAAATATTTGCTAACGCCTGCGTATCAAGCCTGAATTCCGGAGATGCCTGGAGCATCACACGGTATAGTTTTGAAAAACGGTTGATGTTAGAAGCATATGATCCACCTATATATCCGGACAATGCGCTTAACACATCTCCCGGCTGCACACCATGTCGCAATGCATTGGCAGCATCAACTTCTACCAAATACTGCGGGTATTTGGTATCAAACGATGTTGATGCGCGTGCAATCTCCGGGCGCTTTGCCAATTCTGCTATCACATTGTTGGTTATCTTTTGCAAATCTTCAATTCTGCCACCTTTTTGATCCTGGACATGAATTTCAAAGCCGTTACTTACTCCATAACCTGGTATCATACCACGTGTGAAGACTATAATTTTTGCTCCGGTTATATTTTTTGTCCGTTTGTATATTTCATCAATGACTGAATTGATATCATCACCTTTTTCGGTGCGCTCATTCCAATCTTTTAATCTTATATTGAACATCCCGCTTGACGAACCGATACCGCTCATCATTCCCCATCCTGCAGTTTTTGAGTACATCTTGATTTGTGGAATATCTGAAATCAGGCGGTCTATTTCTTCCATGATATTCATCGTTTCAGTAAGATTTGTGCCCGCCGGTGTCTGAACGTCTATGTTAATAGATCCCATATCCTCCTGCGGTACCAATCCTGTTTTTGTAGTCTGCATCATATAGTACAGGCTGCTACCCGCCAATATAATAAGTATTAGCGTAAGCCACTTCCTTGAAATCATAAATTTGACACCGGTAGTGTAACGGTGCACAAGCCGGCTAAACGTAGCATCAAATGCGGTATGAAAACGGGAAGAAAAACTTTTTTTCCCGTCACTATCGTGCGGTGTCATAATAAGTGCACACAGAGCGGGACTAAGAGTCATGGCATTCAACAACGATATACCTACTGCCACCGCCATGGTTAATCCAAACTGGGTATAGAATGTGCCGGTAGTACCACCCATGAAACTTACGGGTATGAAAACCGCCATAAATACAACAGTAGTGGTTAGCAATGCCGCTGTGATTCCGCTCATCCCTTGTACTGTTGCGTCGTATGGAGATTTCACTCCTTCGTCAAATTTGGCCTGCACAGCTTCCACTACAACAATGGCATCATCCACAACTGTGCCTATGACTAGCACAAGTGCAAACAGGGTGATAAGATTAAGACTGAATCCTGCAATATTAAGGAATATAAAAGTACCTATCAATGATACTATGATTGACAGAGTCGGGATAATTGTTGCTTTAAAACTCTGCAAAAACAGATATACGACCAATACCACCAGGACTACGGCCTCGAATAACGTCTTTAATACATTGTTAATAGACGCGTCAAGGAAGTCTTTGGTACTCATCAAGTCAACAATCTCCATCCCTTTAGGCAACGACTGCCTGATGGTCTCAATCTCTTTGTCTACAGCTTTTATGATCTCGTTTGCATTTGATCCGGCTGTTTGTGATATCATGCATGTTGTCCCCGGCTTGCCATTGACAGAGCCGATGTACTCGTATGACCTGGAGCCCAATTCGATCTTTGCAACATCTTTTAAACGGAGTATGGATCCGTCAGACAATGCTTTTACAACAAGATTTTCAAAATCGGTTTCATTTTCATATCGTCCGCGATATTTTAATGTGTAACGGAATGTGTTATCCGACTCAGCGCCCAATGTGCCTGTAGGCGATTCCAAGTTCTGTTCTTCAAGAACTTTACGGATATCAGAAGGCATGAGCTTATATTGTGCCATTTTACCCGGGTCAAGCCAGATCCTGAGCGAATAATCCGCCCCTCTGATATCAACCTCACCAACTCCTGCAACACGTGACAGACGAGGCTCGATATTGATCTTCATGTAATTGTTGAGGAACTTTTCATCGAATCTTCCATCTGGACTATATAATGCAAGTGTCTTTATGCGAGATGTCTGTCGCTTTCTCACATTGACACCATTTTTTGTGACTTCGGCCGGCAATAAACCTTGCGCAGATGCAAGACGGTTTTGTACATTGACCATAGCCATATCACCGTCAGTGCCCTGTCGGAAATATACCTGTATGTTTGCAGATCCTGTATTTGTTGCAGAGGAAACCATATACAACATATCCTCAACACCATTAATCGCTTCCTCAATAGGTACGATCACACTCTTCTGTACAGTTTCTGCATTGGCACCTGCATAACTGGTACTGACGCTTACTGTAGGCGGTGCAATCTCCGGAAATTGCTCAACGGGCAATCCTATCAGTGATATCAACCCGAGCAGAACAATCGCAACCGATATGACGCATGATAATATCGGTCTATCAATGAATGTCTTTATTGTCATAAGAGAATGTTCACAATAATTTTAATTTCCACCTTTTGCATTTATGATTGTTCCCTCTTTCAATAAACCGGCACCGTCCGATACAATAGTATCACCTTTCTGTAGCCCTTCGGCAACAACATATTCCTTACCGTTATTATAAGGAAGTATTTCGATCTCCGTGGAAACAGCTTTGCCATCAATTACTTTATAGGTAAAGACCTTATCCTGCAATTCATATGTGGCGCCCTGCGGTATTACGATACAATCTTTGTGAACAGACGGTATAATGACAGAGCCTGTGCCGCCATCACGTAGGAGCCTGTCTGGATTTGGAAAAACTGCACGAAAACTGATAGCTCCAGTCGAACTGTTTATAGTTCCGCTTACAGCGTCAATATGTCCTTTCAAGGGGTATATTTCACCATCGCTCATCTTGAAATCAACTTCAGGTATTTCCGACAATGCCGTTTTCAATGAACCATATTGCCTCACCAACTCAAGCATTTGGTTTTCCGCCATGGAAAAATATGCATATATTTCGCCATCGTCACTGACAGTAACCAATGGGGCTGAAATATTGGTACCAACAAGCGCCCCTACGCGGTATGGTATCATACTTGCCACACCATTTACAGGAGATTTAACCTGTGTATAAGACAGGTTGGTAGCGGCTTTATCAAGTTCCGCATTGGCAAGTCTGAGTTTTGCATTCGCTTCAGCCAACTCATTTTTAGCGGTATTGAGTTCGAAATCAGATATTACCTCTTCCTTATAAAGTTCTTTATTACTGTCCAGTACCAGCTGGGCTGTTGATACTGCAGCTTCGGCACTGTGTACGTTAGCAAGCGCAATGTCATAAGCCGCCTGGAATTGTGCAGGTTCAATTTCAAAAAGTATCTGCCCTTTACGCACAGGTGCCCCTTCACGAATGCATATACTGGTTAGCATGCCTTCGACCTGCGGCCTTATTTCCACAGTTTGGCAACCAGTTATAGTTGCGGCATAGGTTGTGGTAAGTGTCTGATCTGTCGTATCAAGAACCTTAACCGGATAATTTGCGCTTGAATTTTGATCAATCTGTTTTTTATCGCAGGAGGTAAGTATAAGTATTATTGCTCCTCCTAAGATCACAGGAATAGTTTTGTTCATCTCTCAATATAGTTTTATACAAAAATATCAATATTATGCCATATTACAAAACCGTCATTGACGAACTACCATATGTATTGACGAACAGCATCAGACACTTTTGTCTGATAAAATAAAAGAACTAATTTTGCATCATGAACTCAAACAAAATCACATTATCCATAGATCTTTTTTTGTGTTGCATTTTTCTTCCGCTTATCATAGCACTTGTGCCGGTGGAAAAATGGATTGTAAAGTATCCATCATTTGCAATTACACTTATCTGTTTCCTGTATGGCGTATATTTTTTCATAAGATATATGAATATGCCACAGATGATTTTGCAAAAAAAATACTTTAAGTTCATTTGCTGCATCGTCGCACTGGTCTTTGTCGCTTTTCTTATGTCCAAATTTCCTTATCCCAAATATATCGCTCCTATAGGGGACCGGCATCCCAACTTTCATGAGCATCTGAGGGCACAGACCGTCTGGTTTATGTTTTTAGTCGTAAGCGGATACAGTCTTTCAATATCCCTGCTTCTTGAACTATTTCGTCAGATATTGGTGAAAAAGGAGTTCGAGGCTCAGAAAAAGCAGGCAGAACTTGCATTGTATAAAGCGCAGATCAATCCACACTTTTTCTTCAATACGATGAATACCCTGTATGGACTTGTCATTAGTAAATCGGACAAAGCAGAAAGCGCATTTATAAAATTTACGGATCTTGTAAAATATTCGTATTCACAAATAAAGGCAGACCGTATCGCCCTAAGAGACGAGTTGGATTATATTATGAACTATATCGAGCTACAGCGCTTGAGGCTTAATAACCACACGACAGTAAACTATCATACTGTCATAGACGACGATTCTATGCTTGTCCATCCGATGCTGATGATCACATTTGTAGAGAATGCGTTCAAATATGGGACTTCATCTAATCGCGACTGTGCGATTGATATTTCTGTGACCCTTAAGGATGGGATACTGGCATTTCAGTGTATCAATGACATAATGACCCACAAAGATGAAAGAAACAACAATTCCATAGGTCTTAAAAACACACGTTCGAGATTGGATCTGATATATCCCGGAAAGTATAATTTGTCTGTTCGTGGGGAAAATGGTAAATATAATGTTCAACTTGAAATCCGATTGATATGATGGGCACCGTAAGATGTATTGCTATTGACGATGAACCTATAGCGCTTGAAGTTATAAAGCAATTCTGTAGCCGTATGGATGGAATGACACTGTCTGCGTTCAGTGAGCCTGAAACCGGTCTCGAAGCTATTATGGAACAAAGACCCGACATTGTTTTTCTGGATATAGAGATGAATGATATCAGCGGGTTGCATATAGCCGGATGTTTGCCTGAAAACACCTGTTTCATCTTTACTACTGCTTATATGGAGTATGCCGTTGACGGGTTTAATCTGGATGCTGTTGATTTCTTGCATAAGCCATTTTCGTACGAGCGTTTTTCCATGGCAATGGAAAAGGCTATGAGACGGCTTAATTTCATGCACCTATCTGATGAAAAAAGAAGCATTATTGTAAAGCAGGAATACAATAATGTTCCAGTTATGATATCCGATATCATATACATTGAAGCGATGGAGAACTATTCCAAGATATATATACAAAACGGCGATATGATTCTCGCAAGCAACTCATTGAAGTCATTGTGCGACATGCTTCCTGACAAAGAATTTGTCAGAGTGCATAAGTCGTTTCTTTTAGCGCGTAACTGGATAAAATCGTTTACAAGGCAGAATGTACATTTGATTAACGGCACAATGCTGCCGGTTGGAAGACGCTATGCAGACAATCTCCTGGCATTATGATATTTGATAATTGGGTTTCCTGCTTCCAAATGTATTCTCTGTATAGTAGAGCGATTCGCCATACAGCTTCAATGATCTACCGGCCATATATAAAAAGGCGATGTGTCACATTTTATGACACATCGCCTTTTAATGCGATAGAACTTTCAGGTCTATGGTCGTTACCGATTAATTGAATTATTCGGCAGGGGCTTCTTCTGTAGCGGGAGTTTCCTCAGTCGCCTCGGTAGCTTTGGCAGCAGCTTCTTCTGCGGCCTTGGCGGCAGCAATTTCAGCTTTCTTCTTGGCTACTTCCTCTGCTTTGGCAGCATTCTTGGCTTTTTCAGCCTCAAGGCGTTCCTTTTCTTGGAGTTCACGCTTGCTTGCCATAGACACTTTCAGTTTGTCTACAGCCTGCTGTTTGTTGGCTTTCCATGCGTCGAAACGTTTTTGCGCCTCAGCTTCATCAAAAGCACCTTTTTTTACGCCACCCTGAAGGTGTTTCATCAGCAATACACCTTCGTTAGAAAGGATGCTGCGTACAGTGTCGGTGGGCTGTGCACCAACATTTACCCAATACAAAGCGCGCTCGAAGTTAAGAGTAATTGTAGCAGGATTAGTGTTCGGATTATAAGAACCTATC
>CANRWW010000017.1 GCA_947643665.1 uncultured Porphyromonadaceae bacterium | reverse complement strand
GTCTGCAAAGGTAAGTTTTTTATCACACAAACACAGGTTTATTACTATGCGCCATAGTATCGCTTGTAGAGCGCCTTTATGTGGCCTTAGGCATAAGAGCGTCGTCATTTAACTATAATGACTGGAGTTACTCTGAATTTATGATAAACTTTCAGGGAGGATTCGTAAGACGGGGATTGTTGGGCGAGATCTTGTATCATTTATGCAGATATACCGGTTTGGAGCCTGCGGCTTTCATTCTCCCGGTATGTATAAGTGCCTATCTGTTCGTCGTATATTTCTTTTTAAAGAAGTTCCGATCCAGGAATTATTGCTGGTTTCTGATTCTGTCACCATTGTTTTGCGGGTATGTAGGTGATATAATCAGAAAGGATTACATGCTTTACTGTCTGCTTATATTGATAATGCTGTTGTTGGCCAACGGCAAGATGGGAAATGCAAAAATATCGGCCGTGGTTATAATTTCGTCACTGGGGCTTTTTATGCATGAGGCCTTTGTTTTTTGGGGATTACCTATTGTCGCATTGTTGCTCTTTAATGGTAATTTAAAATCTAAGCAAGGAATAAGTTTTTCTCTTGTTATTATAGGTGTGTTTCTGTTTTTGTCAGTATACCATGGTTCCATGCAACATGTAAGTTCGATTGTGGTTTCATGGCAGGAACTACTTGGCGAGAATGCCATGCATATTGAGAAAAACAATAGCATAGGAGCTATCGGGTGGGATACGTTGGCCGCGATACGAGGCCATATCAGGTTGAATTTCTCTGGGATGTTGGGATGGGTAACTTTTTTCATAAGACCCCTGGGATTTTTAATAACATATTATTTTGTGGTCAACTTCCTTTGGGTATTCCGGGAAAGGAATTCATTTAATAAGGATGACAGGACAAATCTTTCAGTTCTGTTTTTGTTTTCAATTGTGTGCATGTTGCCGATGTTCCTGTTTCTGAGTTGTGATTATGCACGTTTGTACCAATATGCCGTCGTTTCTGCTTTTACTGCTTTTCTGCTTTTCCCGAGATGGCGCCTGTCCAAACTTCTTCCGAAGAAAATATATGAGCTTGTTGCGGTACTTAACAATAAGATAGATCAGGTGATAGTGCCTACCAAAGGAATTATGATTTTGATACTTCTTTTGTTTGCTGTGCCACCGTGTTATTTTGATGTTTATGGAGCGATAAAACAGAGTGTATATGCATCTTTTTTTAATGGGGTCATCATGTTTGCTAAATCTTTAATTGGAGCTATCGTATGAATAAGGTGAAATCTATATTGCGTTTGCTTCGGCCTACGCAGTGGGTAAAAAACGGTTTTGTTTTTGTCCCGTTGTTTTTCGGAGGGGAATTACTGGATATGGAGTGTTGGAAAGCTGCGTTATGGGTTTTTCTAGCATTCTCGCTGATGGCAAGTTCGATATATTGCCTTAACGATATAAGGGATGTGGAGGCGGACAGGGCACACCCGCGAAAACGTTTTAGGCCGATTGCGTCGGGAGATGTCTCAGTAAAAAGTGCTTATGCCATAATGGTGTGTCTTATATTCGGTGCACTTTCAATACCATTGTTAGGAAATGGGGTTCATAACTTAGATGTCGCTTTTATACTGGTGTTGTATTTGGTGTTGAACATATTGTATTGTCTGAAGTTAAAACAATATGCAATTGTAGATGTGTTTATTGTGTCACTTGGTTTTGTGTTGCGTCTTATAAGTGGTGGAGTGGCATGTGATATATGGCTGTCTCCATGGATCATATGTATGACTTTCCTGTTAGCTCTTTTTCTGGCATTTGCTAAGCGTAGGGATGATGTAGTGTTGCATGATACTACCGGGGTCGTATCACGGAAAAATATACTCAGGTATAACATCCCGTTTATGAATCAGGTTTTGGGTATAATCGGCTCCATAACCATCGTATGTTATATAATCTATACTGTGTCGCCCGAAGTGGAGCATCGCTTGGGTAGCGGTTATGTATTTGTTACGTCAATATTTGTATTGGCAGGTATTTTACGTTATCTGCAGGTTTCTATCGTGGACCTTAAAAGTGGAAGCCCGACAAAGATATTGATGAAAGACCGGTTTATACAGTATTGTATCTTGTGTTGGCTTTTCGTATTTGCAATAATATTGTATCTCTGACTTTATATGATGGTATATGTCGTAGCATTGGTAAGCATAGTGTTGGGAGCTGTGGCCCAATATTGTTTGAAGATAGGCGTCGGTGGTACTGTCGTCAGTAATGATGTTTTTGAAGCCGGAAAAAGGATATTGTTCAACTGGAATTTCATCGCTGGTGTGTTATGTTATGCATTAAGTTTCTTATTATGGCTTGTAGTGCTATCGCGCCTTGATTTGAGCAAAGCGTATCCCATGGTAAGTTTCGGTTATGTAATAGCGGTGTTATTGGGATATTTTATGCTTGGTGAGGAATTAAATGCCATGAAGATAGCAGGATTGTTGTTTATAATGGCAGGTGTGTTATTTATATCAAGGAGTTGATGAAACGTAAGGTTGCATTGTTTGATTTTGACGGCACTCTGACACGCCATGACACTTTGGTTACTTTTGCCGTTCATGCTGTAGGACGCAGGAAATTCTTTTGGGCTATGTGTTGGTCATTGCCTTGGATTGTAGGATGGAAATGTGGTATCCTGTCAAATTCCAAAGCAAAAGAACGTTTATTCGGGTGCCTGTATAGAGGCATGCCGTTATCATATTTTGATGAGAAAGCTCATAGTTTCGTTTCTGTTGTAGACAGAGATATAAGACCGGAAGGTATAGCCGTTTTGGATAGCCATCGTTGTTCCGGAGATGATATTTATATAGTAAGCGCAAGTATTGACAGGTGGATTATTCCATGGGCGAGAAGATATGGAATACGAAATGTGATTGCCACCAAACCTGAAATTGATGCGTCAACGGGCATTCTTACAGGTCGTTTTCTTACTCCTAATTGCCATGGAGTGGAGAAGGTGAGGCGTATCAGTAAAGAAATCAATGATATTGACAGTTGTGACGTGTGGGCTTACGGGGATTCTTCTGGAGATGACGCCATGCTTGCCATTGCGGATCATCCTCATAGGTTGTAATCCGGGGAAATTTTGTAACTTTGCATAATCTGACTGGGTCTGGACTTGAGTCCGGTGGTTTTACTTTAATTGCGATTTATTTTCCATGTTGATACTTATTACCAACGATGACAGTATAGAGGCCAGAGGGTTGCATTATCTTGTGGATTGTGTGAAGGATCTTGGAGAGGTTTATGTGGTGGCACCTGCTGTACCGCATTCAGGACAATCCTCAGCTTTTACGGTCAATGCCCCTTTACGTATAAAGGAGCACGAGGGGTATAATGGAGCACGTGTGTTTTCGGTTAACGGGACACCTGTAGATTGCGTCAAGCTGTCTATGCATCATATCCTGCCGCGTAAACCGGATCTGCTTTTGTCGGGTGTCAACCATGGTTCGAATGCAGGTAATTCAGTTATATATTCCGGTACGATGGGTGCGGCTTTCGAGGCTTGCATGCAGGGGATCCCTGCCATCGGATATTCATTGCTCCATCATTCCCTTAAGGCTGATTTCAGCGAGTGTACGCCTTACATCAAGGAAATTACACGTGCCGTGATAGAGAATGGATTGCCTGAAGGGGTGTGCCTTAATGTGAATTTTCCCGCCAAAGTGAAGATTGAAGGCATGCGTGTCACACGTGCCGCCCGCAGCCATTGGACAGAAGAGTATCAAGAGTATACCGATCCGCACGGAAAGCCGTTTTTCTGGCTTACCGGCAAGCTCCAGAACGATGAGCCGGAAAGTACGGATACGGATATTTACTGGCTTGAACGCCATTATGCTTCAATTGTGCCAGTGCGTGCAGACCAGAACGCCTTAGAGGCGATCCCGCATCTGTGCCAGGTTCTTGGCGTATGATTACGTACATTTTTCAGTAAATGCATTTCTGCCCTTTGGAGCCGGTGGCTTTCCCATACTCCACGGCATGCTCGGGGCAGATATGGTAGCACCGCAGGCATAGGGCGCAATGGTTGTGCCACTGCGGGCGCCCCTCTTCCATTGTTATGTTTTCCATAGGGCAACTGCGGGAACATCTGCCACATCCTATACACGCGTCAGAGCTGTGGAAAGGGCGGGGGGAGGTGCAGAAAATGTTGAAAAGTGGACGTACCACATATGTCTTGATCCATGCCGCACTGCCGCGCACCACATCATCCCCTGAAAAAAACTGGGTTATGGCTTCAGCGATGGCATTGACACGTGCCGGCATTTCCTGCATTTTTCTGGATTCGGTTTCGGGACTGTCAACGTCGAACCCTTTCATCAGCACATAGGTGTTTGGCATTGTTACTGAAAAACTGCCACGGGGGGTCCATCCGCGTCTTCCTATAAGTTGCCGCCAGCAATTGTCGGCATATCCTATATCGTCGCCGCATGTGACCACAAGGAAATGCGGCGACTGGTGCGCTCCTTTGAACCTCACTTTTTTTATGAACCGCTCAACCACAGGGGGTATTCCCCATGAATAGACCGGGCATATCCAAACAACAGGTTCCCCGGGTGTTACTTCCAGAACTGTATCTTCCGGTTTCAGCAACATCCGGTTTTCGAGCATCACGGTCTCGCCGCCGAGCCGGGCGCCGAGGTGCCGGCTCACGGCGAGCGAGTTGCCTGTTCCTGAGAATGTGACAAGCATATTTCTGCTTATAAAGTTTAGCGAATGGTAACCTGTGTGGCTCCGTAGCCATACTCGCGGAATGATGCGTCTTGCACATCATGCCCCTTGTAGCTGTGGCTCAGCTCTTTCATGAGCGCCTGGCGTAGTATGCCTTCACCTTTGCCATGTATGAATACTATTTTCTTCCCTTTGTTGCGGAGATTCTCGTCCATTATCTTACGGAAAGTGTCAATCTGATAATTTATAATATCAGCGTTGCTCATGCCGTGGGTGTTGTCAAGAAGCTCATGTATGTGCAGATCCACGACTAACGGTCCGTCTTTGGGTTGTTTTTTCTGTACCGGTTTTCGCAAGGGGCGACTGTCATTATGGCGTTTCTGTTTCATTGCGTCCTCAAGTCGGGCGCTGTCTATGGCCATGGCGCGCTGGGGAATGTCGTTCTTTACTATATCTACGGCAAGCACAGGTTCATCAAAATAGGGATTCTCGCGGAAACAGTGAAGTTTGAAGAATTTGGTGGTATCCATGCGTGTCTCTACCGCTACCGGAGCTTTGAGGCGGAACTGTTTGTCTCTTTTGAATGCCACGTATTGGAAAGCGATCCTGTCAAGACGTCCGGCCTGTTCGCGGGTCAGTTCTTCAAGGAAAATCTGCATGTTGGGTTCTATAATACCTGCATATCGTGTTGTCCATCCCTCCTCTTCGTCTGCGCGTGACAGGTATGTGAAATAGAGGAAATAATTGGAGTCATTTACCAGGTATGCCTCGTATGAGGTGGTGGAAAGATGTTTCAGCTCCAAAGCAGCATAAGCCAGCGTCACATTCAGTTTGTCTCCGCCGGGTGTCTCGACCACAGGTTCCGGTTTTGGCGCTTCCGGCACTTGTGTGGGCACAAATTTGCTTTTAGCTTCACGCTCGCGTCCCTGGCGGTGTTGTGTAGTGCCGCCGAAGATATCGCGTCGGGAGGTTTCCTCCCCTGGGCTGCTGACCACGACAAGCTCCTTAAGCATTACCGGAGTAACAAATCCGTCCTCCTCTTCCACATGGGCTATCTGCCCGTCTATCTTTACCACGCGGCCACCCCCTGTGGAGCTTAGGAAGCGAACCTGGTCACCTATCTTTGCCATATAGCTATTTGTTCTTTGTTTTTCTTTGTATGTTTAACCCTTTCTATATGCAAACTTACGCATTTTCCCTGACATTTCAGTAACTTTGCGGCATGGTACAGAATTTGAGAATTGACGATTTCGACTATGCCCTGCCGGACGAGCGCATAGCAAAATACCCGCTTACAGAGCGTGATAGCTGCAAACTGCTTGTGCGTCACGGAGATGGCACTATTGAAGACTGTAAGTTCATTGATTTACCGGAACTTCTTCCGGAGGATTCCATGCTGGTGTATAATAATACACGTGTCATTAACGCCCGTTTGCGTTTCCGCAAACCGGAAGGGGCGTTGATAGAGATATTCTGCCTGGAGCCTGTTGAGCCACGCGATTATGCTGTAAGTTTCGCCTGTACCTCGCATTGTTCCTGGACCTGTTTTGTCGGAAATTCCAAGAAATGGAAGCAGGGACAGCTTACAATGGAGCTTAACGTAGGAGGCCGTGCAGTCAAATTCAATGCCCTTCGTATCAGCCGGGAAGCAAATGCTTCCATCATAGAATTTTCATGGGATGTTCCGGAAGTCACATTCGCGGAAATAATAGAGGCGGCCGGAGAAATACCGATTCCGCCTTATCTTAACCGTTCCACTGAGGCTTCAGATTCGTCGGATTACCAGACTGTGTATTCGCATATAGACGGATCGGTTGCGGCTCCTACTGCCGGATTGCATTTTACGGACCGCGTGCTCGCCGGGATATCCTCACGGGGTATACCGCGTCGTGAACTTACTTTGCATGTCGGCGCCGGCACATTCCAGCCGGTCCAGTCAAACGAGATAGGGGAGCATCTCATGCACAGCGAGTTTATTGCTGTGAGCAGGGCGCTTATAGAGGAGCTTGCAGATACCGGGCGCCGTATTGTGGCTGTAGGCACTACCTCCGTGCGCACTCTCGAGAGCCTGTATCACCTCGGATGCCTGGCATCGCAAGGGGTGCGTCCCGATGAGCTTCCCCAGTGGTATCCTTATTCGTCGTCGCATCCGGATATTTCTGTCAAGGATGCCCTTGCCGCACTTCTTGGCAGTTTCGAGGGTGATACATTCATGGCATCCACGCGCGTCATTATAGCTCCGGGATATAAATACAGGATAGTCAAAGGTATGGTCACAAATTTCCATCAGCCCCGATCCACACTCCTCCTTCTGGTGAGCGCTTTCACCGGTGGGGAATGGCGTTCTGTTTACGACCATGCCATGGCCGGAAATTACCGTTTCCTAAGTTACGGCGACGCGTGCCTGTTCCTAAGCTAAAGGATGGGGGAGAAAAGGCGCATGAATGATTCAAGGGATTTTTCGAGAAGTGGACGCTGCCGCCATGTGACGGCGGTGACGCGTTCGCATTCCTTCTGGTCGCGCATGAACTGAGATTTAATGCGGCTGTTAAACTCCTGGGAGTAGATAAGCATGTTGGCCTCGAAGTTGTGCTCGAAACTACGGAAATCGAAATTGGTTGAGCCGACGGTAGCGAAATCATCATCTATTATTATCGCTTTGCTGTGGAGCATCCCTTTTTTATAAAGATATACTTTTATCCCAGCCCTAAGGCAATCCTGTATATATGAGAATGATGCCCATCGCAGCATATCGCTGTCTGACCGGTATGGCAGCATGACGCGCACATCCACCTTTCCCAGTGCCGCTACTTGCAGGGCATGAAGCAATCCTTCTGACGGGATGAAATAGGGGGTCATGATATACACGCATTTCTGTGCCGAGGATATGGCATGCTGAAAAATGAGTGTCATATTCATCCATTGTGAGGTCGGTCCACCTGTCACAAGTTGCATGTTTGCCGGAAATTCAGTGTCAATCTCTGTGCCGGCTTCCTCTTCTATGAGGGGCTGTCCCATGAAATTCCAGTCCACGGCAAACGATTGCTGGAGCGCACCGACGGCAGGTCCCCGCACACGTAGATGCAGGTCGCGCCATGTATCAAATAGTTTGCCCCCCGTCACATAACGGTCGGCAATGTTCATTCCGCCGATATAACCTATCTCGCCGTCAATAATGGCGAGTTTGCGGTGATTGCGCCAGTTGATACGGGTGCCGAATGGTGGAAATACGACTTTGAAAAACGGATATGCTTCTATGCCGGCCTCTTTCATGCGTCGGCAGGCTTTGCGTGAAAGTTTGAAAGACCCTACATGGTCATAGATCACCCTCACTTTCACACCGGCTTGTGCCCGCTCTGTCAAAGCGTTGATCACCTGGTTGCCGATGTTGTCATCTATTATGATATAATATTGAAGGTTGATATACCGGCGTGCGGCAGCAATGTCTGCAAGGAGTGAGTTGAATTTGTCTGTACCGTTGTCAAAAAGTGTCACCTCGTTGCCGGTATGCAGGGTGGAACTGCACAGCGACTGTGCCAGATTGACTTGTCTGGTCTGATGTGGCGGGCAGTCGGTTTTTTTGGTTTTTGAAGCTGTAGTGGCATTGAGTTTTCTCAGCTTCCGGCGGTTGCGCCTGGAGATTATGCGTTTTGTCTGTATGTTCCTGCCGAAGACGATATATAACACCAGTCCCACGATCGGCACCACCAGCAGTACGGTGACCCATGCGAGCGATTTCACAGGGTTTCGGTTCTCGCTTACAATAACCGCTATTATGCCGAAAATAGTGAGGGAGTATAGGATCCATACTGTCCAATACACCCATGGCACGGTTATGTAGTCAAAGAACCAGAACATCGTGTTTATGCGTTACAATATTATTTGTTTATTAAATTATGGCGTATCATAAGATCTGATATTCCGGGAGATGAGGCAACATGTTCTTTCATGCCGGGAAGCGCTCCGGCTGTTGTGCCCTCCATTGATCCCTGAAAATCGAACGCGAATCGCGGACTTTCGGGTGCGAGCGCCGAGAATCCCATTCCACGCCAGTGGTATGGAAGTCCCATAAGTTCAAGTAACGTGGTGTATACGTCAACTTGTCCCATTACACTTGTGCGGTATCCCCGTACCGGAGAATTTAGCACAATCATTGGCACGTATCCCGAGGGGGATACAAGTTTCCGTCCTTCAATTGAGTTGCGCATTTCGTGACGCCATGACGCCAGGGCCTCATGGTCACCAACGATGACAACCATTGTGCGGTGCCAGTCAGGCCGGCTTTTCAGATAGTCAAGCAGCCGTCCGAGAGCCTGGTCCGTATAGTGCACCGTAGTCAGATAATCGGTAAGTTTTTCAGGATAGTTGCCGGAAAAACTGATGGTTTTGAATTTCTCTGGTATTTTGAAAGGATTGTGGCCGGTGTAAGTAACGATCTGCACATATGCTTTTTCACCTTCCGGCCATATCTCGCCACGTTGCATCTTGGCGATGGATTGTTCCATAAGTGAGCCGTCGCTGAGACGTTTTGGATGGCCTATGCGTTCAGAATTGTCCCAGCTGTCGGCCATTTCCTGTTTCTCTATACCGAAATTCCGGGCGACAAGCCCTTGGTTCCATGTAGAAGGTTTGTCGCCACTGAGCAGATATGTCGCGGCACCTTGCTCTTTCATGGCCTCCGGAAGTGCAAAGAATCGCGTTTCAGGATATTTCATTGAATATACATCATTGCGCATCGGATATATTCCGGCTAGCATCAACAACTGGCCGTCAATACTGCGTCCGTTTCCGACTTGTGACAATACATGATTCGCGTACCATGTCGAAGCCGTATCTGCCATTGCGGCGTTGAGCTGTGGGGTAAGTTCCTTGCCTTCAAGCCGCGCTCCAATGGGCCATGACTCCAGTGATTCACATATGACGACAACAAGGTTGTCACGCCGCAGGCTGTCTGATTCCGCTATAGGGGAATGTATCATGCTTTGCAGGTGGAGATGCTCTTTTCCCCATTTTGCCACTTCATGGCGGTCTGTTTCGGTAATCTCGCTCTGACGCGTTGACATTTCAGCGGCAAGAGTTCCGAACAACGTGTACACTACGGGCGGTGTTGTGGCATAATAACACTCTCCTTTAAGTTTGGCGACGTGTGATGTAAGGCCTCCGGCAAACAGCGCTGACATGGCTGACAGGAATAATGCCGCTCCTGCTGCTGCAAGATAAAGTATAAGGGACGGGCGTCGTTTTTCCTTGTCGGTATGCATCAGCATAAGTGTGAGGAGCGTTACCGCGGGTAACGCAAGGTATCGCCAACTCCAAGAGTCGGCGATACTGGTATGAAAATCAAATACCTGGCGTATAAACATATAGCTTGCCGGCGGAATCGAGTTGAAATAGGTGCGGCAATACATCAGGTTGGCGATCATCAGAAGATCAACTATGGCCATTGCTGTGATCTGGGGCCATATGCGCCTGCTTAGTACGGTAGGTAACGAAAGGGCGATTGACAGTGTGAAGGCGTTGATATATGTGCCGGCAAAGCTGAATGCACGGAATGTGGTTTGGGCACACCATAGCAGGTCAAAGACTATAACTGTAAGGAAACATCCGGCCCATGCCAACAGGAACTCCCTTGTCCAGAGGTTTTCTGGAAATATCAATCTCCCGAAAGCTCCCAAGGCTATATTTTTTTTCTTATACAATCCCATCGAATAAACTTCTTTGCTGATGAACAGTCTTATATTTTGATCAGTTGCATGTTTTTGGCAACGATTCAGACTAATTTCCGGTCTGTAATCATGCACTTAGGCCAGTGGCCTGAGATATATGGCAGAAACTTCCCCGGCAAATTACCGCAAATGTATGAATTATTTCCCGTAATACAATCTGTATCTGTTCATAATAGTTGAATAATGGCAGGGAATGTCTCTCCAGACAAATATTTTAACAATGGGACTGAAAAGTTGTTTTGGAGAGAATAGAAAATTTTTTTAATTTTGTGAGTTGAATATCCAAGATGAGAAAGTGGCGTAAAATATTGATAGCAGCAGTTGTTATGGCGGCATGCGGTATGGATGGTACTGCCGCCCAAATGGCAACTTGGGAGGAGGTAAGCTCGCCGCGTCCTGCTGTCGTGCAAAGTTTCGACACTGAATCTGAGGTCAGCATTGTCGTAGCCGACGGTTATATATATATATCAAGTGAGAAGCCTGTCACTGTAAAGATTTTTTCCATTCTTGGGCAACTCATTTCCCGTGAAAGCCTTAAACCTGGTATGCACCGTATAAAACTTGAGTCAAGGGGTATATATATTCTGCGTGCCGGTTCAACGACCCGTCGTATAACCCTTTGATTATTGTAGCTTATTTTGCATTATAAGGATGTTGCTGTAAGTATCATCCATATATACATAACACAGGCGATGTGCCGATTATCCGGCACATCGCCTGTGTTATGTATATATGTTATGTCCCAGTAGTAAACGGACTTGATAGGTCAGGCATACATGGCTTCGATTTCCGAAGCATAGTGGCGGTTGATTACCGGACGGCGTATTTTCAAAGTGTTTGTCAGCTCTCCCGCCTCCATGGTGAACTCGTTGGGGAGCAGAGTGAACTTTTTGATCTTCTCGAATGAAGCCAGTCCCTCCTGGAGAGTTTCTATGCGTCGGCTTATAAGATCTCGCACCTGAGTGTTTTTGAGCAATTCTTCAAGCGAACGGTATTGTATTTTTTTCCGTTGGGCATATTCTTTTATAGCTTCTACGGCAGGCACTATGATGGCTGTGACAAACTTACGGTTGTCGCCGATCACTGCCACCTGCTCAATATATTTGTCTTCTCCAAGGCGGCTTTCTATAGCTTGTGGGGCTATATATTTGCCGTTTGACGTTTTGAAAAGATCCTTTATACGTTCGGTGAGTACAAGTGCTCCCTGTCCGTCGAAATATCCGGCATCGCCGGTACGGAAAAATCCGTCTTCAGTGAATGAGTTGGCTGTCTCTTCAGGTTTGTTGAAGTATCCGCGCATTACAGTAGGGCCTTTCACAAGTATTTCGTTCTCAGCTCCTATCTTGACTTCTATTCCTGGAAGCAGGGTGCCAACGGTGCCTATTTCATAACCTGTATCGGGGTAGCAGCTTACTGTGGCAGTGGTTTCCGAGAGACCGTAGCCAATCACGATAGGCACATCCATTGTGCGGAAAAACTCTGTGATTGCGGCGCTGAGTGGCGCCCCAGCTGTGGGGAATATGTTGCCGTGTTCTATACCCATGATGCGGCGTACTTTGGCAAATACACGTTTGTCATAGAACCTGTAGCGTGTTTCGAGCCATGCCGGCACTTTCTTTCCGAGACGCACATATTCCAGATTGCGTTTGCGCCCGATTTTTAATGCGCGCGCGCACATCCAGCGGCTGACTGGCTTCATGCGGCTCATCTTTTCCTGGATTGCCGCATAGGCTTTTTCCCAGAAACGTGGCACGGAACACATGCATGTAGGGCGCACCTCGCGAATGGTGTTCTGTATCTCTTTGGGATCTGCATTGACATAGACACGGATGCCGCAGTCAAGACAGAAGAAAGTCCATGCTTTTTCGAATATATGGCTCAAGGGAAGGAAGCATAGCGATGTATCAGCGTCTGAAATCGAGGTCAGGCGCTGGTGGTGTATCTCAATGGCGGCGTTGAAGCAAGAATGAGGCAATATCGCACCCTTGGGATCTCCGGTAGTGCCGGATGTATAAAGAAGTGTGGCAATGTCATCGGGGGTAGCTGCTGCCGTGCGGCGTCTGACTTCTGCATGGCAGTCTGCCGTGGCAGCTTTTCCGAGTTCCAGCAGCTGGTTGAATGTCATTGTTGTTTTGTCTCCGTCTTCACGTGCCACTTCACAGAATGCCACTATCTGACGTAGACATGCCACTTTGTCCATTACCTTAAGGGCGATATGATACTGCTCCTGGCTGCCTACAAAGAGTATTTCTGCTCCAGAATCCCTGACGATGTATTCTACCTGTTGTGGAGATGAGGTGGCATATATGCTGACGGGGACGGCACGATTGGCGAATGCGGCAAGGTCCGTAACGATGATATCAGGGTCGTTTTGAGAGAAGACTGCTATACGTTGCTCTTCTTTCAGTCCCAGTATTTCAAGGGCGCATGCGGCCTGATCGACCATATTGCCCAATTCTGTCCAGCTGTAAGGGAGCCATTCTCCTCGGGGGGTGCGCCGGTAAATGGCGGCGCGGTTGCTATATTTTCTGCTCTGTCTTTCGACAAGGGTTGTGAGAATATTTGCCATGTTCAGTGGTTAATAGGTGCTGCGGAACCTTGGACTATCTCCGTGTCTGTTGGTTCCGGGAGTAAGAGAGATTAATGCCTCTGCGTATGTCATTGGCGGTGCAAAGTTACGCTTTAGTTTGTTGCTGGCAGGTGAAGTGCCATTAAAAGTGACGTGGCGTTAACTTTCTTTTGCATCTCTGCTGTCCGTTTTGGCTTAATTTTGGAATGTTTTACTTGATTTGATCCGTCGCACAATTGTCTGGCGGGTTTGCAATAGGTTTATTTATTGCTATAATCGCGTCCGTGTGTCAGCAGCTGCCTGTAACGTTCGTCATCGTTTATCAGTTGCAGACTTTCGCGATAGACAGGGTTTAGGGCCGGGTTTACTATCTTGAAATAGGTGGAGGTGGTGAAGAGGTCGCGTCCGATGATCCCTTTTATTATGGTGCGCATCATTGGGGCGGAACGGTCGAATTGTTCCGCGTTGTATTTTACGCTGTCATTTTCCCCCATCTTCACTATTTCCTGCATCATGTCGGGGCTGACTTCAAATCCGTCAATGAATGTTTGCTCGGTTGGATATTCTTTTTTAAGTTCTTTTCGGTGGGTGTCGACATATGTGATGCTGTATCGGCTGATGATGCCTTTTGCTACCAAGTCTCTATAATATGGTGAGAATGACGTGGTATCTATGGGCACGAACTGGTCGGGCATTATGCCTCCACCTCCATATACCGGGCGCTTGTTGTGCAGTGTCTCGTAGCGGAGTGAATCAGGAAGGTGCACAGAGTCTGCCGACGAGAATTCTCCTGCCTCATATCTGTGCAATATGTCTTTGCGGTAGTCATCGCCGTCTCCTGCCGTATATGGTTTCTGTATGGAACGACCCGATGGGGTGTAGTAGCGTGACACGGTAAGGCGGATCATGGATCCGTCTGGCATGGGGAACGGGCGTTGTACAAGCCCTTTTCCGAAAGTGCGCCGCCCGACTACTAGCCCGCGGTCATTGTCCTGTACGGCTCCGGAAAGGATTTCACTTGCGGAGGCGCTATATTGGTTGGCCATTATCACGAGTTTGCCATCGCGCATGTCGCCGTTTTTTTCGACCACATAATTGTGGGTTCCCATTTTTGGCGCGTCCGTATATACTATTAGATCTCCTTTGTCCAGAAAATGGGACGCAAGGTCGGTGGCTGCGTTCAGAAACCCTCCACCGTTGTCCTCAAGGTCAATGATAAGATTTTTCATGCCCTGTTTGCGCAATTCTGCCAGAGCTTTGACAAATTCCTTCTCTGTGCCTTCGGCAAAACGCGATATCCTGATGTAACCGGTAGCCGGATCTGCCATATATGAGGCGTCAATGCTGTAGACGGGGATGTCGTCTCTGGTGATATTGAAAGCAAGCGGTTCGGCAACCCCTTTGCGAAGAACTTTCAGGCCTACTTGCGAGCCTTTTGGTCCTCTCAGTATACGCAGGATGCGTGAGTTTGGGCTTTTGACGCCAGACAGGATTGAATCTCCCGCCTGCAGGATGCGGTCTCCCGGGAGTATACCAACTTTTTCGGAGGGACCTCCTGAGGTTGTCTGTATTACAAACAGTGTGTCATTCAGCATGTTGAATTGTATGCCGATGCCGCTGAAGTTGCCTTCTAGCGGTATGGTGAGTTCACGTGTTTCCTCTGGGTCTGAATATGAGGAATGAGGGTCAAGTTCTTTTAGCATCGCAACGATAGCCTCGGTTACGATTTTGTCGGTGTTTACAGAATCCACGTAATATGTCTCTATTACCTTTTCTGCAAAACGTAGTTTCTGGTCGGGGGGCAGTTGGGGCCTGTCCTGGTTTTCTCCGCGTGGTGAGAAAATCTGGGCTGATGCCATGAATGCTATGGCTGCTGAAGCAAATATGAAGAATCGTTTCATCTCTCTTTATCTATAGTTGAATATAAAAAGTGTGTGGTTCCATGCAGTTTCCGTGGCTATCTGGCTGTGTCTGTCGGCACGGGCAGATATTTCGATATATCGGCGCCATATGAAGCCAGTTCGCGCACCATAGACGAACTGATGTGTGCCAACGAGGGCAATGCATAAATTAAAACGGTTTCAATGCCTGAAAGGTTGCGGTTGATGTCTGCCAATGTGCGTTCATACTCGAAGTCTGTCACCGATCTTACGCCCCGCAGAAGAAATTTTGCCCCGCATAGCCGGGCGGTATCTGTGGTGAGGCTGTCAAATTCTATTACGGAAACGCGGTTTTCATGGCTGTAAAGCTGCTCTATGGCAGTCCGACGTTCAGCCATGGGTTGCCATCCTTTTTTTTGTGCGTTGACTCCTATTCCGATAATTATCCTGTCGAAAATTTCCAGCCCGCGGTCTACGATGGACTGGTGCCCGATGGTGAAGGGGTCGAATGAGCCTGCGAAAAGAGCGGTGCGCGGCTCAATGATGTTTTCCCGTTCGGTGGCGTTTTCTGAAATTATGTCGTTCACGTAGTTATTATTTCTGAGTCATCTTCCACAACCAGATTGTCAATGATGAAATTCTGGCGGTCTGATGTGTTTTTGCCCATGTAAAATTCAAGGAGTTCCGCCACGCCGTCCTCTTTGCGTAGTGTCACCCTGTCAAGGCGCATTCCGGGTCCGATGAATCCACGGAATTCGTCAGGCGAAATTTCTCCCAGGCCTTTGAAGCGTGTTATTTCTGCCGATGCCCCGAAACGGTCTATGGCTTTTATTCGTTCTTCGTCGGAGTAACAATATACAGTTGATGGCAGTTCGTCGTTTGTGGCGGCGTTTCCTTCTTTCCCTTTGCGGTTTTTCTTTCCGGAACGTTTCATGGCGTTTCGGTCGCGCACACGGAAAAGGGGTGTCTGCAATACGTATACATGGCCTTTTTTTACAAGGTCAGGGAAGAACTGAAGGAAGAATGTGAGCAGCAGCAGGCGTATGTGCATGCCGTCCACATCGGCATCGGTGGCTATTATCACATTGTTGTACCGCAATCCGTCTATGCCGTCCTCTATGTTAAGTGCAGCCTGCAGGAGATTGAATTCTTCATTTTCATATACAACCTTGCGTGTAAGGCCGTAAGAGTTCAATGGCTTGCCACGGAGGGAGAACACGGCTTGTGTCTCCACGTCGCGTATCTTAGTGATGGATCCTGATGCGGAGTCTCCCTCGGTGATGAAGATTGACGATTCCAGTTTCCGTGCTTCACGCTCTTCGTTTTTTCCTTTCGGATCGTTGAGGTGTATGCGGCAGTCGCGCAATTTGCTGTTGTGCAGGTTTACTTTTTTCGCACGTTCGCGGGCTATCTTGGCAACACCTGCCATGGCTTTCCGTTCACGCTCGCTTTCCTGTATTTTTTTTAATATTATATCCGAAGTATCAAGGTTCTTGTGGAGGTAGTTGTCAAGTTCTTTTTTCAGGAAGTCGCTGATGTATTTGTTCACCGTCGGTCCATCCTTCCCCATTTCGCTTGACCCGAGTTTTGTTTTGGTCTGTGATTCAAACACGGGTTCTTCAACTTTGATGCTGATGGCGGCTATCATGCCGTTTCGTATATCAGAGTAATCGAAACTGCGGCTGAAATAGTCTTTTATCGTGCGTGACACTGATTCTTTGAACGCTGCCAGGTGTGTGCCTCCCTGGGTGGTATGCTGCCCGTTGACAAAAGAGTAGTATTCCTCGCCGTACTGGTTGGCATGTGTTATCGCCACCTCTATGTCTTCCCCTTCCAGGTGTATAACCGGGTAAAGAGGCTCTTTGGTCATATTGGCTTTTAAGAGGTCAAGCAGTCCGTTGCGTGACAGGTATCGTTTCCCGTTGAAATATATTGCAAGCCCTGTATTCAGGTATGTGTAGTTCTTAAGCAGTGTGACGATGAACTCATGGTTGTAGGTGAAATCGCGGAAAATGGTGTTGTCGGGTGTGAATTCCACGAATGTGCCGTTCGGTTCGTCTGTGGCAACTTCCGGAGTTACTTCGAGCAATTCTCCACGGGCGAATGTGGCGGTGCGCATCATGCCGTCGCGGTGTGAGCTGATAGTGAAACTGTCGCTTAACGCATTGACAGCCTTTATGCCCACACCGTTGAGGCCCACTGATTTTTTGAATGCCTTGGAGTCGTATTTTGCTCCGGTATTCATTTTTGAGGCTACATCCACAAGTTTTCCCAATGGTATCCCTCGCCCGTGGTCACGCACTTTTACTGCCGGACCATCAACATCTACTGTAATCTGGCGTCCGAACCCCATCATATATTCGTCAATGGCATTGTCAAGCACTTCTTTCAGCAACACATATATGCCGTCGTCATTGTAAGAGCCGTCGCCTAGTTTTCCGATATACATGCCTGGACGCAAGCGGATGTGCTCGCGCCAGTCAAGCGTCTTGATGTCTTCCTCGGCATAATCCACAGGAGTGTCGGGAGACTGGTTCTCTTCCTTTCCCTCGAATTGAAAAATATCCGGTGTCCCGGCTGCTATGTTGTCTCCAGCCTGTGAGCCGGTTTCCGGTTTGAATTCTGATATGTTCTGCTCGTTCATGGCCTTTTGTGATGGGGTGCGCACTCTTGTCTGGATATTTTTGCGGCATACAAAGATAGCCAAATTCTATAAAATGGCAAAGCCATAGCTTATGAAAACCGTGGCTATGCCGTGGCGTATTCGTGTTTTGTCACATTGTAAACGAAATGGGATAATTTTACAAAAATTGATGATTGATCAAATTGCGGGGATGTGACAGGATGTTCTTTCATAATTAAGATTACTTTGGACGTCTCCCATTTGAGAGAAGTGGATGACACTTACGATCTATATATAGATTTCAGACAACCATTGACAATTGTGCCATATCGCATGCAATGAAATTCCAAGTATTTAAATGAGATATGTTTGCGTATGTGTGTTTAATTATTTTTAACTGTAGTTTTGTTAATTTTGGACAATATTACTTGTCATTGCCCATATACAAACATTTTTATTGCAAAAATAACATTTAATTTTGTTCTAACCATGAAAAAAATTACAGTATCCAGGTTAAGTTGTAGTTTGGAAGTGTGGTAGACAGCCAGGTCCCTGTTTATTATTAGGCAGTAAAGCATCACGAAGCGATGGCGGGTATATCTAATGTATCAGCAGGGATGGCATGGCAGATGCAACGGACATTACTATCATACTGATACTTGGGCTAGAAGTAACGGTGAGGGTCAGATAAACTTCAATTCAAACAGACAAATAATTCCTATAAGTAAGTCGTGGAAATTATTTTATATTATCTGAGAGCATGCTTTCAGCCGATTTTTGTCCGAAGATGAAGGAGTGTAGCGGGCTACACAACTGAAGATGAGGGCGAAAAGCGGCGAAAGAATGCCGCAGATAATATAAAGCCCTATTAGATATTTGATGCGTAATAATTTTCATGACTTACTTATTATTATGAGAGCAAAAAAAATCTTAAATATGCTGCTTGTAGCATCTGTTTCCGTTCTAGCATTTTTAATGTGTGCATGTGGAAATGAGGAACCTGCGGCAAACGCCGGAGAAGAAACGTCAAGGACTGATCAGCCAACGGTTGAAAAGGAAGATGGTGCCGAAGAGAAAGATCTGGATGGGACTGAAACTTTCCCGGAAACAGACCATCTTTTCAAAGATGATGATGTATTCACCGAATTTGGAGTTAGTGGAGGTAAGAAAACAATCGTGTACAATTTCCGTTCACAGCCATACTTCAGTTTTGCCACGTCAGAGGACTTGTTGACAAAAGATGCAGATGGTAAAATAAAAGTTGCAAAAACAGATATTGAAAACAATCCGAGTTATTGCGTATTCTCTCCTACAGATATCGGTTTTTTTCATCCCGGGGATGTGGTCAACAGCAACAATTACCTGTATAACGACGATTTCTTAAAAGCAATCAAGGAGGTAGGTGTCAGTGTGATTAGTTTTGACGAGGCTGATAAATCTTTAAATGTGACAGCAGGAAAAGATGAATGGTTCAATGCTGAGATAAACTATGCCGGCCACACAATCACTTTTGAAGTCAAACCAAACGCAACTGGAGAAGAGCGTGTAATTACATTCGTAATGTTTGACACATATAATTTGGCATTCCCTACAGAATATGTAAGCAATGCCGTCCGTATCAAACAGAATGCCAGATAGAGGTTGATTCTTTGATGTAACCGGTTGCTGACAGCACCCTCTACATCCGGAAATATCTCAAGACGGCGTGTCGAAATTTACGAATTTTGACACGCCGTCTTGAGATATTTATTTGTAAATGTGGGTCATACCACTCCTTGTGCCATCATGGCACGGGCTACCTTGAGGAAACCGGCGGTATTGGCGCCACGCACATAATTGATATAGCCGTCGGCTTCTGTGCCGTGTTCAACGCATTGGCTGTGTATGTCGGCCATTATCTGTCGTAGGCGGTTGTCAACCTCTTCTGCCGTCCAGTGCAGCATCTGGGCATTCTGTGCCATCTCCAGGCCACTTACTGAGACTCCTCCCGCATTTGCGGCTTTGCCGGGAGCGTAGAGGATGTGTGCTTTCTGCATCTCTGCAATGGCTTCGGGGGTGGAGGGCATGTTGGCTCCCTCGCTTACAGCAAAACATCCTGCGGCGAGAAGGGCGCGTGCGTCGTCGCCGTCAAGTTCGTTCTGTGTGGCGGATGGCATGGCAATGTCAACTTTTTCCACATGTTTCCATGGGCGTTCGCGCGGGTAATATGTGCATATGTCGGGATGTTTTTCGGCGAATTCGGATATGCGTCCCCGGTAAAGGGTCTTGAGGTCAAAGATTTCCTCGAATTGTGCCTGGCTGATGCCGTCGGGAATTATCACTGATCCGTCGGAATCGCTGAACGAGATCACCTGTGCGCCGAGTGACAGCAATTTCTGGGCGGTATATAGCGCCACATTGCCTGAGCCGGAAATTGCCACACGTTTTCCTTTCAGGTTGATGCCGCGGGTTGCCAGCATGTTCTGAAGGAAATACACATTACCGTAGCCTGTGGCTTCGGGGCGTATAAGCGATCCTCCGAAGTCAAGTCCTTTTCCAGTGAAAGTGCCGGTGAACTCGCGGGTCATTTTCTTGTACCAGCCGAACATGTAGCCCACTTCGCGTCCGCCAACTCCTATGTCGCCGGCGGGTACGTCTGTTTCGGGGCCGATATGGCGGTAAAGTTCGTTGACAAATGCCTGGCAGAAGCGCATTATCTCCATGTCGCTTTTCCCTTTGGGGGAGAAATCCGAACCTCCTTTGGCTCCTCCCATCGCAAGGGTTGTGAGGGAGTTCTTGAATGTCTGTTCGAAGGCGAGGAATTTCAGGATGCTGAGATTTACAGAAGAGTGGAAGCGTATGCCCCCTTTATACGGGCCTATGGCGTTGTTGTGTTGAACGCGATAGCCCATATTGTTGCGCACGTGTCCTCCGTCATCAACCCATGAAACCCGGAAGGTGTATATCCTGTCCGGGATACATAGCCGTTCAAGCAAATTCATTCTTTCAAAAGCCGGATATTGTGAATACACGTCGGCAATTGAGTTTACTACCTCTTCAACCGCCTGAAGGTATTCAGGCTCGTTGGGGAATCTGCCTCTTAAGTCTTCGATAAACAGTTTTACGTCCATAGTTGATTTTGTACCTGTTGGAGTATATTTGGTTGTTGGGGCTGGTTGCTGTATGTACGCCCTCTTTTTTGTTTCAAGGTTGATTGCCGTTGTTTTGTCTTGTTTTGCGGCAATATGTCTTGATCTTTGTTGAATCGGGTGCAAAATTACAAAACTTTTCACAAACCGCAAACATTTTGATCTGTCTGATCGGGCAATGGGGAATAAATGGACATATATTTTCTACAGGAGTTTGGATTGCCATGGGTGGCATAGGATTTTCCAGGTATGTTGGTCGTTTCATAAATTAATTGTAATTTTGCAGACGTATTGCGTCGGTATCTTTTTTACTTAAGATTCCATCGGCAATATGGAGAAGTGTGAGTGAACTGCGGATTCGTAGTGTAGCTTAACGTCCGACACATCAATATTATGGCACAAAATCAATGACAGCTTTTGCTGGATAGTTACATAATGTTTGCCATACATAATTTGATGATATAGCGGACTTGCTTCGGGTGTGCCGCCTCATTTGCCGGATTCGAAATTTTCGTTTCCGGGATTTGGGGGAATGTATGAATTATATTTCCCGCTTGCTCTTCTCTCTGTATATCTTACTAACACTCAGTGCTTTTACGGTTATTTTGCCTCTGGATAAATCCATGTCGTCTTTTATGTCGCAGTTTTCTCTTGCAGAGAGCGGGGAGAACTGGTATGCATTGAAAGTTTTCCATAACAAGGTCTCGGCAATAGAGGCCCGTCTGGACGCTTTGGGCGATTGTGAATGCTATGTTCCCCAAAAGGAAGTTGTGACGGTAGCATCTGACGGCAGGAAACTTGTCCATATGCAGCCTGCCATAGCAGGTCTGCTCTTTTTGAAAGTGGCAGGTTGCCGTATCAAACAGATCCGGGAGATAATAAACGGCCATGCGATGTTTTACCCGTCTGCGGATGGTTCTGCCGCCGTAATTCCAGAGCGTGAGATGCTGATGTTCCGTTTGGTTACGTCTGCGCAGGCCAATGGTTTGGAATATCTTTCCGATAGCGTTGCCGATTATTCTGTCGGCCAGCGTGTAAGGGTTCTTCAAGGCCCGTTCCGTGGGGCTGAAGGTTTTATCAGGCGTATACGTGGCAATAGGCGTCTTGTAGTGTCAATAAGTGGAATATGCGCTGTAGCCACTTCGTATATTCCCGCATCTTTTCTTGAACGATTGCCATAAACGGTTACTTGTTGCAACATGGCCGGTAACTGGTAATGTCACTAAATATAATAGATCACACACATCAAAAAGTCTTAACCAAAAAAAACAAGTGCACATGCAGTTTACATTAGATGGATTGGCAGTATTTCTCATAAGTGCAATACTTGCAGGTATCATCATTCCTAAAATTCTCCTTATCGCTTTTCGCAAGCGTCTGTTTGACGAACCGGATGAACGTAAGATCCATACTGCGGCGGTTCCCCGCCTCGGTGGTATTGCTTTTATGCCATCGATTATTTTTTCTCTTTGCTTTGTAATTGGCATAGAAGTACTTCTCGGTTCCGAAGGTATACATATGCATTTTGGCCTCTCCCTTGATGTGCATGGATTAGGAGCCCGTGCGCAGCTTGTATCACGTTTTCTACCTTTGAGTTTCGGATTGTGCAGTATGATGGTCATGTATCTTGTAGGTATTGCAGACGATCTGATTGGTGTAAGGTATTCCGCGAAATTCATCGCCCAGATCATTGCCGCATGCCTGCTCGCCCTTGGCGGGGTGCGGATTGACAATCTTCATGGCATGCTGGGCTTTTATGAGTTGCCATGGCCTTTGGCATGGGGGCTTACCATATTGCTTGTTGTATATATCACCAATGCCATAAATCTTATTGACGGTATTGACGGACTTGCTTCCGGCCTCAGCGGCATAGCAATGGCTTTTTACGGTCTGGCATTCCTTTCGGCCGGAAATTGGATTTATGCCCTTCTGGCTTTCGCCGGACTGGGAACCTTGGTTCCGTTCTTCTATTATAATGTATTCGGTAATCCTGTGATGCAGAAAAAGATTTTCATGGGTGATACCGGTGCGCTGACCATTGGCTTGCTTCTCTCTTTTCTGGCCATAAAGACTACTTATATAATGGATGGCAGCGTGATCTCCTCAAATATAATGGTGGTGGCTTTCGCACCGCTGGCAATACCTTGTATGGATGTATTGAGGGTGTTCGTGCATCGTATTCTCCGCGGTAAAAGCCCGTTCCTCCCCGACAAGACCCACATACACCATAAATTGCTGGCGCTTGGTATTCCCCACCGTCTGACGATGATTACCATATTGTGCACTTCAGCGGCTCTGATAGGATTGAATATCTGGCTGGGGCGGTTTGTAGGCCCGGCTGTGGTGCTTATTGCCGACCTGGTATTCTGGGTGTTGGTGAATTATACGCTTACGCGTCTGATAAAAAGCCGTCAGGCACGTCTTGGCATCACTCACGGCTACGAGTGACAGACATGGATGTGTCTGGGGCGATATGCCTTACGACATACGCCATTCCACCTTGACTCTGTCCGGGTGGAATGGCGCGTCTGTGAAATTGGTGTTTCACGGAATCTTTTGTGTGGACAAACAATAATTTATGTATTTAAAAAAATCAAGGTGCCTTTTGTCATTGTGCTCAGCCATAGTTCTGGCCGGCGCAATAAGTTCTTGCCGTTCACCGCGGGATGTGACCTACTTCAGCGAACTTGAAGCAGGTGCGATACAGGAAATCAATTCAGTCAAGGATATAACGGTGCGCCCTGACGACCGTCTGTCAATCCTTGTGGTGTCAAAAGATCCGCAACTTGCGGCTCTGTACAATCTTCCGATGATGGCTCATCGTGTGGGACAGCCGGGTGTGACGACGTCTCCGAGCAAAGGCAACAATGAGGTCGCCTCATATGTTGTTGATAACAACGGTGACATACAGTTTCCGCAATTGGGCACGTTGCATATAGAAGGCATGCGCCGCAACGAGGTAGCAGACTATATCCGTGATGAGCTTATCGCACGTAAACAGATCAAGGATCCTGTTGTGGTGGTAGATTTTCTTAACCACGGGGTGACTGTACTCGGTGAAGTCAACAAGCCCGGCAGGGTGAATTTTGACCGCGACCGTTTTACCATACTTGATGCTTTGGCCGGTGCCGGAGACCTCACTATCCAGGGGCAGCGCAAGGATGTGCTTGTGACCCGTATTGAGGATGGCCGCCAGATGGCATATAGGGTGGACCTCACAAATTCTGCCCAGACGGTGCAAAGTCCGGTATTTTATCTGCAGCAGGATGACGTGATATATGTTTCGCCAAACGATGTGCGCAAGCGACAGACTACGGCAAACGGAAATGCGCCGCTTACTCCGTCGTTCTGGATTTCAATAGCCTCTCTTGCAACAACCATAGCTGTGCTTATCTGGAAATAAGCACAGCGGTTTATTGCGTCTGTTTTTATCATAAAAATCTGTTTCCAATATTAATCGTCGGCAGACCGTGATGGCTCTACCGATATAATGCTGATGACATATATGTCTGATTCTCGTGTGTACGATAGCGTCCAGCAACCCTCGCCGGAGGTAGTTGCAGCCGTTTCTGAGCCAACTTTGAAGATCAAGGATCTCATGTGGTTGTGCCTCAGCCGGTGGTATTGGTTTGTAATTTCGTTGATAATATGTTGTGGTCTCGGGGTATATTACATACTTCGGACCTCTCCCGTATATGAACGTTCCACCCAGTTGCTTATCAAGGATGACCGTCTGGGTGGCACTGCAGGTGGCGATGTAGGGGCTTCTTTTTCAGGTATAGGTTTTCTTCAGCCTAATACCAATGTGCTCAATGAGCTTGCTACAATCACTTCGCCTACGGTAATGGCGGAAGTGGTGAAGCGCCTCGGCCTTGATGTGGATTATTCTGAAAAAGGCACTTTCCATGACAATGCCCTTTACGGGACAAATCTTCCGCTGCGTTTCACCTTTCCGGATCTCGGGGAGAACGGCACGGCAGCTTTCGAGGCTGTCGCAGATCCGGACGGATCTTTGATCCTGCGTGGATTTGAGTCTGCCGACGGTGAGATGGAGGGTGTGGCTCCGGTCGCAGGCAGATATGACCGCATAGATACGCTCCAGACACCGTTCGGGCGTGTGGCTGTGGCTCCAGGTGCCACTTATGCCGGTGGAAAACTTGCCAAACCGCTGGTCATGCAAGTGAGCCGCACTCCTTTGAAAAAGACTGCTGCCGCACTTTCCAAGGCGCTTATCGCAGACGCGCCTGAGGATTATGCATCTATAATTACGTTGAGATATTCTGATGTAAGTCCCGAGCGTGCCGAGGACCTGCTGTCGGGGGTGATAGATGTGTATAATGAAAACTGGATACAGGACAAGAACCGTATCGCGGTTTCCACATCGGAGTTTATAAAGGATCGTCTGGCGGTAATAGAAAGCGAGCTGGGCAATGTGGATTCCGATATATCTACGTATAAGTCCACCCATATGGTTCCGGATGTGGAGCAGGCCTCACAGTTGTACATAAGCCGTGCCGCCGCCGCTGACGACGAGGTGGCCGCACTTAACAACCGCCTGGCCATGGCTCGGTATATCCGTTCGTATCTCGGCAATTCCGCCAATACCTTCAATGTGCTTCCTGCCAATTCCGGCATAGAGAATCTCAATATCGAAAACCAGATCGCGGCTTACAACACCCGATTGCTTGAGCGTAACAACCTTGTGGAGAACTCTTCTACGGAGAATCCGCTGGTGATTGATATGGACAGCCAGCTAAAGGGTATGCGCGAGGCCATAATCCAGAGTATTGACAATTATGTGGTGACCCTCAATTCGGCGGTGACTACTGCCCGCAACTCGCAGGCGGCAGCTTCGTCGCGTCTCCAGGCCAACCCGACCCAAGCCCGTTATCTGTTAAGTGTGGAGCGTCAGCAGAAGGTAAAAGAGAGCCTGTATCTGTATTTGCTCCAGAAACGTGAGGAAAACGAGTTGAGCCAGGCGTTTACGGCATACAACTCGCGGATGGTCACTCCGCCTATGGGTTCTGATAACCCTATTTCCCCTAACCGCCGCAATGTGATGGCAGTGGCTGTGCTTCTGGGTCTTCTTCTCCCGATGGGCGCCATATATCTGAGCGAGCTGCTCAATACCCGCGTGAGAGGGCGCAAGGACATTGAGGTGCTTTCGTTGCCTTTTGTCGGAGAGATACCGTTGGGGTACCGTCGCCGTCATGGTTTTGCCAGATTGCGTCCGGCGCATGACAATGAACGCGACCGCCGCATTGTGGTGGTGCGACAAGGTTCGTCAGACATAATCAACGAGGCATTCCGTGTGATACGTACCAATCTCGAACTTATGGTTGACGGAGAGGCTACCGGTGCGCATACCATAATGGTCACTTCGGCGAATCCGGGATCAGGCAAGACGTTCATCACGATGAATCTCGCCACCGCGCTTGCCATAAAGAACCATAAGGTGGCTATTGTGGATCTTGATCTGCGCAAGGCTTCCCTCAGCAGTTATGTCAAGAATCCGGTCAAAGGAGTTAGCGCTTATCTTTCCGGACATGCCGCCCTTGATGAGATAGTAGTCCGCAATGCCAACGATACCGACGGGCTTGATATAATACCGGTAGGCGCACTGCCGCCAAACCCCGCAGAACTGCTGTATTCTCCCCGTCTGAGAAATATGCTTGATTATCTGCGCGGGCATTATGACTATGTGCTGCTTGACTGTCCGCCTGTAGAGGTGGTGGCCGATGCCAAGATCATTAATTCCTATGCCGACATGACCCTGTTCGTGATACGTGCCGGCCTGCTTGAGCGTGAGATGCTCCCACAGATACAGCACTTCTACGACACCCGCCGTTACCGCAACATGGCCGTAATACTCAACGGCACCGACACCTCCCACCTCGGTTCCCTCCGCTCCACCTACGGGTACGCTTACGGGTATGGCTACAGCAATAAGATATCATTCAACAAATCGTAATATGTCCTCATCTGGAAGTAAGACATTTAAGGGAACGATATGGAGTATGGTGGAACGTTTTTCCACTATAGGGGTACAATTGTTGTGCACATTGGTGATAGCACAATTTTTGGATCCGTCGCAGTTCGGTCTTATTGGGATGATGTCAATATTTTTGGCTTTCAGTGGCATTCTTGTTGATGCAGGTTTTTCACAGGCATTGATCCGTGAAAAAACGGTCAGCCAGCAGGAGTATTCTTCTGTATTCTATTTCAATGTATTGATGGGATGCGGCATATATCTGACATTCTTTTTCAGTGCGCCTTTGATAGCAGACTTTTATAATGAACCTGTACTTGTGGCGCTTGTGCGTTGGGCTTTTCTTGCGATAGTTTTTATGTCGCTTGGGGTAGTGCAGCAAGCGCAACTTTTTAAAAAGATAGATTTCAAGAGAGTCTCCCAGATTTCATTGATATCTGTTGTCTGTTCAGGTGTAATCGGCATAACAGTTGCTGTGATTTATAAAAGTGTATGGGCATTAGTCGCACAAAACCTGACATATGCGATATTACGCTCCACACAATTGTGGATAGTGGGAAAATGGTTTCCAAGTGAGCGTTTCAATTGGTCAAGTGTGAGGAAGTATCTAGGATTTTCTCTTAACTTGCTTGGTGCTAACATAATTGCGGCTATAACGGATAATCTTCCAAATATGTTTATAGGGAAGGCTTACTCGGCAGCTGTATTAGGAAATTATACTATTCCCAATAAGTTACAGACATCTGTAGCAGGAACGCTGTCATTTTCCATACATAGGGTGTCATATCCTGTAATGGCTGAATTCCAAGATGATATAGCGCGTTTGCGGTATTATAGCCAAAAAGTTGTTGATATGGCATTTTTTATAATATCACCAATAATGCTATATCTTTTGATTGAGTCGCATGATCTTTTTGCTGCTATATTACCCGCAGAGTGGGGAGAGGCCGCACATTATTTCCAATATATGTGTGTGATCGGCGCTATCTATTGTTTTGCGGATATTAACATGGATGTATTGTTGGTACGTGGGAAAAGCCGTTGGGTACTGGTAATAGAGATAATAAGAAAAATAGTTTTTGTGCTAAGTCTTCTTGTAGGCATCCAATTTTCGATTGATGTACTGTTGCAGATATTGATCGGTTATAATCTTTTCAATGCGATATTTGTAAGTTATTTTTCAGGAAAATTGGTTGACTGTACGTTGTGGCATCAGTTTAAAAATATATTTTCTACGGTTTTATCACTTGCCATCGCATTTTCGATAACTTATCTCATACGAGATCAGATAATGTGGGATCCATGGCCAAGGCTTATTGTAACAGGTGTTGTATTTGTACTGATATATGTTTCTATGGCGTATCTTTTCAAATCGGCATCTCTCCGTTACGTCATGCAGAAATTAGGTGTACGCAATAATGTCATGTAAGTATCCCGTGTATCGGAGTATGAATATAACGTGTGTTTTCCACTCGGTAATTTCCAAATTAAAAGGAGACCTGTTGTGGCGAAAGCTATATGTGCTTTTTGCATCTATGGCTCTGCTGTTTTATTTTTTCGGGCATCCTCAGTCGGGAATGGAAAAGATCTTTTATATTCCGTGTGGACTGTCTATGTTATGTTCTTTTTTCTGTGGATTCAAACGTGATCGTATGGATGGGCTGTTGTGTCTCATGGTCATATGTGCATTAGTGGCGGCTCTTGTTAACAGAAATTTGTCATTTAGCCTCACTTCCCCTACAGTCCGCTTTATATTCGGTATCGCATGTTTCAATGCGATACGTAAATGTGATGCTACCAGGTTTACAAACCTGGTAAGTAACTTGTCTGTACCGTTGATGCTCGGTTTTTTGATTATAGAGATTCCGTTATTGTCGCAACATAGGTATATGGCTTATACGGGTGATCCCAATTATCTGGCAATGGGGATTACACTTATAGTTGCTTTAAATATGTGCCGGATATCAGGCTCACATAATTTAAGAGAGCAATGTTTGTCGTGGGCAGTTTTATTGATATGCAGTTTGATCGTAATAGCAACAATGTCGCGGATAGGACTGACAGGATTGATTCTGTTGTATTTGTTTTTCATATATTACATTTTGCAAAAACGTCTTACGCGTTACCTTGCAGTCTTGTCCGTCTGTGCCATATCTTTGGTTGTAATAGGATTGTTTGTAATAAATACAGGTGATTATCCGCTTTCGCGATTTGCGATATCTGACCGTACAGGCATAAATTCAATCACATCACGTTTTAGTCAGATATATGGAGTGCTGCAATACTTTATCGCTAATCCAACCGATTTGTTGATCGGAATAGGTTTGGATGCCAGAGCTGTTGACCTTCCGGAATATGGGTTGCTTGCGCATCATTGTGTTCACAATACATTTTTTCAGGCATTGCTCCATCTCGGGGTAGTAGGGGGACTTGTTTTTGTGTATTTTTTATTCTGCATATGTAAAAAAGTCTTTTTGCAAGGATCATATATAAAAATCGGGCTTCTTATAGCTTTTATTCTAAACATGAATTCAATACCCTCTCTGACTTCGCTTATTTTTTGGTGGGGCATATTCTTTTTAGTAGGTGGACAAAGAGAGGCAACTGTATGAACACATCAATTATAAATAAAAGCAATCGCGTGGGTAATCGTTATTGTATTGATAGTTCCGGTTACAAAAGAGAACATGCCGCTAAGAAACATATAGCGTCTTCGCTGTATGTGTTTTTTGCTGCAACATCCCTTATAATGTTTTACTATGCACATGCGGAATGGCTTCCTGTGGAGAAGGCATTTTATGTTCCGTGTGCTATAACATTGCTCTGTAGCTTCTTTGTCAAAAGCAAATGGGATAATATAGACCGAATATTAGCAGTATTTGTAGTTTTTGTGGCACTTTCCGATGTTTTGACAGGAATATATCCCAAGGGAATTTCATCACCATTGATTCGTATATCTCTAGGTGTGTTTTGTTTTAATAAGATAAGGAAGGTGGATCTTTACCACACCATAACAGTGATCGCAAAACTATCACCGGCAATTATGGTGACCTACTATGTATTTGCCAATCCTTTGACTTATGTGGGTTGGGTTAGATATGGCGGCTTCTCAGGAGATCCTAACTATCTCGCAATAAGTCTGGAGCTTCTGATTGTTTTGAACATGATATTCATACATCGGAAAGAAACCGGAATGTTCTGGCGCGTTTTATCCATTGCGTCTATTATTGCTACATTACCGTTGTTTCTGGTAGGTCAGTCTCGTATGGGCTTGATTTCGTTAGCAGTTTTGTTTCTGTTTTATTTAATTTTCCTGTATAAGAAATCAAAAAGAAGTTTCATGGTTCTTGCAGTTGCAGGAAGTGCGCTATTGGTTGCCGGTTATGGAAGTTATTCATATATGTTGGATGGAGTTGAACGCCGTTTTACAAAACACATTTCCTCAAGAAGTTCCGGTGGGCTTATTCAGAACGATCCGCGTGTTGGACAGATAAAAGCTACATTCAGGGTGTTTGAAAGGAATCCTTCATATGTTTTTTCCGGAATCGGTGCTGATCACAATCCGGAGGAGATACAGGATTATAAACAGATTGCCGATAATCCTGTACACAATACGTTCTTTGGGATTCTCCTGCAAGAAGGAATTTTTGCTTTAAGTGCTTTTTTGGTGCTTCTGGTAGTGACGTTTCGTCAGATTGTTCAACGTCCTGACAAAAGTTTGTATTTGGGTCTTTATTTAAGTTTGTTGTTGAATATATCTTCTGTCCCTTCTACAAGTTATCTGACTTTTTGGTGGAGTCTTTTTTTCTTGCATAATCCGGGAAATTACATTTCTGGCAATACATTTAGGTTGTCTGGAAATAATATCAGAAGTATAAAATAAGAAAAAATGAAAGTTGCGATTCTTTATATCTGCACTGGGATATATAGCCAGTTCTGGAACGGTTTTTATGAAAGTTGTAACAAATACTTTTTAAAAGATATTGCAGACAAACATTATTTTGTGTTTACAGATGATGCTAGTATTTGCCAACAGGAGGATATAACCGTAGTTCCAAAGAAATTTGAAGGTTTTCCTGACGACTCTTTATACCGATTCAGGACTTTTCTCTGGAAAGAGGATGAATTGAAGACCTTTGATTATATTTTCTTTTTTAATTCAAATATACGTTTTATTAGCCCTGTGGGTGTGGGAATCCTTCCGTCGGATGAGGAGGGGCTGGTTGGCTTTAGAGGGCCCGGATCTTTCAAATATGAGAAAACACCAAGCATGTATGGGTTTGAAAGGAATAAACATTCTACTGCGTATATACCTCCCTTTAAAGGACCCTATAAATACTATTCCGGAGCAGCTAACGGCGGCACTTCATCTGCATACCTCGCAATGACCCGCCAGTTGTGTAAGAATGTCCAAAAGGACAAAGACAATGGTATTGTAGCTCTAGTACATGATGAATCGCATATAAACAGCTATATGCATAACCATAAGCCAAAAGAACTTGGGGTGGAATATATGTGGCCGGAAAGTGATGTTGTGCCCCCTTCCGTAAAAATACTTTTGATTGATAAAACTAAATTTAATGATTATTTCAACAAAGGCCGTAAAAAGGGGATATTTGCCAGATTTACGAAAGGAATTTGGAAAATTGTGTGGGCGTTGAGATGGTATATTTGATAGACGAATAATAAATAATATATGGAGAAAACAGCGTTTCTTCTGTTGTCATGTGACAGGTATTTTGATATGATTTCGCCATTTGCGAAACTCATGTCACGCTTTTGGAATGATTGTCCATTCCCTAAATATGCTGCGACTAACACGCGCCCTTTTAAGGAAGAGGATTTTAATCCTATATTGATGGGGGATGACTCGTCTTGGAGCACTGGATTGAAGCGAGCATGCGAACAGTTGGAGAAGTTAGGATATAAGTATGTATTGATCACTCTTGAAGACCTTTTTTTAAAGGAAAAAGTCAATACTGAGAAAGTATCTGAAATAGTCTCTGAGTTTATAAAAATAGATGGTAACTATCTTCGTTTTTATAAGCATTTTGATCCTCCTTGTAGAGTTAATCACTTATTCGGTGAGTTGCCAAAGAATATACCTTATCGTCAGAATTGTGTATATGCACTTTGGAAAATCTCTACATTGAAGAGCATCTTGAAGGATGGTGAGAATGCGTGGGATTTTGAAAAAATTGCGGTAAACCGGGGGTATGAGTATGATGGCTTTTATGCTGTGTATGAGAATCAGTTTAAAATTTTAAATACTCTTATCAAAGGGAAATGGGTTCCATCTGATTATAGGAGAGCGCGTAGACTTCTTCCCGGATTAAAAACCGAACGTAAAAAAATGACTATATGGGAGGAGTTGAAATTGAATTGTAAAAGAGGTATTTTCTGTACGGTTTGCGCGGTTTTACCTCAAAGATTACAAAAACAGATACTTAAATGAAATCGTTTCTGATAGTTTCTTTACAGTTCCGGCCACAGCATGTATCTCATTTGGTCGCCAGTTACAAACAGGCAATTGATATTGGTTTGTCGCCCTTGTTGTTGGTTGACAAAGAATTTATACCATTCTTGCCTGATGGGTTGAATTTGGTGACAGATATCTCAGAAATACGGCATGTGGATTATGCTATTTTCTGGTTTCCCGCATTAAAGAATTTTACTGTAATGAGGCGACTCAGAAAAGTTTTCAAATGCAAGATTCTGTATGTGATGCACGAACCGATTGAGAAGTATTCCACATATATTAAATCTGGGAATTCACATAAATGGACAATTCGCTTTTTCCTGAAATATTATGTGTCAATGCTTTTCTTGATGCTTTCTGATAAGATCCTGTTACCATCTCAGAAAGCAATACGTCTTTATAAGAATTCAATAGCTGTAAAGTTTAATTCGAATTATACTTATCTTCCATTGCTTTATTATAAAGAAGCTCTTCCTTGTCCATGTGACAGAAAATATTTCTCATATATAGGTACTGTCAGTCACGATCATGCTTTTGACGCGTATATAGATTTTATATATAAATTATCCTTGTCCGAAGAGTTTGATCCTGGTAAATTTATGTTCAAGATCGCTACAAAATATAAGATTGAGCGAACTCCAAAATTAGAGGAACTCATTAAGAAGGGTTTTTTAATTGTGCAAGATGGACGTCCTTTGACTGACAATGAGATCAATATGGCATATGCCTCTTCAATTGCTGTGTGGAACGCATATAACCGTACTACACAGAGCGGCGTGATGTCCAAAGCATTTATGTTCGGTACTCCAGCCATTGTTCTTAAAAAGAATGTTTCTGAGTTCATGGCTGACAAAGAGAATGTTTATGTTTGTGCTTCTAACACAGATTATTCAGATCTTTTGCAGGGATTGATGTATATATCTGAGCATTTTAGGGAGATGTCGGAATATGCAGTATTATCATTTCATAAATACTTTGATTATTCACAATATAATTCTCGGATGAAAGAAATTATTTCTAAACTCTGAGCCTTTAAGGATAAAATGAATATAGGAATTATCACACACTATGATGTGCACAACCATGGGGCTGTGTTGCAGCTCACTGCTCTCAAACGAGTGCTCGAAGGTATGGGGCATCGGGCGCATGCTTTGAGGTTTGATAAGAATTACGACTTTCTGGGGCATGACAAGAAAGCGAAATATTCCATCGGACTCGGATCGCTGGGGATTTACATTGGGTATCTTCGGGAAAACGGATTGTCAAAGACGGTCTATAATTTCCGGAAACGCAAGACACTGCGTGCTTTCCTTACCAAATATGGAATAATAGGGGACTACTACTCGGAGGCCGGGGACATAGATCTTACTGTGGTGGGGTCCGACGAGGTTTTCGCATTGCATACCGGGCCTACACCTATATTTTTCGGATATGCCGCTCCTTCGCGGAGAGTGATATCATATGCCGGTAGTTTCGGGCCTACGATGATAGGGGATATAGACCGCTTGCATTGTCGCGACTTTGTGGCAGGGGGGCTGAAAGGGATGGAGGCTCTTTCGGTGCGCGACGAGAACAGCCGCGCAGTAGTGGAGCAATTGCTCGGATTTTCCCCGCAAAGGGTATGCGATCCTGTATTGCTTTACGGATATACCCGTGAACTTAATGGTGGGAGCAACCCTATGCCAGGAGCTAAACCCTATCTGCTTGTATATGCCTACGATGCGCGTATGAACGATCCGGAAGAGACTGAGGCAATACGCGCCTATGCGCGTTCCAAGGGGTTACAGATCGTATCGCCAGGATTTTTCCATCCGTGGGCCGACAGGAATGTCAATTGCGATCCGGAGCAACTGCTCTTATGGTTCAAACACGCCTCAGGGGTGGTGACCGATACGTTCCACGGCACTGTGATGTCAATCATAGCCCGTACGCCTATGGCCGTGAAGACCCGCGACAACGCCAACAAGATACTTGCGCTCCTTGATGAGCATGGTCTGGCAGACCGTCGTGTCGCCGGTTTCGATGATTTGGATGCCGTTTTCGGTCGCGAAATAGACTGGAAGCATGTGGATGATGCAGTCCTTGAGCATAGAAAAGAATCAATGGATTGGTTAAAATCTGCTTTGGATGGAGCAACGAAATAAAAACATAGAGGCTCCTGGCTGTGTGAATGACTGCACTAGTTGCCAGATGTGTGCAGCGGTGTGTCCTGTAGGCTGTATCTCTTTCAATGAAGATGCAGAGGGCTTTTACCGCCCACTGGTAGATGCTGAAACGTGTATAGACTGCGGCCTGTGTCAGAGCGTATGCTATAAATATGACAGAGACGCAACTCCTTCAGGTCCTCCTGCCGGTGCTATGCTTTACGGTGCCTGGGCGAAAGATCCGGAGGTTGTTTCTGCTACTACGTCCGGTGGTATTGCCGATCTGCTGGCCAAGGCATTAGTCGGGAACGGATACATATGTTGTGGTGCTTCATATGATGGCCGGACAGGACGGGCTGTGCATGTAATAGCGGATACTGTGGGCGCTACAGGGCGTTTCAGAGGCTCAAAATACATACAGTCTTTCACTGCCGATGCTTTCCGAGAGGTTGCGGATAGGTTGCGTAAAGGTGGGCGTGTGGCTGTTTTCGGTCTCCCTTGCCAGATATATGCGTGGCATAGGTATGCGGTCAAAAAGCGTTGCCGCGACCGTTTGCTGCTTGTTGATCTCTATTGCCACGGATGTCCCTCAATGCTTGTCTGGGACAAATGCCTGACTGAGATGGCTTCAAGTGCCGGAGCCGACCGTATGGCTGTGCGCGATGTTAATTTTCGAAGTAAAAGAAAGGGATGGGGCGCTTTTGTGCTTGAGGCACGTATTGATGTGGATGGTGTTTCAAGAAAAATATCGGATAAAGACTTTTATAATCTGTTTTTCTCTGACGATCTGCTCAATAAGGCCTGTTACGACTGTACTGCCCGGTCAAATCTTGAGGCATGCGATATAAGGCTGGGAGATTTCTGGGGTAGGGAGTATGTGGGGAATGGCAAAGGCGTTTCAGCTGTTACGATATGCACATCCTCTGGCCGCGATGCATACAAACTTATTGCGGATGCCATTGAGGCGGAAGAGAAAGATTTTGCATCATTTCTGCCGTATCAGAGCTATGGCAAGGTATATAAAACAGATTGGGCTGTCAGGAAGCATGTATTCGCGGAACTTGCAGATCCTTCTGTACCGTTGGCAGTGAGTGTACGCACCATATATTCTGCACGACCGTTGAAAAAGCGCGTGATATGGCGTCTGAAACAGTGGCTTGGATTTTTGCCTCCTGCGATGATAAAGTCAATCAAGCGGTTATATTATCGTTTTTCATAGCAATAGGTTTACAATGTGGGGGGAGGATGTTTTTATTGTTGTATTGCGTAGACACACATTATAATACTTTGTAATTAGGTGGAAATGTTAGAGAATAAGGTTTATGAGAGGCGGAAGGAAGCTCCTGCGGCAGAGGTCGTGCCGGTGAGTGTGCTCCTGTCGCTGTATGCACTGGAGAAACCGCAATATCTCAGGGAGTCGTTGGCCAGTATTTTGGAGCAGACGGCAATGCCTCAGGAGGTGGTGATGGTGCTTGACGGACCTGTCGGTGAGGATCTCCTTGGAGTAGTTGATGAATTCTCACGTTCCGAAGGTGGTGTTCCCCAATTCCATGTTGTCAAACTGGAGAAAAACGTTGGGCTTGGTAGGGCTTTGTGTGAGGGGTTACGTCATTGCAGCAACGAATTTGTGGCGCGTATGGATACTGATGATGTGATGATGCCTCAGCGTATCTGTAAACAGTATCAGTATATGGTGTCGCGCCCTGAAATTGCTGTTTGTGGTGCTTGGATTGATGAGTTTATGGCGGGTGAAGATGGAAGCCGCCAAGTCGTTTCCACCCGTCGGCTCCCTGTGGAACATGAAGATATTTTGAAATTCGGCAAGGGGAGGAACCCAATGAACCATCCGGTAGTGATGTTCCGCAAAAGCCGTGTGGAGGCTGCCGGTGGATATGAGCATTTTCCGCTTTTCGAGGATTACTATCTTTGGGTTAAGATGTTGTGCCGCGGAGAGAAATTTTATAATTTGCCAGAGAGTCTTTTATGGTTCAGGCAATCAGGGGATGTGTACAAGCGTCGTGGCGGTTTGAAGTATGCCATGGACGAAGTGAAGTTTCAGCGTGAAATATGCCGGTTGGGTTTTATCGGTAATGCCACAATGGTTAAGAATGTGGTTATACGTTTCGGGGTAAGATTGGTGCCGAATTGGTTGAGGGGGATGATTTACAAGCGTCTGTTGCGTAAGTGACAGTTTGCGGCATATTACGTCGCAGTGATTGCTTATAAGTTATGTTTTAATGTATTGCGTATTGTAATTCGCGGCATACAGTGGTTGTGTATCTTCTGGTGCTGCGTAATATTTATTGAAAATGAAGGTTATTACAATTGGGGGAAGTGGATTTGTAGGAACACGTCTGTTGGGATTGCTCACTGATGCTGCCAGGGAGAATGGTGAATCGTGGGATGTTAAAAATGTGGATATTGCGCCAAGCCATTTTTTTCCGGATGTGACTGTTAATGGAGACGCCAGGGTCAGAGAGGATATGGAGCGTGAACTCAAAGGGGCTGATATGGTGGTACTTCTTGCTGCCCAGCACCGTGATGACATATGGCCTACTGATCTTTATTATGAGACCAATGTGGGTGGTATGAAGACTGTACTGTCTGCAATGGAGCATTGTGGCGTTAAAAGAATTCTGTTTTTCTCGTCTGTGGCAGTATACGGAATAAATAAGCGTTGCCCCGACGAGAATCATGAAAAGGATCCGTTTAATCATTATGGCAAATCGAAATGGGAAGCTGAAAAGGTGTTGCGCAGCTGGTGGGAAAATGGCCATAGTGACTGGAACGTGACAGTAGTGCGTCCTACGGTTATCTTTGGTGAACGCAACAGGGGAAACGTATATAATTTGTTGAAGCAGATAAGCGGAGGCAAATTTCTGATGGTAGGAAAAGGGGAGAACCGTAAGTCAATGGCTTATGTCGGGAATGTGGTTACTTTTGTGAAGTATGCCATTGAGAATATCACAGAGGGTTACAATATATTCAACTATGTTGACAAACCGGATTTGACGATGAATGAACTTGTGGGACATGTCAGCAAGGTGCTCCATAAGCATATTCCAATGACGCATTTTCCATATTGGATAGGAATGGCCGGGGGATATTGTTTTGATCTTCTGGCGAAACTGTCTGGAAAGAAATTGGCTGTAAGTTCTGTCAGGGTAAAAAAGTTCTGTGCTACCACAGAGTTTGATGCTACTAAAGCACATAGTTGCGGTTTTAAAGCGCCATATACTCTCGAAGAAGGAATGGCGCGCACACTTGAATTTGAGTTTGTTCATCCGCAACCTGCCGATGGCATTACTTTCAAATCGGAATAATATTCTTTAGTAGAAACGGGGAGATCCATATAAACAGATCCAGATAAACAATGAGGCAGACACTATTAAAATGTCTGCCTCATTGTTTATCTGGATCTTTAATGTTTGGCGGGGATTACTGGCGGCCGGAAACGGTGGCTTCGCGGGAGATCTTGCTGACAAGACCCTGGAGCACTTTGCCCGGGCCGAGTTCCACGAACTCAGTGGCTCCGTCGGTAACCATGTTCTGTACGGTCTGAGTCCAGCGTACGGGGGCTGTGAGCTGTGCCACAAGGTTGGCTTTGATTTCAGCGGGATCGGTGTGGGGTAGTGCGTCCACATTCTGGTATACGGGGCATACGGGGGTGTGGATTTCTGTCGCTTCGATGGCTGATGCCAGTTCGGCACGTGCCGGTTCCATGAGGGGGGAGTGGAAAGCGCCACCGACTTTCAATGGGAGTGCACGTTTTGCGCCGGCAGCTTTGGCTGCCTCGCATGCTGCCGCTATGGCTTCGATTTCGCCTGAGATCACGATCTGTCCAGGGCAGTTGTAGTTTGCTGCTACCACTACTCCGGGTATTGATGCGCATATCTCTTCAACTTTTTCATCAGGGAGCGCTATGATGGCAGCCATTGTCGAGGGCTTGAGCTCGCATGCCTTTTGCATGGCTTGTGCGCGGGCGCTCACCAGACGCAGGCCGTCTTCGAAACTGAGTGCTCCTGCTGCGGTGAGTGCTGAAAATTCGCCGAGTGAGTGGCCTGCTGCCATTTCCGGTTTGAATTCGTCACCGAGGGTTTTTGCCAGGATTACAGAGTGAAGGAAAACAGCCGGTTGGGTTACGCGGGTCTGTTTCAGATCCTCCTCAGTGCCCTCGAACATAAGGTCGGTGATACGGAAACCGAGGATTTCGTTAGCTTTCTCAAAAAGCTCGCGGGCTTTGGGATCGTTGTCATACAGGTCTTTGCCCATACCTACGAACTGTGCTCCCTGGCCAGGAAATACAAATGTTTTCATACTGTATGTAAACTTTGAAATGTTTCGTTTGTCTGCCGACTGCCGGAAGACTTTCAAAAAAATCTTAACGCAGTCTTTTCAAATCGGCTGCAAAGGTACTAAAAATAACCGAATTATGGAAGTTGCATCCTAATGTCGGCAAAGTTGTGGTCCGGTTTCCGTCTTTGGTTTCTCATAACGGGTAATTTGCCTATTATAAGGATGATAGCGCATCGGCAAAGATTGATCGCCCCAAAAATATGTTTTATAGCATATTATTCGGCAAAAAAATCATAAAAAAGATTTGGAGGAATAAAAATTAGTCGTACCTTTGCAACGTTTTTGAAGCACTAAAATATTGTTTTATTATTTAATCTGAAACGAAAATGAAAAAGTTATTCCTTTCTTTCGCTGTTATCGCAGGTTTCTCTATGATCTCTTGTGGCAACAAGGCTGAGAACGCTTCTGTAGCTGAAGCTGTAGATTCTGTAGAAGTTGTTGAAGCTGCTGTAGTAGAAGAGGTTGCTGCTGTTGACACAGTAGCTGGCGATACAGTTGTAGCTGTTGCAGTTGAGGAAGCTGCAGCTCCTGTTGCTGAATAATCAGCAACTGCTTACAGCACAAAAAAGATTTAACAGCACAATAAAACAGTCCCTTCCTGTAAAAGCAGGAAGGGACTGTTTTATTGTGCTGGCCGCCGGATTAAGGTTTGTGCTGGGAGGGCGAATCTTCGGGATCTTATTTTTTTTATATTTAACATTTGGATTGCGCTGTCATTACAGGAAAATTTCGTATCTTTGCACCTTGATAGCTGTGCCTTGAATGATGCAGCTACATTATAAGATATTACCGCTTCAGAACATGAGACAATTAAAGATTTCAAAATCTATTACAAACCGCGAAAGCGCGTCGCTTGACAAGTATCTGCAGGAAATAGGCCGCGAGGATCTCATAACCGTAGAACAGGAGGTGGAACTTGCCCAGCGTATCAGGGAGGGTGACCAGGCCGCTCTCGAAAAGTTGACAAGAGCAAATCTGCGTTTCGTTGTGTCTGTAGCAAAGCAGTATCAGAATCAGGGGCTCAGCCTCCCCGACCTTATCAACGAAGGGAACCTCGGTCTTATCAAAGCCGCGCAGAAGTTTGATGAGACACGCGGTTTCAAGTTTATTTCGTATGCAGTGTGGTGGATCCGGCAGAGTATCCTCCAGGCTCTTGCAGAGCAGTCGCGAATTGTGCGTCTTCCTCTCAACCAGGTAGGTTCGCTGAATAAGATTTCCAAGGCGCTTTCCAAATTTGAGCAGGAAAACGAGCGCAGGCCTTCACCGGAGGAATTGGCGGAGACGCTTGAGGTGCCTGTAGAGAAAATAGCGGATACGCTTAAGGTTTCGGGGCGCCATATATCTGTTGACGCTCCTTTTGTGGAGGGTGAGGACAATTCTCTTCTTGATGTGCTGACTAACGATGACAGTCCTATGGCAGATGCTACCCTTACTCAGGAGTCGCTTTCAAAAGAGGTTGACCGTGCTTTGCACCAATTGCATGAGCGTGAGCGTGAGATTCTGAAAATGTTCTTCGGCATAGGATGCCAGGAAATGACGCTTGAGGAGATCGGTGCGAAATTCGATCTTACACGCGAGCGTGTGCGTCAGATCAAGGAAAAAGCCATCCGTCGCCTTAAAGGACAGAAATCACGGTTGCTTAAAACCTATCTGGGCCAGTAATTTTTCCGGTCCTGTTTACATTTTAGAAACGAATATTGCGGCGGCTGCTGGATCTATACAGGTTCAGCGGTCGTCTTTGTTGTGGGGTACAGGCTGTTCAAGCGGGCTTTTCCTGTCGGCTGGTGCTTCAGGCGTGCCTCTTGGTTTCTTTGTGGTTTTGGTTGCTGGCTTGTTTTTGCCGGATGTCTGCACGGATACTTTTGCGGTGTCTGTCGCGGTGGTAATGCGTATGCTGTCGGCTGATAGCTGTCCTGCGAGTGAGGAGGCTGGAGGCGTTGTGTGGCTGTTTATATGTTTTCCGGCATATATGATTGCCAGGATGAACAAAAGGATTATAATCATGGCGGTTAGTCCTTGTTTTTCGCGATGTGTCATTGTGTGCGGGGGTATGATTGCTGAAGTTCAGCTGTGTGTTACCAAAGGTCAAAGCGGAATCCGGCAGATATTTCCACTGATAGGTTGCTTGCCATAAGTGAGTGCTCTTTGTCGTAAATCATGTCTGAGTCGGCGCGTCCGACAATGCCGAAAAACCATCTGCGTTTAATGTTGTATACCAGCGATGCCTTCATATGTCCGCTAAGGAAAAATGAGTTTCCGTTTTCTCCCGGGATGTTGATGTATCCTTTGCGCAAGCCGACGACAGGTGCGGCTGATACCCCCATGGTCCATCCGGGGTGGAACACCCAGTTGTATGCATATCCTACTTTAAGTCCGTAATTTTTGTTTCTGACGCTGTAACGCTGGTCCCATGCTTCAGGAAGCCGGGGTTGCTCGTCAACTTCAAGTTCTGAGAAATTGAAGTTGAACTGCTGTCCTGAAAATTGCAGGCCGGCATATACTGTGCCTGAACTCCGCATCTGTATCTTGCTGTAGTAGAATGCCGCCCCTTGCGAATAGTGTTTGTTGTTGAAAAAATAATATAGTGATATCGCCCAAGAGTTTGTGTCAATACCGCGAAAGGCAATGTGTGTATGTGAGGTTTGTCCCGATGGCCCCATCCGTATGATCGTGGTGCCTATGTTGTTGGTGTTGAATGAATATTCGGCGGCGAATAGCGAGCAATTGAATTGTGCGTTGAATCGCTTTCTTGCCTCGTTGCCGCCTCCGAAATATTTACTGACGTTCATGTCATATCCAACGCTTACAGCCATATATGACAGGTAGAAGCCTGCCGTTGTAGAAGGACGTGACAGCATTGCCATGCGATATCCGTCTGTGGCGAATTTGAAGTCGTAAACATCCACCCAGCTGTCTCCTTTCAGCTTTATGTTCCATCGTTTGCCGGATCCCTGTACATATGTGGAGTCGTATGAGTTGAAAAATTTATCACCCCATTTGTATACATTCACGCAGAATCTGGGGAATTTGCCCCATTCGGCGATGGAGTCCAGTGCGAATGATATTGCTTCCGCTTTGGGGGGAGTGAAGCATCCAAGACATAATAGTGACAACAATGCCAGCACCCGCAGCGGGGTTGCGGAATTATGTCTGCATTTGTCTGTGGTTTCTATGCGTTTCACTTTGGTATAACAGTCGCGGTTTTTATCCGGAAAGATTTTTAACGTGCAAAAATACTCAATTTGAACGTAACCTCCAAACGGCACGGCTCCGTCATATGCATGGTAGCTATGACGGAGCCGTTATTGGGGTATGTGTCAGATATACTTATTTCACAGCGAGTTTGCGTGAAACAGTCCCAGCTTCGGTGGTGACTGCCATCACGTATATCCCGCCGGCGAGGGAGGATGCGTCAAGTTCCATTGTGTCGCTTCCTGTAGCGGCAGTCATTACTTTTGCGCCCTGGAGGTTGTAGACATCAACGCTGAGGTTCTCGGCTCCTACGTAGCATATTTCATAGAGATGGTTGCCGAGCGGGCTGATGATGAGGTTCTTTTCGGTGTCATCTGCGCTTACGCCCTCAATTGAGGCGCTGCGGCGTATCGCTTCCTTGAGGCCTTCTACGGGGTCAATTTTACCATTGCCCCAGCGGCGGCGCTTGAGGACATTGCTTGTATTGGTATAGTTGTCTTTTTTAGCCGTCTCTATCATTAGATCAATGCATTCTTCAGAACTCATCTGAGGCCATGCCTGTAGCCATAGGGCTACTGTGCCTGCTACGAATGGGCTTGACATTGATGTGCCCTGCATCGGGTAGTAGGGGCTGATGCGGGAGAATGAGTTGGACATGGCTGTTACGGCCTCTTTGCTGTATGCATCGCTGTATTCCGTGCAGTAACGGCTTATTGAAGAAACTATTTGTGCACCGGGGCCGCAGATAAGCGGTAGGTCGCGATCGTCGGAAGTGGTTCCGTAAGACGAGAAATCGGCTATGTCGTTGCGTGTGCCGCCTCCTGAGTATGAGGTGCCGTTCATGAACGGTGTGGATGTGGCGCGGCTCACATATGCACCTACTGAAATAACTTTTTTGCCTGTAGCCATTTCATTGATAGAACCGTCTGGTGTGCCTGGGGCGTAACCTTTGATATTTTCGCTTGCAAACACTACATTGTCCATGCTGTAATATCCTAAGCCCAGGGCGCTTACATATGCGTTGAGCGTGCAACCGTCTTTGCCTCGGATGTTCACGCCGAAGCGTACATTGCCAGAGGTGGCCTGGAGGTTGTTTTGCATGCGCACGTAATAACGGCCGGTGTTTGGGTCAATGTTGGATGTCACGTATATCTGTGCTCCCGATGCATAATATGTCTTCAATCCCGGACAGTTGTTGCCGTTCCAGGTAAAGCTCTGGCCGTTAAGGTTGTTGATGGTATGCTTTTCTATGATCTTGTCACCGGATTTGTTGTAGAGGATAAGATCAAGTGCGAACGTCTCTTCGGTGCTGTTCCAGAATTCCGCGTTGTACAGCACCGGGGCGTTTTCGATTGTCGCAGGTGAAATGAATGTGTTCACAGACGATCCGCGGAACGGACGTTTGAGGGCAATGTTGCTGTTGCCTTCGTTTCCAGCGGAAATACAGATTATAGCGTCGTCGGCAAGTCTGTCCAATGTTTTTGATGTCGCAGAGTTGGGGTCATGGGGTCCGACGTTGCTTCCGAGTGAGAGGTTGACCACAGCCGGTTTGCCAAGTGCTTTCGCGTGCTTGATTACAAGGTCTACTCCACGCAGTATCTCTTCGTCATAAAAGTCGCCGCATCCCACTATTATATCTGCATCGGGAGCAACTCCGTAATAGGGTATTGTGCCAGTCTGCACCCCGTTTTTGCCGTATTGGCTGTATCTTCCTTCTACGTCGTTGGAGCCAGCTATGATACCTAGCACGTGGGTGCCGTGTGTGGCTGTGTTGTCTTCTGTATCAAAAGCGGAGATTGCTTCCGGAGTGGTATATGATTCGTCTTTCTTGCCGTCGCGGGTTACAAATACTGCATTTACGCGGGTTGATCCGTCGGCATTGCGGAATGCCGCGTGGTTGGGATCAAGTCCGCTGTCAAAGAGGCCTACGGCAACTCCGGTACCAGTATAAGACACTCCGTTGAGGCCTTCGGCAGAGCCGTCGTGGATACCGTCCACACCTGTGTTTTCACGGGCTATATCCATGTAAACGCGGTTCTTGTTGCCGAATTCCACAGCTTTCACGGCATCAAGTGAAGCAAGCTCTTCAGCGCGGCTAAGGGGAAGCCCTACGATGAGGATGTCGCCAAAGTCGCTGTATACTTCCGCGCCTATGGCTTCCACGGCTTCACGGGAGGCGCCCTCGTTGAGGGTCACTATCATTGATTTTATGATGTCCTTGGCTGGAGCTTTTTTTCCTGCGTTTTGCGTAAGATAAGTGTCAAGCATCAACCGGCCTGCGCCGTTGATTTTTGACTGCGCGAAAATGCTCCCGCATGTTGCGGTAGCGAGCAATCCGAAAACAAGTAGATTTCTCTTCATATCTTCTCTATATAATATTTGTGTAATATGCAAGTGATAACCCTGGTTGGCTGGCGGTGGGAGAAATGTGCAAGACCGGCCGCCAAATTGACAAGCAACATGGCGTGTTACTCGTCAATTTGCAAAGATATAAAATCTCTTTTATTCATTTCGATATAATGCAGGCGATATTTGTAGTTTTGGCACTTTTTAACCATTCGTTTTTTCATAAGCTAAATTGTATGTTGGTTGGAGGGATGATAAAGTGTGGCAAAGGATGTTTGTTCCGTTGACTGATGTTTTTTTCTACAAAAAGTTATGTGGCACTGCTTAAATAAGCGAATTTTCAATATATGTTAAAATTATCGGTTGATACTTTGCCTGAATGCAAGTCTTGCTTTGAGAAAATGTAAGTGCTATGGCTTTGTCGGTGTGACTTAAGCGGAGAAGTTGTGGACTTGGTGATATTCGCAGGTGAATTATGTCTTAAAACCAGTGAATTTTGAATCACGGAATTTTTGGCACTGTTATTTAACTATTTTTTTCATTTTATAGCCTTGCCCATCTGTGTGCGTCCTGTTAAGCGTCATAAGGTGTTGATATATGGGGTGTTCTAAATTTATGTTCTTAAGATATGTTTTTCAACATGTGCAATCTTTTCGTTAAAAGGCAACAAAAGTTTTGTAGAAGTATTTATTTTTTTGACATTTTGTCTTATCTTTGCGGAAATGATGTGGCAAAACCGGGAATGACACGCCCATGACAGAGGTCTGTTGGGCGCCGTTGTTCCGGCTTTTAATACTTTCCAGGCGTGAGCCTGGTGTAATATCAGCCGGATGTCATGCGGAACCCACGATTGCCTTTGAATGCTGTTTGTTAATTTTTTTGTGTTTGATATCCAATTGTTGAATTATCTAACTCTTTATGTTTAATTAATTATAGTGTATGAAAAAGCTGTTTCTATTACTGACGGCAGTCCTTATGGCTGTGGTTTGTGCGTTGGCCCAGACCCAGAACATATCGGGAACAGTCGTGTCCGCCATTGACGGTGAGCCTCTCCCTGGAGCGACGGTGATGCCTGTAGGCGGTGGACAAGGAACCGCCACTGACATTGATGGTAAGTTCACCCTAACTCTTCCCGGAAATGTCCACAAGGTCGTGGTTTCTTATGTAGGTATGGTCTCCCAGACCGTGCCTGTGAAGAACGGTATGACTGTTCAACTTTCCGAACATGAAAATAGCCTTGACGAGGTTATGGTCGTGGCTTATGGTACCGCCAAGAAATCGGCATATACCGGTTCTGCTTCTGTTATCAAGGCCGACGAGATCGAAGGCCGTATGGTTACAGACGCCGTTTCGGCCCTTTCCGGTACAATGGCTGGTGTGCAGGTGACACAGTCCAACGGCCAGCCGGGTTCTTCCCCTTCTGTCCGTATCCGTGGTATCGGAACCATCTTTGGTAGCGCATCTCCCCTGTATGTGGTTGACGGCATGCCTTTTGACGGTGACATTGCAACGATAAACACCATGGATGTGGAGTCAATGACCGTACTTAAGGACGCTGCTGCCGCTGCCCTTTATGGCGCCCGTGGTGCAAACGGTGTGATCCTTATCAACACAAAGCGCGGTAAAGTAGGAGAAGCCAAAGTAACCCTTGACGCACGTTGGGGTTCAAACACCCGCCAGATCAAAGGCTATGATGTCATAACTGATCCGAAGATGTACTATGAGACAGCTTATAGCGCGCTCCGCAACGGATATAAGACCAACGGTTACAACGACTACAACTCAAGCCTGTTGGCTAATTCAGCCCTCAACGAGGCTTTCGGCCGTCAATATAATATATGGAATGTGCCTGCAGGCCAGCTGCTTATCGGTCTCAATGGCAAATTAAACCCCAATGCCACACTCGGCCGTGTGACCCCTAACGGCAACTATGTCACTCCGGATGACTGGTATGACGAAACATTCATCCATGGTCTCCGTCAGGAATATAACCTTAGCGTGACCGGTGGTACAGACCGTTTCAACTTCTACGGAAGCGTTGGTTACCTCAGCGATGAAGGTATCATCAAGGGATCCGGCTACCAGCGTCTTTCAAGCCGTATCGGTGCCGAATACCAGGCTAAGAAGTGGTTGAAACTCGGTACATCTATTTCCTACAACTATGTGAACAGCCAGTCTCCCTCAGGACAGGAGGCAGGAGCATCAATCTCTTCCGGCAATGCGTTTGCCATGATTGACAATATGGCTCCGATCTATCCGATGTACGTGCGCGACGCACGCGGAAACATCATGTATGATCCCAACCTCGGAAAGCCGATTTACGACTACGGTGACGGCAAGTTTGCCAATGGCACATACCGTAACTATATGGCAGGCGGTAACCCCACATCCGGTTTCATTTATGACAAACAGGAGTCGCTGATGGACGTGCTGGATGCAAAATGGTATGCCACCATCACCCCGATCGAAAATCTCAATGTGACCGGTACAATAGGTTACTTCCTTGACAATACCCGTCACCACAATGTCTTCAACCGTTTCTACGGTGCGTATGTGCAGCGTGGCGGTATGGCACGTCAGTTGCAGAGCCGTCTCCGCGGCCTCAATATCCAGGCCATAGCCAACTACCGTAAGACTTTTGCCGACATACACCACACATCTTATATGGTCGGTTATGAAAGCTACGAGCAGAATTCCGAATCTCTTATGGGCTTGGGATACAATCTGTATGACCCCAACAGCTGGGCTGTAAGCAACACCCTTAACAATGACCAGCGCCAGACCAGTGGTTCTTCTATGGGATATGCAACCCGTGGTATCTTCGGCCGTGTCAATTATGACTATGACAGCAAGTATTTCGTAGAGGCTTCATATCGTCGTGATGCATCATCAAAATTTGCGCCTGACCATCGCTGGGGTAACTTCTTCTCATTCTCGCTTGGATGGGATGCTGCCAAGGAGCTTTTCCTTCAGGATGTAACCTGGATTGACCTTCTTAAGGTCAAGGCTTCTTATGGCCAGCAGGGTAATGACAACCTTGGCCTTGATTACGCTCCTTATTATATGGATATTTATGCCCTGGAAGGCACAGACGCATGGGCTGACGGTAACCTGGCACAGAAAGGCAATCCTGATATCACTTGGGAAACATCAAATGCATGGAATGCCGGTGTGGACTTCAGCTTCTTCCAGGACCGTATCTCAGGTAGCTTTGATTACTTCCTGCGTCAGACTTCAGACATGCTTTACAACAAGCCTGTCGCACCTACCAACGGTTACTCTTCAATACCTATGAACGTGGGTTCTATCCGTAACTCCGGTATAGAAATCGAGCTCAACGGACGTCCTATCGCCACACGCGACGTGACATGGGAGATCAACTTCAACGGTACATGGCTTAAAAACCGTATCATTGAACTCCATCCCGATGTAAAAGGACAGATCATTTCCGGTCTCCGTATCCTGCGTGAAGGACAGTCTGTATACAACTACTACCTGCCGGAATATGCCGGGGTGGATCCTGAAACTGGTGCGGCTCTTTACTGGGCACTTGATGAGAATGGAACCGAATACAAGACTGACAACTATGATATAGCATATGATACCGACCGCAAGATGACCGGTAATACCATGCCTACTTTCTATGGCGGTTTCGGTACATCTCTTCAGGCTTATGGCTTGGATGTTTCAGTACAGTTCGGCTTCCAGCTCGGCGGCAAGATGTATGACTACGGTTATTCTTCGCTGATGCACTCCGGAAAATCCCAGTCGCTGGGTAAAAACTGGCATGTTGACGCACTTGATCAATGGACACCGGCAAATCGCGATACCAATATTCCTCAGCTCAATTCGCAGAACACCTATGATTTCGGCGATAAAGAGAGCGACTTCTTCCTGGTAAGCAGCAATTACCTTTCGCTCAACAATATCACCGTAGGGTATACACTGCCGTCCAAATGGACAAAGAAGCTCTTCCTTGAGACCGTACGCATATATGGCGCTGCAGACAATGTGGCCATCTGGACAAGACGCAAAGGTCTGGATCCACGTACATCCATGCTCTCTATGAGCAACGGTGCATATTCTCTTATGCGTAACATCTCCGGCGGTATCCGCGTGGTATTCTAAACGTCATAAAACGAACCCGGAATTAAGACAAAACAATGAAAAAATCCAAAATATTTCTGTCTCTTCTCGCTGCTGGCTCGCTTTTTACCGCCTGCAATGACCTCGACCAGTTGCCTAACGGCGCTGTGGCTACTGAGGACCAGAAGAAAGATGTTGTGGCACAGAATCCGGAGCTGGTGTCCGCCGCAGCCAACGCACTTCCCAACCAGCTCATCAGTTTCTATACGATCTTTGAGAACCATATAGACTACGGCTTGCAGTCGTCTATGCTCGCGCAGGATTGCCGCGGAATAGACATGGCGTCTGCAGATGTCGGATATAACTGGTATTCTCCTGCTCTTGAGATGTCTGATTTCAACGGACGTTACTTCCTGAATCTCATGTGCTGGTATTACAATTATTATACCATCCGTTCCTGCAACACTTTGCTGGCAGGTACTGATGCAGATACCGACAATGCTGAAATTATTTATTTCCGTGCCCAGGCTTATGCTTTCCGCGCTTATTGCTACTTCAATCTCGCGCAGATGTATGCCTTCGGTTATGAGAAATTCTATGAAGGGGACATAAACCTCGCCCGTGACCAGTGGCCGGCAAATAATCCTGCCGCCCATTGTGTGCCTATCATAACTGACGTCAATATGGATGAGGCCGCAGCCAATGGTCTTGCCCGTGCATCGGTTGCCGATGTGTACCGCCAGATTAATGATGACCTCACTATGGCTATCAATCTTCTTGACCGTGCTGAGGAGGAGGGTGTGACACGTAAGTCAATGAATGCCGCCACTCCGAATATCGAGCGCACATTCGTCAACCAGTCTGTGGCATATGCTTTGCGTGCCCGTGCAAACCTTTTCTGCTGCAAGTATACTGTTGCGGCAGAGGATGCTACAAAAGCACTTGAACTCGCTACAGAGGAGGGACGCGCTGCCCTTTCAATTGAGCTTGCCGCTATCCCCGGATTCGATGACATAAATTCTACAGAAGCGACAAACTTCCTTTGGGGTACATATGCCGATCCTTCAGAAAGCCGTTACGCAGCGTTGGTATGCTGGGCTTCGCATTTTACAGGTTTCAAGACCAACGGATATGCCGGTGCAGGTACTTACCGTTGTGTAAACAAGGCCCTGTATGAAAGCATCCCGACAAGCGACGTCCGCAAGAAATGGTGGCTTGACGGTGCCGGCAATCCTCCATCTTCGCTTCCTACAAGCTATGCGAATTATATCAAGAGCGGATATTCTGCCGACGGTAATGAGAAATTCCCTCCATATGCACAGCTTAAGTTTGGTGCTTTCGAGGACGCTCCCTCTACCCAGGGCTGTATCGATTTCCCCTGGATGCGTGTTGAGGAATTATATCTGATCAAAGCTGAGGGTGAGGCTTACACCAACCTGGGAGCCGGCCGTCAGACACTTACCGACTTTGTAAAGACTTACCGTAATCCTAGCTTCACATGCAATCCTTCAGATTTCAAGGATTTCCAGAATATAGTATGGAACCAGCGCCGTATGGAGCTATGGGGTGAAGGTATCTCTTATGCAGACCTCCAGCGTTTGCAGAAGCCCATTGACCGCCGTGGCGGTGGTTTCCCGACCAATTTCGTTCTTAATGTTTCGGCTGATGACGTAGTGCGTATTTATGACATACCACAGGCTGAGATAGAGCGTAACCCCCTCATTGTCGATGGTACACATGGCGCTGTACAACCTCGTCCGGTAACCGACATTGATTGATACCGCTTTTCCCATTCAAGAATTTACCGTTGGACCGTTCCGGGAGACAGGTCTCCCGGCCGGTTTTGACAAACAACTACAAAGGAAAAAGAAAATATGAAATTCAATAAAATATTTCTTGGTCTCGGTGTGATAGGTTTCGCGTTTGCCTCATGCAGCGATGATGTGGAATACACACCTGCAGACCCGGTAAACACCCCTCCTGTTTATTTCAGCATGGATGACGACAGCCAGGTCGATCTTGAGGAGGATGCAGTTTACTTCCCTATAAAGGTGTATCGCCAGAACACTTCTGACAACACCCCCGGGCATGTGTCAATTAATCTTTCCGCTGACGACGGATCGTCTGTGGCCGGCATTTTCACAATCGGTAAGATCGTGGTGAAGGATGCTGTTGATGAAGCGGCCGGTGAGAAGAAAATAGCAGATGTGCTGGATGAAGACAAGCAGCCGACAGGTAATATGGAGGTGTTTGTGCCGACCGGTGAGTTTGCCGGCGACAACAATACCAATATGTCTGCCGATGTCACTGTTGACTTTCCAGAAGGTGTCGGTGAATATGATATAGCCATGTATTTCGGTGGCGTTTCCAATCTTACACAAATGCTCAACTATAATTTTGATGTTGTGGCAGCTGGTGAGGCCAGCCCCTACTTCATTACAAAAGTTGATTACAATGTGTCGTTTACTCCTTGGGAAAATATTGAAGAAGGTCCGGTTGTTCTGCGTGATTTCACACTGCTTGCAGCTGCCCAGAGCGCACGCGAGATCGAGTTTGAAGTGACATGCCAGCAGCACCCGATCAAGAAGAATTTCTTCCGCCTTATCCGTCCTTATGCAGATTGTGGCATCGGTTCTTATGTGTTGGATATGAATGATCCGAATTATCTGTATATCAACGCGGCAAATCCGACAGAAGTCTTCTTCTCCGATAAGCGCGGTGATTATTCACTCATGTACGATACCGGTGTAGAGGTGTTCAGCGATGTGGACGGTTCCGTAAAAATCGCATGTAACTATTGCTATAACAAACTTCAGCAAGATCTAACATGGGAGGGTTATACCATACCTTACGCACAGCTCACCGGTGCCGGCACCTATGCCAACGGACGCATTTCGTTCGGTTCAAGCCTTAAGGTTCTTTTGCCGGGTGTAGACAGCGCATGGCCCTCACGCGGTTGGACTCTCATGTTCCCATGGGCACCGAGCGAATGGGAATCAATTGGTCTCGGACTTTATACCGATGGCTTCATTGCTGAACGCTATAGATATAAGGCACTTACATATGAAGTGGAAGTAGAACAGCATGTTGAGAATCCAAGCCTTTATCGTCTTGTAGGTCCTTATGCATATGGCGTATGGCCTTCAGATATCGCTGTGCCTTGGGATACCCAGTACAATCTCGTTATCAATTGTGAGGATCCGAACTTTGTGATTATTGAGCCACAGATCGTATTTGAGGATGAAAGTACCGAGATAGAAGCGTTGAACGCCGGATATGCATTCCAGTTCATGTTGAAGGAGCCTTATACCAAAGAAGAACTCTTGGAGGCTGGTATGAACGACAAGATGGAAGATGGTGTCATAACCATCACACATCCGGTATTGGGAATAAACGGAGAGTATGAGACATGGTTTGAAAATAGCCGCTTCAAGACTCCTGCGAAACTGGTTCTTCCTTCGGTTGAAACTCCAGAGGCCACCGCTGCTCCAAAAGCACTTGGTGCTTCAGAAAAGTTTGAAGTCGACTACTCGACAGCGCACAAATAAATCCTGAAAATTACCTTTTGGGGTAAATCATAATAGAAGGCGATGCGTCGGAATTCCGGCACATCGCCTTTTTTGTATCCGTCGGAAAATATTGGAGAGGCGACTTATTCTGCCTTTCCCGTGCGTATATAAATTATTGCTGTCCGCTAAAAATTTTCAAGCTACAAATAGTCTGCCGGCATGCGCAATATGTTGGGTGCGTATTAGCAACAGGGACTTGTCCGTAATACACTGTTGACAATTGTCCTGTGTCAGACTCCCGGATAATAATATTGTCTGAGCGAGCCGCCGGAGGTGGCGTGCCAAATTTTAGCCCCGTATCAAACGACGGCTCGCGGGGAGAACCGTCAGACTGATATGAAAAAGGAGATATTGTTGTTTTCCGGTTTTTGCGGAAAACAGCAATATCTATAAATAAGGCGCTGTGCCGGGATTCCGGCACAGCGCCTTGGTGGAGTGTTGGTTTATTCGTTTTCTGATCAGAAGCCTGTGTAGGTGGAGGGGCTGAGGCTATGCAGTTCTGCACGCACGCTGTCTGACACCTCTAGTGTGTCAATGAACTCGGCTATGCTTTCAGCTGTCACGGTAGAATTGGTGCGTGTGAGCGCTTTCAGCGTCTCATACGGATGTGGATATCCCTCACGACGGAGGATTGTCTGGATCCCTTCTGCCACTACGTTCCACATTCCAGCCAGATCTTTGTCTATTGCCTCACGGTTCAGCAGCAATTTGCCCAGACCTTTTAGGGTGGAGTTGATCGCAATTACAGAATGGGCCATGGGCACACCGACGTTTCGTAGCACTGTGGAGTCGGTAAGGTCGCGTTGCAGCCGTGATACCGGCAGTTTTTGTGATAGATGGGCATATATGGCGTTGGCTATGCCGAGGTTACCTTCTGAATTTTCGAAATCTATCGGGTTCACTTTGTGTGGCATCGCGGAAGATCCGACTTCTCCAGCCTTTATCTTCTGTTTGAAATATTCCATGCTTACGTACATCCATATGTCGCGGTCAAGGTCAAGTATGATTGTGTTGATGCGTCGCAGTACGTCAAACAGTGCGGCAAGGTTGTCGTAATTGGAGATCTGCGTTGTATAAGCCTCACGTTCTATCTTAAGGTTGTCATGAAGGAAACGCGCTGCGAATGCAGGCCAGTCGTATCCGGGGTATGCTGCACGGTGGGCGTTGAAGTTGCCGGTTGCTCCTCCGAATTTGCCGCTTACCGGAACGTTTTTTAATTGTTCTATCTGTTGCCGCAGACGGTAGGCAAATACCATTATCTCTTTTCCCAGACGGGTAGGGGAGGCGGGCTGCCCGTGTGTCTTGGCGAGCATAGGTATGTCTGCCCATTCGTCGGCACGTGCCTCCAAGGCAGATATCAGCTGTTCAAGCAGCGGGAGGTAGCTTTCATGGAGTGCATCGCGCACCGACATAGGCACCGATGTGTTGTTTATGTCCTGTGATGTCAAACCGAAATGGATGAATTCTTTCCAACGGGTCAGCCCCATTTTGTCAAATTCTTCCTTTATATAATACTCCACTGCTTTTACGTCGTGGTTGGTTACCGCTTCATGGGCTTTTACCCGCTCGGCATCGGCTATGGTGAAATTGCGGTATATGCCGCGCAATTTCATGAATATTTCGTCTTTTGTCAGATTCATTCCCTCCAGCGACATGCTCAGACCGACAAGTTGCGGTAATGGAAGTTCTGCAAGAGCGATGAAATATTCCACTTCAACTTTTACGCGGTAGCGAATGAGGGCGAATTCTGAAAAATAATTGTCAAGGCCGGATGTTTTTTCGCGGTAGCGGCCGTCAACAGGGGAAATGGCGGTTAATGGACTGAGTTCCATATACAAACAAAATGTGATATGAATGGTGATACAATAGTAAGAAAGCCCTTTAGGGTTTTCTGTAGTGCAAAGGTATAAATTTTTTAGAAAATAATTGGTGAAAAATTTGGAGAGTATAAAAAAAGTGCCTACCTTTGCAACGCATTTGAGGCGAGAAGGGCGCTTAGCTCAGCTGGTTCAGAGCGTCTGCCTTACAAGCAGAGGGTCGGCGGTTCGAATCCGTCAGCGCCCACTACTCAATCTCAATCTTCTCGCCGCAATAAGCAAGGGCGCTTAGCTCAGCTGGTTCAGAGCGTCTGCCTTACAAGCAGAGGGTCG
>CANRWW010000016.1 GCA_947643665.1 uncultured Porphyromonadaceae bacterium | reverse complement strand
GCGCATATCTCTTCATAGTGCTCTTTCACACCCTCAAAAAGCGAATCGGCCTCAACAGCCTTCCCATACAAGCGTCCGAAAAAGCGCATCCATTCGGCACGTCCCAAAGGGGTGTCCTCCATATAGTCTGCACATTCTACCACCGGGATTCCCAACAGGTCTATAACCCCATAACCTGCATTCTCAAAAGGTGACGCGAGCACCGCATCAGGCTTAAGCGCCACTATACGCTCCTGCGACGGAGTCTCCGATGAACCGACATCAACTATATCTCCGCTCTTAATGCGCGACATGAACGGTTCTGTGGTAAAATATCCACCATCCGCTACTCCGGCAACGGCATCGGCCACACCAAACTCTGCCAGCAGACCGGCATGCACCCCGGAATAAACCAGACTGCTCCTGAGAGGCACCGGCAGCCGCCGGTATCCTGAAGCGACACTGTCAGGCACATCCCCCCCTGAAACCAAAAGGTACCGGGCGAGCATTGCCGTGGTATCCCACGGATTTACGATATCCACACGCACACATCCGGGAATGTCGTCATACATCCGCAACAGACGCGCATAACAGGTAAGCGACGGCACGGAATCTGCAGCATCGCCCACATTGCTCCCGCCATTTTTCGACGAGCACGCACCACAGCAGACAGACAGCGACAAGATCAAGACAAGAAGCATGCCGCATGCCGGATTAACTCCTATATATCCTCCATATACTTTCATAGCATCAGCAGTTTTCAAGCACTTTGGAAATTGCAAAATCAAGCATGGTATCATGCCCTTCCAGCGCCTTCACAGGATCCAGATCCACAGCACACCCCTCGGAAGGCTCCACCCCGAACTCTGTAAGATGCCCCTCGGGGTCACGCACCGGGGAGGCGGAAAAACGCACCCCCCACCCATTGGGAAGTTCCGAAGAGAACGGCATGCCGGATCCGCCCCCCGTAGTGGCTCCCACAATGGTAACTCCAGGCACATACTTCATTATTGACACAAAATTATTCGCCGCCGAAAAAGTAGAACGGTTGCATAAGACCACCACCGGCTTGCCCCAGCATATGCGCCCTGCCGCTGCCGGTTCGAAATAAAAATCATACGGCTTGGAAAAATCCCTATGCCCGGGGCCATCCTTGTGGCATATGCTTCCGGCAAGAGTCCGTTCCGTTATAAACCGGCTTACTAGGGTCTCAACATTGGTTATTGAACCTCCACCGTTGTCACGCACATCAATTATAAGTCCTGAGGCCGTGGCAAGATAGCCGAGTACCATATCAAGGTTCCCTTCCCCGATCCCATAACTGAAGCTGGAATAGTGCATGTAGCCCACATTCTCCGGAAGCATGGCATATGTGATGCCACCTACCGTGCGGAAATTGAAATTGAGATAATACTGTTCAACCAGGCGCTTGTCGTAATTCTGCGGATAAAGGCTCCACCACTCACGGTAGTACGAAACATTGAACGGCGCGCTGAGATTGGTATGCCCGTCGCGCAACTCATCAAGCATACGCTCGCATACCCCGAAAAGTTCCTCTTCCGTCATATGGCCGGAAACCTGTGGCGCATAACGCGCATGCACCTCATCCCAGTCCACATCTTTTTGCTCAAAAAAGCAATAATGCTCGTCAAGAATAGTCCACAACTGTTCGAAGTTTCCCTGGGGATTGTCGGCAAATTCCTCAATATCATGGCAGGCCGTCAACGCCGGCAGGCAAACGGCACATAACAATATGGTTAATAAATTTTTCATCAGCGGCAGAGTAATCAGTAGGCATAAATGAATCTGGCAGTGTCGTCAGGCACATCTTTACGGCGCGACACGGAAAACCAGTCGCCCGTAACCCCAAGCACGAACGAATAGGAAAATATGCGGGTGGTGATGTGGTTCACCTCCGTGGAGTATATGCGCGAACGGAAACCGAGCCTCAGCCTCGTGGTTGCGAAATCAAGATCGGCAGTCACCAGATTGTCCCACCTGAAAAAGCGGCCCGGCCACGCACAATGTATAAGACCATGACGGTTTCCAAGATACATCTCATAATACAACTCGTCATATTCCGGAGAAAAAAACATCCCCACAAGCGGCAGCGTGGTCTGCCAGCGGAACATCACAGGCATGCGTCCCAGGTCAATGCTCCAGGTGGCCCAGCCTGTAAGATTCGCCGTAACGTCGGCTTTTGCCGCCGCCGGATTGTTGCCGTTACGGTTATTGTAGATCCCCCCTATGGTTGCTCCCGCAGATCCCCCGGCCGCGACCGTAAAGCGATATGGCAAACGCCACATGCGCAACATGCCCCACCGGGCATAAAGGCCGCCATAAAGCATTGACCCGTTGCCGGCACGGTTGGTTGCATCGCTTAATTCCACTCCTACATGCAACTGCTGCCTCCAAGCATCGGGACTGAATTTCATCGCCTGCAGACGTTCATACTCAAACGATGCGTTCCAACCCGTATATTTCAGCGGACTGAGATAGGTATCAGCCACATGGGCGGAACCTGCATCAAGCATCCACGACGAATTTACAGGCCGTATTACCTCCAGGCCGGAAGTAGCCCCATTGCAACAGAATGTAGCGGCGGTGATCGCCAGCGCCGATAGGGCAATTGTTTTAAATGACATTTTTATCCTCGCTTTAGAACAGTCGTTCCTGCCCTGTTATCTGATCACGGACCTCCTCGTCGGAAAGTTCCTCCGTATCTATTGTTTCCTCTTCAGCACTTTCCGGTTGCCCTTCAGCTTCTTCGATACTTTCACGTTCAGCTGCCGCGGCATTAGGCTCAATTTCCTCTACTGCCGCAAGCGACCATGTGGTAAGGCGTTTGCCCTTTGCCTTGAATGATTTCACACCTATGAATTCAGCGGCGTCTATCTCCATCGGTTCACGGAAACTGTCATTGCCACCGAAAGTGACGCGGAAACGTGCTCCAGGAGTATCGGTCAGAAGAATCATGCTTGAAGCGTCATTCTCGCCAATAAAACGCTGGCGCTTGGCCGACGGCTCAAACGGGAAACGCTTGATATATGGGTATCCCTGGTCTGCATCGTTCAGGATGGCTGTCCATACATGGCCCGGACGGAACTTCTCTATCCTTGACAGGTTGTCCTCATAGTGATTGGCGGCATCGAAAGAGGTGAGATAATACTCGCCAGTCTTTGTTATCACGAGCACTTTGTCTTCTCCCAAAAACTCCCCGAGGTAGTTTCCACGGCCGTCGTAATTGAGTCGTAATACATCAGGGTCGAACCAGACTTTGCGCCCTCCCAAAGTAGAAGTGCCCTTCTCTTTGAGCGAGAATCGGTGCACATCGTTGCGGGTGACGATATTGCCTTGGCTCTGCTTCCCCTTTATTCCAAGTTCCCCGAAATCTACATCTATCTGTAAGGTCTTTAGCCGCGGCTTGGGTTTCAGTGTCACCTTCACCACTTCAGCTTCACCGTTGGGATTCGCCGAGAACCAGCAAATGCGCGACCCCGGTTTCCCTTGCGTCAGATTATAGACCTTGTCACGGGTGATGCCGGTCACGGCAAAACGTTTCATATAATAGGTTCCCCCGCGGCCATCCTGATATATCACGTTATATATAGTGCGCGTATCATTCTTGGTAAACAGGCCTATATGCCGTATATTCTTGTCAACGAACAGCTTTTCGGCCACACGTACCACTTTATATGTCCCGTCGTTGTAGAAAATGATCACATCGTTGAGCATAGAGCAATTGAAAAGCGGCTCATCTTTTTTAAGAGCGGTGCCAATGAAGCCCTCCTCACGGTTGAAATAAAGTTTCTCATTCGCCTCTGCCACACGTGACGCCTCTATGCTGTCAAATCCACGTATGACAGTGCGACGGGGATATCGCGCTCCATAGGTTTCTTTCAGATGGGTGAACCAGTCAATGGTAACTTCGGTCATTGCCGCAAGTTTCCGTTCAAAATCGGCGATACGTTCATTATACAACGCGATCTGGCGATCTGCCTCATCCGAGTTGAATTTCAATATGCGCTTCATACGTATTTCCAACAGCCGTTTCAGGTCATCATCGGTTATATCACGCACCAGAAGCTCCACATAAGGTTCAAATCGCTTGTACAGATGCCCGAGCACAGCCTCAATGTTCTCCCCCTGCTCGAATTCACGATCCTTGTATATCCTCTCCTCAATGAATATCCTCTCAAGCGATGCGAAATTAAGCTGCTCCTTGACTTCATCAAGTTTTATCTGCAACTCACGCCGCAAAAGCTCACGCGTGCGGTCGGCACTATGACGGAGAAGCTCGCTTACCGTAAGAAAACCTGGCTTATTGTCGCATATGACGCAGCAATTGGGGGATATAGCCACCTCGCAGTCGGTAAAGGCATAGAGGGCGTCTATGGCTTTGTCGCTTGAAGTGCCAGGCTGCAGATGCACTACGATATTGGCATGCTCGGCCGTATTGTCATCCACCTTGCGTATCTTGATCTTGCCTTTCTCGAAAGCCTTCAGTATGGAAGCTATGACCACACTGGTGGTCTTTCCATAAGGAATTTCCGTAATGGCAAGCGTCTTATTGTCAATTTTTTCAATTTTGGCCCGGACTTTGACCACACCACCCCTTTCACCGTCGTTGTACCTGCTCACATCCACGAATCCTCCTGTTGAGAAATCTGGATAAAGGGTGAAGTCCTCACCTTTCAGGTAAGCAATGGATGCATCAATGAGTTCGTTGAAATTATGGGGCAGAATCTTTGACGAAAGACCTACGGCAATGCCTTCCACACCCTGGAACAGAAGCAAAGGGAATTTCACTGGCAACGACACAGGCTCGTCATTACGGCCGTCATATGATGGCACCCAGTCTGTGATTTTCGCGTTATACAACGTCTCAAGCGCAAAAGCAGACAGACGCGCCTCAATGTATCGTCCCGCCGCGGCATCGTCGCCGGTAAGCACATTGCCCCAGTTACCCTGCGTGTCCACCAGCAACTCTTTCTGCCCAAGCTGTACAAGCGCATCCTTTATTGACGTGTCGCCATGGGGATGGTACTGCATTGTGCTCCCCACGATATTTGCAACCTTATTGAAACGTCCGTCGTCAAGGCTCTTCATCGTGTGGAGTATGCGGCGCTGCACAGGCTTGAGGCCGTCATCTATATGCGGAACCGCACGTTCCAGAATTACATATGAAGCATAGTCAAGAAACCAGCTGCGGTACATGCCCCCAAGCCTAAGTTTCGCAGCTTCGGTGCCGATGGTGGGAGGAAGCACTTCCACCTCCTCTTCCACTTCCGAAGCCATCTCATCTGTTTCCTGGCTCTCCTGTACAAACGTTTCGTTTTGTTTTTCAGCTTCGTTGTTGCCTATGGTATTATTCTGCTCTTTTGTCATCGCGTCAATGCTGGGTCTATGCGTATTTCTGCAAAATTAGCATTTTTTTTCCACATTATAAACACGCCGGCCCACTTTCACAATCATCCGTACCGCCCTATATGAAAGAAATCAGCGGTAAGGGCGATGCTCCCTATACCGGTTCGGACGGGGCACTTCTGTTTTTCTTCCCCTACGTTTTATTACCGGCACACCAAACAATCCTCTCTCTACCGGAAGCGCGACCGTATCGCCCTTATGCCGGCGGTTATATTGCCCAAGTGTGGCCGACATCTCTTTCAACCTCCCGTCTGGAAGACGCAAATCCAGATAATATACCTTGTAGGGCTCGCCTGGCGCCATGCGGTTACGCCCCACACGCCGTGTTCGGTGCCTCGTTTTGGAAAACTTACGCTCCACTACCGCATTCTCATAATGTTCGGTATTTTTATCCGCAAAGGCAAAATTCAGGCCATAAAACAATGTGAGAAACAAGCCTGTGGAAAATACCACATGACACAGATAATTAAACAGCATGCTCCCGGATCCTGTAACCCGCGCCCAAAACCTCCCGGACACTGCTCCGGAGACCAATGCCATCACCACTGCCACCGTAGCCGGTATCCACCATTCCACAATCGTCTCTCCATGGATTCCCATCGCACAACCGTAGAACACAATTGTAAGGAAAATCATGCCACCAGCCACCAAAGCACCCACCACATCCCGTCTACTTACTTTTCCCATAATATTTCCATCGCAATATTTCAGATGCAAAAATACAAAAACCGTCCTGATTCCCGTGTTTTTCAAAGTATAGTAATGTCATAAGCAAAACACTTTTGCCAATTCCCGCCAAATCCATAGTCAAATTGCCGCATTAGCAAGCCGTGGAAATCATTTCATAGTTATCCGGGAACATAACTTCCAGTTGATTTTTGTACGAAGATTAAGGAGTATAGCGGGCTACACGACTGAGGATGAGGATTAAAAGCAGCGAAAGGATGAGACAGAGAATATAACGCCTTATTATACAGTTGATGCGTAATAATTTTCATGGCTCACTTACCATTAAAACCGACATGTATTATTGCCGTATCTGCTGTATCACAAGAAATTCGGCAAAAAATTGCATTGAAAAAATTTGGTCACTCAAAAAAATATCTGTAATTTTGCCGCGCTTAATGGGCTGGATATATTGTGTCGTATCAAATACAAACAATAGATACAACTCTTTACAGGTTGAAAATTAAAACAAAACATAAAAAAATAACTACCCACAAAAATGATCATCGTACAAGTTAAAGAAGGCGACAACATCGAAAAAGCTCTCAAAAAATTCAAACGTAAATTCGAAAAAACCGGTATCGTAAAAGAACTCCGCAGCCGTCAGGCTTTCGAAAAGCCCTCCGTCACCAACCGCAAGAAGATGATGAAGGCCGTTTACGTGCAGAAGCTCCGTCTTGTTGAGGAGTAATCAAATTACCTGCCAAGACTTCACAAAGTTGCCAGAGACATAAATCCGGCAATTTTACCATTTGCCTTTACAGACAACACGAAACATACAAAATGACGCGGCACCACAAATGCCGCGTCTGCTGTTTCAAAAAAACGACTATCGCCACTATGCCTGCGACACACAACCATGACGGATACCATCCGGAACCGACGCCCAGCGTAATCATTGCCGTATACAACCACTTCGAGTGGCTGAGGCTCGTGCTTGAAGGACTACGGCACCAAAGTGTCAGAAAATTCCAGATCATCCTTGCCGATGACGGTTCTGATGAAACAACAGTAAAACATATCAGGCAATATACCGCCGGCCACCCCGAAATGGAGATCGTCCATATCTGGCATGAAGATGACGGATGGCGCAAAAACATTGCACTTAACAAAGCTGTGACACAAGCAAGCGGCGATTATCTCTGCTTTCTTGACTCCGACTGCATCCCCGCACCAAACTGGCTCAAAGACCACCTGCGGCTTGCCAGGCCGAAAACAATAATAGCAGGACGCCGCGCCACATTCGCCCCTGAAATGAGCAAAGAAATGGAAACACGCACCGAACTCCCACCAAACTGGTTCATACGCGAACGGCTGCGTTTCATCCGCAATATATTCCGATTTCCAGGCCACTGCCACCCCGACAGGGTGATCCACCTGCCCATCATAGGGGGGAAAGGAATGCTGCAACGCACGACAGGCAATCTGATCGGTTGCAACTTCGGGATATACCGTAAAGACCTGCTTGATATCAACGGGTTTGACGAACGCTATCTCGGGCCGGGCCTCGGCGAAGACATTGACATCGCATACCGCCTCCGATTCAACGGATGCCGCATATTGAAAGTGCCGCATCAGGCGCTGACCATACACCGCCATCATCCCACATCGGTATCAACAGTCGCCTCAAAGACCGACAACGTGGCCATCCTTGAGGACACAAAAAAGAGACGTACCATCCGCACACCATACGGGATCGTAAAAGCTGCTGAAACCAAAGAGGTTTAGGCAACTCCGATTTTTCACTTAGCGGGACATTTTTCTGAAAAATCAGATTTTTACAACGAAAATCTGGAAATATTTGGAAAACCGCAAACTTTATATTAACTTCGTGAGCATCCCGGGGGACACGGCATATCCCACAGGGAGGACATAGCAGATGCAAACCTCACGAAATCGGCAAATGATAAATGCATTTCTGACATATATGCGGTGTGAGCTGAGTTATTCGGCCCACACCGTCTTGTCTTATGGCACCGACCTGCGTCAGTTTGCAGCTTTCATAACCGGAGGGGTGCCTGATAGATTCGACCCCATAAGCATTACCCCGGCTGATATACGCAGCTGGATACTTTCACTGGCAGATGCCAAAATTTCGCACCGGTCCATACACCGTAAAGTAAGCGCACTTAGCTCGCTTTTCAATTATATGATGCGCCATCACGGCATGCAATCCAATCCCGCCGCAGAAATAACGCTGGCCAAAGTGCCGAAAAACCTCCCGGTGTTCGTGCGGCCCCAGGAAATGGAAGAAATACTTGGTCCACCCAAAGATACTGAGGAAAGGCTTCCGAAAGCATTCATCCCATTGCGCAATCATCTGATAGTCCTTATGCTATATACAACCGGCATACGCCGGGGGGAATTGATCGGAATGCTTGACTGCAACGTGGACACACAGCGACGCGAACTAAAGGTGCTCGGTAAGCGTAATAAAGAAAGACTTATACCATTCGGCGAAGAATTGGCAACGACGATTGATACATACAGGCGAATCCGCACAACGGCAACCGGCGTAAGGACACCGGAGCACCTGTTTGTGAACACGGATTGCTCACCCCTCAAGCCACACACGGTATTGCGGGTTGTAAAACATGCGCTCACAGGCCACACACTCGCCTCACGCCTCTCCCCCCATACATTGCGGCACTCCTTTGCCACAGACATGCTCAACAACGGTGCAGATCTCCCCGGAGTACAGCAGCTATTAGGCCACAAGTCACTGGAGACCACACAGGTCTACACACATATAACCTACCGCGAACTGAAACAGAATTATCAACTTGCGCATCCACGCGCACAAAAAAATCAAGGAGGATAAAACTATGGATGTAAGAATTCAAGCCATCAATTTCGATGCCACAGAAAAGCTCGTCGCCTTCGTAAACAAAAAATCAGAACGCCTCGCACGACATAACACCACTATAAACACCATTGACGTGAAACTGACAGTTGTCAAGCCTGAAACGGCAAGAAACAAAGAAGCAGTAGTGCGTGTGACAGTCCCTCAGGACGAACATGTGGCAACCAAAGTCGCCGATACATTTGAAGAAGCTGTTGACCTATGCCTTGAAGCACTGGAGCGTCAGCTTGAGCGCAAGAAAGACTGACCAGCTTCAGACATTCTCCTCTAATCAGGAAATAGAACGAGTGGGCACATAATGGCTCATATAGGTCTTTCCTTGCAGTGTCCGGCTCCTGCCACCTGAGCCATTCCCGGCCGGGTCAAGCGATCAAAAGCCAATGATTGACAGCACCTTCCCTATCCTGGTGAAAAACAAAGCGATGTGCCTAAATTGATAATTTAGGCACATCGCTTTGTTTTTCACCAGGATTAAAACCGTTTTATTTGTAGTTGTCTGCGATATTCCGGATCGCCAGGAAAATGCGATGGTCAACATCAGACAGGCAGCGGCCTCTGCGCGACATCATGCGTGTTGCCGTATCAAAGAATTTCTCAAGCGGCAGATCGTTGAAGCCGGTAGCCCCACCCTCGCTGAAGGACGCGATAAAATTACGCGGGAATCCGGAACCATGTATGTTCACACCCACACCCACCACCGTGGCAGTGTTGAACATTGTGTTGATGCCAGCTTTTGAATGGTCGCCCATTATTAGACCGCAGAACTGAAGCCCTGTGCGGAGGAAGCGGTGCGAAGGATAATTCCACAGTTTTATTTCCGTATAATCGTTCTTAAGGTTTGACGCCACACAACCTGCTCCAAGATTACACCACTCACCTATTACGGCATTGCCAAGGAAACCGTCGTGCGCCTTGTTGGAGAAACCGAACATCACCACATTGTTCAACTCGCCACCTACCTTGCACCAGGGACCGAGAGAAGTGCCGGGGTAGATGCGGGTGCCCATATTGACAGTTGAATGCTCTCCCAACGAGATAGGTCCACGCAGGCAGCTGCCCTCCATTATTTCCACATGGCGCCCTACATAGATAGGCCCATGCGAAGCATTGAGCACAACCCCTTCCACTATAGCGCCGCTTTCGATGAAGATCTGTTCCGGATCCCCAATGACAGTGTTGCTGCGCGGTATCACCTGGCCCTCACGGCGATGCGTGAGTATCTGGAAGTCATCCTCTATCTGACGGCCGTTCAGCAGAAAAATATCATAAAGCCTGTTAACAGCCTCTACCTTCTCCGGGAACACGATGCCCTCAGGGGTTCCGGCTGAAAGTTCCGCAAAATGGGCAGATGTGCCACGCATCGCTATGAGCACATGCTCTCCGCTACGTGTCTCGCCCGTTAGTGCCTCACCGTGCGCGAGTGAGGCTACTGCCTCGGCAAGAGCCGGTGTAGCCACCACATGGGAAGCTATGTAGATGTTGTCATCCGTCTCTACCGCCGGAAATTTCTCGGCAAGATAGTCGGCGGTAAGATAGGAATAATTCCCCGGCATAAGACATTCCCACTTCTGACGCAGCGTATTGATGCCCAAAAGGAAGTCTGCCACCGGACGCGTATAGCTCATCGGGAGCAGATTCTCACGCACCGCAGGCACATCAAAAAGTATCACATTGTTCTGTTTCATAATCCCTCGTCAATTTTTTTATTTATTGAGCAAAAATAGTAAATTTGCAACATAATAACAAATGAAAATCAAGGTTTGAAGTTCCACGTGACTTTCCTTGACTGAAAACACATTACAATGGCCTATAGAAAACTTAATGCCGACGAGCGTCTGGCACTTGAAAACAACGGCTGCCGTTGCGAGGACTGGGACAATATTGAGGTCTCAACACCTTTCAGGCCCGAACATTACCGCAACACCGACTTCGCAGGAAAAGTAAAACTCGGCACTACCGAGGGAATCGTCATGCGCGACGGTAACATACCGATGCGCCCCGGTGTGTACAACGCAATGATACACAACTGCGAAATCGGAGACGATGTGCTCATAAACCGCATAGGCAACTATATTTCCAATTACCGTATAGGAGACCGTTCAGTCATAGAGAACACCGCATGCATTGCCATGACAGGAGAATCCACCTTTGGCAACGGAGTGGAAGTTTCCGTGTTGAATGAAACAGGCGGGCGCGAGGTGCCCATTTATGACTGCCTTTCGGCACATGTCGCATATATCATCGCCATGTACCGTCACGACAAAGAACTGGTAAAAAAACTGCGTGGGTTAATAGACGAATATGTAGAGAAACGACGCAGCTCAACCGGCACTATTGCAGAAGATGTGACAGTGGTCAATGCAGGCACAATCAAAAACGTATATATAGGACAGGCTGCCACCATAGAAGGCGTAAAAAGCCTTGAAAACGGCAGCATCATGTCGGAGCCGGACGATCCCGTGCGCGTGGGACACAATGTAATGGCAAAAGACTTCATAGTATGCGCCGGAGCCACAGTTGACGAAGGGTCTGTCCTTGTGCACACTTTCGTGGGACAGGCGACCGAACTTACCCGCCTTTTCTCGGCACATGACTCCCTCTTCTTTGCCAATTGCGCTTGTGAAAACGGAGAAGCCGCCGCAATATTTGCAGGCCCATATACCGTAACGATGCATAAATCCAGCCTGCTTATCGCCGGAATGTTCTCATTCCTCAACGCTGGTTCCGGCTCAAACCAGAGCAACCACATGTATAAGCTCGGCCCTATCCATCAAGGGGTAGTGGATCGTGGATCCAAGACCACCAGCGACAGCTATGTGCTCTGGCCGGCACACATAGGGGCATTCTCGTTAGTCATGGGACGGCATGTAAACCACCCCGACACATCGCGCCTGCCATTCAGCTACCTTATCGAGAACACCGGCACACATCATCTTGTGCCGGGAGTAAACCTCAAGAGCGTGGGAACGATACGCGATGCCATGAAATGGCCAAAACGCGACAGAAGACGCACTGCAAGCAAACTTGACTATATTAATTTCAATCTTCTGAGCCCGTACACCGTACAGAAGATGATGGACGGCACCAAACTCCTTGACGACATTGAAAATACGGCGGGAGAGACATCCGAACATTATTCCTACCAGGGGATGATTATCACATCTTCCGCCCTGAGAAAAGGACGGAAATACTACTCCATGGCCATTGACAAATTCATGGGTAACTCAATACTCAAACGCCTGGAAGGTGCGCCTATCGCCGATGAAGAGGATATGCACAGACGTCTGCAAGCCACCATCCCGGCAGGAGGAGGAGAATGGCTTGACCTGTCCGGACTAATCGCGCCACGTACCGAAATCAAGAAACTATGCCAGGATATAGCCTCCGGTGATATAAAAACACTTGAGGAGGTTAACGACCGTCTCCGCACCCTTGCCGTAAATTATTACGATATGGAATGGACCTGGGTAGTTGAGAACTTCTCCAACTGGTGGGGCAAAGAGGTCGGCGAGCTGACCGTGGCAGATGTGGAGCAGATTGCCGAACGCTGGTGGAACAGCGTGACAAAACTGGACCGCATGCTCTACGATGACGCACGCAAAGAGTTCTCTTCGGTAGCACGCATAGGATTCGGGGTAGACTCCTCCTCCGACCGCAGCCGACGCAGCGATTTCGAACATGTGCGAGGCGACTTTGAGCGCAATCCGTTCGTGCGCATGGTTCTTGACCATATTGAAAGCAAAACAGCCCTGTACCACGACCTGCTCAACCGTCTGCCCGGCAAACGGGAGGAGGCTAACAACTAAGCTACTTTTAACTTACTTGAATTGAAGTATTTTATATCCGCCGGTGAGGCTTCCGGCGACATACATGGCGCACCGCTGATAAGATCGCTGCGCAAGAACGACCCCTCGGCACAATTCATATACCTGGGGGGAGACGAAATGTCTCTGGCGGCATCAGAAAGCGCTCCGGGGAGCACCCCGATTATCCATTACCGCGACATGGCGTTCATGGCGTTCAGCGAAGTGTTCCGCCATCTCGGCAAGATTTTCGGCAACCTGCGGCTGGCAAAGGAAGCAATCGCATCGGAACGCCCCGACGCGCTCATACTTATTGATTATCCGAGTTTTAACCTCAAACTCGCCACATATGCCCATGGTCTTGGCATACCGGTGTACTACTATATCTCGCCAAAAGTGTGGGCATGGAAGGAATGGCGCGTAAAATCAATACGCCGTTACTGCCGCAAGGTACTCAGCATACTGCCTTTTGAAGTGGAATTTTTCCGCTCCCACGGCATGGATGTGGAGTATGTTGGCAACCCGTCGGTAGAAGAGGTTGAGCGGAAAGAGGCTGCATTGCCGGAATGTGCGGAATTTGTGCGACAGCACAGGCTTGAGCCTGACAAACCGATACTTGCCCTTGTGCCAGGAAGCCGGTTGGGGGAAATACGCAACAATCTTCCGATAATGGACGCCGTTGCGCGGCGTTTCCCGAAATTACAGCCTGTAATAGCCGGCGCGCCGGCTGTAGATCCGGCATTTTACACAGGATATTCAGGCTATCCTGTGGTAGAGGGAGCCACTTTCGAATTGCTCAGGAACTCAGCTTGCGCTTTGGTCACATCCGGGACAGCCACACTTGAAACCGCCCTGTTGGGCACTCCACAGGTGGTATGTTACCGTGCCAACGGTTCACGGATCAGCTACAACATTATGAAACGGCTGATAAAATGCAAATGGGTTTCCCTGCCAAACCTCATTGCCGACAAGGAGATCGTTCCCGAAATGCTTGTGCATTTATGCACGGTTGACTCCGTGGCCGCCGAGCTGGGAAAAATAGTACCAGGGGCACCCGGCCGCGATGAGATGATGAGGGGATACGCCCGTATGCGTGGACGCCTCGGCACCTCACAGGCGCCAGACAAGGCTGCACAAAGCATAGTCACCGACCTGCAGGCAATCACTTAATTCATAACTAATAACCTACGATAGAGCGATGGCTGAAAAAAGCGCCACCAGCAAACTGATGATCCAATATGACGAGATGAAACGGAAGCACCCCGACGCGGTGCTTCTGTTTCGCGTCGGAGACTTTTACGAGACATTCAGCCAGGATGCCATAACCGCCTCTGAGATACTCGGCATAACCCTCACCAAGCGTGCCAACGGGTATGCGTCGCATGTAGCGCTCGCAGGCTTCCCGCACCACGCGCTTGACACATACCTTCCACGGCTAGTCCGCGCAGGCAAACGTGTGGCAATATGCGAGCAGCTTGAAGACCCCAAGACAGTAAAGGGAGGGAAGATTGTAAAACGTGGCATAACCGAAGTAGTGACACCCGGTGTGGCACTTAATGACAATGTGCTTGACCATCGCGAGAACAACTTCCTCGCCGCAGTACATTTTGCCAAAGGGGTGGCAGGAGTAGCTTTTCTTGATATCTCTACCGGAGAATTCCTTACCGCGGAAGGCCCGGTGGAATATATAGACAAACTTCTAGGGAACTTCTCGCCTAAAGAGGTGCTTGTGGAACGCGGAAAAAAAAGCTGCCTTGACCAATCTTTCACAGGGCGATACCTGTCGTTTGAACTGGAAGACTGGATTTTTACGGAACAGGCAGCCATGGACAGGTTACTCAAGCAATTTGAGACCTCATCGCTAAAAGGATTCGGCATACACAGCATGCCGGCTGCAATAATCGCTTCCGGAGCGGTTCTGCATTACCTTGACATCACGCGCCACACCCACACAGGCCATATTTCCCGCCTTAGCCGGATAGAGGAGGAGACATTTGTACGACTAGACAAATTCACCGTACGCAATCTGGAAATACTCTCAAGCCTCGGAGATGAGGGGAAAAGCCTCCTTGACGTAATAGACCGGACAGTAAGCCCCATGGGTGCACGCATGATCCGCCGTTGGCTCACATTCCCGCTCAAAGACCCCAAAGCCATAAACCGCAGGCTGGACGCAGTGGAGTTTTTCTTCAAGGAACCGGAATTACGCGACATCCTGCGCGAGCAGCTGGAGCGCATCGGCGACCTGGAGCGACTCATATCCAAAGTTGCGGTAAACCGCATCACCCCGCGTGAAATGGTACAGGTGCGCCATGCACTTGAAGCGATATCCCCTATAAAAGAGATGCTACAGGGCGTGGAATGCGAACCGCTGAGAGCAATCGGCGAACAACTCAATCCATGCTGCCTGATCAGCGACCGCATTGGAAGGGAGATAGCAGAAGATGCCCCGAACCTGCTAAACCGGGGCAATGTGATAAAAGCCGGGGTTGATGCCGAACTTGACGAATTGCGGCACATCGCTTTCCAGGGCAAAGACTACCTTCTAGCCATACAGCGGCGTGAAAGTGAAGCCACATCCATACCAAGCCTTAAAATTGGCTATAACAACGTATTCGGTTACTATATAGAGGTTACCAACACCCACCGTGACAAAGTGCCGCAAGACTGGATACGAAAACAGACACTGGTCAATGCCGAACGCTACATCACACAGGAGCTGAAGGAGTACGAAGAAAAAATACTTACCGCACAGGAAAAAATAGAGATCATAGAAACGCGGCTGTACAACTCGCTTGTAGCCGGCCTGGCTGAATATGTGGGAGCGATACAGACCGACGCCCAGCTTGTAGCGCGGCTTGACACACTACTGTCGTTCACACGTGTGGCCCTGGAAAACCATTATAACCGTCCTGTAGTAGACGATTCTCTCAAAATAAATATCTGCCAGGGACGGCATCCTGTAATTGAGAAGGAACTCCCACCCGGCACACCATACATTGCCAACAGTGTTGATCTTGACAATGACGGCACCCAGGTAATGATGATCACCGGTCCCAATATGTCCGGTAAATCGGCGTTGCTCCGCTCAACGGCACTTAATGTGCTTCTGGCACAGATAGGGAGCTTTGTCGCCGCCGATTCCGCACACATAGGTGTGGTAGACAAAATTTTCACCCGTGTGGGAGCATCCGACAACATTTCGCTAGGCGAGTCAACCTTCATGGTGGAAATGAACGAAGCGGCCTCAATACTCAACAACATGAGCCGCCGCTCTCTCATACTTTTCGACGAACTCGGACGTGGCACATCCACCTACGACGGCATATCCATAGCATGGGCCATAGTAGAGCATATCAACTCATCACCACTGAAGCCCAAGACCCTTTTTGCCACACACTACCACGAACTCAATGAAATGGAGGATTCATATCCGGGAGTGGTGAATTTCAATGTATCGGTAAAGGAGATTGACGGCAAAGTTGTGTTCCTGCGCAAACTGGCCAGGGGTGGAAGCGAACACAGCTTCGGCATACATGTGGCGAAACTTGCCGGCATGCCGAGGAGCATAGTGGAACGGGCATCTGAAGTGCTCAGGCAACTTGAACGCCTCAACCGGCATTCACCTCTGGACAATGCCGGAGAAGAACCTGCGGGAAATACAAAAAAAGGCAAGAAAACGGCTGCGGGATGCCCGGAGATGCAAATGACGTTTTTCCAGCTTGACGACCCCGTATTATCGCAGATCCGCGACGAGATACTCCATCTTGACATTGACAACCTCTCTCCACTACAAGCCCTTAACAAACTCTCAGACATTCGCGGGATACTTACAGGGAAATGAGAAATTGAAAAAATAGAAATCCAGTAGATTTTGCTTCCTCATATATCCCTGATCCCTCTGGTCACACTCTTCCTCTAACTTCTCCACCCGCCAGACGTTATACTTTAGAACTTTCAAATTATTAAAAACATAGATTTATGGAAAAAATTGAACCGGGAAAATATGTAGAACTCGGATATGACCTCTATGCCATCGAACCAGACGGCACTGAGAAACTTGTGCACCAGACAAACGCAGAGGATCCCGAAAAGATCGTTTTCGGTGTGACACGCGGCATGATCGAACCCCTAGAAAAAGCCATAGAGGGCTTGGAAGCCGGCAGCCAATTCAATGTCACCGCCACTGCCGACGAAGCATTCGGAAAATACGATCCGGAGCAAGTTGTGGAACTTGAGCGTGAAGTGTTCACAATTGATGGCAAATTCGATGATAAAATGATCAAAGTGGGTGCAGCCGTACCTATGATGACAGCCGACGGTTTCCGCATCACAGGTATTGTAAAAGATGTTACCGATACCCATGTGAAAATGGACTTCAACCATCCGCTTGCCGACAAGGCTGTGCGCTTCGACGGCAAAATCATAACCGTGCGCGAAGCTACTCCCGAAGAGATCAAACCTTTCCAAGGAGGTTGCGGATGCGGATGTGACCACGACCACTGCGGCGAAGGAGATTCCTGCGGATGCGGTGAAGGTTGCTGCCACTGATACTTCACAGATAAATAAAAAACACTACAGTGTACCTTTAGCGAAAACTCCGGCACACTGTAGTGTTTTTATTTATCCCCGTTAATTTATTGCTTGCCGGGACGTGCCACAGGCCTGACATGCGGCACTGCAACATCTCGTTCTGCCGGTATATCGGTGGATAGCGTATCTGCCGGGACCGATATACCGGATACAGAGGGCACAGACGCACCTGATTTCCCCTTTGAACGGCGCAAGAGCGGACGCAGGAACGAGAGGAAGCTGTCAAAATCACGCTTCAGAACCACACCCACACCCTGTGTGGTGGGAGCAGTACGCAGATAATAATTCTGGTCATTGTACCGGTTGTATGCCTTAAGACGCCACATGCCTGGACGGTCAAGAAGATACTCCAGATCAAAATCCCCGACAAATTGGGAGGTATTAAGGGAATTGTCGCGGTATCCGAAATTCCCGTTGAAAAGCAGGCGATTGTTCAACAGCCTTGACGAAAGAGCCACATCCACTTCCACATCTGAAAAATCCCCGCGGTCGCTGCGGAAAGTGGGAGCGATGTTCCAGTTATCGGAGATAGACCCCAACAGATTTGATAATTGCGAAGATATGGTGCTCGAAGCTACCGAGACAAGCTCGTTCCCTTTTGTAGTTGACGCCATATAATCCGGAGTATAGAAACGGCTGAGTGCCAGAAGATATATTATCTGCCGGTTCATCATGTCATCTGTGCTTATTATTGACCGCACTTTGCGGTACACATCGGTGGTAAGGGTCGGAAATTCCAAGTCAAACGATATCTCTGGCGCCACAAGGTCGCCCGCCACCTTCAATATGGCATGTACAGGCACATTGGTACGGTTCAGATCCTTGTCCTGAAGGAACGATTCGTCAAGATCGCTGAGATTTGCGTTCAATGCATAAGCAGCCTGTATGTCCAGTCCCGCATTATAAGGGTCGCCGTTGAAAGTTATCCGGCTGCCGGGCTTTATCGTGAAATCCTTTATTATGATGTCCTGTAAAGTGAAGTTATAATTTCCCCTGTCAAGGGTATAGGTGCCATACATGCGGAGGTCGTTGTTTGCCGATCCGTAGTCCATACGCAGATGCCCGTTGCCGTTGGCCCGTATCCGGTCTCCCCCCACAGGATCCATCACAAGATTCAACCGCGCGTCAGGTGTGACACGCATCTGTAGTGAAATTTCATAATCCGACGGAGTATCGGTATCGTGGTTTTGTGCCAGCGCACGCAACCGGTTTACTATATCCATTGATGTATCCCGTTCCAAACGTACAGTATCAGCCAGCCCGGCAGCCAACGTGTTTTTATCACGAAAAGTCAAGAACGAGAATTCATCTGCCACTTCCTGGTCTGACAGCACAAAGGTGAATGTGGAACGTGGAGCCGTTGACATATCCACGGAAATATTCACTTTGCCAGGCTCACCCTTTACAAATGCAGACCCGTTGCCGTATATCTTACCATACCACACAGGATTTTCACGAGCGGTGGTATTGTAACTGAGGAAATCATATGCGTCAGTAACCCCGAACTCAAACCTCGGTTCCTTGAAAAACTTATGCTTCACCCATCCGTTAAGCCGCGCGGTATGCCCTTCCGCATCCTTTATGCCTATACCGTCAAGATCAATGAGCCCTGAACGGAAATGCACCGAATCAGTAGCCGTGTAATAGGTATTTGTGAAATTCACTTTCAACCTTAGGTCATCAGCGAACACATCTCCCTCAAGATCAATATATTTGAATGCACCCCACAACCTAGCCCGTCCAGATACGTAACCGCTTATGTCAGAAGCAAACGCCTCCATATAAGGTTGCATAAATCCTACATTCACGCGATCTGCGGTAAAAACAAGATCCAGCGATTCATTAAGCGGATATATGGCGCCGTTGACAAGAGAGCGGCGGCCTTCCGGCGAATCAATGGTGGCATCAAGCGTAATTCCACGTGTTTCAGGCTCCCATCTCGAACGCACATCCGCATCGCCAAGCACCACTTTATTGTAACTTATACCTCTGACGCTTAATCCAGGCGTTTCCAGCACAGGCTCGGAAGAAAGAAGGCGTGAAGCATAGAAAGTGCCTGTGGCATCTCCTCCCAGCATTACCTTGTCTATTCCAAGCGATTCGAAAAGATAATCAAGCGAAAAATTACGCAAATCAAGCGTAAGCAGATCCCACGGATTGTCGCTGACATTCCCTTCTATCTTGACATATTGGTTGCTACGGTGTACATTCAATCCTGTCACCCTTATTTCATGCTTTGGTGACACTGCGATCTTTGCCGGATTCACAGTCCATGTGGAATCGTTGAACGTAAGCGAACTTTTTGCGATATCCACATCGGTGCATAAACCGCCTTCACCATCCCGGCTGAACAAAGCCGATACCGAAACATTACCCTCATATACCTGTGCACGGTCTATATCCCATGACACATCGGCAAAAAGCCGATCCGATTCCCCTTTTGTCTGAAAAACCAGCTTCATAGGGCCGCTCTTTGTGGGTACGGCCGTAGCGATATCCAGATTCGCGATATTGTCTTCTCCCGACATAAAAGCCGCAATAGCAGTATTCTCTATCAACTTATTGCCTTGTCGCAAATAGGGCGCCTCCATGTTCAGGGCCATATCTGAGGTTTGCGAAGAGAACGCCCCGGACAGCTTTACAGGATATACGATGCTCACAGGCAAATTAAAAAATCGTGCCGGACGCTCGGTCTCCTTTATAGTAAAATTGAAAGCAAAATCATTGGCAGAAGCGCCAACGCCCTTGCCTGATATGCTACCGGGCAAAAGCGACGGAAAAACCATTCCGGCGATATGCCGAAAATCCGCCGCTATCGAAGCAAAATCATATGCTCCATACAACTCCCCGTCAATAAAATCACTCCGCACGGTTATGCGTGACGGTTCGGCTGTAAGAAGGAAACTATCCAATACAAGCGCTTCCCCATCGGCACGCGTAAAACGGAGACCATCCACAGATGCCTTTCCATTCATATGGCTGAAACGGTCACCCTCCAAAGCAATATCCGCCACCCCACCGAAGCAGGCACCTTGCGCTTTGTCTGTAAGATTAAGCATTGATGGGATAAAACGGTCAAGATCAAGGTGGAGTTCCACCAACCGGTCATTGCTTCTGAGCGAATAAGCCCCCTCCATAGCAAACGCTATGTTTGGATTATCTATATTGGCATATCCTCTCAACACATCATCCTCCAATGTCACATGAGCTTTGAAGGCATCATAGGATGCACCACGGAAGATCGCGTGATCAATCTCCAGATCAGCGCTTCCACCGGTCAAAATCCCCTTTTGCAGCACATTTCCTACAATGTCTCCCTCAACTTCACCTATATCAAGTTTGGGAAACAAACCTGATAAATCCACAGCCCCATCAGTAGCTACATGTACCGCAAGGTCAAAATCCTTAAAATCCCTGAATCTTCCCGAAGTTTCAGCTGAGACCTTTCCCTGATCTGAGAAAACATCGATATTTCCTCTCAGAGCCACACCGTCAAGCACACCTTTGAGATTAATGCCAGCGCGGCCAAGTGCATCCAACTTTACCGGAAGCCCCTCACCAGCCACTCCACTTTGCAGAAGGAGACGTTGCAATTCATTGCCGTCCACACCCAGCGAAAGTTTTGACAAAGACATGTGCCTGCCATCAGGCGAAAAAAGATTTCCCCCCTTACCAGTCAGTTCTATCGAAGCGTGAACGTCGGAAATCAATTTCATATCCACTTCAAATGCGCTGAGGTTACCATTGAACATACATCGCTCGAAATCCACATTCACCGGCATATTCCCGAATTGCGGCACAAACGCCGATATATCCTCAAGCTGCAGATTGCTTCCCGGTCGCAATCCAGCCTTGACGCGCGACCTCTTCAAAGCATCCATGACATTCCTCATGCCACTTTCAAGCGGAAGTCCCATATCGGTAAACCGAAGATATGATTGCGGCAGCACGATCTGCAAGTTTCGTGCCGAAAACATGTCGGAAGCTGCTACGAAATCGCCGGAAATATTGTCCAGTACAAAACCACTGTGCTTTTCTGCAAAAGCCAGACGCTTTATGTTTATCGCGAAATTGTCGTTTGTCAACCGTGGTAACCGTATATCTGCCCGAAAATGCTCTATTGACAGATGCTCCGGAGAGAAACGGTTTCCATCATCGTCCGTTTCAAGGCGTGGTCCTACGTCATAACTTAATTTTGACGAGCGGATCATCACAGTATTTATCTTCAGATCAAACTTCGTCGGAGGTTTGTTCTTGTCTTTAGGGGAAAGAGCGTCTATCACAGGCTGTATGTTCAACGCAGCCCCGGCACTGTCACGACGCAATCTGGCATCCATACCGACAAGCTCCACATAATTGACCGTCAGAGGCTCATCTGCCGACAGCAGGCTGAACAGCCTCACACCCGCCCCGAGACGCCTTATGGTCAAGGCGGTATCTCCGGGAGCCGTCTCTACAGTCACATTTCTTAGTACCGCACGGTTAAACGGCACTATACCCATATCCCCTACGGTAACCCGGCAGTCCAACAAGCTGGAAAGTTCCTTCTCGCATTGGCGCGCCAGACGGCTCTGTACCGCAGGAAGCGACAGAGCCACAAAAATAACAATCGGTGAAGCCACTGTAGCGCAGATGGCAAACACTAATAGCGAACGTAGTATACGGTAGACCGATTTCACAATGCGAAGTTAGCTATTTTTTCGCTTTCGGTTTGCATATACCTGCGGAATAGTGTAACTTTGTTCTAATGCATTTCTTCTCTCCGACAACATTTTTCTCATAAGAATTGTTTGTGAATTCAAACGACATTACCAAATGAAACTGAAAACTTGTATTTTCGCAGCTACAGCTATGGTTGCCGCTTTTACGTGGCCTGTATATGCCGCTGAAAATTACCAAAAAGGAGAAAAAACAGTCGGACTTACAGCCGGTTATCACACATACAACCAGTCGGGAGCGGCAGGAGTCATATTTACATACCGTTTCTCCCGCCATTTCAGGCTCGCGCCTGATGCGACATATATCTTCCGGCACCACGACACGGACGCATTGCAACTCAATGTAAATGCCCAGGTGCCGTTTATGCTCGGACAGGGATGGGACATTTTTCCATTGGCTGGACTTAACTATTCGAGCTGGAACCGGCACGGCAGTCTCCGCCTTGCTGACGACAACCATGACGTAGGCAACCGCACATCGCGTTTAGGCATCAACTTGGGAGCAGGCGCCAATGTCACACTTTCAGAAAGCCTGCGTCTGGGTATTTCAGGAAGATATACTTTTGTAAAAGGATATAACGGCGCGATGTTCCTTGCCAGCATCTCCTACCGTTTCTGACCACAAGACACAACAACAATCAATAACAACCATTAACCCTAACATCCTATGCTTAACAAAGAAGTTGAAAAGGCCCTAAATGCCCAGATAAATGCTGAATTCTGGTCGGCATACCTCTATCTTTCAATGTCCATGCACTTTGCCCACAAAGGTTATTCCGGCATAGCCAACTGGTTCATGATCCAGTTCAAGGAGGAGCAGGACCATGCCACTATCTTCATGAACTATGTGAACTCCCGTGACGGCAAAGTCACACTTGAACCCATCGCGGCCGTTGACACCGAATGGGAATCCCCGCTGGCAGCTTTCAAAGCCACCCTTGCACATGAACGGAAAGTGACAGCGCTCATAAACGAAATATACGCCATAGCTACCGACGAACATGACTACGCTACCCAGAACATGCTCCAGTGGTTCATCAAGGAGCAGGTAGAGGAGGAGGAAACCGCACGCGAGTATATTGACGCCCTTGAAAAAATCGGCGACAACGGTTACGGACTATATATGCTTGACAAAGAGCTTGCCAGCCGTGCATATACCACTCCCGCACCTCTTGCCGCCAAGGCATAACAGCAACTGGCACCAACATAAATTCCGCTCCCGGAAATCGGCGCTTAAACAACGCCGTCGTTCCGGGAGCGGAATTTATGTCAGTGTCTGTCAGTCGCGTAACTTGTCGGCTATATTACCGACAGCCTTAGCACCGGACTCAAGTTTGTCTGCGGCGAAATCCTTCACTTTATCAAGTATTGAGGATCCCTTTTCCAAAGCAGCATCCTTTATATCGCCGGCTTTGTCAGCCGCTTTGTGGGCGATATCACCGGCTTTGTCTTTCAAGTCACCTGCTTTATCCTTTGCCGTTGCGACAACATCCGCTGCACGGTCTTTTGCATCAGACAGTGCATCCGCAGCTTTGTCTTTTATAGCCTTTGCCTCGGCTTCAGCTGCAACTTTTGTGGCTTTCGCGCTTACTTTGGCAGCCACTTTCGCAGCTCCTGCCGCTGCACCTGCCATAGCCTGATCTTTCTGAATCTTATCCATAATAGTAAGTTTTTAGTTTCGATTAATGTCTCGAAATGAAAACATACTTATTTCCTGGATAGTTCCCACAGATAACATCTTTTAAGTAGAACTATGACAAAAGGTGCGCTCGTATAACTGGAAAGAGTTTTATTTCACAGGTATTTTTTCAATTCTACGCAGATGGCGTCCACCTTCGAAAGCTGTTGACAGGAATGTGTCTACAATTTTTATCGCTTCTTCAGGAGCGATGAAACGCGCCGGAAGCACCAGTACATTCGCATCATTATGCTTACGCGCAAGCGATGCTATCTCCGGAGACCAGCAAAGTGCCGCCCTTATCCCCTGGTGCTTGTTCAATGTCATATTTATGCCATTCCCAGACCCGCACATGGCAATTCCGGGATAGCATTTCCCCTCTTCCACCGCATTGGCACAAAGATGGGCAAAATCAGGGTAATCACAGCTATCGGAGCTGAACGTGCCGAAGTCTTCAAACTCCATATTGTTTGCCTCAAGATATCCTTCAAGAATCGATTTTAATTCGTAACCGGCATGGTCACTGCAAATTGCTATCATATGTTTAGAAGTTAGAAGTTAGAAATTAGAGCATAAGAAGCCAAGCAAGAATGCTATTGTTTTTGTAAACGGGAAATTGGGAAATCAGGGAAATAGAAATTCAGAAGATCTGTGGCTCTCTGATTACTTTCCCAGGTTCACTCTACTACCGGTTCCATCTCCTTCTTGTGAAGCGGAATGGTATAGGCCACATAGAATGATCCGGTGATGGCTCCTTTCCGGGAGCCGAACCCGGGTATATACCATGGTTTCCCATAGTTGTCCTTGGACTCATGCAGTTTAGCCTTATAGCGCAGGTACCATCCCATTGAGACCGGCCCGAAAACTTTGATACGCAACCCGAAAACCAACTGCATGTAACTGAATGAACAAGTCTGGCGCGGCAGATCGAACTCTGTGCTTTCGCCCCAGTAATCCGAGTTGAGAGTCACATTACCGACTTCGTAATTGAATCTCGTGAACCCGAAACGCACCCCTGCCATTACCAGATAGTCCGGATTGCTGTTGTACAGAAAATTATAATTGCAACCTATACGGAAATATGGTGTGACAGGCACACGAAAGGTGTAATTGTTATCCTCTGGCGTATAATCCGTCTGACCGAGACCAACTTCCACTACAGGTACATAGCGGTTATGCAGATTCAAATCGGCGGAAAACTCCACAAGACCGTAATGCTGGCCGAAAGCACGCATAAGCGGATCCCATACGTCCACACTTACAGAAACCGAATGAAACAGCGGCTGGATCATTTTAGGAACTTTGCCACCTGGAATCAAGCCGTTGGCCACGGAATCCGGCAATTCCTTACCCGATACAGTATCTACAAGCACCACATTGCCTTGCCCGTCATGTATCTGCTTGATTTTATCAATATCTATGGTATCCCCCTCCTGACGACGCTCATTTTTGCCCTGAAGCTCTTTTGACGCGTTCTGGACAGGATTGATGCGCCTCTGTGCCGAAAGCCGGGGGGCAGCCAGGACTGTAAGCGCCATACATACCGAGATGATATACGCCGCGAATTTCATGGTCTATCCCCCTCCTTTCCTATGGCTGACGCATCAGCCTCAGACGTGCGGAAATATACACGTATGCGCTCCATCTCCACATTCGTTATCGCCGAATCTGTCACTGCCACTGAAGCTATGAGGTGGCGCGTATAGTTGACCTTTTTTATCGTATATATATAATATGCGCCACACTCTTCAGAAGCGAAATAGGGAGAAGAGGTATAGTGGAATGTGATCGTGTCGTTGAAACGCGGATCATCAAGCCCCTGCTGGGGATACGCGTAATGCAAGAAGAATGAAGTTGAATTTTTCTCGAAACGAAACGGAAGGTATGTAGACATCGCGCTCTGCCCCGGATATACCAACAGTGAATCCGCAGGAGCATCCACACCACCGACGCCTATGGAATCAAGCACCATAGGGGCATCTGTGGATGAAGAATAAAATGCCATAAGCGGCAAGGCGCTGCGGTTGTCGGTGCACCCGTCGGTATTGCACCCATGAAACAGGCAAGCCATAACAGAAGCGCACACAAAACCTGATATCCCCCACACTATGTGATGGAGACCGCCGCACATGCGAGCCTTCCGGGCCAGAAGTTTTGTCTTATAACGTTCAAACATCTGTATCCTCACCGATCTCCTCTTCAATTTCATACTCATTGCGCCTGGGTGAATTGCGCACTACCAGTTCCCCGATAAATCCGGTAAGGAACAACTGGGTGCCAAGCATCATCATTGTAAGGGCGATATAGAAATATGGCGAATTTGTGACTAATGTATAGTGCCCTCCGGTATGCATCGCATATAGCTTTGTAGCTCCAACAATGATCACAGACATAAGCCCAAGCAAAAACATCAGCGATCCGAGCAAGCCGAAAAAATGCATGGGCTTGACCCCGAATTTGTTTGTAAACCAAAGTGTGGCAAGATCAAGATATCCGTTTACAAAGCGGTCAAGCCCGAACTTTGTTTTGCCATACTTTCTTGCCTGATGCTTTACTATCTTCTCACCGATATGTGTAAAACCTGCGTTCTTGGCAAGATACGGTATATAACGGTGCATATCGCCATACACCTCTATCCGCTTGACGACTTTATTACGATATGCCTTCAAACCGCAATTGAAATCATGCAGATTCTTTATGCCGCTTACTTTGCGTGCCGTAGCGTTGAATAGTTTGGTAGGTATGGTTTTCGACAACGGATCATAACGCTTCTGTTTCCATCCGCTTACAAGATCATATCCCTCCTCTTTAATCATGCGGTATAATTCCGGGATCTCATCAGGAGAATCCTGCAAATCCGCATCCATCGTTATTACAACATCTCCCTTGGCACGGCGGAATCCTGTATTGAGAGCCGGACTTTTGCCGTAGTTGCGACGGAAGCCCACACCCTTTACAGCCGGATTTGCTGCTGCAAGCTGCCCAATCACTTTCCATGAATCATCGGTAGAGCCGTCATTGACAAAAATCACCTCATAACTGAAGCCATTGGCTTTCATCACGCGCTCTATCCACGCCTCCAGCTCAGGAAGCGATTCGGCCTCGTTGTATAACGGCACTATTACTGATATATCCATCTTTCAGTCAATAAAGTTTTATCTGCGCGAAGGGACTTTACGCATTTTCACCACAGCAGCCACTAGCATTGACAGCAACGAGCCACTGAACACTATCAGCCACATCCAAGCTATCACTATCGCGGGCGCCGACGGAACAGCATTGTTTTTCAAAATAATACTGAGATCATCAGCCATCATAGCATATTGCCCGTCTGAATCCGGGAGGTCTTGATAATATCCCACAGCCATCTCCAGCATAGAGCGTATAAAGCCCGGATCAATCCACTTAAGATAAACAAACGATGCGAATCCGAAGATCAACGCACCGCAAGCAAAGGTTGTGATCCCCTGCATCCAGAGCGCAGAAAACACTGTCATCCCATGAGCACAGCGATGAGTGCGCCTCAAAAAATAATACAATAGGAAAGGCACACCAAGTATCATTGACATACCTGCCAATCCGGCAAAAGAGACCGACGGGGAAAGCACCATAAACACGAAAAGCACAACAAAATACAGCCCCATCAAGGCTCCGTCGTCGGCTCCACGCGCATAAATATTCTTGATTTTCCCTTTGGGGGCAGACTGCCTGTTCTGTTCCATCAATGCAAAAGTAGAAAAAAAACATCGTACGGCAAAGAGCTTAACCATTTTTAGACGGCCAACTATTTTATATATCGTACAAAAAATATTACCTTTACGCATCAATCCATAACCAAACATATTTACAATATGAATATACTCAGAAACATATTAACCATCGCGGCAATTATGCCCGCCGCATTATGGGGAGCAGAATACTCAACGACAGTAAACCTTCCCGCATCACTCAACGGGAAAATGGCGGTACTGTCTGATGTTGATACGGGGCAACCGGTGGATTCAGTAGCCGTAAAAGACGGGAAAGCAATCTTCCCCAACGACGGCACAAACCAATATCTGGGAGCACTCCAGATTGGAGAAACAGAGGTGGCATGGCTTATAGTAGGTGGAGCCAATGTGACCATGAACGTGACAGACGAGAATGGCCCGTTAAAAGCCACCGAAATAAACGGAGGACTCAACGACGACCTCAACGCTTTCATAAACGAACTGAACCAGAAAGTATACCGTTCCCAAAACCAGCAGGACAATGCCATGGGAGATGTACTTAATGAGCAGCTCCATGAATTGATATTACGGAACACCAAGACAAATATAAAGAACCCGCTTGGACTGTATTACATCGTATCTTTCGGAGCCAACTGGCTGTCTACTGACCTTGAAGTACTCGCACGAGATTATCCCGATATTACCAAATACCAGAAAGTCAACGAGCAACTTTTCCGCCAGCGGAACCTGAAAGCCACTCAACCAGGAAAAAAATTCACCGACTTCGAGGTATCTTATGACGGCACAAGCCATAAACTGAGCGAGCTCGTTGGACATGGCGATTACGTTCTTGTAGATTTCTGGGCTTCATGGTGCATGCCTTGCCGCAAAGAGATGCGATATATAAGAAAAGCACAGAAAGAATTTGAAGGCAAAAACCTGAAGATTGTAGGTGTGGCCGTATGGGACGAGCCCGCCAACTCCCTCAAAGCCGCCACCGACATGGGACTGACATGGCCTATATGGGTAAACGGCACCGAAGCCACAACGAACCTCTACGGCATTTCCGGCATCCCATGCATAATCCTGTTTGGCCCCGACGGCACTATCCTAGCCCGCGACCTGCATGGCGAGCAGATACTCACCACCCTCGCAAAACATCTCAAATAATCCGCAGATAGCGGAAATCCAGAGAGATAACAGCTTGACAAGGCTGTGCAGTTCACAATTAGCGCTGCACAGCCTTGTCGTATTTTTATACCTGCAACGTCTCCGTCAACATTATACCGCAATAAATTTACGCATTCCAAAATGGCCGTTTCTATAACCCAAAAGCATTAAATCAGGTGACAACCCTGGATTCTTTCTGCTATCAAAAAATTACATGGGAAAGTGCATGCACCCGAAAAAACGGTAGGAAACAAACAGTAAACTGCCAGCAAATATAAAACCGCACGAAGCCTACAGCTTCGTGCGGTTTTATATTATTTAGATGATGATAACTCTGTTATGCCTTGCCGGAGAGTTTCTCCTTGAGGGCTGCGAGAGCCTCGATATCACCGAGAGTTGTTTTCTCTACAGGGGTTGTGAGAGCAGGAGCCTCCTCAGCCTTGCGGGGCTGACGTTTTGCTGCCTTGCGTGCTTCTGCTTTCTCTGCCTTAGCTTCATCTTCGAAGATGCGGCTGTGGCTAAGGATGATACGCTTGCTGTCTTTGTTGAACTCAATAACTTTGAAGTCAAGTTTTTCTTCAACTTTAGCCTGCGAGCCATCTTCCTTAACGAGATGCTTGGGAGTTGCGAAGCCCTCTACACCGTAAGGAAGTGCGACAACAGCACCCTTGTCAAGCATTTCGATGATTGTGCCCTGATGTACCGAACCTACAGTGAAGATGGTCTCAAATACATCCCATGGGTTCTCTTCAAGCTGCTTGTGGCCGAGGCTGAGACGACGGTTCTCCTTGTCGATTTCGAGAACCACAACCTGTATGTCGGCACCGATCTGTGTAAATTCAGACGGGTGTTTAACTTTCTTGGTCCAAGAGAGGTCCGAGATATGGATAAGGCCGTCCACGCCCTCTTCGATTTCAACGAATACACCGAAGTTTGTGAAGTTACGCACACGTGCGGTATGCTGTGAGCCAACGGGATATTTAACTTCAATGTCTTCCCACGGATCCTGCTTGAGCTGCTTGAGGCCAAGGCTCATCTTGCGTTCTTCGCGGTCAAGTGTGAGTACTACAGCCTCTACCTCGTCACCTACTTTCAGGAAGTCCTGTGCGGAACGGAGATGCTGGCTCCAGCTCATTTCGCTTACGTGGATAAGACCTTCCACACCGGGAGCCACTTCTACGAATGCTCCGTAATCGGCCATAACCACTACGCGGCCTTTAACCTTGTCGCCGACCTTGATGTCAGCAGCGAGAGCATCCCATGGATGGGGCTGGAGCTGCTTGAGACCGAGGGCGATGCGCTTCTTCTCGTTGTCAAAATCAAGGATAACGACATTGAGTTTCTGGTCAAGCGCAACAACTTCTTCCGGATGGCTTACGCGGCCCCAGGAGAGGTCTGTAATATGAATGAGGCCGTCTACGCCGCCGAGATCAATGAATACGCCGTAAGAAGTGATATTCTTGACAGTGCCTTCAAGTACCTGGCCTTTTTCAAGTTTGGCGATGATCTCACGTTTCTGCTGCTCAAGCTCGGCTTCGATAAGAGCCTTGTGGCTGACAACCACGTTGCGGAATTCGGGGTTGATTTTGACAACCTTGAACTCCATGGTCTTGCCAACGAAAATATCGTAATCGCGAATGGGTTTCACGTCAATCTGTGATCCGGGGAGGAATGCCTCGATGCCGAACACGTCCACGATCATGCCGCCTTTGGTGCGGCACTTGATGTAACCCTTGATGATTTCGTCGTTTTCCAGAGCCTGGTTGACACGCTCCCAAGAGCGGGACGCACGGGCTTTGCGGTGAGACAGGATAAGCTGGCCTTTCTTGTCTTCCTGGTTTTCGATGAATACCTCAACAACGTCGCCGATCTTAATGTCGGGGTTGTAGCGGAATTCGTTCATCGGGATGATGCCGTCAGACTTGTAGCCGATGTTAACCACAGCCTCACGTTTGTTGAGGGCAATGATGGTACCTTCGATTACGTCCTTGTCTTTTACGGTGTTCAGCGATTCGTCGTAAGTGCGGGTAAGCTCTTCACGCGACTTGTCGCTTTTGGTCTCCCCTTTCTCATAAGCATCCCAGTCGAAATCTGCGATGGGAGAGGTTTTAACTTCTTCAGTCATTAAAAATGATGGTTAATAAATATAGTTTATAATAATCTCAATCCGTTATATCCAAGCGACTTACGCCCTATATTGCGATCATAGGCACAGCCAGCCGGACATCACGGAGCAATAAAGCGCAGCAAAGGTAGCGTTTTTTTATTGAATTTCAACGTTTTTACCGACTATTTTTGTACTTTTGTCTCTATGCCACAACAAAATGTGGCCAGTCGCCGTAAAGATGGCGGTGTTTTATTTGCCAATTATTTTCACATTAATCCAGTTTTAGCCCATGAGGATATTACAGACAGCAGTTTTTGTTGCCACTTTCGCCTTATTTGCCTTATACGGCCAAGCACAAGGACTGCGCACCTCCACACACACCGCCCCGCAGGCACCATTTGCCCTTGAGCATCCGCGCAACGTGCGCCTTGCACCTCCGGCACCGGCAATCCCCTACACTACCGGCAATTCCGTTTTCGAATCCATCCCTGCCCGGGGCGCCATAGTATTCTCAGATGCGTGGACCGGGCAAAACTCCCCGGTAGGATATTATGAGATTCCCACCACCGGCACAACCCCGTCTTTTACATTACTGGCCACATCAGATTATGCGGCATGCAATGCCGGCACCCTCGTATTTGACGGTTCCATAATGACTGCCAATGCCGACACCGAATACGGCTCAAGATCAGTGAGCTATTATGTCATTGATGCGGAAACATATGAAATGACGGGGATGGGGATACTGGACTCCAATTTCCAAGCCTTCTCAATGGTTCAGGATCCTGCAAGCGGAAACTGTTACGGAAGTTTCCTCAACGTAAGAACCGAAACATATTATTTCGGGAAAATAAACAAAAACAACTTCAGCACCACCCGCATAAAAAGCTACCCCGACGGGCTTCATTTCAATGCCTTGGGAGCCACCCCTGAGGGCGACATATACGGCATCACTTTTTCCGGCGACCTGTATGTCATAGAGGCGGATTCAGGAGAAGCGTCGCTGATAGCATCAACAGGCATTGCCTCAAAATACCAGTCGTCAGGAGCCGTCAACCCACGAAACGGGAAGTTTTATTACGCCACGTCATGCGAACAAGGGAGCGCCTTATATGAGATTGACCCGGCTACAGGAGCCGCCGCCAAAGTATATGACCTGGTCCATAATGAAGAGATACTCGGCATGCACTTTCCGGCATACACCTCTGATCTGTCACCGGACTATCCACGCAATGTGACAATCACATTTGAAGGAGCATCGCTTTCAGGAGAGGTGGGTTTTACAATGCCCTCCACACTTGTAAACGGTTCAGAAGCCACTGGCGACGCCATCTACAAAGTGTCTGTTGACAACCGTCAGGTAGCCACCGGCACGGCAGCATACGGCAAACGGGTGGCGGTTCCGGTCACTGTGGAGTCTCCCGGCATGCACATGTTCAATGTTTCGGTAAGCAATGACGCAGGCGACAGTCCAGCCACCACAGACCGATGCTTCATAGGCGCCGACACACCACGTCCTGTGGAAAACGTGCATCTCAGATATGAGGGAGGCACATTCACCCTCACATGGTCACCGGCACAGCCTGAAAACGGCGGCTACCTTGAAAATCCCACATACACGGTAGAACGCTCCGACGGCACTGTCACAGCTGTTTCAACCACATCCACAGAGTTTTCCGAGAAATATAGCGCACCGGCGGAAGGGCTTGAGGTTGTAAGTTACTCAGTATCTGCAAATGCATCAGGCAAGACCGCACAGGCAACCACATCCAACAGGATCACGCTGGGGCATGTGGTGCCACCATATATCAATTCCCTTACCACCGAAGAGAGCGCTGCTCCATTCACCGTGTTCAACCTCAACAATGATAAAAACACATGGGAATGGGACAAGCGCGGATTTTTCGGATGCTATTACGACACCCGCCACTCCTCCGCCAATGATTTCCTCGTGCTGCCGGGAGCTTTATTGGAGGCCGGGAAAATATATACTGTCTCTTTTGACGCCTATGGTTTCGAGACATCACAATACACCGAGCACGTAGCCCTCTATGCAGGCACTTCCTGCGCGCCCGAAGCATTCACCACCTGCCTTGTGCCGCCGACTGAAATTGTAAAGGACGAACGCCGCCGTATCACTGCCAACTTCAAGGCACCGGAAGACGGTGTTTTCCATTTTGCGATCCATGCATGTTCGGCGCCAGACCAGTTTGCACTCTATGTAGACAATATCGAACTTTCTTTACCATTGTCAACAGCCGCTCCGGCAATGGCTACCGGCATCAAGGCCGAGCCAGACATCAATGGCGCCCTGAAAGCCACGATAAGTTTCACCGCACCCGAAACAGACCTCGGGGGCAACGAACTCCAAAGCCTTACCAAGGTTGAAGTGCGCAACGGCAACCGTCTTGTGGCAGAACTTACCGGTAACCCCGGAGCATATATGAGCTGCACTGACAATGAGGCTGCAGAGGGTGAAAACACTTACGAAATAATACCTTTCAATGAAAACGGCGATGGGGAACGCGCGCTCATATCCGTATTTGCAGGATTCTCCAAACCCTCCATGCCAACAGCTTTCAAAGTAACTGCCGGAAAAAACGACGGTGAGGTTGCACTGTCATGGTCGCCAGTCACAACAGACGTAAACGGGCTTCATTTCGGAACCGGCGACATAACATATACCGTTGTAAAATACGAATACCGCGAGCAGGTCGTCATTGCCGAACACCTTACCGACTGCCACCTTGAATACCAGGCCGTTGCTCCTGACGCTGAACAGGAACTGATGCAGTTTGCCGTATTCCCCATAAACCGCAAAGGTGAGGACGGTGCTGGCATGGCTTCCGATATGGTACCTGTCGGTGCTCCGGATCCCCTCCCGTTCAAGGAATCATTTCCGGGAGCATACATGTCGCACGCATTCGGTATGTCGTATGACGGAGCCGAATGGTGGCTGAGCACAGAAAAAGATATGGACGGCAACGTGCCTGCCCAAGACGGCGATGACGGATTTGCCGTCCTCGGATCAAACGACCTTCTTACGTCGGCAAGGCTTTTCAGCGGACGCATTGACCTTACAGGGGCATCTGCGGCAGAACTGACATTCCATTATTACGTACTCGGAGCGCAAGACCTCAATACGGTGCAGATTTCCGTCAACGACGGCACCGGATGGGCAAACACCGGCGAACCGTTCATAATGGGCAATGGAGAGCTGCACACATGGGTAAAATCAAGCCTTGACCTATCGGCATATGCCGGAAAACGGATACAAGTGTGCTTAGAAGGCAAAATAAACACATATGCCTATATCTTCATAGACAATCTTGAAATTACCGACCCGAACGATCCCGGTGCAGGCTCGCCTGAAATAGAGGAAGGCACCAATTTTTCATCCACTATCGAATCCATCGCAGGAACGATTGTTGTAAACACCGAGGCCGGAAACCAAGTAATCGTCACAGACCTCCTTGGCCGCACAATCCACAGTTCGACCGGAAATATCGCGCTCCCCCTGCCTGACGGCATCTATATTGTAAAAGCGGGGCCATTGACACGCAAGCTCACCGTGCGGCAATAAACCGCAATATAAAAAAAGGTGCAGTTCATAATGGCCCATCTGGGTCGTCGCCTGAGGGGATTCGGGCTCGGTCATTGACCAAAGCCAACTCCCGTCACCCTCAGGCTCCTACCATCTGGAACCATTCTTGGTTGAGCCAAGCGACCACAGGTCGATGACTGACAGCACCCTAGCATCCGCACAGAAACAAGACGGCGTGTCAAAATTCGTAAATTTTGACACGCCGTCATTTTTGAGATATGTATTAACCGGTCAAGGTTGTCATTTGACAGTAACTTTCCTGACCATACCTCCGGCATTTACCACATACACACCAGGAGCCACAGAGATAGAAGTCTCACCAGAAGCGGTGAACGATGCCACAGACACACCTGCCGGAGTATAAACCGTAACATCCACACCACCGGCGATCACTGTAATAACACCGGCTCCGCCAGAAACCACTACGTCCTGCTGCATATTTACATCTTCCAATCCTGAAATATCAGGAACAGAAAATCCATATGTTGTGTATTCCGATGCTCCGGATGCATATACCGAGCGTACCCCTACATTATATTCACCCTTTCCAAGAGCCGGGAACACCATCTCGGTATCAGTTGTAGACCCTTTGCTTTCACCGTTGAGAGTCACATCATATGACTTGACAAAGCCGGCAACAGAAACTTCCTCGCCACCTTCACGTCCGACACGGAAATCATCAACCTGCACGATAAAGCCGTCAACTGAAACACAGTGCACAGCCAGATACACTTCATTACCTGCATATCCGTCAAGTGATATCGTATATTTGGTCCATTCTGAATAAGAGGGTTCCACAACATCAAGCACGCTGAAATCCTCAGGCGAATCACCGGTTGTAGAAATCATGAATTCCAGACGTTCCGGATAAATGGAATATGCCTTTGCCAAGACACTCATCTCATATCCATCGTAGATTGACAACTGCGGAGAGATAAGCCATTTGTCTGCCTTTGCCTGCTGGGGACCCTGGAAGATCACGCTCTTGTCGCCGTCAGGAGCCAGAATAGCTACGTCAGCCGACATGGCAGGAACCGTGGCATGGGGATTGAACACCATAGGAGGCACACTTGCCATATTCGCAGTAGTGGAGCAACCAGGGAAGCTGACAATATTTGTCATGCTTCCAAGACCGATAGGATAGGATGGATCCAAATTGTTATTGAGCGTCTTCCAGCCGCCGAAAGTTCCTGTAGCAAAATCATCATATGCCTCGAAACTGTCTTCAAAACCGTAATTACGGTTCCAGCTTACAGTCACATCCATCTTGTCGCCATTCACCACACCCTCGTGGGATATATTGAACGGAGCCACAATAGCCTCCTCCAAAACTATGTCTACCGTCATCTCAGAATCAATCTGAACCTCGGCACTGTAATGGTTAAAGAACTCCAGGTCAACTTCAACGGTGTATACTCCCTTGGGGAGGGATGCCACAGAGGCTTTCCCGTCTGCCGCCGGTACTGCATAAACCTTCTCTTCAGCAGAAGTAAGAAGTACATTCAGCGCTTCAGGAACTATATCGTTGTTGGTTGTGACCACAAAATCAGACTTCACATAATCATCGGCATTTATCTCAAAAGATATATCCACCGGTTCAGCGGTCGCATTAAGATAAGTAGCAACAATCTGAGCCATATGTTTGCCCGGTTTGACATCGGAAAGAGTGAAGTCGTATCCATCGGTTTCACCCACAGTCTCCCCGTCAAGGATTATCACGAATTTCTCATTCGGATTTGCCGGAGACTTTTGTGCGACCCTTCTTGCCTTTGCGCCGTTATTGGCAGCGACACGCCCGACAAAAACATCATCAAGTTGCGAAATAAAAGCACCGCTGGGTGAAATGCAATGGAATCCGATTTTCACCGTCTGGCCGGCATATTCCGCCAGCGAAATTTCCACAGTCTTCCAATCGGAGAAATCCGCCTCAATGTAATTGCCCTCCGAGATCATTGTGAAATCTTCGGGGCCAGGATTTTCTTCCATGGAAACACCCACTGTAAAACGAGCCTTTCCAGTGTCGGCCGACTTGATACTGAAACGGAGCATGTTATCTTCCCCAATCTCCATGGCGGGTGTAATCAGCCAGTCGTTGTTCGGCATGCCGTTTGCAGTCTGCACGAAACCTACATACTGCATGCCGCTACGTCCCATCAGCGTAGGATACATGGCGGGATCCCATATAGGTTCCACTTTCATTGGATTGATTATCTGGCCATAATTCACCACGCCCCTGTTGGGATATATGCCAGACATTCCTGCGGCAGGAACATTGTCAACATCAATACCTGTCCAAGGAGCGAAATTTATGGCAAATGCGTCGTAACCCTCAAAATCGTCCTCAAATACAGCTTCATCGCCATTCCAGCTCAATGTCACAGTGTTTTCACCTGTAAAAATGTTATGATCCAGATCATACGAAGTGCCATAAGGCTGACGCACGTCCTCTGCAAGAACCGCCTGCACGGCAGTGTGCTTGTTGACATTAAACTGCATGGCACAGGGCTTCATACCGGGCACAGCGATTGTGAGAGTATGGCTGCCGCCATATACATCAATTACCGCGCTTCCGTTTTCGTCAAGAACCGTCTCCGAGGATGGATAATTTACAGAAAAACGTTCTGAAACAAGAGTGAACACTGTGCCCGCAAGGGAAATACCAGCATCATTGCCTACATTCACGGTAAGCGTAAATTCGCGTTCGTTTGAAAAATCCTTTAAGACAATATCGCCCGAAGGTTCTCCACCGGCAAATGATACCGGAGCCTGATAAACCGGATGGTCCGGATGATCTACGGTAACTACATAATCAAGTGCCGGCTGGAAAACGTTTATGGAGTACCCACCGGCTTCATCTGTCATTCCAGTGTAAACCACATCTCCTGACACAAGCCGGATTTCCGTGCCTGCGATTGCCGCACCATCGGCATCGGTCACCTTCCCCGCCATCAAGGCCGGCTGGGAATAGACAAGGAATTTTGTGATGGGCGTACCGGAGGCTCCATTCCATGGATTGGTTATGAATATCTCGTATTTATCATTGTATCTGGAGATGGAATTGTTGTTAAGTTCCGCATCATAAGGAAAATCCAACGCAGTGTACACATCCGCATTAGTGCTTCTCACCGACATAAGCAGGTTGCCACCTTCATAAACATACGGTGCGTCGAAACTTACGTTGATAATCTCATACGGCACACTCTCATTTTTCACATCTATAACATAAGCGCCGCTGAACACCGGTGTGACATCTGCCAGATCATACGGAGCGGAAGCCTCAACAAATCCATTCTCCACCTGATCAAGCCATACGGTAAGAGTCGTGTTTATTTTCTTGTTTGATGAGGCCGCCGCATCAAAGGCGAGGCCCATCAGCTGCTTACCGGGAGTAATGCCATATTTGGCAAGATACTCCTGGGTGAACACTACCTGCGATTCCGAGTTGTACCAGTTTGTCCTCAAAGGTATCCACGGACTTTTGCGTGATCCGTCCCAACTGCCGACCTCCACTGTTTCATCCGCGCTTTCCTCTTTTACCGCCACTGTGGCCTTAGCTGTCTCAACAACAACATCACCCACTGTCAGACGGACGAAAACTTCATATTCGCCGGCATCGTTGAACGTATGGGACATTACAAATTCCTGTTCTGCCAAAGATGCCCATGCCGGAGTATCCTCCACACCGCACACCTTCTTTCCATCCACAAACAGTTCTACAGTATAATTTCCGGCGGTTTCATCGTTATCGGCAAGATTCTTCGCCATGACCTTAGCTTGCCAGGGGTTATTGGCAGTGACTTTGGCGGGCATGTCCGAATGCAAGATCATTGCGTCATGCTCCACCGGCACCACACAGCCGCCGAACACATTATTGAGCATCACATACAAGCCTTTGAAGCCGATATACCATTCGCCTGCAGGCATATTGTCAATAACATAATCGGCATATGTCCGGTCATTTGCAGGGAACCTGTCTGTTCCACCTTCCCCATAAGCGTTGATTGTCTTGAGAAGTTGCCAGTTGCTTCTGTCCGATGAATAATATACCTCCATCCGCGATGCATAGCTTCGGCGCGCAGCCTGGAACGTCATGGCATCCTCTTCTGAAAAACGTAATTTTGGAGTGATTGCAAAATTGAAATTCTTATCCTCCGAAGATCCGTGTGCCAGATTATATTTGTCATCATCGGCCACGCTATTGTAGCCTATGCCCCAGTTATCACTAAGCACCCATCCTTTGGGCACATAATCATAACCCATTTCAGTGTCGAATCCTTCAAAGAAGCTGTCCGGCCCCACATAAGAAGCAGAGATCGTATATTCCTTTGACTCAGCACCATCCACATTGAATTTAATTACACCGGCCTTGACACCCGGCACCGTAGGAGTAAATGTAATGTCCAATGCCTGATACGCGTCACCGCTACCTGCCACATTAGCGAGACCCTTTACTGTAAAAGGAACATCTATATTGGTGAGAGCAAAGCCCTCTGGCAATTCCACCGAATTCACAACCACATCTGCAGTGCCGGTAGCACGCAGCCTATATGTAAGCGTTTTCGGCTCTTTGACAAAACCGAAACTTATTGGATCCTTATATTCAACCCCACTATTCATACCACAGAGATGGTAACCGATGGAATGGGCATAAATATCACGCCATGGCATGATGTCTTTTGAGGTGGAGGTGACATTTTCCCTCACGCTCAGTTTAGACCAGAATTTCACACTTCCGGGATTTGCCTCCAACAGGGGATCCACAGAGTAGTCGCACGGCAGTTCCAGCCGCACGGTCTCCCCCACCGGAATAGCAGTATCCAGTTGAAAGACCTGCAGCTCTACCGACCCTGAAGTCTGGTAGAGTGTAAGGCTGTAGCCCTCATCGCCGGGAACGAGGTCGGCATCACCGGTATTCTCCAAAGCTACCGTGAGCGTATGGCCCGTAATACGGTTTTCAGCATTGGCATATATATCGCCTGGAGCGGAATAAGATGCCTCAGTGATTGTAAGCCCCGGAACCGCATATGCCATGACGGAAGCTCCACCCATCGCCAGAAACATCAGAAACTTTGTAATAGAATGTTTCATAGTTTTACTTTGATGATGATTGATTCGATAAACTCTCTAAAAGATAGGAAAGGATGCCCCGGGAGGCATATGCGCCTTAGGGGGCATCCTTTTTTATCCGATATTACGGTCAACGCAATCTGGCACGTGACCGGTTAGGCTCAACGCTTGATAAAACGTTTTGAGACAATGCCGTTACCAGTCTTTACTGTCAGGACATAAACACCTGATTGAAGATCGGCGACATTGATTGATGTCACGCCCTCAGCTGCAGCCACAGTGGCTCCTGACATAGATGTCACCGTGAGTGAGGCGGCATCAACACCGCTTACATTCACTACATCCGTAGCCATGGTAGGATAGATGTCTATACCGGATTTGTTGCTGACCACATCCATTACACCAGCCTCAAAGCTGTTGAAATTGCTGAAAGTAAAGTCATCGTAGAAATATGCGAGGCCGTCGGTCGCTGTATGGCGAATAGCGACCCAGATCTTCTGACCGGCATATTTCTTAAGATCGGTGACAAACTTGAAATAGCTGTCGCTGCCGACCTCAGGCTGGGGAACATCATAACCTCTGACCAGCTCAAATTTAGACAGGTCATCCGGTCCTTCGGTGCTGACCATTATGGAAGCACGTCCTTTGCCGAAACGGTCATCATCGGCATGGAGATAATCACGGCACCAGAACTCGAACGTTGACTGGTCTGTAGCAGTCATGGCGGGAGAAATAATCCAGTCTTCAACAGACACACCATCGGCATCAGCACCGAAAGTAACAAGGCATTGGTCTCCCGTGCTGGGATAGCATATATTCCAGTCGGCCTTCTTATAATTCATCACCACAAAGGCGAAAGGTTCACCACGATGGGCGTAATCCACCATCAGCAGAGGCACTGTACTTCTGCGGTCCACATCTACTGTCTTCATCTCGGCAGGAGAAAGCGAGCCGTAAGCGTCGCGCTCAAATCCATAGAAGCGTACATTGGACGGGAGCACTTCGGCTTTGACCGGAAGAGTGGCAATGGTACCGTCTGCTGTCGTAAGGGTCATGACATCCTCTATAGCCTCATTGGCGTCATTGCCGTTTACCCCAAACGAGAAGTTTATGGCTTTTCCCGCTCCTATCTTGTCACCCTCTTTTAGAGAAGTGGAGAATACACCTTTGCCGAAAGTCACAGACTTTATTTCAGCATCCTGGGAACCGTCGTTATAAAGTGTAAAGGTATTTTCTGTTGTGAACACTTCATCATGGTTTACCTTTCCGGCATCATAACCGTCGGTATTGAATGACAGCTTGACCGGTGTGGCAGACTCTATCGCGAACTCATCGATACATGCTCCTGACGCCTGCATATAATCAGTATAGGTGTATACCCAGCGGAGTACAATGGTCTTGCCCACATATGGTGACAGATCCACACGCTCACGAATCCAATACTTGTTTTTCTTGTCAGACAGCATGGCAAGCTCCTGCCATTCGCCGTCAACAAAAATTTCAAAAGTCACCTTAGAAATACCGTCATAACCTTTGGTATTGTTGGTAACCTGGCCGCTGTCATCCTTCTGCAATGTCACAGCCACACCGTCGCCCCAGTAGAAAGATGCAAACGCAGGCTCGGTGATCTGGATACCGGGTGTCTCCAGAGCTGTGCTCTTACCATTCTCTCTGGGATTTGCCATGGCAGATGCTTTGCCGCCGTAAGGGCTTATTTCATTCATTGCCCAACGGGTGCCACCCTCAACCACCATGTTCCATCCCATCGGAGGTACAGCGGTATCAAAACCTTCCGCATATGGCAGCGAAGTGACTGTGGGATCGTCAATGGTACGGAACGCCCATGTCTGAACCACAGGTGCGTCACCCTTGGCATTATAAGGAACCACCTTCCAGTTATATGTTGTGGAATATTTCAGTTCCGGAAGATCATAACTTAACTTATTGCCCAGATCCTCACCGTTCACCAGATTGGTAGCGCCGGCGTCAGAACCGACATACAGACGGTAACCGGTGGCAAATTGGGCGGGTTCCCATTGCAATTTCACACCACGGTAATACACGTTTGTGGCTCCGTCGGCAGGAGATACGACCGAAGTCGCAGATGGAGCGTTTCTTGCACCGTAAATATTGTTAAGTACCACCTGGTCTAGATAGAACAGGCTTACTTCAGCTCCGGTTTCGGGATCGTAATATGTAAGATTCCATACAAATTGCCAATAGCAGTTGTCAGAAGCGGCGTTTTCAGTATAACTCTTCTGGACTATGGCATTCAACTCATCATTGTAGTCAAACACATCCACAGTCTTCCATGTAGCGCCGCCGTCGGAAGAGAATTGCAGCTGCACCTCAGTATCAGGCAACGTCTCGCCATTGTATATGTCCGCATATGTGAAAGAGATCTTTGCGGCAGACTTAGACGCATCTATACGCGGTGTGCGCAGATAGTTCTTTTCCTGGTAGAACGCATTGGGAGCAGCAGCCTTGTCACCCTCTATATTGGCATCTACGGCCCTCCATTTCTGGCTTGTCCAACCGGCGGGAGGGAACACTTCACCCTCAAAGCCTTCATATACCTCGTCGGAGGCAAGCATCTCCTTGACAGCCTTTACAGCTATCACGGCATCGGAACCATTTGTCTTGATGACAACATTGCCACTTGCTGCAGAAGTCAGGCCCGCTTCATACGTGATCTGCAGATTCATACCCTCGTTTTTCTTCAGGTTCACCTGGTCCATAGGACGGTCAAAGACCACACCGAAACCGGCAGGCGCCTCCACACCGGTGATCTTAAGACCGGCAGTACCTGTATTGGTCAAGGTAAGCACGTCAGAGCGCACCTTGGCACCGACATAAACCTTTCCGAAATCCCATGAATTTGCAGACATGGTAGGCTCGGGGGTTGTTGCCGATTGCTTGGGATATACACGCACGTCATCAATCTCGACACTGTTGACAGCGTCAATCTTGCCGGAATAACTACCGGTGACGCCTGTAACCACATAGGCGAAAGCCACACGCACCTTTTTGCCCTGCCAGGGAGCAAGGTTTATCTTTGACACATATTTCTGCCATCCTACCCAAGGCACGGAATACCAGTCGTAAACCGTAGGCTGGATGCCGCTTTCAAGCACCATGTCGGGATCCAGAAAAGAGAATACGAATTGTTCTTCATTGATCTGGCCACCCTCTTCGGTCACATACACACGCAAATCATATTGCTTTTTCTCCAACGCCATTCCAGAACTGGCCCATTGAAACGAAAGTTCACACTGGTCCGTAAGATCCAGCACCGGAGTGATAAGATAGTCCACTCCGGCTTCCGGCTCATATCCGGGCGATGACGAGGAAGACTTACCGGCATCAATCCATGCCTTTTTGTTAAGGATCACATTGGCATCCTTATTTGTATCACGGGCAAGGCACCAACGGTTAGGCACATTATTGGCATCACTGTGGTTGACAATCTGCCAGCTGTCCTGAAACTGCAATTCCGCATAGGCGGGGCTGATTGAAATACTCATCCCTTCAAAATCTTCACTGAGAAGATCACCTGAGGCAGCAGATGATGTAAAACCAATCGCAGCCAAAGCTAATGGAAGTAATAATTTCTTCATCTTGGTTGTTTTTTAAAGGTGAATAATGAATGATTTATGGTCACTCTGTTATATGCAATATTTACAACTATTACTTATGAATGAATATATCTTGACCAACTCCCCTGACAACCCAATTATTTATCATCAATACATGTATAAACAATGATAAGGTATCAAGATTTCCTCTGCGGGGAATGTGCATTAGCAAAGATAATGCTTATATTTATATTTCACAAACATTTTGAATTTAAAAAAAGTCTTTAACCTCCCATTTGGCTACAGACTATATAGCTTTTCGCGACAAAACGCCAACAAACCATCCTTTTTGCCAATTTTCCAGCCATATCGTACTAAAAATCTACCGGGACAAAAAACTCCTCCGTGTCAAAAACCATTGTTTGACACGGAGGAGTTGAATCATATATTTACAGGAAACGACGGAACCAGTTATTTCCGGATGTATTTGGCACCGCCAACAATATATATACCTGCAGGCAGAGCCTTGAGCTGTTCGGAAGTCGCATTACGGAGCACAAGCATTCCTGTCATAGTGTAGACATCCCTATCAGATGATACATTGGCGCCATTTACCGATACTATACCATCCTTATCTGCGTCACCGGCTGTAATTTCCATATCACTGTCAAGAACCACAGTATATGTGCCATCTTCATTGGCCTCTACCTTTATGCCCTTTTTCTCATCATTTTCTGCAGCAGCGGCAGCACTTGCATTCTTCACATATACATCAAGCGTATATTCTTTATCTGGAATAAAAGTGATCGCGGTTCCTTCAAGGGCAGCAAGCGGCTGGGTGAGATCCTCCACCGGTACTATAATATCCCTTTTCACGGTAAAATGGCAGTCTCCGTCTACATTTATCGTAGCCGTGTATGTCTGGGGCTCTTTGTCATCAAAGAGTTTGAACACATCACCGTCTTCGAAACTGATCTCAAAACCACCGTAAACACCTGGCTCGGCAACCTCGCCATTGAGATATCCGAGACTCAGGTTTCTGGGATACCAGGAGAATGCAAACGGATTCTCTGCCGAACCAAAACTGATAAGGCTGTAGCCCTGCGCATTGGAATATTTTACACGGGCAGGATCATTCTGGCGGAACAAATCGAAATAATACAGATCTGGACCATCGTCATATGACAGATATATCACAAACTGTTTGTCACGCGTAAGAGGGGTAGCGGTGACATTAATTGACGTCACACTCTGGTCAAGGTAAAGGCTGTATTTGCCTTCCCCTGTGAGCACCTCGCCATCCATTGTCACTTCCACCTTATCAATCGTGGCACCGAAAGCCGGTTCTATCTGGAAATTATTGGCATCACTGGTATACTCTATCACATTCCCACCGTCTTTCAACTGCACATCCTTATAATTGAGTTTGGCAACAACGGCGGCGGCGTTATTCACTGTAAGCGCCACTTCATAAGTAGGCTTTTTCTCTATAACAAATACAATGTCTGCATTTTCCACAGCCTTGTATTCCCATGTCTCATACACAAATTGTATATCCTGCTCAATACCGTTTACTTTAATGGCGTTAAGAATATACATATCCTTATTAAAGGTGAATTTCAACTTATCGCCGCAATGAATGGACATCTCCTCACGCCAATCTGCAAAATCCTCACCATTAAGAGTTACCGAAGTTATAGCACCCATATTTTCAACAGGATCCGTGGAAACCGTCACTATATAATCCTCATCGGGATAATTCACTTTGACATCTATTTCATCTCCTTCGGCAGCCTGAAAATAATAAGAGCCATACGAGCCGCTCTGCTCAACACCGTTCTTTTTCACTGAAAATATATCGGTGCCATAATCAACATGTGAAATTGATACACTTGCCTGGCCGCCGCTCATTTCAATTTCTTTCCACTCATTGGCTACAAGCCCTTCCACAGAATTATAATCCACGGAAATGCGTGCCTGTCCGGGATTATCCACACGCATTTTAAACATCGGGGCTTCAAATTCAGATGCCGGAACTACTACATATGCAAACACATCATCGGCATACATATCATAGCTGTATATCGCGCATTCACGGAAACTCTTGATATCAAAACTTTTATTGTCTGAAATACGATATACACGGGTAAGACGGTAATTATCCCGGTCTTTTACCTCAATAAAAAGCCCGTCATACTGCCCCAGCTTCAAGCGGTTGGCTCCTTGCGACAACTCAAACTCATCGTCGGCATACTGCCCTTTCTTTATTCTGACAAGCGAAGGATCAGGCACATTGAAAGTCACATACTTAGGAGCCTGCACCGATACATTCACATACATATCCTCCGTAAGCTCTGAAACAGGAATATTGCAAGTGTTATTTTCCACCTTTGCCGTATTCCATCCATATTGCACGGAACTCATTATAAGCTCATCGTCTGCGACAGCGATATAAAGGGATTCTTCTATCAAAACAGCTGTCTGCTCACCGGTAAGCTCGACGATACGGCCTTCAGCCCCGCCGTCGCGCACTTCAATTTTATCCCAGTAATTATTACAGGTCACTGTCACATTCACTGCCCGGGCAGCAAAACCGACAATCCCCAAAAACAACAACAAAAAGATCGTGTAAAGTTTCTTCATACAACAAACATGATTAATTAATAATTGGCAATATGCATTACGGCACAGCGATATGCTATTTTTATTATATCTTAGCAAAGGTTTCGCCGCAATTGATTCCTTTCAAGCGTAACGCCTCGCAAAATTAAGCATTTTTCTAAAAATGCCAAATCGCCTTAACACAAAATTTCTTCAACGTCACATTCAGATGCAGCATTTCAAACCCTCTGTATTCTTTTTATGCAACTTTTTGACACCGATTTGCGATATTAATAAAAATAATGCCTAAATTTGCTATACCCGACATAGCCGGGAAGAGATATCTGGAATATCACCACAATGTATAATCATGCATTTCAATAGCATAATTATATTGCCATAAAACCATCTGCATAATGGCTAAAAAAAACGAATTCGCAACAAAAATAGGTCTTGTGGCAGCCACCGTAGGTTCAGCAATAGGGTTGGGCAACGTATGGAGGTTTCCTGCAGAGACACAGGAGAACGGAGGAGCCGCTTTCCTGCTTCTTTATGTGGCATGCGTTTTCATATTAGGAGTGCCGGTGATGCTCGGAGAATTCGTGCTCGGAAGGGGCGGACGCAGAGACTCTGTAGGTGTGTACAAACGCCTTTCGCCAGGAACCGGGTGGTGGATTGTGGGAGCCCTAGGGATAATAGCATCATACCTTATCACCATATTCTATATGGTGGTAGCCGGATGGACACTTGAGTATCTCGTCCAGTCTTTTACCGGCACACTCTACCCTTCCGGTGTAAGAGATATATCCCACCGGCACTTCTCCGCTGTTATGGAAAGCTCTATAAGCGGATGGTGGAAACCGCTGGCAGCTACGGCAACCGTAATAATACTGAACATATTCATCCTGCTCAGAGGAGTACAAAAAGGCATAGAGAGACTTTCCAACGTTTTGATGCCATTGCTGTTCCTCATACTCATCGGACTGTTCATCGTAGCCATGACGCTTCCCGGTGCCGATGCCGGACTGGAATTCTTTCTGAAACCGGATTTTTCTAAAATAACCCCGGAAGTTGTTGTCAACGCCCTAGGGCAGACATTTTTCTCGCTTAGCCTGGGGATGGGGATTCTCGTGACATATGCTTCATATTACCCCATTGACACAAACCTGCCCAAAACGTCAATAACAGTCGCGCTCCTCTCGCTTATGGTGGCACTGCTTATGGGCGCTCTCATATTTCCTGCCGTAATGACATTCGGGCTCCAAGGGGAAAACATGCATGGAGCCACACTCATATTTATGACACTGCCGGAAGTATTCGGCCAGATGTATCTCCCGTGGCTATGGTCGGGGCTGTTTTTCCTCCTGTTGCTTGTGGCAGCCATAACCTCCACCGTATCAATTGCAGAGGTGTCAATAGCATTTCTTATAGACCAATTCGGCATGTCCCGACGCAAAGGAGTGCTCATCACCCTGCTTCCAATGCTGGTCCTAAGTCCGATCTGCGCATTATCCATGGGCCCGCTCTCAGGGATAAAAATTTTCGGCATGAACATCTTTAACCTGCTTGATACATTTGCCACAAATATGCTCCTCCCCATCGTGGCAATCGGCACATGCCTCTACATAGGATGGTTCGGCCCCAGGCGCCTCCTGCACTCCCAACTTAGCAACAAAGGCAAGCTGCGGTCGCCACTGGCTGGAGTTATTTTCTTCATCCTGCGTTGGGTGGCACCTATACTCATAGCTTCAATCCTACTGACTAACTAGGCGATATGGATGACCGAACCAACCAAAGACACAAACAATATTAATTTCCCGGTTTCCAGCTTTTTCCTCTCCAAATTATTTGGCAAATACACTGCTTTAAAATATATTTGCCCCACTTACTAGATATTACGTAATACTATTATAAATCAGTTTATTTAATGAAGAGAATTATCACATCAGCATTTATCGCAGCAGCCTGTGTTTTTGGATCTTATGCCCAAGGCACAATCACGCTGACGACATCAGCTCCGGCAGGCACAAAGATCAGGATACTGCCCAATGTAAAATCCACAACCACTCCATTAAGCATAGATTTCGGAAACGGAATCGTGACAAAACATACCGTCAATCCATCCTCACCGGCATACCAACGATGGATAGAAGGGACTGTAGAAGGCGACAAAATAATCATTTCCGGTGAAGTAACAGAGCTTAACATCAACGATGCACAGCTAACCACTGCAAAAGTGGAGGGCATGTCAAACCTCAGCAAGCTGGAACTGCAAAAAAATGCCCTGACTGACTTCACGATTTCAGGCACTACACCTCTAACAATACTTGACCTAAGCCAAAACCACCTGCGCAACAATACTGCCGAAAATCCGACCCTATCGCTTGAAAACGCAGGAGAGACGCTTACCAGCCTTAATATCAGTGAAAATGACAATCTCATTTGCCTGGATATGCGTCACCTTAAAGCCCTCCAGTATTTTACAGCAACCGACTGTCCACAGCTCGGATCCGTATTTATCTGCGCACCTGAAGAAAGCCACGACAATCTGCGGAGCATAAATCTGAGCAACTGTTCGCTCGCACACTTCTACCCTATCAGCATGCCGCAGCTAAGTTCGCTGAACCTAAGCAACAACGCGCTGATGACAACCGATGACGACGTGGATCCATTCATGATGGGAGATTATCCAAAACTCACCTCCCTTAACCTCTCCGGAAATCCACAAGTGGAAAAAGCTGATGTGACAGGCTGCCCCGAACTTGAATCCATTGATATTAAAGGATGCGGATTCAAATCGCTGGACCTCAGCTATTGTCCGGAACTTATATCACTCAACGCAGCTGGTAACAAAATACCGGTTCTCAACCTTGACAACAACAAGAAATTAAGCACGATCGACCTTACCGGCAATCCTATCTCCGAGCTTAACACCCGCCTGTTCCCGCAACTGCGGCGCCTGTACATCTCCGATACACGCATCTCCCGCCTTGATCTGCTGGAAGCATATTACCTTACCGAAATCAAGGCCAGCAACACACTTCTAGAATTTGTGGATTTCAATGGCGTGCAGCCATCTAACCTGTCTCTTGTTGACCTGCGCGACAACAAACGCATGACAGGGGAAAGCGTAGACTATACAATACATACACTCCCGGTTGCCAAACAGAGCTACAACCCCGCCGAAAACCTGCTTCTCAGCGGTTCAAATGGCGAAACTGCCGACATAAGCTATGCCACCAGCACGGATATGCAATGGAAATGCGACATAACCGGCAGTGGCACATCCAGCCATACCAAAGTGCCGGTGACACTTGAAGGCGCTACAGACACAGGCTCCAACGTAACCGGAGTTCTAGACCGACTGTATCCATTTTTCGGCCTGAAACTTGAATACGATCTTGACCGCTACTCCACTGACGGAGGAGAATTCCTGCTCGCACAATGGCAACCTGTATATTTCCAGACAATCGCAAGTGTAACCGATCAGGCATACCCAGGCGTCCCCATGCATGTATATGCATATCCTGCAGAAGGGAAACGTTTCCGCAGCGTTACAGTCAACGGGGAAGAAATATTCAGCCCATGGTTCATGGTATCCGGTCCTGCAACCGTAAAAGTTAACTTCGTGAACGAAGAGTCATCCGTAAAATTCAATACCACCGTCGGCCAGGAACTTTCATTCCTGGTAAACACCATTGACAATAACGGGACAATATATGTTGACTGGGGTAACGGCAGCCGTATTCCGGTAACAGGAGTCAACGGATATATTTCAGGATCAGAAGAGCTTAAAGGCGCGAGAATTGACGGAAAAGCCGCCGGTGAAACCATCACAATCTACGGTGATCTCGCCGGAATAGATCTTTCAGGATTCGGCGACGCCGCAGAAATGTTCGGACTCTGGGACAATGCAGTGGACGCAATCGATTTAACCAACGCCCCCGACCTCAAATATCTTGCCCTCTACTGGAATCCTGTAAAAACCATTGACCTGAGCCATAACGGCAATCTCGAATTACTTGACGTGAGCTATACCGCCATCAAGGATCTTGATCTGAGCCATACACCGAACCTGTTCTGCCTCAAGGCATACAGTGATGGATTCGGAGACGAAGAGGAAGGCATCGCGCAGCTCACTTCTATCAACGTCACAAACTTGCCATATCTGCAGTATCTTGACGTGAAAGGGAACCTCCTCACCGATATTGACCTGACACAAAACGAAATGCTCACCTGGGCATTCCTGAACGACAATCTTATCGAAAGCATTGATCTCAGCAAAAACAACGACCTTGAGCAACTGAACATCGGTAAGAACAAACTTACTGCCATAGATCTCAGCAACAACCCGTTCCTGACAACTCTGAACGTAGAAAACAATAAACTAACCTCAGTAGATCTCAGCCATAACACTCAGCTGAAAGAATTGATCGTGTCCAACAACGACATACACACCCTTGACACATCAATGCTCACAGGCCTGCGACAGCTTTACATAAACGGCAACGGTATGACCGCCGGAGAGCTCAACGACCTCTATTACATACTCCCGCAGCGCACACCTGACACACCTGACGAAGGGAACCCCGGAGTAGGACAAGTTTCATATAACCTTGCAGTAATACAAGGTGGAGATACCAAGGAAAACGATGGCAACCGTGCCGATTCCACAATAGCGGAAGACCGCGGCTGGACACCAAGCCATACCGGCACCAACGGAGGATGCGATGTCGTATATCTTGACATGTACACCCACCCCAACGGCACATACACAGTGTCTGACGCTGCTGGAAATATCTACACCCACGGATCGAAAGTGCCCAAATATGAACCGCTTACAATCACCGCCACTCCGGCAGAAGGATACACTATGGCTCATTTCTCACTCAATGACGAGGCACCACGCGAAGGAAACACATTTGAAATGCCGGGTGTATACACCAAACTGCACGTCGTATTCAAGAATACCGGAGGAATTGACAATGTGAATGGCAACGGCACAGGCGCCTCAATAGCAGCAGGCCGCGGACAGCTTGCAATATCCGCCACTGAAAGCGCCACTATTGATATATACTCCACCGACGGCCGTCAAGTAGCAAACCTTCGTGTGAAAGGATCTGAGACCATCGCCCTTCCGGCAGGCCTCTATCTTGTACGCGTAGCCACTGCTTACGGCACATCCACATCTACAGTAGCCGTACGCTGACCGCACCCTTAAACAACTAAAAATGCGATGTGTGATACACACATCGCATTTTTAGTTATAATAAGTGCTCAAAACAATTTAAGCCACTTACTTATAAAGCAAATCGCGTCATTTATATGCTACCGTGATCTTACGCGACTTGCCACATGATGCTTCGGGGACATTTATGATTGTACAGCGTGCACCGGCATCATATCTGGCATCGGTTGCCTTGCCGTCTACCTTTACTTTCCCCTCCACAGGCTCGCTTGTGTTGAATATCCTGAGTTCATATGACCTGGAAGAGGGAAGACGGTCTGCACTACCCTTACGGGCAGATATGACATAAGACCCATTTCCGTTTTTTAACTTCTGTGAGATCTCAGTGAACGCATACTCCTTGTCATAGTCGTTGGAATCACCGGAGTCTTCATAGAACATTGTCTTACCATCCTTACCCGAAACAACATTCAGAATCAGATGGCCAGGACGCTCAGTCGTGCTTTTCACTTCTGGAGGATTATTGACAATTATTGAACCCTCGCGATAGAAGAAAGGTATCTGGCTGAGAGTGAAATCAAGTTCTTCAACAGAATTACCCTTTATCATGCGATTGTGTGCCACAGACCACCAATTTCCTTCAGGAAACCATATTTTCTTCTTGCTTATACCATCTGCCGAAGGTTCCACTATAGGAGCTACAAGTATGTCATCGCCAAAGAAATATTCCCCTTCGTTGTCATATGCTTCCTGAAGTTCAGGATATTCATAATATAAAGGACGGCAGATACCTATGCCGGTATCATAATTTTTCCTCGCCATGGTGTATAGATAAGGGAATATGGCATAACGCAGTTTCACTGCCTCATTCATTGTCGGGAAATTATCATATGTCCAGATGAGGCGGTTGATATATGTGCCTTTGGTAGCATGGGTACGGAAAATGGGGGTAAACACACCAAATTGTATCCATCTCAACAGAAGTTCCGGATCATTGACATCATGCCGGTGGTCAGACTGGTGTCCGCCAATATCATGGCCCCAGTAGCCATAGCCGACATTAGAGGCCGTCGCGGTAAAATACGGAAGGAAAGCCAGTGTCGGATAATTGATAAAAGTATCTCCTGAAAAACCTATCTGGTAACGATGGCTTCCAAGACCTCCCCAGCGGTGGAAGATAAGTGGACGCCGGTCAGGACGGCTATTTTTCATTTCATTGAAAAACACATGGTTGCACCAGAATGTCTCTCCAAGTCCATCTATGTGCGGACTTGTAAGATACTGCTGCCAGTCAAGCCACCAGAAATCCACGCCTTGCTTTTCGAGTGGCCTGATTATATTCTTGAAAAAGGCCTTTGAGAACTTCCTGTCCTCAAGTTTCCAGGGTATAACCTCATTTTTACCGGCATCAATGCCGAGATCCTCAGCCATGGCACGATAACAGTCCTCATGCGGAGCCACACCGTCGGCGGGGTGCAGGTTAAGTGATATATGCAGGTTGCTGTCATGGATGTCTTTAAGCAGGCCGTCTGGATCTGGAATCAGTTTGGTGTTCCACGACCATCCGGTCCATCCGCCACGACCGTCAGACACCCCCTGCTCCCCGTTCCAGTGCCAGTCCATGTCAAGGATCATCACGTCGGCATTCACATCATTGTCTTTCAGCGACTTGATTATGTTGCGGAAATCATCGGCCGTATAATTCTCATATTTGCTGTACCAGTAACCGAACACGTAATCAGGAGGCAGAGGTGTTTTGCCGGCTATAAGTGTGAAATCTTTAAGGGCTTTTTTATAATCATGCCCATATCCCATGAAATACAGATCTGTAGCAGCAGGATCTGCACGTTCTGCCACCCAGTCCACTCCATCCGGTTCCGGTGTGAATGCCAACGAACGGCTACCGTCAGGCCGCACTGCCGACGGGGAGTCATCAATGACAGCCCACCCGGAACGCGATATCACCCCCTCTTCAAGCCTGTCACGGAAAGCGTCGCCATTATTATTGTCAAGTGTACGGTAAGTGCCACGCAAATTCCGGTCATCTTTCATTCCGGGATACCATATGACAGGCTTGCCGTTAAGCGACATTGTCACTGTCAGATTGCCGGGAGAAGCAGGTTCCGACACTGGATTTGTGCCTTTCCGGTATTTGAGCGACAGTTTTTCAGTTGTAATTGTCAGGAATTCACCGTCTTCCGTTTTTGAAAATTTCGGCACAGGAAGATTCCTGTTTATTACAGAAAATGTGGCCTTGTCCTCAAACATCGCGTTCGGGCTGTATTCTATACGTATCATTTCAGGCGTCAGTACCGTGAATCGGGCATTACCCTCGGTTACCACGGCTTTATCACGGGCTACAGGATTGTAATCTGCCCATGCCAATAAAACCGACGCCATAGCAAATGCCAGAGCTATCAGTTTTTTCATCATTAAATCCATGATTGGTTATGAAAAATTCTTAATTAAACGTCCCGGGTGCTAAGTGTATGAGCCACAAATCTCCGGGAAAAAACTTATGCAGACAAATTAAAAGGCGATGTGCCATAAAACTGGCACATCGCTTTATTACTGGCAAGAGGATGCCGTATCTATTATGCAGATATGGTTCAGACAGCAAAAGCCATCCTACTGGCACACTCTCAATATCACAAACCTTAAATGCGCGTATGCATCATTTAAAGGTAGGATTGAATCAATTAGAGCTGGGGACCGGCAGCTACAAGTGCCTTACCAGCCTCGTTGTTTTCGTACTTCTTGAAGTTCTTTATGAAGCGGGCTGCAAGATCCTCTGCTTTCTTGGTCCACTCTTCTGCATTTGCATAAGTATCGCGGGGATCAAGGATCTTAGGATCTACACCGGGAAGTTCAGTAGGAATCTCGAAGTCGAAGATGGGGAGTTTCTTTGTAGGAGCCTTCAGGATAGAGCCGTCAAGGATATCATCAATGATACCACGTGTATCCTTGATAGAGATACGCTTGCCGGAACCGTTCCAGCCTGTATTTACGAGATATGCCTTGGCACCGCTCTTCTCCATACGTTTAACAAGTTCTTCCGCATATTTGGTGGGGTGCAATTCGAGGAATGCCTGGCCGAAGCATGCAGAGAAGGTAGGAGTAGGCTCTGTAATACCGCGCTCTGTACCGGCGAGTTTTGCAGTAAAGCCGCTGAGGAAGTAGTACTTGGTCTGCTCAGGAGTAAGGATAGATACAGGAGGAAGCACACCGAAAGCGTCAGCTGACAAGAAGATCACATTCTGGGCTGCAGGACCGGCAGAGATAGGCTCAACGATGCTTTCGATATGGTTGATAGGATAGCTTACACGGGTGTTCTCTGTAACGCTCTTGTCCTTGAAGTCAATCTTGCCTTCTGCGTCAACGGTCACGTTCTCAAGAAGTGCGTCGCGACGGATAGCGTTGTAGATGTCGGGCTCGCTCTCTTTGTCAAGGTTGATAACCTTTGCATAGCAGCCGCCTTCGAAGTTGAACACGCCGTTGTCGTCCCAGCCGTGCTCGTCGTCACCGATAAGGAGACGTTTCGGGTCGGTTGACAAAGTAGTCTTGCCTGTGCCTGAAAGTCCGAAGAAGATAGCTGTGTTTTCGCCGTTCTTATCTGTGTTTGCAGAGCAGTGCATGGAAGCGATACCCTGCTGGGGAAGGTAATAGTTCATCATGGAGAACATACCTTTCTTCATTTCACCGCCATACCATGTATTGATGATTACCTGTTCGCGTGAAGTTGTGTTGAACACCACGGCAGTTTCTGAATTGAGGCCAAGTTCCTTGAAGTTTTCTACTTTCGCCTTTGAAGCGTTGTAGACAATAAAATCAGGCTTGAAATCAACGAGCTCCTCTGCTGTGGGGGCGATAAACATATTGGTCACGAAGTGAGCCTGCCATGCCACCTCTACAATGAAGCGCACTGCCATACGTGTATCTTTGTTAGCGCCACAGAAACGGTCTACCACATAGAGCTTCTTGCCAGAGAGTTCTTTGATAGCGATCTCTTTTACAGCATCCCATGTCTTTTCAGTCACGGGTTTGTTATCATTGGGGTATTCCTCTGTTGTCCACCATACCTTATCACGGGAGTTGTCGTCAAGTACAATGAATTTGTCTTTGGGCGAACGGCCTGTATATACACCGGTCATCACATTCACAGCGCCGAGTTCGGTTGCTACACCTTTCTCAAAGCCTTCAAGTGAAGGATCGGTCTCAGCTTCGAAAAGCTGCTCATAAGTGGGATTGTAGATCACCTCCTTGACATCCTTGATGCCATACTGGGTCAAATCAATTTTGCTCATTGTCAGTTATAATTAAAGGTATTTTTATTTTTGAATTGTCGGGGAAAAACGGCATGCTCACGTCGCTGCCTTGTAATCCGAATGCAAAGTTACTCACTTTTTTTGAATTGCAAGCCCTTATTACGGAAATTTTTCCGTAATAATAAAATTTTAGACTCTTTTGATTTTTATTCATGTCGCCAGCATATATCTGCAGTGTTTCAAACCGGCTTCATTGCCCCTATTATGGCCTATGGCACATGTTTTATAACTGTAATGAAGTAACGTCTCATTACCGGAACACATTGCCCACTCAAAAGTTCAGTTATAGCCACCAGGCAACATCCCGCACCATACACGCCGTTATCATACGGCTCACATAATCCACCTGTCTGATACAGCTATAATTGCTTTTCATACATTTTATGGTTAACTTTGCCATACCATATAACAGGAGAATAATATGCATTCAGACAATACGCCACAGTTCACACGACGCAGCTGGATCAAGACCATGATCGTAGGGCTTTGCGGAGGAGCAATGGCAAATACACACGGAAAGCAACCTTTAGAGCAGCATATTACCGGAGCGGCACCGAAAAAAGTCAGTCGCATCGCCTCCGGAAAAGCTGTGGCATGTGCTCAATGCGACGCCTGCATGCCTTGCGGATATGGGGTAGATATCCCAGCCAATTTCAAATTTTACGATGAAATGCTACAGGAGGGCGCTATACCAGACCTAAGTTCTACAGACCGTACCTCCATGGAATTCCGCTCAAAAGCAATAAATTTTCTCCGTAAATATGATCGTACGATACCTGACAGCCATCAGAGCCAGCGTTGCACAAAATGCTTCCATTGCGTAAAGGAATGTCGCGAAAGAATATTCATTGTCAACGAACTTGCTGCATTGACAGCCATCGTTGACGAGCTCCGCGACTGGGAATGCCAGCATCTTTGATGTCATACAGACCATTCACAGAAACCCACATGTCATTAGAAACAAAACGCAAAAAATATAAATTCACTATGGGGCGCATGCTGAAAATGACACGCGTCACAGTAAGCATGCTGCTATTCGCGGCCATGGTACTGCTACTGGTCACACTGGAAAGCAGAATCGCAACAGCCTTCGGATGGATTGCCAAAATACAAATCTTCCCACTGGCATTGTCAGGAGCAGCCACTGCCGTTACCATATGGCTAGGCATAACCCTTCTTTTCGGGCGCATTTACTGCTCCACCGTGTGCCCAATGGGAGCTTTGCAGGATATATTCATCAGGTTGGCACGTCTGACGCGCCACAGACGCATACGCAACCGCTTCCATTATTCCGCACCACGCAACAAGACCCGTTATACCATATTTGTACTCGTTGCAGGAAGTGCCATAATGGGGCTGATACTCTTCCCGTTGATATTTGACCCATACAGCGCCTTTACACGCATCGGATCAGAAATACTGATGCCTGTAACACAATGGATCACCGGAAATCCTGTCTTTATAGCATCATGGCTGGCATTCTTCATTGCCATTGCCACACTGTTCACGGTCGGTCTGGTAGCCGCCCGGAACGGACGCCTCATATGCAACACCGTATGCCCCATAGGAGCCACCCTCGGTATTTTCAGCCGCTGGTCGCTATTTCATTTCGATATTGACACCGATTTATGCATAAATTGCCGCAAATGTGAACATGCATGCAAAGCCGGGTGTATAAATACTGCCGATCATGTAATTGACGGCTCACGGTGCATAAACTGCTTCAATTGTGTAAATGCCTGTGACAGCAATGCTTTGCGGTACACCACACGTCGAAAAAAACTTTCAATACCAATGATGCAGCATATTAAAAACACAGCTGCACCAGCACCAGCCATAAAACCGGAAGAAAGTTCCCCGAAAGTAAACGACACCTGCTCCGTACACACAAACAAACCGGAAAAAACAACACCGGTAAAGATTGACCGCAGGAAATTTCTTGCCACCGGCCTGATCGTCGCAACCACTCCGGCACTGACTGCGATAGCACATGGAGCGAAACGCATACAAGCCCTTGAACGAGGGAGCAAGCCGCTTGTTCCATCACGATACGTGGCTCCTCCGGGACGGCACTCAATGACCCGGTTCCTTGAAAAATGCACCGGATGCGGACTATGCGTAGCCCGATGTCCGGCAAAAGTGCTCCGTCCCTCGTCCAATGAATTCGGATGGCTGCATCCACTCCACCCAGTCATGGATTTCGAGTCCTCATATTGCCGTTACAACTGTACACGATGCACCGAAGTGTGCCCTACCGGGGCACTTCTGCCTCTTACCATAGAAGAAAAACATATATTCATAATCGGACATGCGCAAGTGGAACCCGCAAACTGCATCGGATGCGGGCTTTGTGTAAGCCGCTGCCCACGCAAAGCAATAGCGTTAAGGCCACGGACAGCCACATCACCCGGCCATAGCCGGTCAATAGCCACGGTTGATACGGCAGCATGCATAGGATGCGGAGCCTGCGAGTATATCTGTCCGGCCACACCCATAAAAGCCATAGTTATAAATGGCGTAGTCTGATTTGGATAATTTCAAACTGTAACTAAAAAATAATACCCCAGAGCATGCGCCAATACTTAGACTTGCTACAGCATATAATGGACAACGGAGTGCAAAAAGGAGACCGTACAGGCACCGGCACCCGTAGCGTTTTCGGATACCAGATGCGCTTCAATCTCGAAGAAGGATTCCCGCTTCTGACCACAAAAAAGCTACACCTCAAATCAATCATACATGAATTGCTTTGGTTCCTGAAAGGAGACACCAATGTGAAATACCTCCAGGACAACGGGGTGCGCATATGGAACGAATGGGCAGACACAAACGGCGATCTAGGCCACATATACGGTTATCAATGGAGATCATGGCCCGACTATAACGGCGGATTCATAGACCAGATTTCGCAAGCCATAGACCAGATCAGAAACAATCCTGATTCACGCAGGATTATAGTAAGCGCATGGAATGTGGCAGATCTTGACAATATGAACCTCCCGCCATGTCACGCATTTTTCCAATTCTATGTTGCAGACGGGCGGCTCTCACTCCAGCTATACCAGCGCAGTGCCGACACATTCCTTGGTGTGCCGTTTAACATCGCATCATACGCCCTGCTCACAATGATGGTGGCACAAGTATGCGGATTGCGCCCTGGCGACTTCGTACACACACTTGGCGACACACACATATACAAAAACCACTTCGAGCAAGTGCGGGAACAACTGTCACGCACACCGCGCCCACTCCCGCGCATGCTCATCAATCCCCAAATAAAAAATATCTTCGACTACAAATACGAAGACTTCACACTTGTAGACTACGATCCGCTGCCACACATCAAAGGCACAGTATCAGTCTGAACATACATAACACAGAAATACAATGCTCACAATTATAGCAGCCATAACAGCCTCACGTGGAGCCATCGGGCGCAAAGGCAACCTCATATACCATATATCCGACGACTTAAAGCATTTTAAGGAACTTACCAGCGGGCATACCGTAATCATGGGACGCCGTACATTCGAATCACTCCCCAAAGGAGCACTTCCAAACCGGCGTAACATCGTAATAACATCCGATCCCAATTGGAAAGCTCCATCAACAGAAACCGCACATTCCGTAGAAGAAGCCATCAGCCTCGCAGCAAACGACCCAGAAATATTCATAATCGGAGGAGGACGTGTCTACAATGATACACTGGAACTTGCAGATCAACTTTCCATAACACTCATAGAAGGTCCGGAACCGGAAGATGCAGATACCTTCTTTCCACCCATTGACCCGGGCAAATGGGAGATATCAGACATGAGCCCCACCCACACTGATCCCCGCACCTCCGTGCCCTACAGATTCATAACATTCCGAAGAAAGCCATAAACCGACCCAGAACTATTTTATAACATCACACAGCAACTCTGCCGCATCAGCCACACAACCGATGCAAGGCCTGAGAGGTTGTCCGGTTTCTATACCCTTAAGATACTTGCACACAGTAGCGCCATTCCTTGAATAGAAACCATCCATCACAACCTTCATCCGCTTCATCGCCTCAATCCTGTCCTTAGACACCGCACCCAACACCATTCCTGCCCCTACAAGGGCACCACACGTACCTTCCAGGCACCCCATTCCAGTCCCATAAGCCCCGGTAAGCCGATACAACACATCCTCGTCAACTCCCGCCACATCGGCAAAAGCACACGCTACCGACTGGGCACAATTATACTTACCGCTATTCTTATTCTCCACGGCACATCTCACGCGCTCATTCTCCAAATTAATTTCCATAAACAATATAATAACCAGTTAAGAATTTAATAGATCCCCTCTCCCCCCCAGTGATTCAGCTGATCCCTCTCTCTAAGATAGGTGATTCCTCTGATCTACCGGCGGTAGTGGTGGTGCCTCTGATATCTCTCTAAGAGAGCTGATTCCTCTGATATCTCTGATACCCCTCCCCCCTCGGCTTCCCCCCATCACCCTGCTGCCCCCGCCCGGGGGCAAAAACAAAGCGCCCCGGCACAGTTCCTGTGCCAGGGCGCTTC
>CANRWW010000015.1 GCA_947643665.1 uncultured Porphyromonadaceae bacterium | reverse complement strand
GTTACGGGATCTTTCACAATCAATTCCTATACCGCCACTTTCAAGATTGGCGATGAGGTTATTGAAAGCAAGGAAGTAGTTTTCGGCCAGCCGGTAGTATCTCCCGATGCCCCGGTCAGGGAGGGTTATACCTTCAACGGCTGGGATAATGTTCCTGAAATGATGCCGTCCCATGACCTAGAGATCACCGGCAGCTATACAGTGAATTCCTATAAGTTAACCTATGTGATTGATGGTGAGACATACAAAGAGCTTGATGTAGACTTCGGCTCTGAACTCGTGGCTGAAACTCCCGAAAAGGAGGGTCATACCTTCTCCGGTTGGGAAGGCTTGCCAGACACGATGCCCTCCCATGATGTAACTGTTACGGGATCTTTCGTTATAAATTATTATACTTTGGCAGTATATCTTGATGACCAGTTATTTTACACGGAAGAAGTTGAATATGGAGCAACAATTAATATTCCGGAGCCGGAAGTTCCTGATGACCGGAAGTTTGACGGATGGCAGGAAAATATTCCTGAAACGATGCCGGCTCATGATCTTGAGATCCATGGCACAACATCGGAGTTAAACGGAATAACTGCAATATTTGCTGATGACAGCCAGACAGTCACTGTTTACACATATGAAGGACTCTTGATGTTCAAAGATGTTTTGCCCTCGGAGATTTCTGGCCATCTCAATAAGGGAATCTACATTGTGAAATCCGGTGAAACCACAGCCAAGATAGTTGTAAGATAACACATCGGTATTATTTATTTTTGAATTTAAACCTTTCTAATTATAGTCCAAATGCGGGTTGGCGATTTTATTCACCGACCCGCATTTATTAAATTTGAAATGTAGGGGAATTACTATTTGACAACTACTTTTATATTTGTATCTGTTGTAGTAAAAACATATATACCCTTTGAAAGGGGTATGAAAACGGTGCCATTGATCTTATCGCCATATACCTTTATGCCACTGGCGGCATGCACGCACACATCTATTGCCGATGGAGTTGCAACTAATATACCGCCTGATAAGCCTTTCACTGATGCGCGTTCGGTAAAAGCTGTATCTGATAAAGATTGTTTTACTGGCGTGACTGAAATGTTATCAATTGTTAGTGCGCCTTGATAAGGATCGCTGATGCCATGCACAGCAATAAAACACGCCTCAGAGACTGTGACAGCGAAGTCGGCAGTAAAGTTTTGGGATTCTATAGATTTCACATCTACAGGCTCCATAATAGTAGTTTGCAGTGCCTGGATGTCGGCCATATGTCCCATTAGTACTTCAAATCTCTCCGTATCCGATGCATACTTCCCATGTGCGTCTACAGAAAACCGATATGTCCATCCGGCTTCAAGCATAAGTGGAGGTAGTATCAGATAATCGTCTGCTGCTGTATGTCCAGCCAAAAGGGTTACACTTTTTGAGACCCAATTCCATCGTTCATTATCGCCGTTGCCGTCTATGATAGTGAATTTGCCGAGATCCCAGCGGTTGTCGAATTCTTCTTTGAACGGTGGGGAAACACTGCCTATGGTGTAGCTTGGCGAAATCACTGATGATGATTTTTTTCCATGGTATACGGCTGTCACCATATAGTAATATGTAGCATATCCGTCAGCGTCGGGTTGTGGCACATCATCGGTAAATGAACATTCTGTAATGCCGCTGACGGAAATTTCTTCTGGAAAGCGTGTTACGTTATATGTGACATCGGTATCAATAAAATATCCTCCGTGTAGAGCCTTTGCAGGATCCCATTCAAGGGTTATCTTGTTCTTACCGTCGTAATTGACCGTAAGGGAGGTCACAGGTGCGGGAAGGTCATCGCCGATCCATGCTGACAACGATGCCGTAGGACCGTGGCCGGCATCATTGATAGCGCGTACTTCAAGAGTATGCATTCCCGCTCCATCAACCGAAATGTCACCGGAAATCGCTGAGCCATACGGAGCTTTTGCTGTCGCTATCGGTGTCTTGTCAAGTGAAACCACATATTCCACATCCCCGTTGCTGGCAGTACCGTCGAAAAGCGTGGGAGGAAGAGTAAAGTTATAGGTGCCAGACAGTGCGTCGTCATTGAAATTTACGGTAAGACCGGTTATTTCTCCTGGCGCTTTGTCCGTTGCCGATGGACCGGTGAAAAACAAGCCTCTTATCTCCTCGCTGTCAGGCATATCATAAAGTTTTGTAGCTTCTGCCGTATTAAGGTCAATGGCGTACAACGCAGTTTCTGTATCTGAACATGTGGCGTAATAAAATCTATTTTCGCGAGATAATACTGCTCCCGAAGTCGAGTATGTGCTCACACAACCTGTTTTACCGATTTCTTCTATTTGGCCAGTGGACTTGTCAATACGGCAGAGTAGTCCCTCATCTGTAATACCGTAAAGAGTGCCGTTGGTATGGCATCCCAACGCTTTCAGCCTGTATTCAGGTCGTGATATCTCGTTTATACGGCCGGTTTCCATGCTTATCGTGCCGAAAAACGAATCAAATGTAACAAGATGTGTAAAATATCCGTAGACGTTGCCAGTAGTCTCATCCCAAGCCATATCGGCAATGTTGTAATGCTTACCCTCAAAATCCGTGATTTTCTGCCATGTATCGGCATCATATATATAGTTGGTCACAAACACCATTTCGCCATAGGCAAAACCGTTAGCTACAAAATAACGGCCGCCAGCCAATACGGCTCCGAAATTGGCCGGTACAACTTCATGGGATTGCATTGTAAGGTCATTGCTTCCGCCAAGCGGCAGCTCATAGATGCCGTATGGGGCAGTCTCAATATCTGTCCAGGATGCCGCTCCTGTCACGTTGGCATACAATCTATTGTGTGTGTCTTGTGCGCAAACGATACACTCCACAGCCAAACAGATAAATGTGATTGATATTTTATTCATAAAGTAAAGCAAGTAAAGCACTCCCGGCAAACCGGGAGTGCTGCAATGAAACCGGATTACAATTATATCACACTTATTTTCACTGCCTTGTCGGCAATTTTCACGATGTATACGCCGGTAGGAACGCTGACAATCGTCTTATCTTTGAGAATACCGTTGAACATAACTTTGCCGTCGGTGGCGGAAACCGTCGCCAAGCATCCGGCAGCTCCTTCAATTATGATATTTCCGGAAAGTGATGAAACCTTGAATATACCGGCTTTAGCTGCGTTGATTGCTGAAACAAGTATGGACGCCTCGTTTGAGAGTTCCGATTCCCCCAGATTGTAGACTGTCGTTACGGTATATGTATGGTCTCCAGGTTCAGCTCCGGTATCTATGTAATTGGGCGTATCAACATTTGCGTCGTTGATTCTTGCACCGTCGCGGTAGATATTGAACCCTTGTATGGAAAGGCTGGCAAGCGGGCTTTCAGGAATGTAGGTAAGATCATCGACACAAAGTGCGAATGTGCCGTTTGAAGTACACCGTATGGCAAAATAACGTGCTCCCTCAGGCAGGTCGTAACTGTATTCAGTCCATCTTTCGGGAACTTCTGCCACGGTATGTAGTTTGCGGAAAGCCCCGACAACAGGCAGATCGGACGAGTAGAAGAATTCAAACGACTCGGCGCCAAACATGTGTGTGATTGACTTTGCATAGAATTTGATTGTCTGTGCCGCGCCTGACAGCATGGGTGAAATCATCCAGTCATCATTGCATCCGTAATTAGAAGCGAAGCTGACAAACATTTTAGTGCCACTGTGGGCCTCCCATCCTTCAACTCCAAATTCTTCACAGTCAAGCACAATAAAACTGATTGGTTTTCCGGAGTTGGGATAAGTGACCAGGTTGCCCCCGGAAGTCATGTCGAACGGACGCAAACCGTCTGAGTCAATCATGGACCAGTTACCTATGAAGTCGTCGAAAACAGATGTAGTAGCTAGGCCGATTGAGAATGGTTCCAGTCCGGACAGGTCTTCTGTAACGGCATCCATTGGCACAACCGTGAGATCAGGAGAACTCCATGTAAGGTTCACCCCATCTGGATTCGCAATGGCTTTGAGGTCGGTTATTGCCGGTCCTTCAGGAGCGGTTACCTTCATCGTATAACAGGCTGAACAGTTGTCGTCTTTGACTTGGTCAGCGTCAAAAGTCACCACGGCATGATAATCAATTGTTTTTGTTGATAAAATGTCGGCAACCTGCTCGAAAATGAAAGTTTCAGAATCTCCGGATGCCAGCTCTTTGCCTTGTGTGGATGCGACCTTTGTGTCGTCGCGGAACAATTCTACCATGTAACCTGAAGCGTCCTGCAACCCCACGTTTTCAACTGTAAGCGAAATATTGTAGCTGATTCCTGTAACTACACGCCCCGGCATTGAGAAGTTCCTCACCTTTAGGTTATGGTCATATCCGGTATCAACAGTGATATTGTCAAGTACTACCACATTACCGTTGACGCATGTCCCGATAAGGTATATGCTTATCTCATGTCCTGCATATGCCGACAAGTCTGCGGTCATGCGCATCCATGCTTCCGGCAGTGTGCCGCTCATGGTGGCCTCTGCCAACAGTGTGGTCTCTCCGGTGGTGTAGTCTGCGATTTGCACTGCAATCTTGTTGGAACAGTTGTAGTTGAAATAATAGAGTGACAAAGTCGGATTATTGACATCGGCTATATAGATCGCTCCTGAGAAGATGCAGGCGCGGTCGTTTGCCTGGATGCCTTGAATGATAAACAGGCCGTTGTCTCCGTCGAACGATGATATCTCATCAATAGAGGTGTCCTGGCCGATCATGCAGCTTCCGGTGCTGCTTAGAGGCAATACCCCCCAGTTGTTAGTCAGCCGCCCGTTGGCGAATGATTCGTTGAACGGCAACGTATAAGCAGCTCCCACGGGTATGAGTTCACTGACCTCAGGCATGGCTTCTCCACCGGAAGTCTTGGCGACCACTTCGAAGTAAACGAAACGCTGCTTGTCGGTATCCTCGCAAACACGATATTGCATTGATGTCTCATTAAGATTTTCACCGACCAGTGTCATCTCTTGGCCTTCCACAATGTAAAGGTCATAAGTTACCGCACCTTCGGGGAGTGTTTTGCCATTTATGTCAAGTGTAACTGCAGGCCATTCAGCTGTGGCCGTTCCGCTTTGAGATCCACGGTAAGCGTTTACATATTCGGGAGCCGCAGGTTTGTTGAGGCCTACGAAGCAGGTGATTGACGCAGATTCGCCTGCACCAGACAGTCCATATGGTATTACTGTATAAGTGTTGAATCCTTGTTTGGCTTCAGTGTCAGTGAAGGACAATTCCGTGCCAGGTGCTGGAGCAGTGAAAGTCTTGATGACTGTCTCGTCCCTAAGGATTTCTATTTTTTCAAGTGATGAGAGGGTTTCACCGGCAAGGTCTGCAATCGGTGCATTGAAACTGATTTCAGCTTTCATGGCTCCTGATGCATCAGGAACGGCGTTAAGACCGTTTACTGATGCCGGCCTTGCAAGTTCCGCACCTTCTGACACGGCTATATCGTCTACATAAAGATAGTATTTGTTTTTATCGCTTATGCCATGAATGGCAAGATGGTAGCGTCCTGATTCCTGAGGGATGAACATGCCCGATAATGTTACATACTCTTTCGATATGATATCGGTCGCGTCAATTATCATAGAAACTACTGATGATACGTTTGTGTCTGTTGAGACTGCCGCCTCCAGGCGTTCGTTGTCGGAGTCGTTGTGTGCCTTGGCCTTTAATGAGAATTGATATGCCTTTCCTTTTTCAAGTTGTATGGCAGGGGTAAATACCCAGTCGTCCATCGCAATTTTGGAATTGTATGATATGCGCAAGCATCCATTAGCCGAATTATATCCCCATTTTTTGCCATCAGAGTTGCCGTCAACAATTTTGAAACCGGCAGTCATGGCAGAATTGTCCAAGGTGTTCAGATACGGTGGAAGAACATAGCCCAGGGATGTCTTTGATGTGGTCGCGGCTTCAGAAACCTGTCCTTCATAACGTGCGGTGATGGAGTAATGGTATGACAGGACATTGTTTACCGGTTCGGTTACATTGTCTGTTATTTCTGTTGACATGATATTTTCTGCGACCAAAACTTCGTCAGGAAAACGGACCACATCGTATGTTACCGCCGATGCATCTACATAACCGCCGTTCACACCTTCCGAAACAGCATTCCATTTCACGGTAAATATACCGTCGGTCCATGTAGCCTTGGCACCAGTGACTGCTTTGGGTATATCGCCACCGATCCATTGGAAAATTTTGGCGGCAGGACTCTCGCCTTCGTTGTTTGCAAGTACTACTGAAATCGTATGTGCGCCGGCAGATGGTATTGTAAGGTTTTCACTTACAAATGCTCCAAATGAAGTGGTGCCGGCAATTGCCTCTGTGCCATTTATACAGACCTTGTAATCAACGGCTCCTGTTGCCTCGGTGCCGTCGAAATAGGTTGTGGGCACCCTGAACGATACTGTACCATGGAGTGATGCATTCTCAAATGTTATTGCCAGATCCTGGGCCATGGCAGGTGCATGTGGGGAAGCCTTTTCATGGTGGATATACATGCAGAAAATCTGCTCGTCGTTTTCGAAATCATACAGTTTTGTCGCAACGGCAGTTTCCGGATCTATTTCATACATCTCGGCTTTGCCCTCCAGTGCTAGGGCATAATAAAATTGCCCGTTTTTAGGGTCAATAGCCGCCGAAGTAGCCCAATAAGGCTTCAATCCGGTATCTCCGATCTCAATGACAGTGCCGTCTGTTTTATCAATTTTCCAAAGTACCCCTTTGGTAGTCAACCCGTAAAGCTCCCCGGTCGCATTGGCGGCAAGACCGCTTACAAATTCAGGCAATGAAGCAATATCCTCATAGAAACCATACTGTGTATTCCATTTGGCCAACGTGCATTTGAATGAACTCATATTTACATAAACGGCATAAACGGTTCCCGTGGTTTCATCGAATGTCATGTCAAGAGGGGAGAATGAAGGATCGCCAACTTGCTCGTCAATAACAGTCCATGTCTCTGTATCAAACGTGTAAAACGTCATCTTTGAAACTTCAAAATTTGAATTATACACAGGTACAGCGCCCCAGAAAGTTTCTCCCATATACACACCGCCAATAAAATAGAAGTGTTCCGGATCAATATGTATCGGTGTACAAACAGGTGCTCCCTGTGCCAACGGATATTCGTAGATCCCATATTCCGGTGCATAATAATCCCATGTAGTGTTGGTAAGTACCACGCCGCGCATTGTGCCTCCTGTTGGCATGGCAGTGCGAGGTGCTTGTAATCTTATCGGTGCCGGGTTGTAAACATTACGTGCGCTGGCAAAGGGTGCACTGATCCCGGCTACTTTGCGTCGTGGAATAAAATCCGGACGGTCAGCCGCCGCACTTTCTGAAATCCTCTGAGGCACTATCTTTATGCCGTCTGTCATTGTGGATGATGACACAGAGGGCAGCTCTCTTGTTTGCGACGCAGGATAACCCACAACTGAAAACACTCCTGTCACGGCGAGTGCCGAGACAAGAACTGTACGTAATAACTGATTCATCCTTAGTATCCACGGGCCAGAATGTGAATGCCTTGCTTGCAGCGACCCGTTTTTTCCGCTTGCGGCATTTGTCAAAATATTTAATGCGATTAAGCCTCCTTTACGGTTTGCGGGTATTATGGCAATATGCAAAGGCGTGGTGGTTATTCGCTTCTTTATTCTAGATGTATGGGACGTATGGGGTCATTCTGCTATTTAAATTGGCGTTTTTGCAATTTTTGACAAAGATATATATTTATTTTCACGAACCAAATTTTTATAATATTTTTCTTCTGCGACAGGATTGGTCCAAGGATTCTGGATTTTAGCAACCGCATAGCTTTTGTATAGGCAGATGCTTAAATGGTTGCCGGGGAGTTTTACACGGCAATAGTGTGTGGAATCAAGTATGGTATGCTGGATGGATTGTGTCTAGCTGCAAATGGATGATAGGTATGATACGGGTAAATATCGGCTCATGGAGAAAACGGGCTGTGTTTGATCTTCATTTGCGCAGGTGGGTACACAAAAAAATTGATTTGTCTCACGACAAACCAATCTTAGTTAACCTTAAATCTAATACCATGAAAAACACGTTGCAAAGGTAATAGGTTTTTGCGGCACAGTCAAGGGTTTTCTTGTAAAAAAGATGTGTTATTAACAATATTTTGCATCAAGTGGTGTGTAAAGGTGGTTTCTAAGAGCAAATTGACTTGTAAACGCTGGTGTATGTTGACGTTTTGTCAATTTTATGCATGTGCATATTGAATATGCGGTATGTTTGTAAAATTAGCCAGATATAGTTTTGCATCTTTATACATATGAAAAGCCCCGGACTGCAGTCCGGGGCTTTTCATATGTATAAAGAATGATGGGCTTATTTTTTCTTACGCTCGCCGTAACGTGAGAGGAATTTGTCCACACGACCAGCGGTGTCCACGAGCTTCTGCTTACCGGTGAAGAACGGGTGAGATGAGCTGGTGATTTCAAGTTTTACAAGAGGATAGGTTACGCCATCAATTTCAATGGTTTCCTTAGCAGCTACTGTAGAACGGGTGATGAAGATTTCCTCGTTCGACATATCTTTGAAAACTACTTCGCGGTAATTGGAAGGATGGAGGTCTTTTTTCATTTTATTTTGTTGTTATTTAATTACTTGGGAAGTACCGCTGGTAGGGCGGCATATAGTAATGGCTTGCAAAGGTACGCATTTCCCTGGAACCTGCAAAACTTTTATCGGATCTTTTTATCCGTGTCAGTTGTTATGGGCCACTTTTTTACCTCCTACGATATAGATGCCTGACGGCAGGTTTTCAGTATCGTCAACTTTCACACCGTTTAGGGTATATGTGCCATTGTCTGTTCTGTTGCCGTTGTCTGTTTCCACTGCCGCGGTACCGTCCTGTTTTGCGGGAACCAGGTCAAAGTAGTCAATGTCAGGCATAAAGTAATCGGCGTCATGCATTCTTATGGTGTTTAATCCAGCCTTTAAGGTCACAGGGATTGTAATTGTCCCTATCTTGTCGTATCCTCCAGAATTAACGATCTGTGTCGCTACATGCTTTCCGTTGATATCCAGCTTTATTGCGCGGTCATCTGCCGTGAGGAATGCGATTGTCATATCATATTTTCCACCATCGCGGCTGTATACGTTATCGAAACATAGGTCGTTTTCTTCTTTGTACCCTAGCCATCCGGCTTTATATCCTCCGGAGCATGCGTCGTCTTTGGTGTATATGCCAGTACGCATAAGTTCGTTATTGGCGAGTTCCTGATAGTCGCTGATGTATCCACATTCCCCTTCATACCGCACTCTTTCGAGACGTTCCTGCGCAGTGGCTTTGAATACGGCGGTTCCGTGTGAAGGTATCGTCACGCGGTATTTCCCTGTGAAATTGCCAAGGTCAGTGTGGGTGAATAAGTCGCGTAGGGTGACAGCTCCTCCAAGTTCCAGCTTGTTAAGGTCCAGGTTGACGGTGCGAGAGGATGATGACGGGTTGTACACAGCTATTGCCCTGGTATTGCCGAAGCGGGTTTCTATGTCCTTGACCAATATGTAGCATCCGTTGCTTTTGTATGCGACATATGCTTGCAAATGCAGCGGATCCTGATTTAGCGCGATAAGTTCGGTATTGGTAAGGAGGTCAATTGTCTCCTGTTTCATGTTGCGCATGTCACATCCCACAAGGAGCGGGGAACTCATGATGCACCACATTGCGAAATGTGTCTGGTCTTCGGTGTGGGTCATGCTGCGGCCTACTTCAAGCATGTCCATATCGTTGTAATGCCCGTCGCGGCAGTAAGCCGACATATACAGGTTTTCAGCGAGTATGCTTTCCACGGAGTCCCATGAATCATATATGTCGCCTGTCGTGCGCCATGAATCTGCTATACCTGCAACCCAAGTGCCGGGGTATGCCCAGCGGCAGATGTTGAACTGTATGTCATCACGTCCGCAGTTCTTAATAGCTTCTGCGATTTTGGTATATTGCACCTTGTCATCAAGATTCTTATGGATGCCCCCGCAATAGTCTACTTTTATAAAATCGTAGTTCCAGTCAATGAAGTATGTGTGGCAGTCCTCTTTTTCATAGCGGAATAGTCCAACGTTAAGTCCGTACGGATCCCGGTTTTGCGAACCGCATGTGTTGTCTCCTGCGTCGGAATATATGCCTGCTTTCAGCCCCACGCTATGTATGTAGTCAGATACGGCGCGCATGCCGTTGGGGAATTTTGTGGTGTCAATGATGAGTGTGCCGTCTTCGGCGCGTCCGTTCCAGAAACCATCGTCAATGTTGATGAACTTATATCCGGCATCCTTAAGCCCGGTAGAGACCATGGCGTCGGCCTGTTCTTTTATGAGTTGCTCGCTGATGTTGAGAGCATAGGTGTTCCATGAGCTCCATCCCATAAGCGGGGTGCGTTGCGCATGTGCGTTGTTGAAGAAAGTCGCGGCCAATACACCACATGCAGCCATTGCAAGTACTTTTTTCATGGCAAGTGATAAATGGTTTAGTTTGGTAAATGATTATTCAAATACAAAGTTACGAAAAGTTATCGTCTTTATGCGGTCTGTACGCAGATTATTTTGCTGTGGGGCTATAATTATATACTGGTATTCCGGCGATCACATTGGCAGAATCAGTGCCTTACAGATAGGTGCTTTTACAAAAAATCATTAGCTTTGTAACCTGTTTTTGTATGAAATTTCCACGACTTAATTATGACAAACAATTTCAATTCATATATCGAAAATCCGTCGGCGGATTTCTGGCGGGAGTTGTGTTTGCGCGAAGGTGTGCCGAGGCATTTCGAAAAAGGGGAATATTTTTTTACCGAAGGGCAAGTGGCGCGGTATCTCGGATACATCAAATCGGGGACGCTGAAATATGTGGTATACGGTGACGACGGCACCGAGCATGTGATCGGTCTGGAGTTTGCCGGTGAGTTTGTGACGGATTTCCCTTTCTCGCTTCGTGGGCAGAAAGCGCGGGCTTCTGTTATTGCCGAGACACCATGCGATATCTATTGTCTTTCTACCGTTGCCCTAGGCGAGAGGTTGAAGACCGATCCGGAACTAAAAGAGATGGTGATGATAGCTACTGAAGCGGTATTTTCCACCGTGTATGACCGGTACAAAGATTTGTACATCAAAACTCCCAGGCAACGTTACAACGATCTGATCTCCCGGCATCCCGACCTGTTTTCGCTTTTCCCATTGAAGGACATCGCGTCTTTCCTGGATATAACCCAGACGCATCTAAGCAGGTTGCGGAAAAATATTTGACGTTTTGTGCGCTTTTTAACATTTGTTGAAGCCGTTTGCAACCTACAGCTGTAATTTTGCGTCAGATATAGAAAATGGAAATCGTAATGAAGACACTACTTACAGTTTTGCTTGTAATTTTTTGTGTATTATGTGCAATTGCCCAACCTGAGCCGCAGGATTCAATCGCAGTGCAGGAGCTACAGGAAATTGTAATCGAGGCTCCCAAAGTTATCAGGAAAGCTGATATGGACGTTTACTATCCCTCTGAGAGTGCGGTGGCCAACTCAAAGAATGGGATGCAATTACTCAACAACCTTATGATACCATCTCTTAGTGTGACAGAAGCGCTAGGAACTATTCAGGCTGCCGGACAATCGGTGCAAGTGCGTATCAACGGGCGCGAATCCTCAATTGACCAAGTGCGGGCTCTTCTTCCTGAAACAATCAAGCGAGTGGAATGGATTGATAATCCGGGCCTTCGATATAATGGCGCAAATTATGTGTTGAATTTTATAGTAGCAAACCCTGCGATTGGAGGTTCGGTAATGGCTAATGCCATGCCCGCTCTTAACCAGGCTTGGGGAAGCTATATGGCTGATCTTAAATTAAACAGTGGTTATTCCCAGTTTGAGGTATGGGGTAGATTCAAACTAACTAATAAGATAAAAACACACCGCGAATATATGGAGACATTCACATATCCTGATGGCACTTCGCTTTCAAGGAAGGAAACTTCACGCGGAGGATCAATGGACAATTCAATGGGCAACTTTACCGCTTCATACAGCTACATAAAGCCTGATACAACTGTGTTTATGATTGATTTATCATACTTTGACAAGTTTACTGACAAGTTTCAATATAATGGGTTGATGTCTTTGAGTAATGGGTTAGACGATATCCTTCTCACCGATATACATGGTGAAAATGGCAGTAAGCCATATCTGTCTGTGTATCTGGAGCAACATTTCGCCCATAAGCAAATGATTGTTGTTGATTTCAGTAGTTCTTTCTGGTTTGGCAAATCATATTCGGACTATATTGAGCAACTGCCTGATGCGACAAATTACCTTACTGACATCCATACGATGATTAAAGACTGTAATCAGGCTTACGCCATCGAAGCGGACTATATTAAAAATTGGAGAAATTCGCGGCTTACAGCTGGAGCTTCTTATACCGCCAACCGTAACCGGTCTGTTTATGAAAATCTCGGAGGTCAGATTTTTCATCAGCGGCAGGATAAGGTCTATTTCTTTGCGGAGTATTTCCAAAGAATCAGCAAGGTAACCCTAACCGCCGGAATTGGCGCGCAATATACAGACTTTTTGTTTAAGGAGACGAATCAAGGAAGCCATTCGTGGAATATGCGCCCGCAAGCTACAGTTACATACGGCATAAACCAGAATCACCAGTTCAGGTTAAGTTTTGAGTCGTGGCAATCTACTCCATCATTGGCTGAAACAAACGTCGCTCCTCAGCAACTTGACAGTTTTCAATGGCGAGTCGGCAATCCGGATTTGAAGACATCCAATTCATATATGCTAACGCTACGCTATAATTTCAATATTCCGAGAGTATCCGGAACATTCGGAATCAGAGCGTTTACAAGTCCCAATGCCATAACTCCTCTTTTGTATTGGGAGGATAACAGGCTTATCACCACCTATGAAAACAGCAATGGATTGAAAAATCTTTCTTTTTTCATTACTCCTCAAATTGATATCATACCCCAATGGCTAATGTTTAGCGGCTATCTGCAATACCGTATGGAACGTATGCGGGGGACTGGTTACAAACTCCATAACAATAACTGGAGTGGCAATGCCAATCTTCGGCTTATGCATTGGGGATTTTCCTTATCGGCACAATATGTCCGCGCCCAGCATGATCTTTGGGGTGAGAAAATTAGCTGGGGTGAAAACCTTTCTATCATTGATTTTTCTTATAATTGGAAAGATTGGCAATTCGGAGCAGGTATGATAATGCCGTTTGGCACATACGATCAAGGCTCAAAAATGCTCAGTAAATGGAATACCAACGAGCAGCATATGCACCTTGACATGCGCATGCCATACATTTCTGTCAGCTATAATCTGCAATGGGGCAGACAGAAACGCGGTGTCCAGAAACTTGTTGATATCAATGCCGATGCAGACCGCTCTACCGCCGGCGGCCGATAATAAATATTTCATGGCCAGAACAGCAAACCCCGACATCACCGACGGGGTTTGCTGTTCTTTACTGTCTGTATACAGAACTAAGTGTAAATAATAGTTTTTAACAGCGGATAGGGATGCTTATGGAGGATATGAGTGGGAGATTTTGTATCTTTGCAAGTTGCCGCGCATCGTTGCGCTTGGCTTATGTCTCAGGTATAAACCGGGTTTATTATGGATTTCAGACTTAATTCGCAGTACAAGCCGACAGGTGATCAGCCGCAGGCCATAGAGCAGCTTGTGAAAGGTGTAGAGGATGGATTGCCCGCTCAGACGCTTTTGGGGGTCACCGGCTCCGGCAAGACTTTCACCATGGCAAATGTGATACAGCAGGTGAAGCGCCCCACGCTCATCCTAAGCCATAACAAGACGCTTGCCGCCCAGCTGTATGGCGAGTTCAAGCTGTTTTTTCCGGAAAATTCGGTGCAGTATTTCGTGTCATATTACGATTATTACCAGCCTGAGGCGTATATACCGTCGGTAGACAAGTATATAGAGAAGGACTTGATGATTAACGACGAGATAGAGCGGTTGCGTCTTGCGACCGTGTCTGCCCTTCTTTCCGGCCGGCGCGATGTGGTGGTGGTAAGTTCGGTCTCGTGTCTGTTCGGTATGGGAAATCCTGAAGATTTCAATGCGAATGTCATTCATATAAAGGTCGGTCAGAAGATAGCACGCAATGCTTTTTTGCGTTCACTTGCCCAGTCGTTGTATTCACGTAATGAAATAGAGCTTAACAGTGGCAATTTCCGTGTGAAGGGTGATACTGTAGACATACGGTTGGCTTATGAGGATATTGTACTTCGTGTAGTGTTCTGGGGGGATGAGATTGAGCAGATTGCTACTTTGCATCCGATTGACAATGTAAGTCTCGGATCGCATGACAGTTTCCTTATATATCCTGCAAACCTGTTCGTCACTTCCCATGAGCGCCAGGCATCGGCATTGGCACAGATGGAACTGGATCTCGGGGAGCAGGTGGAATTTTTCAGGAAGGAGGCACGTGAGCTTGAGGCACGACGTCTTTATGAGCGTACGACTTATGATATAGAGATGATACGCGAAGTGGGGCATTGCCCGGGTATTGAGAACTACAGCCGTTATTTTGACGGACGCGAATCGGGCATGCGCCCGTTCTGCCTGCTTGACTATTTCCCCAAGGATTATCTGACCATTATAGATGAAAGCCATGTGACAGTGCCGCAGATACGTGCCATGTATGGCGGCGATCTTTCCCGCAAGCAGAATCTTGTAAATTATGGTTTTCGTCTGGATTCCGCGCTAGACAACCGTCCTCTCCGCTTTGAGGAGTTCGAGCGGCTGACAAACCAGACATTGTTTGTGAGTGCCACTCCTGCTGATTATGAGCTTGAAAAGAGCGAGGGTGTGATCGTGGAACAGGTGATACGCCCAACCGGCCTTCTTGACCCGCTTATCACAGTGCAGCCGTCAGAGCATCAGATAGACCATCTGCTGGAGCAGATACAACTCCGCCGCGAGCGCGGGGAAAGGGTGCTTGTAACTACTTTGACAAAGCGTATGGCCGAAGAGCTTGACGATTATCTCAAGCGGCTTGACATACATTCGGCATACATCCATTCTGATGTGGATACGCTTGACCGTATAAAGATACTGGATGACCTGCGTGCCGGGGTATATGATGTGCTTATAGGGGTGAATCTGCTACGTGAAGGGCTTGATCTTCCTGAAGTATCGTTGGTAGCGATACTTGATGCCGACAAGGAGGGATTCCTGCGTTCGCATCGTTCGCTTACGCAGACAGTGGGGCGTGCTGCCCGAAACCTCAACGGTACAGTGATAATGTATGCCGACAAGATTACCGACTCCATGCGCCTCACCATTGAGGAGACTGAGCGTCGTCGTGCCAAGCAGCTTGCATACAACGAGGAGCATGGCATAACCCCACAAGCCATAGTCAAAGCCCGTAACCGGATAATAGGTCTTGACGGAGAAGATGCCAATACGTCGCAGTCTCCCAAGAGGGGAGCATGTAAACAGCCGGTTTCTGTGGCCTCCCCCGTGCCGTATGAGAGTGAATATACATCAAATGTGGATATTGCTGCTGATCCGGTGATATCATACATGAATGCTGCCGAATTGCAGCGCTCCATCAATCGTATGCGTTCCGACATGGTGGCCGCTGCCAAAAACATGGAGTTTATGGAGGCCGCACGGCTGCGTGACGAAATACTCAAAATGGAGGAATTGCTTAAAAATACCAAATGATGAAGCCGCGCAAACGCAAGACATATACAGAAAAAGAAAACACTCCAGGTGTGCATAAGGCCCAGGTGCCTGTTATGCCCCGCCGTCCTGTTACAGACTGGCTGCCGACTTCTGTCAAAGAGGCTGCCTTGCACGGGTGGGAAGAGGTGGATATCGTGATATTTTCAGGTGATGCCTATGTGGATCATCCCTCGTTTGGAGCGGCGGTGATAGGCAGGCTGCTTGTTGAGGCCGGGGGGTACAAGGTGGCGATAGTGCCTCAGCCAAACTGGCAGGATGACCTGCGGGATTTTCGCAAGTTCGGACGCCCGCGTCTGTTTTTCGGGATTTCTGCCGGCGCAATGGATTCAATGGTGAACCATTATACTGCAGCCCGCAGGCGCCGTAGCGACGATGCCTATACGCCTGACGGGCGCCATGGCATGCGTCCTGATTATCCAACGGTTGTTTATGCCGAAAAATTACGTTCATTGTATCCTGATGTGCCTATTGTCGCCGGAGGCATAGAGGCTTCTTTGCGTAGGAATTCCCATTATGATTACTGGCAAGACCGTCTTCGTCCGTCAATTCTCGCCGATGCGCCTGTGGATATGATTGTCTACGGTATGGGAGAGTTGCCTATGCTTGAACTCGCACGGAGGCTTGACGCTGGCGAGAGTATCGGTGAGATAAAAGATTTGAATCAGACGGTGGTATGGGAGAGCGTGGACTCCATGCCCCAGCCAGATGATGGAAATATTATTTTGAATTCATGGGAGGACTGCCGTGCCGACAAGCGTAAACAGTCTGAGAATTTCAGGCATATAGAGCAGCAGTCCAACCGCCGTCATGGGGCAGTCCTTTGGCAGGTGCATGGCAGGAGGGTTGTGAAAGTCAATCCTATGTTCCCTCCTATGACAACTTCCCAGATAGACCGTTCGTTTGACCTTAATTATACCCGTCTGCCTCATCCGCGTTATAAAGACAAGCGTATACCGGCTTATGAGATGATACGTCACTCGGTCAATATGCACCGTGGCTGTTTCGGCGGTTGTGCTTTCTGTACCATTTCGGCGCATCAGGGAAAGTTCATTGCATCGCGTAGCAAAGAGTCCATACTGAAGGAAGTGAGGAATGTGACACAGATGCATGATTTCAAAGGATATGTTTCCGATCTCGGTGGTCCGTCGGCAAATATGTATCGCATGGGTGGTAAGAACCAGGCGATATGCGACAAATGCATGCGTCCGAGTTGCCTGCATCCCAGGCCGTGTCCTAATCTTGACAATGACCATGGAGCGCTTTTGGATTTGTACCATGCCGTAGATGAGTTGCCTGGCGTTAAGAAGTCGTTCATAGGCAGTGGCGTGCGTTACGACCTTTCAATGCATCGCAGCGGCAACAAGGAGGTTGATGCCACAAACCGCCGTTACAATGAGGAGCTGATTCTGAACCACGTGAGCGGGCGCCTGAAAGTGGCGCCTGAACATACGGAAGACGCTGTGCTTGATGTGATGCGTAAGCCGTCGTTTTCGCAGTTTTATGATTTCAAGAAGATCTTTGACCGGGTGAACGAACGTTATAATCTGCGTCAGCAACTGATACCATATTTCATATCATCGCATCCCGGATGCCATGAGACAGATATGGCTGAACTTGCTATAAAGACACGTGAACTTGATTTCCATCTTGAGCAGGTACAGGATTTTACACCGACTCCCATGACAGTGGCTACGGAGATATATTACTCCGGTTACCACCCATACACTGGAGAAAAGATTTTTACTGCGGTAACTCCGTCGCAGAAACTTGCGCAACGCCAGTATTTTTTTTGGTATGACCGCACATACAGGCAAGGTATAATATCATCGCTCAACCGCCTGCACCGTCCTGACCTTATCCGTCGCTTATTTCCGAGGTAATGTATATATGGTGTATAAATTTTGCATAAATATCGTTTATGCAAAATTTATTACAGAAATATTTGCATTTGCCGTTTTTGATACATATCTTTGCCGGTACAAAACAGGAACAGAATGAAAACAAGTCTCACACTTTATCGATGGTGGCGCCCGACGAAAGAGAATCCGTTGGTTGCGACATTGCATGAAATGAGAGATGTCTGACGAAAGTCTTTGTATTCTGCGCGTTTTGTGCGGCAATTTTTATTACAGACACATACTGGACCATCGGATTTTCGGCCATGCCGGGATTCCGATGGTTCTCTTTTTTTAGTACTTAAAATCAATATTATATGAGCCCTACTAGTGTGCGTAAACACCGAATGCCGGTGAACGACAGTGGATTTTATGGAGACGGACGGTTTGGTGGTGCTTTTGTTGCGCCAGAATTGAAGGCAAACCTGGACGAACTGGCTGATGCCTATTATGAGGCGATGGCAGACATGAATTTTATGAATGAATATCGCCAGTTATTGCGTGATTATGTAGGGAGGCCGACTCCGCTATACAAGGCAGAGAGAATGAGTTGTCATTATGGTACCAATATTTACCTTAAACGGGAGGATCTCAACCACACAGGTGCACATAAGATCAATAATGCAATAGCGATGGGACTGCTTGCCCGCCGTATGGGCAAACGGCGTGTGATAGCCGAGACGGGCGCAGGGCAGCATGGTGTGGCGACTGCTACGGTGTGTGCTCTCCTTGGGCTGGAATGCACCGTGTTCATGGGGGAGACAGATATCAGGAGGCAGCGTCACAATGTTGAACGTATGCTGATGCTTGGAGCCGGGGTAAAGAGTGTGAAAGCCGGCACGGGCACTTTGACAGATGCTGTAAATGAGGCGCTTGCCGATTGGTGCCGCAATCGTTCAGAAGCATTTTATCTTATGGGGAGTGCTGTGGGGCCACATCCTTATCCTGAGATGGTGGCTGAATTCCAGTCTGTGATCAGTGAGGAGATAAAGGCACAGGTGCCGGTGCTTACCGGCAAACCTCTTCCCGATTATGTGATAGCATGTGTGGGAGGCGGGAGCAATGCAGCGGGTGCTTTTTTCAATTTCATTGATGAGCCGTCGGTGAGGCTTGTGGCTGTGGAGGCTGCGGGGCTTGGTGTTGAGACATGCAAACATGCAGCCACTATGACTTTAGGGTCTGAAGCAGTGCTCCATGGTTCGCGTACGCTGGTTATAAAAGACAATGATGGCGGCGTGGCCGAACCATATTCCATTTCCGCCGGTCTGGACTATCCAGGGGTCGGTCCCCTGCAGGCATGGCTTGCTGCTTCGGGGCGCACATCTGTCCTTTCTGCCACCGATTGCGAAGCGATTGCCGCGGCATATCGTCTTACACGATTGGAGGGTATAATACCTGCGATGGAAAGTTCGCATGCTCTTGCAGCCCTTGATAAACTGCAGTTCAATCCGGATGATGTAGTGGTGGTAAATCTGTCCGGTCGTGGAGATAAGGATATAGACACCTTCTTGTCCCATAAATGTACAGAATAATCAGGTGCTTATGTTGTTCCTCCGGTGTGGGTATCACCGCATTATTGCATGTGTGATTGGTTGGTGTGGAGTGTAGTATATGATGTATGAAACAAAGCGTCCGGCATCGGGGTAAGCCCTGTGCCGGACGCTTTGGCTGTATTCAAATGGTAATCTTATTCAAATTCAATAAGCGGAGCGTCGGTGCCGACAACTTCGTCAAGAGCTACGAAGATGCGTTTTACCGTGAGGTCGCGGTCGGCTTCAAGGTCGTTTTCCATCTTCATGGCTTCGTAAACCATCATTTTTTGTCCTTTCTTGACTTTGTCGCCAGCTTTTACGTTTATTTCAACGATGCGGCCACCCATAGGTGCACGGAACACTTCGCCTGTGATAGGCTCGTCGGCAGATGCTGCAACTGTTGCGGTTTCTTCTGCCTTGGGCTGTTCTTTTGGCTGTTTGGCGGCGTATTCTTCGGCACGGCGGTTGCGCAGGAACTTATTGGCAACGTTGGGAAGCAGCTCCATGAGCAGTTCTTCTTCTGTGTTGGTAGCAAGTTTCACGCCGTCGAATTCAGGAACAGTTGGTATTTCCGGTTTTTTATATTTGGAAACGTCGTATGCGCGCTCCACAGGATCGCCGGTGATTTTCTCACGGAAAGCGGGGTCTATCGGAGCCGGGGTATGTCCGTATTCACCTTTTACCAGTGAGATAAACTGGTTTGAAGTATTGGTGTAATCCGGGTTTCCTTTCTTGCGGTCAATGGCAAGGTTTACGGCCTGGGCACCTACGATCTGGCTTGTTGGCGTAACCAAAGGTACCAAACCTGCGTCGCGTCGCACTTTGGGGATCAGCTTCATGGCGTCGTCAAGAAGATCTGACGAGTTGAGGGCCTTGAGCTGTGCAACCATATTGGAGTACATGCCGCCGGGAACCTCGGCTTCTTTTACCAGAAGGTTCGGTTTTGGGAAACCGAAGTGTGCCTCAATTGCGTGGCAAGCCTCAAGAAGTGTGTTCTCGTCGCCGGCTTTTGCTGCGGCGATGGCTTTGTCAAATAGCGCGTCTACCTCTGCGGGAAGTTTGTCATGCAGTGGATCGAAGCGTTTGGGGAATTTGTCTTTGTTGAGGTCGAAATCTGCCAGGTTGCGGCGTACGCTTTCAAGGCGCTCGCGTATTTCACCGACCTTTTCCATGTTGGCTTCTACTTCCACTCCGAGTTTCTGGCAGAAGATATATACAAGCTCGATTGCGGGAGCGGCTGAACCTTCACCGAACCACCAGATATTGGTATCAAGTATATCCACGCCGTTGAGTATCGCCATGACAGAGGATGCCAGGCCGTAGCCAGGAGTGCAGTGTGTATGGAAGTCAACGGGCACTTTGAGCACCTGTTTGAGTTTGCCGATTATTGATGCGGCGCGCAGTGGGTTTACCAATCCGGCCATATCTTTAAGTGTCACGATCTTGGCACCGAGACGCTCCATTTCCAGAGCCTTGTTTACGAAATATTCGTCTGTGAATATTTTTTCAGGAGCGGCAGGCGCCTGCTCTTTTTTGCCGAACAGCGATGCAAAGAACCCTTTCTTTTCCGGGGCAGGGGCCGCTTCTTCCTTGGGGTCTACGGTATAACATACGGCAGCATCGGCGATGCCTCCCAATTCGTTGATGAGGCGGATGCTTTCGCGTACGTTGTCAATATCGTTGAGTGCGTCGAAAATACGCATTATGCTGAGGCCGTTTTTGATGGCTTCCTTATAAAATCCTTCAAGAACAGAGTCGGGGTAGGGAACATATCCGAAGAGGTTGCGGCCACGGGACAGTGCGGAGAGGAGCTGGTTGGGACCGACAGCCTCGCGAATGCTACGCAGGCGCACCCATGGCGATTCGTCAAGGTAGCGCATTACCGAGTCGGGCACTGCACCGCCCCATACTTCCATGATATAGAATCCTGCATCTTTATACAGGGGCAGGAGCGGATCAATGTCCTGTTGTTTCAGACGTGTGGCGAAGAGCGACTGCTGTCCGTCACGCAGAGTGAGATCTCTGATTTTGAGCTTCTTTGTTACCATAACCTTTAAATTTATGTTTGGTTTGGGATTTGCTTCCTGAACAGTCTGTCAAGCTGGCGGTTAATGGTTTCCCATGCATAGCACCGGCTTGAAATATAATTGCGAAATTACGAAATAATTTTGAATTATCAAGTGCTTTTACTGAAAATGCCTCAAAAACAGGAATTATTTCTGTATGTCTTGATCAGATAAGAATGCTTTGGGCAGAGGTGATGTTTTTGAGTTAAAAAGTGTTATTATTCGGAGCGATTATGCATAATAACCGGGTATGTAGGCTTATGGATCCATTAAAAAATGCGATATTTGCAGAGTAAAAAATAGATGAGGGATCCAATGGGTTTCTCACCAGTCGTTGTTTTAGGATAATGAGATTATCAGATTTGAAAAGCGGCCAGTCGGCCGTGATAGTAAAGGTGCTCGGACATGGCGCTTTCCGCAAGCGTGTCATGGAGATGGGGTTTGTGAAGGGGAGAAAGATCACTTCCATATTATCTGCTCCTCTGCGTGATCCTGTCAAGTACCGGCTGATGGGGTATGAAGTGTCTTTGCGCCGCAACGAGGCTTTGATGATAGAGGTGATACCGCTGGAAGAGCATATAAAACAGGATATGCCGTCGCCAAAGGATTATATGGTGCCATCTGATGAGGTAGACGCCCTGCATCGCGAACGTTACGAAGGGGAGCGGCATATCATAAATATAGCCCTTATCGGCAATCCTAACTGTGGAAAGACATCGCTTTTCAATGCGGCGTCAGGCGCGCAGGAGCATGTGGGCAATTACAGCGGTGTTACTGTAGATGCGAAAAAAGGGGTGTTCACTCATGGTGGGTACACTTTCAATATAATAGATTTGCCAGGCACTTATTCGCTTTCGGCATATTCGCCGGAAGAACGGTATGTGCGCCGCTATCTTCGTGACAACAGTCCTGATATCATAGTGAATGTGGTGGATGGTTCCAATCTTGAGCGCAATCTTTATCTGACTACCGAGCTGATTGATATGGATTATCCCATGGTCATAGCTTTGAACATGTTCGACGAGATGCGTGCGCGTGGAGTCAGGTTTGATTATGAGACCTTGGGAAGCATGATAGGTGTTCCTGTCGTTCCCACCGTCAGTCGCAACGGGGAGGGGATAGGACAGTTGTTTGATACGATTATTGAAGTGTATGAGCGGCGCAACAATGTTGTGCGTCATGTCCATGTGAAGTTAGGGCATGATTTCGAAGATTGCCTGACCGAACTTAAAGACGCGCTTAAGACTGACAAGGGTATACATCCACATTATTCGCCTCGGTACCTTGCCATAAAACTGATGGAGGGGGACCGTGAGGCTGAGGAGGCGGTGGAGCATAGCGTAAAGGGGGAAGAGATATTGAAATTGCGCGACCGCAAGCGTAAGGAGCTTGAACGACACCACAAAGGTGAGGATGTCTCGGCACTGATAGCCGGGGAAAAATATGGTTTCATAGCCGGCGCTCTTGCCGAGACTCTTGAAATTCCGGATACGGAGAAGCAGACCCGCACTATGGTGATAGATTCAATTGTCACCAACCGTATTTTCGGCTTTCCTTTCTTTCTTGCGGTAATGGTATTTATTTTCTGGTTCACTTTCGCCGTAGGAAGCTACCCGCAGGACTGGATCCAGGCCGGTGTGGATTATCTCGCCGCTCTTGTGAACGGAAACATGCCTGACGGTCCTCTGAAAGATCTTCTTTCCAATGGCATCATTGGGGGAGTGGGAGGGGTTATTGTGTTTTTGCCGAACATACTTATCCTGTTTTTCTTCATATCCTTTATGGAGGATTCGGGATACATGGCAAGAGCGGCTTTTATAATGGACAGGCTCATGCATAAGATAGGCCTGCATGGCAAGTCGTTCATACCGCTGGTAATGGGATTCGGCTGCAACGTGCCTGCCATTATGGCGGCGCGTGCCATAGAGAGCCGCTCGTCGCGCATCATTACGGTGCTGATTACCCCTTTTATGAGTTGTTCGGCACGTTTGCCTGTGTATGTGCTTCTTATCGGCACGTTTTTCCAGGCACAGGCTGCCCTGGTGTTTCTCTGTATGTATTTTCTTGGAGTGCTGGCGGCTATGTTCACCGCTAAGATACTCCGTAAATTCTTTTTCCCGGTGGATGAAATACCGTTTGTAATGGAGCTTCCGCCCTACCGTGTGCCTACATTTAAGACGACATTGCGCCATATGTGGGGTAAAGGCAAAGAGTATCTGAGCAAGATGGGCGGGATAATCCTGCTGGCATCAATCATTGTGTGGGCTTTGAATTTCTTTCCGTTGCGGGGAGAAAACCCCGAAGACATACAGCAGATAAATGTGGAGCAAAGCGGGACAATAAATCCAGGACATGATTCATATCTGGAAATGATGGGCAAGGCGGTGAATCCGATCCTTGAACCGCTCGGTTTTTCATGGAGGGCCACTGTGGCGGCCATTGCCGGAGTACCGGCTAAAGAAATTGTGGTGAGCACTCTAGGCGTGCTGTACACAGGTTCTGACGAGGCGGCAGACACGGCTCTCAAGGAGCGCCTTTCCACACCTATGGTTGGTGCCGTTGAGCCGGATTTCAATCATGCCAATGCTCTCAGCTTTATGATATTCATATTGCTTTATTGCCCATGCACTGCTACAGTGATTGCCGTCGTGCGTGAGACCCGCTCATGGCGATACGGGCTCTTTACCGTGTTATACAATACCGCTTTGGCATGGGTAGTGGCTTTCGGTGCCTACCGCCTCGCCCTACTTTTCTGATAATAAAACTCATTTATGCACCCCAAATACGGTGGCCATACTCTTTATATACGATTGCTGAAGTCTCGAAAAAAGTTCGTAACTTTGTACTATAATATGCGTTCGCGCTGACAAAGACCGATTATGTAAGAAACAATTCTTTGTAAAAAAGAACTGAACATCCTTGTAGCCACATAAATGTCTGGTCGGTTGTCAGCCTATCCGGAAGTTTTTTTTTTGTATATGGCAAACGATACCGATATCAAAGAGTTGCACCTATTCGCTGGAATAGGTGGAGGCATCTATGGAGGTGAGATGTTAGGGCATCATTGTTGCGCGGGCGTTGAGATTAATAAATTCTGTCAACAGGTCCTGACACAACGCCAAAAGGACGGATGGATGGACGAATTTCCAATTTACGGGGATATTACCACTCTTAACGGCGAGGATTTCATAGGCTCTTTTGACATACTTTGTGGAGGATTTCCTTGTCAGGCATTTAGTTATGCCGCACATGGGAACAACATTGAGGAAAAGGACTTATGGCCTTATATGTTGGATTTTGTAATTCAGTCTAAAGCTCCAATAGTTTTTGGCGAAAATGTAACAATAATTGCTATTGATAAAGCTGTTGAAGATTTAAAAAAGTTGGGTTACCGTGTTGAGAGATGTCGTCTTGCTTGCCAGGATCTTCACGCAGACCACAAGAGACCTCGCTTTTGGTTATTGGCAGTAAAGGATGACGACGTGTTCCAAAAAGTCGCAAAGAGCGTCACTTCACTTCCTCGTTTCAATGCCAATTTCTGGAAAATCAATCCTCACTCAATCAAATACCCGTCTCCTGTTCCTGTTCTTGCTCCTCAAAAGAGAGGTGTAGGTAACGCACAGGCCCCAATCGCGGCTGCCACAGCTTTCCGTATTCTCGTCAATAGGCATCTGACACATCTTTATGATAGCGTCGTACCTCATAAAGATGAGATTGATGCTGTATTTGAGTCCGCTGAGACTTGGATTCAACAGCAAAACCCCGACGACCCTATCTATATACATACTCCCACTACGATGGGCAACTATCATTACAAGTCAATGATGAAACACCCGTCTTGCGCTAAGTATGTACGTATTTTTGGTAAACCCACAGCCCTTCATGCCGAATACTTGATGGGCCTTCCAATCGGAGCTTCCTCCCCTTTCCCTCAAACTAAAGATGCTTTGAAATTATGGCACAATCAGTACTGACTCTTGAAGAACTTCAATCGAACCTTGAACGGTTTGCGACCTATTATAGTTCTCAAACGAATAAGGGTACATACAGACAAACGGGGCGGAACTCGTTGCTTAAAGATGGTCTTAGTACTCGCGCCAATTCCATATGGAAAATGGCCGAATACATCATTGCAACATATGAGGATTCTACCGAACCGATAGAAAGCTATCTGAAGGGCTGGCATACTTTGGCAAAAAACTTCAAAGACCAATATTTGTTCTTGGAAGTTGAACCTGACACATGGCATCTCTATGATTGGAATGGGAAATTGCTCAACTCAGAAATTCCAATTGAATTTTTCTTTCAGGGCAAGGAACGCGATTGCAGAGAACGGCTTGAAAAATTCGGAGAACATAAATCCAAAACTGCCGAGGAAATTCTTATAGCCAACTCATTCCGTCAGTTTGTTCGGTCCGTGTTGAAACACTTCTATGACACCGATAATTTTGAAGCGTTTTTCAATCGTCTTGATTTAAATGCATACGCTGATGGCACTTTCAAGACCATATCGCATGATCTCAATTTGTATTTCAGAGCCGATGACTTCCAGGAAGGCTGTTATTGGGAGGATGAATTTGTTGTGGATGGCACTTCATGGTATCTAAAAAACAATCCTAAATCTGAAGGATATCCTGTATTTTCACAATTCATCAATCTGTATTACCCGGATTATTATTCAGAAAAACGTGGCACGCAGTTTTTCTTGTACTGTGCGCCTAAACCATATGCGAGTGATAAACCTCGTCAAGTAATATATTTTGGCGCACCTGGTACCGGTAAATCCAAGTCCGTTCAAGACATAGTGGATGTTGAGGCTAAAAAGCGTTACGTCCGTACCACATTCCATCCAGACACTGATTACTCTTCGTTTGTCGGCTGCTTCAAACCTACCATGAATAACGGTGCAATAGAATATAACTTTACCCCACAAGCGTTTGCAAACGCCTATGTGAGAGCATGGAGTGATTTATCGAAACCGTTTTACCTTGTTATTGAAGAGATCAATCGTGGTAATTGTGCCCAAATTTTCGGAGATATCTTCCAACTGCTTGACCGCAATTCCAATGGAGAATCTTCTTACACCATTACTCCTGATGTAGACCTGCAAAGATTTATTGCTGATAATCTTGCCAATATACCCAATATTCCTTTTGAAATCCAAAATGGGATGGAAATGAGATTGCCTGCAAACTTATTCATATATGCAACGATGAATACATCCGACCAATCTCTTTTTCCAATCGATTCTGCATTTAAGCGTCGGTGGGATTGGCATTATACGGCAATTAAACCCGCGGAGAAAAACCACATACTTGATGTCAATGGTACTCGGTATAATTGGACTTCATTTATTAGGCTCGTAAATGAAAAGATTTATGACCTTACCAAGAGCGAAGACAAACAACTAGGTTATTGGTTTATCAAACCCGATGATTCCGGCATTGTTGATTGGAAGCTATTTGTCTGTAAAGCCCTGTTTTACATCTGGAATGATGTTATAAAAGACTTCGCTTCACTTGAAAAATCAGACTCGGCTTTCGGTAAGATATTTTCCTTTACCACTTTCTTTAATGAGAACGGAGAGCCTCAAGCCGGCCACGTTATAAAGTTTCTTGACACTCTCGGAGTTGAAAAAATATCGTCTCATTATCCAGGAATGGATAATGGCGAGTCCATGACAAATAATCCCGTAGATGAATATTCACCCGTTATTGACGGACAAACTGAAAATGGACGTACAAAAGGTTCCCAATATTCTTATGTTCTTAATGGAGAATACTTTTCAGGTATCGGGAAAGTGATCCGCAAAGTGATAGAAACACTTTGTTTGACAATGACTTTTGATGCCATTCGTGCTGATTTTGATAGAATCGTCAAAAAGACTTACGATGGCAAATCTGCATTACAACTTGGAACTGCTGATGACCTTGGGAGAGATGAAAATGGCAGACTTCGTTGGTATAAAGACCCATTTAAGTCAAGTGATGACAAGGTATTCAGTGTTGTTTCCTTGTGGCCTGATAGTTATTACTCTGCTATCAAAAGTTTTGTAAACAATTATCCTTCCATTTTTCCTAAAGGGTTAACGCAAAACGTTTCTGACTAATGAAACTTCTGATTGAGGATTATCCTTATCCGGCTGACAAAGTCCGTGGTTTGCTTGGAGGCGAAGAACCCTACGGGACCGACGGGATTTGCCGTATTTCAAATGTAGGATATTTATATAACCCTTCAATTGACGACTGCGTTTTTATTCTCCCGAAGGTAATTCTTGACTATCACGAATCGGAGGCAGAGGATACCGTTTTCAAGAAATTCAATCCGGTTGATATTATAGATGTAAACAAGGCTTTCCGGGATGAACGCTTAAACTCAGATCAACGAGATTTTATTTATAATCTCTCAACATGGATTTATCGTGCAATAGCAGAGTTTGTCCGCATCAATGAAGAATTGCCGGAGAGCCGGCGCTGCCGGATTGTTTATCGTAAACAATTCTCCAGTGTAGGTCTTAATGGGCAAAATACCGACGGTACACTCATTGATGTCATCCTTTCGCTAATAAAGTTTGCCAACGATAACCGCGACTTTTTCATGTTCATTATCAAGAACATCCATAGAGGTTATAATAAAATTCATTGGAACAAGACTATCGCCGCCAAAACAGCTTTTATCCATAATGGGACCCCCTATTATGTCAACATGGTCAATAAGAAAAAGCAGATTAACTTTGATGAGGAATTACTTGTAATCTTTTACTCTATTCTTAATTACGTCAGGAATAAATATGGTTTCCCCATAAATACCATATTTAACTATGAGTTAATCTCCGGCGCAAAGTTTGAGACCTATTTAGCCGGACTTGGTAAAGCCCGGCTCTTGCAAATCAAATACAAATATTTTTCTGACAAAGCTCTCCAACTTTGGAATTTGTGCTATTGCTTTTTCGCAATGGCAGAACAGATGAGAGCAAAATCTGACGCGTCGGAATATCTGTTTGTTTCCAATTTCAACCGAGTCTTTGAAACGATGATTGATACCCTCGTTTCAGATAGTAATATCCCTTCTGCACTTCGAGACCAACGAGACGGCAAGATTGTTGACCATATCTATCCATATGTCTCGCTTGTTTCTCCAAACGATATTTACTACATCGGAGACAGCAAGTATTACAAAATCGGAGGCTCGGTCCACGGCAATTCGGAATACAAGCAATATACATACGCCCGAAACGTCATACATTATAATATTGACCTTTTCCTACGCTTTGGAAGTGAAGCGTTCAACAAGGGTGCGTTACCATACCTTGATACGCTTACGGATGGTTATAACGTTACTCCAAATTTCTTCATCTCTGCTGAAATTGACGAAGAATATAGGTACTCAGAACCGGGTGTGCATGTTCATAAAGCTAATGACGGCAAAAACTATGCTGTCAGCAAACATTTCGCTAACCGTTTGTTTGACCGTGATACTCTTTGGCTCGCTCATTACGATATTAACTTCCTTTATGTCCTTGCACTATTTGTGTCTCCACATCAAACAGTGCGCGACGAATTTAAGGCGGATATCCGCAAACGCTTCCGTGAGCACTTCATCGGTTTGCTCAACGGTAAATATGAATTTTATAAATTCGTTATTTCGCCTGGGGAAATGGAAGATTTCGTTACTCGCAACTTCCGTGAGCTGACAGGTAAAATCTACCATTTCAACAAAACCTTGGTCTTAGCTCTTGAAAAAGGACATGAAAGTTCAAAAAAGATATTTTCTAAATATGAAGGTGTTTTAGAGGCGTTTACCCTTTCTTAAATTATCATATGTGAGTTTATCGCAAACATTGCCCGTTGAATCAGCCACTAAAAAACACGATATGCAAAACATTTGCATATCGTGTTTTTTTAGGTATAAGTGAGTTTTATTCCGCGTCAAGCAGATACCGCTCGGCGTCTATGGCTGCCCGGCAACCGGCTGCCGCTGCATTGATCGCCTGCCGGTAGATGGGATCACAGACGTCGCCAGCAGCAAATATACCCGGTATGTTGGTGGCTGTTGACGGTGTGTTTACCTTAAGGTATCCTTCGGCATCCATATCTATCTGCCCTTTGAAGAGGGAGGTATTGGGGGTATGGCCGATGGCAAGGAAAAATCCGTCAATGGCGATGTCAAAGCGGCGTTCCTGGTCTGTCCCGGCATTTTCCACAATATTTGCTCCTTCAAGCACTTCTCCGCCATATAACCCCAGTGTGTTGCAGTTAAACAGGATTTCTATGTTGTCCTTGCCTTCCAGACGTTTTTGCATTACTTTTGATGCGCGCAGATAAGGTTTACGCACGATCATGTACACTTTTTTTGCCAAAGAGGCAAGATATAGCGCTTCTTCGCATGCAGTGTCTCCTCCTCCCACTACGGCTACGGTGCGCTTGCGGTAGAAGAAACCGTCGCATGTGGCACAAGCCGATACGCCCAGTCCCATGAATTTCTGTTCATCCGGCAGTCCGAGGTACCTGGCAGACGCACCTGTGGCAATTATCACGCTGGAGGCTTCTACGGTGTCGCCACCATCAAGGTACAGCGTAAAAGGGCGTTTGGATAAATCAACCTTGCTGATCTGGCCCATGCGGATGTCGGTTCCGAAACGCTTTGCCTGTGAGCGGAAATGCTCCATCATTTCTGTGCCGTTTACTCCATCGGGATACCCCGGGAAATTCTCTACGTCGGTTGTGGTTGTGAGCTGTCCTCCAGGCTGGGGGCCTTCAATAAGCAGTGGCGCCAGATTGGCGCGTGAGGCGTAAATTGCTGCGGTAAATCCGGCGGGACCTCCACCGATGATGGCACAGCGTGTCGTTATGGTTGCCATGGTTATAATCGTATATTTTGTGTTTGTTGTATGGGTGTTCTATCGGTTGCTGGAATTACCTTAAATCAATAATTTCTGCAAGCGGGTATTTTTTAGGATCGAAACGGAAAGTGGAGGCCGGTGGCGTCTTTATCTTTATCAGAGAGAGTATTTTGATAGCTGTAACGGTGCGGTCTGTAGTTGTAAATGTTATCTCTACAGGAAGGCCGGTTGCCGAATTTATGGTGAGGACCACTTTGGAATAGTCGCTGTTGTTTTTGGGAGTTAGCTCCAGTCTATCCAGTCCTTTTGGAGCGGTCAAACGCCTCCCCTTGAACTGTTTCTGCAAGCCGTCAATTATAGCGAACGGATTGATCTGTTCAAGTTCCGAAGCAGTAGGCTCAGAAACGCTCACCTCTTCTGCCGCAGGGGAGTATGACCATTGTGTTTTTCCGTCAAACCAGGTTGCCATTTCCGGGGTGGTCAGGTAGAAACGGTTTCCGTCAATGGTTATCTCTCCTGATGACCGCTGGCCGTTGCCGTCTACAGTGAAAGATGCTTTGAGCGATTGAGCTTTCCTCATTTCCCCGGATGTTTTTGCCAGTATGTCGGCTGCAGTGGGGGTAGCCGCCGATACGGATTGTATCGCGGCTACCAAAAACAGCAATATTGCGTATATGTGACGTATTCCGGTAAGTTTCATCGTGTATATAACAAGAATTACAGGTTAAGAGTTTGCTGTCATGAAAGGGTGCGGAGTATATCCTGTAACCCCATCATGTCCACAAGTACCTGGCGGGGTTTGCCGCCTGTGGCCGGTCCTACGATACCGGCGGCTTCTAGCTGGTCCATTATTTTTCCGGCGCGGGCAAAACCGACCTGGAAACGGCGTTGCACGGAACTGGTGGAGCCGAATCCGCTTTGCACAATGGCTTCGGCAACTTCATTGAAGAGCACATCCCTGTCTGAAAGGTTGCCGCTTCCTATCATGGATCCTCCTTCCGGCTCCATTACCGGTTCAGGGAGAAGATATGCTGTCGGATAAGCCGCCTGACGTTCGATATGCTCACATATGGCTTGCACTTCCGGAGTGTCAATGAAAGCGCATTGTACTCGTGTAAGGGCGCCGTTGTGGGAGAATAGCATATCACCTCGTCCGATCAACTGGTTTGCTCCCGGACGGTCAAGGATGGTCTTGGAGTCTACCATCTGTGTGACACGGAATGCTATACGGCCTGGGAAGTTGTTCTTTATCAATCCTGTGATCACGTCTGTAGATGGGCGTTGTGTTGCCACAATCATATGGATACCGACGGCACGTGCCTTCTGTGCTATACGCGCCACAGGTTTTTCAACCTCTTTGCCTGCGACCATGATCAGGTCGGCGAACTCGTCAACGATCACTACGATATATGGCAGGAAGCGATGGCCGTTATTGGGATTCAGGCGTTTTTGTACGAATTTCTCGTTGTATTCGGCGATTGATCGCACGTTGGCGTCGCGAAGCAACGTAAGGCGGTTGTCCATTTCCACGCAGAGTGAGTTCAGAGTGGCAAGCACTTTGTCCATCTGTGTGACAACGGCCTCCTCTTCGTCGGGCAGTTTTGCAAGAAAATGCCGTTCAAGTACACTGTAAAGGCTGAATTCCACCATTTTTGGGTCAATCAGCACAAATTTCAACTCTGCAGGATGGCATTTGTACAGCAGCGACGCTATTATGGCGTTCAGGCCAACCGATTTGCCCATGCCGGTGGCACCGGCTACCAGGAGGTGGGGCATCTTGCAGAGATCCGCTACAAATACCTCATTTGAGATCGTCGCTCCCATCGCCATAGGCAGTGTCTCTTTCCCTTCAAGGAAGCGTTTTGATGAAAGTATGGAGCGTATGGAGACTGTTTGCGGATCTTTGTTCGGAACCTCTATGCCTATTGTGCCTTTTCCAGGCATCGGGGCGATAATGCGTATGCCGAGTGCGGCAAGCGAAAGGGCGATATCGTCTTCAAGGCGTTTTATCTTTGCAATTCGCACGCCCTCTGCCGGGATTATCTCATACAGTGTCACTGTCGGGCCCACGGTAGCTTTTATTTTACTTATCTCTATACCGTAGTCGTTGAGTGTCTTGCGGATACGTGCCTGGTTTTCTTCCTGCTCGGCTATATCCACATTGTTCTCTTTCTGGGGTATGTCACGTAAGAGTTCCACAGACGGTTTGCAGTAACGGGACAGTTCGGCGGTAGGATCGTAAAGTTCCGTTTTTCCTTCTTTCCCCTCTTCAATTGTTTCCGCGATAACTACATCAAGGGTGGTAGGTGCAGGCGATTGCTGGGTGGATGCTGCTGGCACTTGGGTGGCGGTCACATTTGAAACGGGTGTGTCATGGTTGGGAGATGCCGGTGATGCCGGGATCTCGTTATTTGGTTTTTTGGGGAGGCTTTCAACTGGTTCCCTTACAGCCTGGGTGGTGAGGTCGTTCTGATGATCTTCCGTATTCTTGTTTTCTTCAGCATTGCCCGCATCCATGGGGGGCATATAACGGGTGTGGTCCGTAATTGCGTACGGATCCTCTTCTACGTACTCCTCCGCTTCCTCAAACCCTACAGGGACCGGTGTGCGGTCTTGGCTTTCATTAGGTTGATTCTTTATGGCAATGGCGTCTTCATCGTCATCTTCTTCGCGGCGGTTGGCAAGTTCCATCGCCTGACGCACACGCATCCGGTCCTCTTCACGTTCAAGTCTCAGTTGTTCTGCTTTTTCGCGTCGTGCGCGCCGGATTGCCCGGTATCGGCTTAAGAGCACATATATGTCGTTGATGTATACGTAGAATACTGAAACCATGGCGAAAGCGCTTACAAGTGCAGCGCCGACCCAGTCGCAGTGGGTCACAAGCCATAAGTTCACATATTGGCCATGGTACCCCCCAAGATTATAGTTGGTTTCTATCCATAATGAGAACAGTCCCAGTACAAGCGAGGTGCATATCGCCACAAGAAGCGTCTTGAATGTCAGTGACCAGAATGACATCTTCCGAAGTCCCATAAGCGACAGGCCTAACAGGACCATATAGGCTATCAGGGAGATGGAGCCAAGTCCAAGTCCTTCAACTATTATGGATTGTGCCAGCCTGGCACCGACAGGTCCGGCGGCATTTTCAACTCCGGTTCCTTGCGATGCTATCTCGGCTACTGTGAGTGAAGTTACAATGCTCTGGTCTTCCGCTCCCGAACGGAAAAATGAAATTGCTGCGACCGATATATATACGGCAGCAAAGACCAGGGCTACTCCGAGCACGGCGTGGAACCGTTTGTCGCAGAAAAATTTTACCAATCCGCGTTCGCTCCACGGCTTCCGTGGGGCGTGTGGCTTTTTCTGGCGAGGCTCTTTTGCAGGTGCTTTTGCCGAGGTGCTGTTTCTTGTTTCTGTTGGTTTTTCCCGATTGCCGTTTGGTGTAGGTCCGGATACAGGATCAACTGTTTTACGACGACGCCTTGGTTGGTTTGTGCGTTCTGCCGGTTCATATCCGCGATCTTGACGGGCATAGTCTATTTCGCTTCGTTCAGGATTGAAGCGGCTGTTGTAGGGGATAGACGTATCAGGATGCTCCCGTCTGCGAGGTCTGTCATATATTAGGTCGGGATCGTAGTCGACACCGTTATTGTTGTAATTAAAATCGCTCATTTTGCTGATTTGGCGTGGAGGAAATGAATTGTACCATTGGTTGACCCATGTGAGTGCATATTATCAGGCAAAGATACAAATTTCCTCCGGTATCCGCAGTCTCTGCATATGCTTTTTTCATACGGTTTTTAGAAAGCCTGGGTTGTAAATTTGGGGAAACGCCGAAAAAACATTAAATTTGCACGTTAAAAATGAAAAACAGTTCGCTGATTTTACTTGATCGCAGTGTAACTAAGAGATTTATAGCGCATTATAATATATAACAAGATAGAAAGAAACTATGGCAACGACCGCAGATTTTAAGAACGGCATGTGCCTCGACATCGACGGCAATTATTTCTTTATCGTTGAATTCCTGCATGTAAAGCCTGGCAAAGGGCCGGCTTTCGTGCGTACAAAACTCCGCAATGTCAAAACCGGACGTATTCTGGACAAGACCTGGAACTCCGGTGTCAAAGTTAGCGAGGTGCGTATAGAGCGCCGCCCCTATCAGTATTCTTACAAAGACGAGATGGGGTATCACTTCCTTCATACAGAGACATGGGAAGAAATCGTACTTCCAGGCGAAAGCATTGAGGGTGTCGCTTTCCTGAAAGACGGTGATATAGTTGAGGCTATGGTGCATGCGGCTTCAGAGACAGTTCTTACCTGCGAACTTCCCGCCAACGTGGTGCTTGAGATTCAGTACACAGAGCCAGGCATCAAAGGCGATACGGCTACTAACACACTTAAACCTGCGACAGTTGAGACCGGCGCTGAAATACGTGTGCCTCTCTTCTGCAATATAGGTGATAAGGTGCGTGTGGATACCCGTACGGGAAACTACCTTGAGCGTGTGAAGTAATTAAGATGCATTGATTGCTACATCATGGACATAAAAAATAGAGGTGACATAATCGTTGCCTCTATTTTTGTTAATTACAGATGCCAGCCATATGCCATACTAAAGCATTTTGGTAAGTTAAAACGTTATTTATACTAGAGCATATATTGCCGGATTTATATTTAAGTATTTAAACCTCCTTTTGTTTAATGGAATCTGATAGTTCTGAATATTTGCCTGTAGAATGCCATCCATGGGAACCTTTTATTCCAACGGGGGCAAAAATATTGATTATGGGGACATTTCCCCCCGGTAACCACCGGTGGAGCATGGATTTTTATTATCCTAACCGTACGAACGATTTCTGGTTTGTGATGGGGCATATCTTTTTGGGTGACAGATATGCGCTATATGACCGCCAGGCAAAAAAGTTTGATCCGGATGCCATAAAGAGGCTTATGGCTGAAAAACATATAGCCCTGTCAGATACCGCGCGTAAGGTGCGACGGCTTAAAGGGAATGCATCCGACAAGTTTCTGGAAATATTGGAGCCGGTGCCGTTGCATGATCTTTTGGCACAAATGCCGGATTGCCATTCCGTGGCAACAACCGGTGAGAAAGCAGCCGGTGTTATAGCTTCCATCACGGGTACGTCGGTTCCGAAAATGGGCGATATGGTGACTGCCCCAGACTGTCTGGAGATATGGCGTATGCCTTCCACATCACGCGCTTATCCTCTGGCGCTTGAAAAAAAGGCAGAGTATTATGCCGCGATGTTCCGGCATGTTGGACTGTTATAATACGTTGCTTCACGCCGATGATGGTGCCAGTCTGTTTCTCACTGAGATATAATCGTATTTTTAATTGGAGATTGGTTTGGTTATTGCTTTTTTGAAGGTTGTGGGAAAATGCGTAATTTTGTGGTGGATAGAGTGGGGGAGTGGAAACAGAACGGTATTTGTGTTTGTTTAATGACAGTCCATTTATTGATTAATATAATTGTCTATATAATTCAACTGTTTACTTATGATTGAATGTGCTATTTCCGACTATGCCAGTGCACAGTATCTCCTTCAGCTTTTCATGGAGAATGCAGGATATTGGCTGGTTTTCCTTTTTATGGTGATAGAGAGTTCGTTTCTTCCGTTTCCGTCGGAAGTGGTGGTGCCGCCGGCTGCATTCCTTGCAGCCCAGACGTCGCGTCAACTCACATACCAGGGTGAGACTATCGCGATACCTGATATGAATGTGTTTCTGATTGTGCTTGTGGCCACAGCCGGAGCAATTGTCGGGGCGTTGATAAATTATTATCTGTCAGTATGGGTCGGCCGTCCGATAGTGTATGCCTTTGCCAACAGCAAGTTCGGCCATGCGTGCCTGATTGATCAGGAAAAGGTGGAGAAAGCCGAACGCTATTTTGACGAGCATGGTGCTGCCTCAACCTTCATAGGGCGTCTTATCCCTGCCGTACGCCAGCTTATATCCATTCCGGCGGGGCTGGCACGTATGAATATAGTTAAATTCGTAGTGTTTACCGGCCTGGGTGCTATGGTATGGAATTGCGTGCTTGCCGCTCTTGGCTACTGGCTCGGAAAGACTATCGATATCAGTCAGTTGTATGCCAAAGTAGAAGAGTACAACGGGTATCTGACTGTTGCGGGCATAATTTTGCTGGTATGTTGTATCGGATACATCGCATGGAATGTAGTAAGTAAACGTAAAAAATAAATCAGTCGCAGATATGAAAGTCTCGCCATCGTTGTTGTCTGCCGATTTCGGCAATATAGCCCGTGATGTGGAAATGCTGAACCGGAGCAGTGCCGATATGATCCACCTTGATGTGATGGATGGAGTGTTCGTGCCTAATATCTCATTTGGCTTCCCTGTTATAGAAGCTGTGTGCAAGGTGGCGCAAAAGCCGCTGGACGTGCATCTTATGATTGTTGAGCCGCAGAAATATATCACGCAGGTGCGCGATTGCGGGGCTGCCATAATGAATGTGCACCAGGAGGCATGTGTGCATCTGCACCGCACTGTGGAGGCCATAAAAAAAGAGGGTATGAAAGCAGCTGTCACGCTCAACCCTTCCACCCCGGTGTGTATGCTGGAGGATATCATATCTGATCTTGATATGGTGCTTCTGATGTCTGTAAATCCAGGTTTCGGCGGTCAGAAGTTCATAGGCAATACGATTGAAAAGATACGCAGGTTGCGCGAGTTGATAGCCCGTGCCGGATCGCATGCCGAAATTGAAGTGGATGGTGGTGTGAACGCTGATACCGCGCCTCTTCTCGCTGAGGCAGGAGCTGATATAGTCGTTGCCGGCAGCTATGTCTTCAAGGCGGCAGACCCGCTAGAGGCTATAAATGGCCTGAAAGCTGTGTGACCGGAAATCTTTCGGGCAGCAACTGTTCCGATATATGCAATTAATGGGTGGGGAAAGGATGGGAAACTTAAGATTTCAGCAAAGTGCAATGAATGAAGAATCGCTTAGCCAGCTTTATCTGAAAGATACGGCGTTTCAGAACCTGATGCAACGTCGCATTTTCAATGTGCTTCTTGTTGCGGCTCCATATGATGCCTTTATGATGGAGGAGGACGGGCGCGTTGAAGAGCAGTTGTATAACGAGTATGTGGCTCTCAATCTCTCCTCTCCTCCGCGTATTACCAGAGTCTCGCATATAAGCGAGGCGCTTGAGGCGATGTCGCAGAAACATTTCGACCTTGTCATCGCTATGCCTGGCATGGATATCAGCGATACTTTCATCACGGCGAAAACATTGAAGGAGGCACATCCGAGGGTTCCTGTGGTAGTGCTTACGCCTTTTTCAAAGGAAGTATCAAGGCGCATCGCTTCTGAGGATCTCAGCGGGGTTGACTATGTGTTTTCGTGGCTTGGCAATGTGGATCTTCTTCTGGCCATAATCAAGTTGCTGGAGGATAAGATGAACGCTGACAATGATGTGCTCGGTGTGGGTGTGCAGATGATCCTGATGGTGGAGGATTCGGTGCGGTTCTATTCTTCCATACTTCCCCATCTTTACAAATTCCTTCTCAAGCAGAGCGTGATATTTTCCACTGAGGCGCTTAATGAGCATGAGAAGATGCTCCGCATGCGCGGACGCCCCAAAGTAATACTTGCGCGTGATTACGAAGAGGCAATGGCTCTTTATGAAAAGTTTTCTGACAAGATGCTTGGAGTGATTACCGACGTAAGTTTTATGCGTGAGGGAGTGAAAGATCCGCGTGCAGGACTTAAATTTGCCGAATATCTGCGTTCGAAAGATCCTTACCTTCCCATTATTGTGGAATCTACCGAAAGCGATAACCGTAACCATGTGGGAAGTTTCGACGGGGTGTTTCTTGACAAGACCTCCAAGAAACTGCCGGTGGATCTCGGGCAGGCGATAATGAAATGTTTCGGTTTCGGCGATTTCCGTTTCCTTGATCCTGAAACCGGTAAGGAGATAATGCGTGTGTCGTCTGTCAACGAGCTTCAGAAACGTATGTTTGACATACCGTCAGCATCGTTGTTGTACCATGCGCGTCGCAATGACATATCGCGCTGGCTTTATTCACGTGCCATGTTCCCGATAGCTGATGTCATAAAGTGGCATCGGATCAACTCCATTGAGGAGGCTCCTGCGGTCAAGCGCTTGTTCTTCGACCTTATTGTAAAGTACCGTAAGATGAAGAACCGTGGAGTGGTGGCGGTATTCCGAAAGGACCGTTTTGACTATTATTCCAATTTCGCAAGAATCGGCCAGGGGTCTTTAGGGGGTAAGGGACGTGGTCTGGCATTTATTGATTCTATCATAAAAAAACATCCTGAATGCGATAATTTCCAAGGGGTTACTATTACAATACCCCGTACGGTAGTGCTCTGCACTGATATTTTTGACGAATTTATGACAGATAACGATCTCTATCCTCTGGCTTTGAGTAATGCTTCAGACGAAGAGATACTGTCGGCTTTTCTCAAAGGGCGGTTGCCTGAAAGGGTGCGCGACGACCTGCTGGCGTTGACCGAGGTCGTGAACCGTCCGCTGGCAGTGCGCAGCTCCAGCATATTGGAGGATTCGCATTACCAACCGTTCGCAGGAGTGTACTCCACTTATATGATACCGCGTGTCAATGACGCGGAGAATATGCGTAAGCTCTTGACCGATGCCATAAAAGGTGTATATGCATCGGTGTTTTATGCTGAAAGCAAGGCTTATATGACAGCAACATCAAATGTGATCGACCAGGAGAAAATGGCTGTCATAATACAGGAGGTGGTAGGAAAGGAATACGACGGGTATTATTTCCCTTCATTTGCAGGGGTGGGTCGTTCGCTTAATTACTATCCTCTGAACGATGAACTTCCTGAGGAGGGGGTGGCAGAGGTGGCCATCGGGCTTGGCAAGTATATAGTTGATGGTGGCCGTGCTCTACGTTTTTCACCGCGCCATCCCGACAAAGTATTGCAGACTTCCACCCTTGATCTGGCTTTGCGTGATACCCAGCGTGAACTGTATTGCCTGAATCTCAATGAGGTGGATGGTAATTTCAAGGTTGATGACAGTTTCAATCTCACCCGTGCCAATGTGCAGGATTTCAAAGATACCGATGCTTTGCGTCTTATGGTTTCCACTTATGATCCGAACGACCAGATGATACGTGACAGTTCGGAGGGGCGTGGACGCAAGGTCGTGACTTTTTCCAATATATTGCGCGACAAGGCTTTCCCTATGGCTGAAGCTGTGAACCTGATGCTTACTGAGGGACAGCATGCTATGCAACGGCCGGTAGAGATAGAGTTTGCCGGAAACATAGAGAGCGAAGGGGGGCAGAAGGGACGTATTTACTGGCTTCAGATACGTCCTATAATTGACCGGAAAGAAGATGTGGACGAAGAACTGATGTCGCTTCCGGACAAAGAGCTGATATTGCGGAGCAATACCGCCCTGGGACACGGCACGACAGACAATATAACACGCATTGTCTATGTGCGTCCGGATACATTCTGTTCGTTCAACAACAGGGCCATAGCAGCTGAAATAGCCGATATTAACAAGCGTATGGCCGACCGTGGGGAGGGATATATACTTATAGGCCCAGGCAGGTGGGGCTCTAGTGACGACGCCCTGGGGATTCCTGTGCGTTGGGCGGATATTTCCTCGGCAAGGCTTATTGTAGAGACTGCGCTGAACAACTACAGGATAGAGCCTAGCCAGGGAACGCATTTTTTCCAGAACCTTACATCTTTCGGTGTCGGTTATTTTACGGTAAATCCGTTTGGGAGAGACGATTATATAGATCAGGAATTTCTTGATGCGCAACCGGCCGAATACGAAAGCGGATTTGTGCGTGTGGTGAATTTCAGCACTCCCATCACGATCGGCATTGACGGTCGCCGGACCTCAGGGATTGTGCGGAAGCCTTGAGCCTGAACCATCCCGAATAATGCCGGCTCACAGCGCCGCCTTGTTATTTTGTTACATTGCCTTGTTTTAGCCAACGGTCTAATACTGTATCAAAAATATTTCTTTGGTACACGAAATGGCGTTGCATAAGGAAATTCCAGAAAATGCTTACGATGCCGGCTACAATAAAGGTGGCTACGGCAAAAATGCCATTGTCAGTAAAACCGAGATCAAGCAATAGCTGCCAACGGCTTAGCGGGCGGGCAAGATAGGTAGTGCCGTACATATTGAGCAATAGGTTTCCACCCCACACAATCATGAATTTGATGGCTACGGCCTTGATATCCTGCCCGGAGGCATGGAATGTGAACTTGTAGTTGACGCAACAATTAACCACTCCACCGATTACAGCTCCAATGGCAACTGCAAGGTTGGAGCGGTAAAATTCTTGCATGGAGGTAAGGATGAGCGAATAGAACAGAATGCGCGAACCAAGATCTGCTATGGCTGAAGCAAGGCTTGCCATAGCAGAACGCATGAACGTGAACGCTACGTTGTCGCTGTGGACTATTTCATGAATCAGATTTTTGGCTTTCATCTTTTTCTTTCTGGCAATAGCGGTTTCCATCCACTTCCCTTACAAAATATACTGGACGTTGCTTCGTCTCATTGAAAATACGTCCGATATATTCGCCCATAATGCCCAATGTCAGCAACGTAAGACCTCCCAGAAACAGTATGGTCACCATAAGCGTGGGAAATCCGGCAACGTTCTCTCCGACAATCAATGTTTTGACAAATATGTAGATAAGATACATCAATGCGCATATGGATACTGCGAATCCGGCTACGGTGGCAAGGCGCAATGGCACTGTGGTGTAGGATGTGATGCCTTCAATTGCCAGTCCAAGGAGTTTGAGGAAGTTCCATTTTGTCTGACCCGCCTCCCGGTCTGCCTGCTCAAACGGCACATCAGTCTTTTTGAAGCCTATATAACAGAAAAGTCCTTTGGTATATCTGTGTGTTTCGCGGATCTTTTTCAAGGCTTCAATACATGAACGGTCCAGGAGACGGAAATCTCCAACATTCTCCAGGATGGGTATCTTTGTCGTTTTCTGCAGGAGGGTATAGTATAGCAGCGAAAGGCGTTTTCTCAACCAAGGTTCTTTTCCGCGAGTGATACGGCGTCCGTAAACATCGTCATATCCGTTTTCCCATTGGGCGATCATTGACGGGATCACCTCCGGTGGATGCTGAAGGTCCGCATCCATTATCACAGCGCAGTCGCCGGAAACAAAGTCAAATCCCGCCATCATTGCAATTTCTTTCCCGTAATTACGGGACAAATCAACGAAATGAAATCGGCTGTCACGTTTGTGCATCTGCAGCGCTTTTGCCGCAGTAGCATCGGTACTGCCGTCGTTTACCATTACGACCTCCCACATGTAAGACGGGTTGCCGTCCATCAAGTCTGATAGTCTGTTGAACAGGGCGGGTAGCACCTCCTGCTCATTATACATCGGTATGAGGATTGATACTTTCTTCATGTTGTCAGTGTTTGATGAGGTATACATTTTCAATAGGCCGGTTTTCTACAGGGATTCCTACCAATCCATTTCTGCCAGTGATAATATTTGATTCATCTACGGTTCTCTGTTGCTCGTCTTTTATTTTGAAACCTGTTATACGGTTCTTTATACCTCTCAGAAACTTTAACCGGTCTTCTGTTTTTGACGGTTCATATTTTATAAACACTGTATCTCCGGCCTGTGGGGCTTCTTTGTCAAACCAGACATATCCGTCGCCTTGATAAATGTTTTGACAGCAGTCCAATGGCTTGTTCGTCAAGATGAATTCTTCCCGATTCGAATAGGCAGAATAATCTTTTGCGTTTAACAATTTTATAGGCTTGCTGTCATCTCCGTAATGTTTACAAAGAGTGAACATCAACCACCATCTTACTTGATTGGTGAACCAATTGTTTGTAAATGGTTTTACATCGGCTGGGATATATACTTCAGGCACAAGCATTACTCCATCTGAGGATGCCATATAGTTTTCTACAAACTTGTGATTGACCTGGCTGATATATTTGCTGGTGGAAATGATTCTCGTCTGGTGCACAAACATAGGAATGGCTAGTACAACAGTTATGGCCATGGCGGGGATGCGCTTTCCGGCCGTATCAGATACCGTTGCCAGCAGACGGAAAAGCAGTATGGCTGAATAAAATGAAATGCCATTGAATGATTGTGGTAATGTATTGGCGACCAATCCGAAAGCCAAGGCTACTGCAAGTATGAGCAATCCTAATATGTTTTGTTGCAAGAAGTTTTTGAAAAGTGCTTTATTCCATATTCTCAGACATAAGGCGCCGGCTGCCAATATCCAGAACAACCTGGTGCCAATAAGTAATTTAACCCCATTGATAAGGCTTGACAACAGTCCCGGGCTATTGGCAAGCCTGACGAAATTACCAGGAGCAAAGACCAGGATTGCGGTGCCTGTCCAAAGTGATATCGCGATGAGCCATGTGCGTGCGCGGGTTTTCTTGTAGTTCAACAAAAGATAGAAAAACAAACCGCCTGACAATGGTAGCGAAAAACATTCCTGGCTCCATCCTGTGGCAATGCCAAGCAATAACAGCAGGATGTAGCCGGACGGATTGTTGAAATGTCTGGAACGGTCAACTATTGGCAATATTGACAGCAGCAGTAGCGTAGGTATCATAGGGAAAAGGTAATTCATACCTCCGCAGATACTATACCAATTACGGCTGTTGCTTTGAAACAGATAAAGGTAGATGAATGTCGCTGCAAGCCATATTAACGGGCTGCGCTTTGATTTCCCCGGAGCCGAATAATTTACGAATAGAATTACTACAAGTAAAAACGAACATCCAATAAACCAGGAATATGCCGTGTATCCCCATGGCCCCGCGAACATTTGCACCAATACATGGATGGGCGCGCGTCCGTTTGAGTGGAAATATTGTACCGCTTGTGATTTTACGGCGTCGGAAAAAGATTTTACTTCTATGGAATAATCATTTTCGCCAAGGGTATTGTTGTCAAGGATATATCTGTATAATAGATCATCGCTGACCGGTTCCCTAAAATAACTTCGCAGTCCAACAGATATGGCTGACAGGAGTAAGATGACAACGATTAAGATGGTTTCTGCATTTTTCCGGCTTTTATTTTGCGGCCTATGGGCAATGTGTGGTTTATCCTTGCCTTCAATACAGTTTCCTGTAATGTTTACAGATTGTAATGGTGGGGGGGGGTAATTTGCTGCATATTAGATTGTTACGTGTTTGGAAGATCCGTGGTTTACCAGGTTTGATACCACAAAATTACAAAATTATTGGTTATTTTCAACCATAATTATTTGAAAAAATAAGTCCTCAACCACAGGAAAATTCACATGAAAATTCGTAGATGCCAAAAACGCTGCTGATGCTTTTTATGCCCATCCCCGATGCGTGGCATAGGAGAATATTTATTGTAACTTTGTGTCCATGTTTCTTTGAATTATATCCCTGTCGGCCAAAACGGAATTCAAAGATACATACATATATACCCATGCTGACATTCTGTCAACAGGGGCATTTTATCTTGGACAAAAGGGCCTGTGCTATTTTAGCTCAGGGGGTAAATCAACATGGCCGCAGGGGTCATCCGAGCCTGGTTTTCCAATTTCAGCGCTTTTCCTATATAAGCCGCTTTGCCACAGGGGGCATATGTTTCGGGCTTTTTCAGGATATCCTGATGTTGAGTGTACCGTGATGAAGCCGGTGTCAGCATGGGCGACGGTTCCAGAAGATGAATATGGGGACGAATACTATCAGGGCTATAAGCGACATTACAAGGCCGCCTATGGTGCCTATTGCGAGGGAAAACCAGAAGCCTTCTTTCCCGTCGATGGCTATCATGAATGGTATGAATCCTAGTACGGTGCTCAGCACAGTGAGTGTGATGGGAAATATTTTGGCATTGAATGTTTTTACATAATCCTTCAGGGTATTCTGTTTGTGCCTGTTGAATTCGTTGATGAGGTATATGGCTGCGTTGACTGTGATACCGCAGAGCAACACGAAGGAGGCGAATCCACCTTGATCGAAATTGGTGTGTGTGAGATAGAATATGGTGAACACTCCGATAAAACTTATCGGTATCGTGAGTATTATTGCGAATGGCAATATCAATGAGTTGAAAAGTATGGCTGTGGTGAAGAATATTATTGCGATGACGAGCAGCAAGAGTTTATAGCTTGAATTCGACTTATCCCCCCAGTGGTATGAATCACGTGGAGTTTCAATTGAATAACCAAGCGGCAATCTCTCTCGGAATTCCTTTATATCATTCTTGAGCAGCTTGTCGCCTTGAATTAGCGAACCGATATAATCATATTGCAAACAGAGGCGGTATTGCTGATTTTCTTTAGCCACTTTTTGCGGTGTTGAGCTTTTGGCAATCTTTGCCATCTCACTGAGCTTAAACGACTTGTTGTTAATTTCAAAGGGCCGGTTCATCAGTGCCCATACATCGTATTCGTGCGCCTGCCGGGACATGAGGAATATGGCTTCCTTGTCCTCAGGCGTTGTACCGCAACGCATATCGCGTCCGAACACCGGGCGTATGGCTCCGAAGAGTTCCGATACATTCAGCCCCATGCGTGCCAGGGCCTGCTTGTCAATTTCAAGATAATATTCGCTGTAGTCGTCTTTGTACCATGAGAAGTCGGAGCTGACTTCCACTTCTTTTATGCGCTGGTGCGAGAGGAGTATGGTGCGGAACTCTTCGGCGAGTTTTTCAAGCTCGTCGTAGTTGTAGCCCATAAGTTTAACCTTATAGCTGCCAGACCTCTCGGTTATTGAGTTGTTGAACGCATTGTCGTCTATTCCTCTCACAGTCCAGCTTCCGCCGCCGAGTGTCAGTGCTTTTCTTATAACATCTGTTTTAAGGATAATCGGGAAAGTGCTCCTGGCGGCTTTTTTTGTAAAAAATACCGAAATTGATGCGCTTTGTGCCGAGCGCACTTCGGTGCGGAACTGTCTTATCTCAGGAATATCAGCGAGGTAGGCTTCCATTTTTTTGATAAGCTCGTTCATCTGCTCCAATGTGGCACCATTGGGCATGTATGAGGTTATCTCCAACACAGGTTCATTTTTGCCACGGCTGAAATAGCTTCCTGAGAACACATCCTGCACGAATATGCGCAAAGTGCCACCCAATATGCGGTCAACCACCGGACGTATGTTTTCGATATACATTTTCGAGCCAAGGGTCTTGTTGTAAGTCTCGCATCCGTCAATTTTATCAGGCAGCATGAATGTGGGAAGACCAAAACAGAGCACTATCATGGCGATTAGAAGCCAACGGTAGCGCAGAGCGAAATTAATGAAGGCCATGTAGCAAGCGTTGAACCTATGTAGCATTCTCAGGCTGCTGCGGTTTTTGCGACTTACGGACCGGTCAAGCCCGGTGTATTGTATGAGTGCCGGCACTAACCAGAGCGATGCTGCGAGTGACACCGAAAGATTTATTATGACCACTGCCACGAAATCCTGAAGGTTGAGCCGCAGACTGTCGTCAAGGAAAAACACTATGCCCATGGCACCTATGGTGGTGAGTGTGGCCGCGAGCACGGCTGGGAAGGCGCTCACATTGCGGTGCCGGTGGTAGTGGTCGCTCATGACAATGATATTGTCAATGATAAGGTTAAGTGATATGGTGATTCCGGCAAGCGAATAGAGCTGGATCTCTATATTGAAAAAGTAGTAAAATATAACAGCGACTGCCAACGAAAGCAATAGGGATATGGAGATTACTGCCATATATCTGATGCTGCGGGTAATCAGTGCCACGAACGCCAGCAGTATGATCAGAGTCAATCCGGTGCGTATATATATCTTTTCAAGCTCTGACGAGATGCTTTCTGTCACATCGTTTGCAAGCCTCATCACATATCCATTTGGCAGCTGCATTGATGCGAGCCGTTCCTTCACCGCTTTCACCACTTCAATCTGGTTGGCATCCTCGTCGGCATAAATATCGCAGAAGATGGAGTTCATACCGTTGATGCGGTGGTAGCCCGAAGGCTCCGCTTCTGTATGTCTGAAAGTCACTATGGCATCAAGACGCACCGGTTCTTTGCCTGGCACGGACACAAGAATCTTTGATAAATCATTCAAGTCGGCATCGCCGGTAGTGGTTCTAACCGATAGCCATTGTCCGGCGTCGGTGAGCGCCATGCCGATGAAAGTGGATTGCATCTGTTCCGAGATTGCTCCTGCAATGTTGTCTGGGGTTATTCCCAATTCTTTTAGTTGCTCGCTGTCGTAAGTGAGGTGCCATTCCATTGGTGTGGCTCCGTTGATTTGCACATGGTTCACGCCAACGGTTTTGGCAAGCCGTGTGCGGATGTTCTCGTCGGCGTACCGCATTATCTCCGACGATTTGCCGGGCGCGTTGATGGTGTAGGTCAACACTGGCATTGCCGACTGGCTGATGGTTCGTGAGACCGTGAGATGTGGGTAGCTGACCTCATCAGGCAACTCGGACCACATCTGCCTGATAATGGCTGAAGCCTCAAACCGCGCCTGCCCTATATCGGTGTGATTGTCAAGTGTGAGGTCTATGCTTCCGCCCCCGTTCCACGAGGTGGAGTTGATGCCGTTTACCCCCTGTACGCGGGCGAGCATAGATTCGAGACGGCTTGTCACCTGGCTCTCCACTACGCGCGCCGAAGCCGAGGGCATGCTGAAGCCCACCGATATCTGAGGCAACATGCGCGAGGGCATGAGCTTCACCGGCAGGCGTGGAATCAGGGCGCATCCGAGTATGGCGAGTGCGATGAATATTACGATTATTGAGAATGAGCGTTTCATTCAATATCAATCATCTTGTTAAAGTCAAAATCGTAGAGGGTGAGTTTTCTCAGCCTGTAATAGCTGCGCCAGTAGTTGTGGAGTGCGCGGATATAGTTGGTGTTGGCGTTCTGCTGTCTTGACTGTGAGAGGGTGAGCGAGTTGATGTCGCTTTTCCCGATCATGAAGCGCTGTTTGGTGCGCTCGTATGCTATATCGGCGAGGTCAAGTGCTTCCATGGCAGAGGTCACCAGGCGCTGTTGGATGTTATAGTCGCTTACGGTCATTATCACATCTTCCTCTACTGTAAGTTCTTCCTGACGCGCCGAAATCTCGGCCACATTAAGATCGTTCTGTGCCATGTTCACACGTCCTTTGCGCACTCCCCAGTCCACAAGGGGTATGCTGACGGAAAACGACACGAGATCCTGCCTTAGCGGATGACGGTATGCCTCGCTGAATGTGGGGGCCACCTGGTTGAAACCCACTGAGGCGTTAAAATTGGCGTTGAACCGAGACTCCATCTTGGTGCGGCTCAGCGTGCGTTGCGCTTCAAGTATGCTCTGCCTGTGCTGTAGCAGTGTCGGGTTGTTGGCGCGGGCTTGTTCCACGGCTATGTCGGCTTGGATCTCGCTTGCAAGGGGCACAGCCGGGAGTACTACCGAAATATCGGCGTTCTGACTCAGACCAAGAAACGTGGCAAGCCCAGAACGCGCTCTTTTCAGCGATATACGTGCGTTGTCAAGGGTGTTTTGTGCGTTCACACGGTCAAGTTTCAATGTCAGAAGGTCGGCTTCTGAGATTGACTGTATTCTGAAGCGCCTTTCTCCGGTGATGAACAGTGTGTCGCACGACGCGAGATTGTTTTCTGCCAGGTGCAGTTCCTCCTGCGCGAGGGCAAGGGCGAAGAACAGTTCCACGGTGTTTTCCGCCACCATCTCCATGTTGTAGATAAGTTCTTTCTTGGCTTTCTCGAATTTCAGCGGTTCTATTTTCTTGTCCCATTTGAATGGGTTGAAACCGATGAGGTTCTGCCGGTAGCCTATTCTGACAGGCACCGACGAGAACTGGTTGCCGGTGTAGTCGCCGAAATTACGCATATACTCCACCCCGGTTTCCAGATAGAACGTACCGCCTGTGAGGTCGAAATTTTGCGTGATGTTGAGCATTCCCGAGGCGCTGTACATCTGCTGGGCGCGATAAACGTCAATATTTTCCTGTGAGTCGTATCGCTGACGGATATAGCGGTTGTATGAGGCCGGGGTGAGTTGCAGCGATAGCGACGGCAGTCTCTCGGCTTTGAACGAGCGATATTGCCAGTAGTACGACTGGTACATGTTCTTCACCCTGAATGCCTGCAGCGAGCTGTCATTGGCTATTGAGATGGCGCGTTGCAGCGTGAGGTTGACCTTTTGGGAATATAGCGTAAGGGGGAACAGAATCAGTATGTTAAGCAGTAGTTTTTTCATTGCGGTGATAGATTAACCAGTAAACGATCGGTATGACGAATATGCTGACCAGTGTGCCCACCACCATTGAGCCGATCATGGCTATGGCGAGCGGCTGCTGAAGCTCCGAGCCCATGTCGTTGGTGAAGAGCATCGGCACCATGGCAAGGATTGTGGTCAGCGAAGTCATTATAATGGGACGCAGGCGGCGTAGTCCGGCAGTGTGTATGGCTTCTGCCAGTGGCATCCCCCGGGAACGTAGATTGTTGATGGCATCAAGTTTGAGGATGGAGTCGTTCACTACGATGCCGCATGTCACTATTATGCCTATTGCCGACATGAGGTTAAGCGAGTGGCCGCATAGCCATAGTGAAATCAGTGCGAAGGCAGTGTCAACAGGAATCTCGGCTAGCACTATGAGTGGCTGCACAAAACTGCCGAACTGTGCGCAGAGAATGAAATACATCATCAGCACCGATATCATCAGAATCACTGCGAGCTCTTTCATCAGCTCCATGTTAGAGAAGATGTTTCCGGTGAAGCTCACCTTCCATTCAGGGGTGCGTTCTACTGCTGCTTTTATCTCCTCCATTTTTTGCTTCGGATCCTCCACATCGTGGAAATCAAGAGGAATGAATTCGCCGTCGGAGGCGGCGGTGATACTTTTGAGGTCCTTGGCTTGTTTTATATGCACAAGATACGACAGCGGTACATCGCGCACCATCGTGTGGGTGAGCACGTTTTCTACCGTAACGTTGTTGCCGGCGATGGTTATGGGCAAATATTGCTGATATGAGCGAAGTACACCGGCATTGTTGGCATTGAAAGCTGTGCGGAGGGCATGCGCCACCTCGCTGTAACTTATGTGATATAGCTGCAGTTTCTCATGGTCTACCACTATGTCCAGGCGGTCATGCATCGGTGTGGGGTCGGTTGTTATCCCTTTTTCCAGAGCCAGCAGCGCGTCAATGTCGGCGTCGGGCGATTTATCGGTGCGGTGCAGCCGTGCTTCAAGGTCGGGCTCGTCTGTAGAAAATATTTTCTCAAAGATATTTTCTGCGCCCATGAACTCCACAGTGGCCTGCGGGAACCGGCCGGCCATCCATTCCCGCACTCTGGCTTTCAGTCCCGGCAGTTCGCGCGGGTCGGTGGCCTGGAGATATATTTCGGCTTCGTAGGGGGAAAGTTCGTTGCCGGCGTCAAGCAGATAATCCTGCACGCCGATATAGGCCGAGTTGGCTGTGAGCTTCGTGGAGTCAAGGGCGTCCACTGCCTCCTTCACCCTCCGGGCATTCTCGTCAATGTTGATGTTCTCGTTCCATTCCACGCGAGCCACCATGTCGTCGCGGTCAATTTGTGGCATGCGCTCCACCGGAAGTATTCCAAAGAGCAGCATGCAGGCCGGCAGAGCGAGCGCCGTGAACACCAGGCAGACAGTCTTGTGAGCGAAACACCAGTCCATCACGGCGGTATATCCTTTGGCAAGCACCCTGTTGGCGTTGCCGGTTTTCACCTTGGCCGTCGACCGGCTGAAAAACAGACGGTATATTACCGGCAGCAGCATTATGCCGGTGATATAGCTCACGGCCAGTCCGGCGGTGATGGCGAACGCCTGGTCGAAGAATATGGCTCCGGCAATGCCGCTGACGAATACCAAAGGTATGAACACCGCTACTGTGGTGAGCGACGAGGAAAGCATGGGAGTGATCATCTCCGATGTGCCCCTGTCGCAGGCCTCAGTCAGCGGCAGGCCACGCTGACGGTACTGCATTATATTTTCGGTCACGATCACCGAGTTGTCAATCATCATGCCCACTGCCAGGATAAGTCCCGAGAGCGATATGATGTTGATTGACACCCCGAATAGGTAGAACAGCAGGAATGTGATGACCACTGATACCATGATGCTGATGCCGATTACCATCGAAGAGCGTATCTCGCCCATGAACAAGGCTGTGAGGGCGAACACCAATATGAATCCGAAAATGAGGTTCTGCACGAGGTTAGAGATGGTGTAGTCAAGCAGCTCGGTCTGGTTGCGGCTCTGAGTGAACTCTATCTGTGGGTAAAGATTCTCGAAATGGTCGGTGGTCTCTTTTAATGTGCTTTTCAGCTTGTCCATGTTTTCCTCGCTCTGCTTTATGATGGCGAGCGTCACGGCGCGTTTGCCGTTAAAATAGGAGTAGCCCAGCGGATTGTCGTCCACAACCTCCACCTTGCAGAAATCTCCGAGCTGCATCAGGCGATCGGCCTTTCTGATGAAAATGTTTTTCACATCTTCTGCGGTGCGCAACTGTGTGGAGATGTTGATGCGGTATTCATAATATCCGTCGCGCACTGTCATTGACCCCGCTTCGGCATTGTTGTCGTTCAGCGCCCGCTCAATGTCGGCGACCGAAATGGATACCGATTCCATCTTCCCCCGGTCGGGCACTATGCGAAGTTGCCGTAGCGGGCTCCCGGTGATGTCGGCCATGGCAATTTCCGGCATTTGCTCTATGCGTCGGCGCACCACATTCTCGGCCACTTCTGCCATCTGCAGGAAGTCGCCGCTGTCGTCGCGCAGTGTCATGTTGAGATAGAGTACAGGTATGTCGGTAGCCGAAGCCTTTATGGCCTTCGGCCGGCTTATATCGCGCGGCAGCGAGCTCATGGCGGCATCGATTTTCTCGTTCACCTCAATGAATGCGAGGTCGGTGCTCACCCCGTAGTCGAAGTACAGGCACAGCAGTCCGATGCCGTCGCGGGTCTCGCTCCTTATTTCGCTGAGGCCGCCGACCTGCAGCAACTGTCGGCGCAGCGGACCTACCACGGTGTTCTCCAGCTCCCGTGCGCTGTTGTTGCCTCCTGCTACCTGCACCGTGATGTTGGGTATGTCTATTGTCGGCAGCAGCGATACCGGCAGGGTGAAATAAGTGACACACCCTATTATAACGGCCGCGAGAAAGGCCATGATCACAGCTATGGGACGGTTGAGAAGAAATTTTACCATCAGTCGCTGATAATTTTTACGGGGGCTTCATGTGCGAGGTTCAGATTGCCGGTAGTTATCACTTCGGCTCCTGCCTGAAGGCCGTCGGTAACCACATATTCGTTCATATTCTCAAGCGAGGTGGTCACATAGTTCCAAAGCGCTTTCCCATCGTGGTGGGTGAACACCACCTGCCGCCCGCCGCTGCGTAGCACCACGGAGCTCTTGGGCACCACCAGTGCCTGCTCTACCTCGCGCTTCACGCTCACCTGTACATTCATGCCATCGAAAAGTCCGGTGCCGCTCCCCACGGTGGCCGTCACCTTCACCATACCGTCAGACTCCACTATGGGGTTCACAGCACTTACGGTGCCGTTGAAAGTGCCGTCGGAGGCATATGGCGAAACCTTCACCGCATCGCCGATATGTATCAACGGCAGCTCACTTTCCAGCACGGTGAAATCCACTTCCATTCCCGAGGTGGAGAGTATGCGGCAAAACGGCTGTGCGCCGTCGGGATAATTGCATGCTTTCTGAAACATGTTGGCCACCACGCCGTCGAAAGGGGCGCGCATCGTGGCTTCGTGGAGTGCCTTCTCGGCCTCGGCAAGATTAATTTCGGCTTGCGCCACTCCACTGCGCAGGCGGCTAAGAGCCATCACCTCTTCCGGTACCGTCTCCTGCATAGCCGGATCGTAGCCCTGCCCGATGAGCGCGTCGGCAAGGTCAAGCCGCGCGCGCTCCAGATTGTTGCGCGCATTGGTGGCATTGTTTGTCAGCTGGAAGCGGTCAAGCACCGCAAGCACATCACCTTTTCTGACCCTTTGGCCGTTTTTCACCATTATTTTTTCTATCGGCGCACCGGAGGTGGTAAAGCGCAGGTCGGCATAGGCTCCAGCTGCAATTTTGCCATTGCTCACCACTTCGTGGGTGAACATGCGCGGCTCCAGTCTCATCACCGTCACTTCGGCGGCATTCGACTGCACACCTATCATTGCCACCTCATTCTTCTCGGCGCGTTGCTCTTCGTTTTTCTCCGTGCATGCCGCAAGAAGCAACGATGCCGTTGTAAGAAATGTTATTGTCGACAGGTGTCTCATATGGTTTGTTTACTTAACTACGGTTCCTCGACTTTTGCAATAGATTCTTCCGATGACAAATTTACTAAATAAATTAGAATCCAAGTGCATTATCTTCGACAGATTGATGAAATAAGGTGCGTTGCTTCCTCGCGCATCTCATCAATGGCTTTGGAGGGGGTCTTTGGCTCTGTGGAAAGTAGATAGGTAGCCTCGCGGCGCATTTTGGCGCTGTCTGCCGGATTTTCGGCGTAGAGCTTCATCAGGAGATAATGAGGATAGAAGCGGTTGGGTAGCCTATGGGTGGATCGGATGAAATAGTGTTCTGCCGAATCCGGCATCCCGAGCGACTGATAGCATTTGCCGATAAGGTTTAACGGCATAGGATCAGAGGTTTTTGGCAGAAGTTCGTTGAAGCTGTCGATAGCCTCGCGGAAATTTCCATTCTGATATGTCGCGTGGGCTTTACGGAACTCGGCATTTATGTCGGAATCGGGTTTGTTGCAGAAAAAGAGAATCATTGCTGCGGTTGATGCCGCTACTGCCGACAACCGGAGCGGTAGCCTGCGCAAAAGCATGAAAGCGCAAATCACCGTAAGACCGATGAACCATCGGAACTCTACGAACTGCAAGGGATATGATGCTATGCATGTCACGGCTATCCCTACCGTCGTTCCAGCCATGCCATACAGCCTGCGGCGCATATAAAGCCCGCATGCAAGCAGCAATGACAGCAAAAACATAACCCCGCAGAGCCACCCGAAAGCGATAGCCAGCTGAAGATATTCATTGAAAACATACACCGGAGTGCCGGCGACCATCGCTTCGTTTCCACTGTCCATACCATCGCGGAAATACTCCTCCTGCGCATCTCCATAGGCTCCTTCAACATAATCCCATCCTACCCCTTGGTGCGGCGAGCGGGATACAGCCAGAGCTGCCACTTTCCACATCAGCACCCTCCCATCGGCTGAATCTTTTTTTATATGGTAGGCTCCATACCCTGCGGCGCATAAACCGATGCCGGTAACGGCGATTGTCGCAACCAGATATTTTCTGTTTATCGAAAAGATTTTTTCCCGATAAATGCCGGTCAATGTCACCGCCGAGCCTGCCAGAGCTGCTATCCATCCAGTGCGGCTCATTCCTCCCGGCAGCAGCAATGCGCAGAGCATCAGAAACACCCCAGCGCTCCATTTCAGCCATTTCGCCCGGGGGCGCAGATATATGCTGACCGCCACCGGAAACACGCATCCAAGCATACACCCGAAAGGACCGGGGTTGTAGAACGACCCCGTCACCGGGTAGCGCGGGTGACCGCTATCGACAAACCCGAAAAGTTGCAACGCGCCCCAAATTCCCTCCACAAGTCCTACCGCAAGCACTCCAGCCTCCAATACTTGCCCCCACTCAATCCGCGCAAGCAGACTTCCGAGTTGTTTATACCCGACTCTCCAATCCATTAAAATCTATCTTCTATTTCCCGACGACTGTGCCGGTGAGGGTGAGGGTGAATTTACCGGATGGAATATTTCCAAATACGTCCACCTCGCGTTCAAAGAAACCTGTCGGTTCATCAGCATGAAACGCGACGGTTACTTCAGCAATTTCACCGGGAGCTATATTTCTGGGATGAATCATAGCGCGTGTGCAGTCGCATGAAGAAACTACTGTGTCTGCAAAAAAGTATTCGTTGCCAGTATTAGTGATATGAAAGCGATGATGAGCCACTGTGCCAACACAGACATCACCAAAATCATGGTTTCTGACTTCTGAGTTTATAGTCGTTATTTTGATATAATTGCCTCCGGACACTGCATTTTCAGTGAGTAAATCGACATACAGCTTCATTACCTTCGGACTAATAGCGGGATTGCCGATTGCCAATACCTTACGATCCTTATCCAATAGCATCATATGGAATACATCACTATCCTCCAGCTCATTCAACTTCTTGAACGATGCGTCTTCGTCAAGCAAAACTGGATATTTTACATTATCTCGCTTTAATATCTCACGAAATTCCCTTATATCACATGGGGTGACTACCAACAAATAGTCAACCCTGTTACTGCTGAGCATATTGAACCGCTCTATTAGCGAACGGTATTCCGGAAGCCGTAATTTACATGATGTGCAACCAACGGAATCCACATATCTGACAACTGTAAAACGGGCATCGAAAACCGGAGACGCCACTGTGTCACGCCCTACGACAAATGCTCCGATAGAATCCCCCGGAAATTTTATAGTTTTACCGATCCACCGATCAACAACAGCCTCGACATCAGAATGAGGCTGTCTGTCACACCCGCAGGTAAGTATTCCTGACAAAATTATCAGAATAATATATATGACGGACAGATATCGGGTCATTTGAGTTTATAGAAAATCAGCAGCGGATTGGAATCCTTCGACATACTGTCAAATACTTCCCGAAACTTCTCGTTGCCATACGTTGGAATAGACTCAAGTTGCTTTTCTAGATAGAATTGGCTCAAATCAAACATTATCATACCGTCGGTTCCACCTACCGGCATTGCATTTACAAGCGGGAGATTGAACTCCCCATCGATTGGCTGCAATATATAGTAGATACTCCTTGTATTCAGTGACCCGTAATAAAAACCGGGGTAATTGGTTCTGAATGTTATAATTGAATCACCTCTTTGAAAATCATATACAGCATATACTTTCTTATCCATCAGACCTTCTTTAAAAATATCGCTGCATTCATATTGCACATCTTCTTTAGGAATAAATTCCCATTCTCCCCAATCAATCTGATATTCAATAGAATATGAATCTTCATGCAAGGTATATATATTTGAATCGAATTTACGGGTGAAATATACTGTTCCATCCACCGAAGAAGTAAGATTGCTTCCTAAAAAGAAGCAGGATGGTGCATATTCGTGCAATGGTTTCATGTAATCAAAAGAAGTTCCATCGTTCTGATTTATCGTACGGATTGAGTTCTTACTTAGCTCATTGTTGGTATATGTGCTAAGGGTAAGGAATTCCGTTTGTCCTGAGACAATAATCTCATGGGCATAATCTGGCAGTGTCGTTTCATGACCGGTAAATGTACCATCAAGATTATAGTACAATATCTTTTGATCAACTAACAGAACCAATTTTTTACGGGTATAATCAATCGCGATATCCCATAAAGTTATATATTCACCCGGACCTTCACCAATATTATGTATTGTGAACCGGTGTTTACCTGTCTCAGTAAACGCCATAACCTGTTTCAGGTCATCAAATATAAAATATAACGAATCGCATTTCACTACTCTGTGTATACTTCCTAAAAGTGCGTTTTCTGTTGTTTCTGGAACAAAGTGTCCGCATCTGGTCGCTATGGAATCAAATACAAGAGACTGGTCACCTTCCTGAAAAACAAGTTTAATTTTTGCACCGGGAACTACATCATCTGAAACTGAAGGTTTATATGAGCAACCGGAAATAATCGAACAAAAAACTATGAATAAGAAAAGCTGAATTTTACGCATACATAGAGAATTTTATGGAAACATTTCAACAAATTCATATTTAGGATACATGGGACAGTTTATTGGCCCTTCACCTTTGCATTCATATGTGGTTTTATTGTATATGCTAATTGTTCCGTTACCATTATTTGAAAAATACGGTTCTGTATGAGCCGTCACCTCTGAAACGTTAAAGCCTATGCCAGTTTCAATATTTTCTATTTCTGACAGGGATTCCATATTCGCAAGAGTATATTGATCTCTATATTTTTTCTCTATAATATCGGAATGGCAATACATTCCCCAAAAAGAAACAAAAACCAAAATTATTACAGCGAGAGAAGACTTGATGATCTTGTTCATAACATCATCTAATATTTAAATGAAATCCTAAATTTATATTTATTTCCGTTTTTTACCTGCGAACCCATTAAAATCTGAGCTCGAACCCTCCACAGGCCAATAATCATAATCCATATCAGGATAACATTTCACCAATCCTTCTCCTTCACATGATGTTACTTGAAGTATATGATATCCCTTTACAACCTCTTTATAGGAGTTATCTGGTTGGAGTTCTAAATAAATATCCACATCAAGCACTTTTGTAGTGACAATTTTTTCTTTAGCCAAAATATCAGAACCTTTTTCACCATCCTCTAATTCAGATACGGCAAGAATATTTTTCAATCGAAGGTCTTCTGTTGAACTAACCGGTATTTGATAATATGTACCTACTCCAATAAGAGTAATTACTACCAACAAGCAGCTAATTACCCTAACTTTATCTCCCAAAACATAACTAATGTTTGCTAATTTTGACTAATATTTCAATACTTAGATTAAGTATACGCTGCAAAGATAAGCATATAATCCAGATTCACAAAATTTAATAGTAAAAAATCAAAAAAGACTCGGGTTCATTCGTTTATTGGGTTGTTTATGAGATTTTAATTCAAAAAGCACACGGATATTTCTGTAAAATGGCAGACAATAGTCGTCATACTATTCGAGCGAAAAGATGCACCGAAAGTTTCCCACGCTTCTTGCAGGGGAGTTCGGCGTCATTTGTGGCATCTTCTACTTTTCGACGACTGTGCCGGTGATGGTGAGGGCAAAGTCTGGGTCGATGTTGCCTACGACCTCTACAGTGCGCTCAAAACTCCCGATCGGTTCATCCTCTCGGAATACAACACGCAGAATGGCCTCGCTATGGGGAGCGATGGTATCGGAGGAGAGAACTGCCGTGACACACTCGCACGACGGTAACAGCGCGTCGAGCACGAAAGGCTCATTGCCGTAATTGCCCAGATGAAATTCTCCCACCGCGGAATCGCCCGCAACTATACGCCCGATATTCATTTTCGCAGGATACATCACGAGAGAAGTTTTCGGCATACGCCGACGTTGCAATCTCACGGAATCGCTGGTGAGAATAGAGGTATACAGCCGCATTACCTGAGGATTTACCGCCGGATCGCCCACTCCGAGCACATGGTTGTCGCGGTCAACAAGAAACGTGCGCAGCCCGTCAGCTTCAGGGAAGCCGTTCAGACGGTTGAGACTGTCGTTCATGTCAACCAGAACCGGAAGATTGCCACGATTTTCAATTTTTAGAATACGCTTTAACTCACCAAATTTTTTTGGACAAACTATACAAAGAAGTCCCACCTCTTCTCCAGCGCTATCTGACAATGTTCTCAATGCATCGTTATACTTATGTAAATGCAAGCGACATGATGTGCAACCACCTCCATCAACATATCTGATCAATTTATATTCTGCATCCGGCAATTCAATATCTGTAGAATCTCCTCTTGTAGTTATAAAGCCAACGGTAGGGTCAATAGTTATAACTTTTCCAAACCATGAGTTAACAACAGCTTCCACATCCGCGTTGTCATGACCGACCTTAAACTTTGTATCAATCCCTCCGCATGAAATAAAAGAGCAGAAAATCAAGTAGATAACTATCGCGATATAACTATTTTTCATTGATATAGAATCCGGAAACGTTGTTTCTGAAAATGTGATTATTTAATCACCACGAATGGTTGAGGTGGTAAAAGAATATCACGGGATTTGAATCATGTGTAAGACCAGCGTCTGTAAATGTAGTTCTCCCGGATATATTCTCGTAACTCAATATAAATTCTGCTTTTGGAGCAGAGATGTAATAGTCATCGTTCATCAGCACAGGCTTCCATATGAGATAAGGAAATTCATCAGTCGTGTCTATGCAAAAAGTTCTGCTGTCGCCTGAAATAGGGTTGTATTTGCTGATATATGTCCTATTGCCATAATCTGTCAGCAGTTCAAACGCCTGATAGCACATGTCAGCGGATGGCTTACAGAAGTATCCCAACCAATTTACGCTCCGGGTTGTACGGGTGGGTTCTTCCATTTCACGCTTATTCACATCCTCCATTTTAACCTCCGGAAGTTTGTCGGGAGAGTTGAAACAATATGTCTCTGCGACTACACAAGTATCGGATGTAAGATAATACAAATCGGTATTATACGGAAGTGTTACATAGACACCTTCCACATCTCGTCCGACAAAAGCGTTATAGTTGCTGTCTGTAGAGGAGTCGAAGAATTTATATGGCAAAAACAGTTTTTCTATTTTACCTTCGGAAGCATTGAGTATTGCAAGATTATAAAGCGACGTATTGTTGTAGGCTGAACATAGAGCTATATAGTTGTCGTTTAGCCATGTTGCATCGCTATAATTATCAGCCATATTTATGACGCGGTTACATTCTCCGGTATCAATTGAGTAAACTAAAATCTTACTTTGATAACATGATACCGCATACAATTCCTCTTTAAAGAGGTAAAAGTCTGTGATACCTATGTATTCTTCGGGACCCTCCCCCTGATGATCGAAAGTATTGATCCATTTCCCATTACCATCGAACACGGTAAAACCCGTTTGATCTGAGAAGGCGACAATTCTGTTATAGTCTGAGGCAAGTCGAAACTTAACTCGTTCTCCGATAATTGAGCTGTCGTTTGTCTCCAATATTACATACCTGACCTCGTCAAAGAAGTCTGTGACTGGAGAAAATGTTTCGACATCTATATTGATTCTCCCACGGGAAGAATCAATATTACTACAAGCTGCGCAAAGAATTAAGCAACTCGCAATTGCCTGAAATGAAATGAATTTCATGATCTCTCAGAATCTTTTATTAGAGAATATAATTGAAAGCATTCGAAAGGTGTACAAGTGCTGTTCCCTCCTGATTTACATATAACTTCAGCTTTTACTCTAACATACCCGTCTGCACCTGCATACAGTACTCCGAATCCAAACAATTCTACGCTTCCTTTTATACCTACATAAATGTAGCACTCGTTTGTCTCTCTGTCGTAAGAACAGTCCAACCCTCCACCATCTTATCCCTCTGCTTCCGTAAGAGCATTAATATTTGCTAAAACGGCAGGATTTAATGGTTCTGATTTGGGAGATTGTAGCTCGTAGCATAGATAGCCGATGACACCAAGGGACACAGCCACAGTTAAGAAGAAAGACTTTTTCATTTGATTTAAGGTTGTTAAGAATATCTCCGATCATCTATATAATTTAGTGATCCTGATTAATTGTTGTAAAGGTAAGTATATAATCTTTATTTACAAAATTTAAGAGTGGAGATTATTCAAAAAAATAGTTTGCGTAGGTTTGAAGATTCCAAACTGAAGTGCAAAACTTCGTGAACTGCAACGGATATGACGCCGTGCAGGTTATGACGATTGTCACAACCATATATCTTCGGTTTATCGGATGGAGGTGTAGAGCCGCATTATCTGAGGATTGACCGCCGGATCGCCGACTCCGAGAACTTGATTGTTGCGGTCGACAAGAAATGTCCGTAAGCCATCAACCTCAGGGAGGCTGTTCAACCGGTTGAGGCTGTCGCGAGTGTCTACTAAAATCTTTAGGTTACTGCGATTTTCAGTTTTTTTAATACGCCTCAATTCATCTAAATTGTTGGGGCAAACTATACAAAGGAAATCTACCTCGGTTCCAGCACTGTCTGACAAGGTTCTTAGCGCTTCGTTATACTTGTGTAGATGCATGCGACACGACGTGCAATCATCCCCGCCAATATCGTATCAACCTAAAATCTGCATCCGGCATGTCAGCATCTATGGAATCACCCTTTTCTGTAATAAATCCGACAGTTGTGTCTATTGATATGACTTTCCCTAACCATGAATTGACTATTGATTCAGCCTCGGATCTTTGGCGCCGCTCTTCGTTCTTATTCTCAAGCCACGCACATGAAACAAATGTAAACAGATGAGAACAAATCAGTAATGCAATGAAAATGTTTTTCATATCAAAAAGATTATGAATACTAAAAAACTGCTACTCAGATTAGACATATCCTTAATCCTTGAAATGATGATAAAATATCACAGGGTTTGACTCCTCGGTCAAATCATAACCGGAAAATATATCCAGACCGAATTTGCTCGCTGTATTCAAGGCAAATTCTGCATTAATCGCCGTAATGCAATATTCGTTCCGAAATTCAAACGGAGATCCGTATAAGAATGGAAACTCATCGAAAAGTTCGGCATTCATCCTAAGTGTTTCTGCCCCTTTCTTATCTGAATCATACCTGCAAATCATTGGAATAAGACCATATTCAGACATTATTTCGAATGCCTGGTAACATACGCCTGAAGGCATTTTATAAAAACTGAGAAGCCTCTGAACCATTCTTTCAAATCGCACTTTCTCCCAGGTTTCATATACCTGTAAATCCTCCGGCGAAATATCAGGTAGTTTATAGGATGTATTAAAGGCATAAGTCTCGCAAACCTCACATGTATCAGAGGTGATGGCATACAAGTTATCATTATAAGGTAATACCCCGTACACTGTTCCATCTGAGGTGTTTGCTCCAACAAAAGAATTAAAATTACCTAAGATTAAGGATGCCCGGTTGTTGTATGGCGCAAACACCTTTAGGGTAGTGTCTGAACTCAGGTCGAAGATCGCGAAATTATATAATGTGGAACTATTATATGCCGCTCCTAAAACTATAGTCTCATCGGCAAGAGGCGATGCATAGACATATTCTCCATCAATAGGATGAACCGCCAGACACTCACCATCAATGACTCCATATTCCAAAATTTTTTTAAAGAATCCAGCAACGGCATATATCGTTTCATTTTTTATATAAAAATCCGTTAATCCCACATATTCATCGGGACCTTCGCCGGTATGATTAAATGAGTTCAGATACTTTCCCTCATTATCGAAAATAACGAACCCACTGTTCGGAGAGTATGAGATTATGTACCTGTCACTTGTTCTGAATATTGATTCATTTGAGACTAAGCTTTCATCTGTAGTTTCCAATACCACAAATTTATAGCCGTCAAAGAAGTCTTTGACCGGAGAAAATTCATCAACCTTTACACTGATTACATTCTCACCGCTATTGCTTTCCGAAGCTGAACAACCAGTAAGCAATATCAAAAAGAAGTAAACAAATTTCTTTACATAAGAACTCATCTTTAATCCCTCTCTGAAACAGATAACAATTGATAAATATCGTAACACTCTATTGGTCGGCAAGTAAAAACCCCTCCACTACTACACGCTAATTGTCCCGAGACTCTCACTAATCCATTAGCATCTGCTTGAAAAACTCCCAATCCTAATATAGTAACAGTGGCATTAGCTTTGACATAGAAATCACAAAAACCTTCGTGACGATTATAAAAAGTTTCTACCCCCCCATCTTCTCCCTCAGGAGTCGATAAGGCATCTACATTTGCCATGACTGCAGGCGAATACTCGTTATCAACGTGTTGAAGATTTATACCCACAAACAAGACTGTTAAAAATGTAGTGCACAAAAGAACATTTTTTATCACTATCAATTTCATTCTATCTATATTTTAATGTAAATTAGCTGCTTATATAAAATTTGTGATATCTTCTCCAATTGCAAAGGTATATATTTTTTTACATTAACAATTTTTCAAAAAATTCAGAACACCCCCTAATTAACAGATATTATTAAACACCCTCTAAGAAAACCTATTCCGGAGTTGGGATGTCCTGGTCTAATGGGAGCCAACGTTCAATTTATATAGGCCGTCCTCCTCCAGATTGTAACCATATAACGTATTGTTGGATGGG